>NZ_JBWKEI010000016.1:0-185325 GCF_056435525.1 Streptomyces sp. NPDC043908 | reverse complement strand
GCCCGGTTACATTCCGAACCCGGAAGCTAAGCCTTTCAGCGCCGATGGTACTGCAGGGGGGACCCTGTGGGAGAGTAGGACGCCGCCGAACAAATATTGCGGGAAGCCCCGCACCATGATCCGCAAGGATTAATGGTGCGGGGCTTTTCTGCGTTCCGTGGCAGGATCACGCCATGGACCACGTGATACGCCCCGTACGGGCCGATGAATGGCGCAAGGCCAAGGAACTCCGGATGGCCGGGCTCGCCGACCCCGCCGCCCCCGTCGCGTTCCTTGAGACCGCCGAAGAGGCAGCAGTACGCCCCGACTCCTTCTGGGAGGAGCGGACGGCCGGCGTCTCCGGCGATGCTCCCGGTGGGCGGCAGTTCGTGGCCGAGGGCCCGGACGGAACCTGGGCCGGCTCGGTCGTCGTCCTGGTCGAACAGGCCGGGAACGTGGACTTCTTCGGGCTGGACATCGAGGCCGCCCAGGGGCATCTCGTCGCTGTCTTCGTGCGTCCCGAGTTCCGGGGCGTCGGGCTCACCGAGCGGCTCTTCGAGGCCGCGCTGGAGTGGGCCTGGGCCCTGGAGCGGCCGCGCCTGGAGCGCGTACGGCTCTATGTGCACAATCAGAACGAGCGGGCCGAGGGTTTCTACCGGAAGTTCGGGTTCGTACGGACGGGCAAGACCGTCCCCGCCGGCGCCGGGCAGCCGGCCGCCGCGTACGAGGTAGAGATGGAGTTCCCGCGTCCGTAGGTCCGGCGTGTCTGTAACGCCCGTCTGGTGCTCGCAGGGGCCGGGCTAGGGCGTCAGTGTCTCGGTCCAGCGGGCCCGGGCCTGTTCGGCCGAGCGGAGCAGGACCAGGGTCGGCAGGCCCATGTCCTGCCCGGTCGACAGGAGTTCGGGCAGCCGGGGCAGCGGGGCGACCGCCGCCACGTCGTCCAGGACCAGCGTCATTGGTGGGTCGAGCCGACCGTCGGGTGACCGTTCGGCCATGCGGCGGCCGCGCTCGACCACGTCTGAGGCGAGGGCGGTCAGGAGGGGCATCGCGGCGGGACGGGACCGCGGATCCTCGATGGCTTCACCCACCACGTAAAGCGTGCCCCCTTCGGCGGCGAATGATGCCAGCGCGAGCGAATCCGCTCGGTTGGGTGTGCAGGCCTCGCGGATGTGGATCGAGGAGAGCGCGTCGAGCGCACGGGCCGTCAGCTCCTGGGCGATCTCCCGGCGTTCGGGGTGCGCGGTCAGCGCCGACTCCAGCAGGCCCGCCGCGCCGCTCATGGCCTTGGGGTGGGTGCGGAGTATCCGTACGGCCTCGTGGGCGCCGGTGCCCTGGGCCCAGCGGTGCATCTGCTTGACCGCCTTGCCGTCCCGGCTGTCCAGCGCGGCCGCGTGCAGCCAGCACCGCAGCAGGGTCTCGGCGGTGTCGGCCATGGCGGCGTCGATCCGGGCCTGCGGGCGTACCGGCGCGAGCAGAGCCGTCGCGCGCGCCGCCGCCACCTCCGCGTCCTCGCAGCCGCTCGTGGGCGACCAGTGCAGCCGGGCCGGGGTGTCGCAGAGGTGCCCCGGGTCGTACACGTGCACAGGGCCGAGCTTCGCGCGCGCGTCCTTCGTCTCCGCCCAGAGGCTCGGGTCCGAGGTGATGACGAGCGCGGCACCCTCGGCGTCCTGGATGGCCTGGACGGCGGTGGGGCGACGGGTGTCGGGGCCGCCGTAGACGAGTCGGGCCGGACGGGCCGCGCGCGGTGCGGGAAGACGTCCGGCTGGGTCGTCGGGCGCCCAGGCCGTGGGGGTGGGCGGGGTGACGGAGGCGGTGACAGGCGGGGCGGCGGGTGTGGGGGCGAGGCCCGGGGTGAGTGCGGCGGCGAGGCCGGGGGCGGCCTCGGTCTCGCTCCCCGCGCCCTCCTCCGTACGTACGGTACGAGCCGTATCCGGGTCCGTACCCGGGGCCGGACCCGGACCCTTGCTCATATCCACACCGGCACCGGCACCAACAGCGGCACCCACACCCGTACCCGGTCCCGTCCCCGTACTCGTAGCCCTATCCGTGTCCGTCGCCGTGCTCCACGCGCGCGTGTCCGTGTGTCTCGTCGGCTCGCCGGGCGTCTGCGCGGCCTGCGTCGCGGCCGCCTCTCTGGCTCTCGCGCGGACCGCCTTCCAACGGGACCACGTGCCGAGGGCGAAGATGAACAGCACGAGCAGGATGAGCAGTTCGCTGATGAGCAGGCCCCAGAAGAGGCCGTAGCCGGAGAGCTGGGCGGCGGGGGTGTCAGGCCAGGCCGCCGGGAGGTCGTGGGGGGCCTGGACCAGTTGGCGCAGGGCGAGCGGGGTGCGGGTGAACGTCACTGCGTCCGGCCAGGCGCCGTGGCTGAACAGGCCGGCGAGACCCGTCGCCATCCAGACCAGGACCGTCAGACCGAGCAGGAACGCGAGCAGCCCGACCAGTAGGGAGTCGGGGATGCCGCGCTCCTCGCCGCGGGAGCGGGACTCCGGCATTGCAGGCAACCTCCGGCGTGTCGGGCCGACTTGCGCGTGTCGGGGAACTTTGGTGCTGCGGGCGGCCGTTGATCGGGCGGGCCCCTCGGGGGGAGGGGCCCACCGACCGTCAGGCCACGGTCGACTCGGGGGAGGAGGTGCCTGACATTTGCTGTTCCATCATCGCTGCCCTGCGCTCGCTCTCCGATTCCAGACGGCTCTCCAGTTCGTGCGCGAGCACGTCGTCGGTCGCCGCCGACTCGGTCATGGCCCGGTCGGTGAAGACCAGGGGCCGTTCCCGCTCGGTGACCAGGTGTTTGACGACCTGGACATTGCCGTTGACGTCCCAGACGGCGATACCGGGCGTGAGCGTCGGGATGATCTCGACCGCCCAGCGGGGCAGGCCGAGGACCCGGCCCGTCGCCCTCGCCTCGTCCGCCTTCTGGGCGTAGATCGTCCTGGTCGACGCCATCTTCAGGATCGCCGCCGCCTCGCGCGCCGCCGCCCCGTCCACGACGTCCGACAGGTGGTGCACCACCGCCACGAAGGACAGACCGAGCCGCCGGCCGAACTTGAGCAGCCGCTGGAAGAGCTGGGCCACGAACGGCGAGTTGATGATGTGCCAGGCCTCCTCCACCAGGAAGATGCGCTTCTTGCGGTCGGGCCGGATCCAGGTGTGCTCAAGCCAGACGCCGACGATGGCCATCAGGATCGGCATCGCGATCGAGTTGCGGTCGATGTGCGAGAGGTCGAAGACGATCAGCGGGGCGTCCAGGTCGATGCCGACGCTCGTCGGTCCGTCGAACATGCCCCGCAGGTCGCCGTCGACCAGCCGGTCCAGGACGAGCGCCACGTCCAGGCCCCAGGCCCGGACGTCGTCTATGTCGACGTTCATGGCGACCGCCGAGGCGGCCTCCGGGTGGCGCAGCTGCTCCACGATGTCCATCAGGACCGGCTGGCGGTCGGTGATGGTCTCGTTGACGTAGGCGTGCGCGACCTTCAGGGCGAAGCCCGAGCGCTCGTCGAGCCCGTGCCCCATCGCCACCTCGATGATGGTGCGCAGGAGCGCCAGCTGGCCGGTGGTGGTGATCGCCGGGTCCAGCGGGTTGAGCTTGATACCGCCGTCGAGGGCGGCCATCGGGTCGAGCCGGATGGGGGTTATCCCCAGCTCGCGCGCGATGAGGTTCCATTCGCCGACGCCGTCCTCGCCCTGGGCGTCGAGGACGACGACCTGCCGGTCGCGGAAGCGCAGCTGGCGCAGCACATAGGTCTTCTCCAGCGCCGACTTGCCGTTGCCGGACTCGCCGAGGACCAGCCAGTGCGGCGCGGGCAGCTGCTGGCCGTACAGCTGGAAGGGGTCGTAGATGTATCCCTTGCCGCTGTAGACCTCGCGGCCGATGATCACGCCCGAGTCGCCCAGGCCCGGCGCCGCCGTCGGCAGATAGACGGCCTGCGCCTGGCCCGTGGAGGTGCGCACCGGCAGCCGGGTGGTCTCGACCTTGCCGAAGAGGAAGGAGGTGAAGGCGTTGGTGAGCGCGGAGAGCGGATCTCGCATGAGCAGGGCCCCTATCAGCTCTCGGCTAGCGGCGGATGCCGGTCGCGAACGGCAAGGTGTTGACGAAGGCCCGGTGGTGCTCGCGGTCGCACCACTCCAGTTTCAGGTACGACTTGCCGGCCGAGGCGCGGATGGTGCGCTTGTCCCTCGCCAGGGCCTCGGGGGAGCGCGCCGACACCGTGATGTACCCGACGAGGTTGACGCCTGCCGCGCCGCTGGCGAGATCTTCACCCCGTTGGTCGAGGCGGCCGTGGGCGGCGATGTCGCGTGGGTCGACGGTGCGGTTCATCTTGGCCGCGCGCGAGGCCTCGGCCTCGTCGTTGGTCTTCTCGGTGAGCATGCGTTCGATGGCGACCTCGGTGGGTTCGAGGTCCATGCAGACCGCGACGGTACGGATCACGTCCGGGGTGTGGACGAGCAGGGGGGCCAGGAAGTTGACGCCCACGGGGGTCATCGGCCACTCCTTCACCCACGCCGTGGCGTGGCACCAGGGCGCGCGCGTGGAGGACTCGCGGGTCTTGGCCTGGAGGTAGGTGGGCTCGACCGCGTCCAGCTCGGCGGGCCAGGCGTTGCGCTTGGTCATGGCCTGGATGTGGTCGATGGGGTGGTCGGGGTCGTACATGGAGTGCACGAGCGAGGCGAGCCGGCCCTGGCCGAGCGGCTGGCGCACCCGGATGTCGGCCTCGGCGAGCCGGGCGCAGATGTCGGTGAGCTCGCGGGCCATGACGACGGCGAGCCCCGCGTCCCGGTCCAGCTTGCGGCCGGTCTGGGGGCGGGCGGCGCGGGCCATGGCGTTCGCCTCGGCGGCGAGCTCGCGCGAGTACTGCATACAGGCGACGAGGTACGCGCGGTGCTGCTCGCTGGAGGTCGACACCATGGACTGGAGCTGCTGGTAGGACTCCTGGAGCCAGTCGGGGGCGCCGTGGTCGCCGCGCTGGGCGACGTCCTTGGCGTGCGCGTCCGGGTCGGCGGGCAGGGTGCGGGCGAGCATCTGGAGGCGGGTGACGAACCCGTCGCCGTTGGCCACGTGCTTGAGCAGGGTGCCGAACCGGTCGACGAGCGCCTCCTGGTCCTCGGAGTCGCGCAGGCCGACGCCCGGACCTTCGATCTCGATGGCGGCGGTGACGGTCCGGCGGTCGGCGTGCAGGAGCACGGCGATCTCGTCGGGCCCGAAGGGCGCGGCGAGCCAGTTGATCCGGCCGATGCCGGGCGGCGGCCCGACCTCGACCTCGCGCCCGTCACCGCGCACGCCCGCCTCCATGGCGCCGGAGCGGTAGGTGGTGCCGCGCCGCAGGGAGCGTTTGTAGCTGCGGTTGATCTCGAACCACTTGTAGAACGTGCGGTGTTTGTACGGGAGGTACACGGCGGCCAGCGCCAGCATGGGGAAGCCCATGAGGAGCAGGATCCGCAGGGACAGGACGGGGACCAGCAGTCCGCACATCATGCCGAGGAACGCGCCGCCGATGATCAGCGCGATCTCGCCGGTCTCGCGGTTCTTGCCGACGATCGCCGACGGCCTGGCACGGCCGATCAGATACGTGCGGCGGGGCGAGACCGGTTGGGACTGGGTCGTCAACGCCCTCCACCTCCTGTGCTGTTGTTGCCTTTGGTGCCGGTGTTGCGGCTGCTGTGCGGGGTGCCGCTGGTGGGTCCGGAGCCGCTACGGGGCGGGGGTGCGGCGGAGGGGACAGGTCCGCCGCCGCCACCGCCGCCGGATGAGCCCCGGCTGCTGTGGGCGGCGACGCCGCCGGACATCGGGTTGGCGGGGCGGGCCTGGGCGCCGCCGCCCCCCTGGTTGCCCCGGCTGCTGTGGGTCTTGATGCCCTGGGAGACGAGGGCGGCCGGGGAGGAGATCACGGCGGCGGCCTGGGAGCCGTCGGTGGCCTGCTTGCGGTTGGTGCGGGCGGCGGCGATCTCGTCGCCGAAGCCCGGGACGAAGCGGTAGATCATCGCGGAGGCGAAGATGGCCAGCAGGATGATGGCGAGGCCGGAGACGACGGCCTGGAAGGAGTCCGGCCCCTTCCCGGCCGACAGCGCGCCCGCGAGGCTGAGGACGATCACGATGATCGGTTTCACCAGGATGACCGCGATCATGATCCCGGCCCAGCGGCGGACGTGGCCCCACATGTTCTTGTCGACGAGTCCCGAGTACACGACGACGCCGAGCAGCGCTCCCACGTACAGCAGGAGGGCGCGGATGTAGAGCTCCAGGAAGAGGATGCCGGCGGCGAGGATGGTGACCAGCGAGACGACGATCAGCATGATCGGTCCGCCGCCGATGTCCGTTCCCTTCTTCAGCGCGGCCGAGAACGAGCCGAAGAAGACGTCGGTCTGGTCGCCGGTGCCGGCGGCGATGACGTCGGTGACGGCGTCGGTGGCGTTGACGACGGTGTAGAGGATCAGCGGGGTGAAGGCGGACGCCAGCACGGTCAGCCAGAGGAACCCGACGGCCTCGGAGATCGCCGTGGTCAGCGGCACCCCCCGGATCGCCCGCTTGGTGACGGCGAGCAGCCACAGGACGAGGGTGAGGATGGTGGCGGCGGCGAAGACGACGGCGTAGCGGCCGAGGAAGGCGGGGTCGGTGAAGTCCACCTTGGCGGCGGTCTTCACGAACTTGGAGAGCGTGTCGACGACCCACACGGCGGCGTCGGCGCAGCCTTTGGCGAGGGAGGTGAGGGGGTCGGCGGGGTCGCCGGGGGCCACGTTCGAGGGCGAGGTGCCGGGCTTGCCGTTGCCCGAGTCGCAGTAGTCCTTGGCGGGGCCGCGGATGAGGTCACAGGGCCCGCTGGTGCTCGCCGCCGGACTCGGCGTGGGACTCGGCGTGGGACTGGGGGCGGGGCTCGGTGCCGCGTACGCGAACGTGGCGGCGAGGACGGCCGTCGTCTGCACGGCCGCCAGCACCGTGGCGAGGGGGAGGGCGCGGCGGGGCCGCTTACCGGGCATAGGTGAACCCTCCGTACTGCTCGACGGCGTCGGCCATGTCCTTGGCGGTCGCGGCGGCCTGGTCGCGCCCGACGGGTGCCGGACCGTCCTTCTGGGTGAAGTCGGTGACCTTCCAGTCGTTGCCGACCCACTTCAGCTGGAAGGTGTTGGTGTACCAGCCCTCGGAGACCGGGTTCTTCGAGCCCTCACCGGCGAGACCGAACAGGGCCGAGTACCAGACGGACACGCTCGCGGTGCCGTTGCCGTACGCCTCCACCTTGGAGCCGACCGGGTTGAACCGGGAGATGAAGATCAGCCCGTTGGGCGCGGTGCCGTCCGGCTTGAGGCCGATCCTGGAGAGGAACTCCGGGCCCGAGTAGGCCCGGTCGAGATCGCCTTGGCGGGCCGCCGCCACGTCCGGCGCGTACACGGTGCTCACGATCTCGTGGCGGCGTGCCTGGTTGTACATGCCGTCCGAACCGAGCGCCACGACATAGTTCGCCGCCGCCGACTGTGCCCCCTGCTCCGTCTGAGCGAAGCCCGAGGCGATTCCGCCCGTCTTGCCCTCGACCGGCTTCGCCCCGCTCGCCGCCGTCGGGTTCGATCCCGTGTGCTTGGGGTCGTCCGAGGTGCCGCCGCCGCTGTCGCCCCGGTTGGCGAAGGCGATCGCGGCGACGAGGAGCGCCACCACGCCCACGATCATGATCATGGAGCGGGAGGCGCGGACGGGGCGGCGGGCGCCGCCGTACACGTCGGCGCCCTCGCCCTCCGGCAGCCGGGTGCGCGTCTGGCGCGTACCGCCGACGGTGCTGTACGCGTCCTCCGTGCGCCTGGAGTCGTGCTCGTCGCCGAGGCTCATGCCGCGTACGCCCCCTCAACCCTTCGCTGGTCCGTCGTGTTGTAGTACGACGGTAGCCGTGCTGGTTCCCGCGCGGGCGCGGTGTGGTGACTCGACATCAGGGAGACGCAACCTCAGCCGGTGGGCACGACGGACGGATGGTGGGGGAGGGCCTGGGCGGACCCGTGGGGACGAAGGGGACGGGATGGCGCCCGGCTTGACGACAGGTCAGGTCAGACCGGTCAGATCGGATCGGGTCGGGTCGGGTCGGGTCGGGTCAGACGGCCATCCCGTACACGATGGTGAACAGGGTGCCGAGCGAACCGATGATGAAGACTCCGGTCAGTCCGGCCACGATCAGACCCTTGCCCTGCTCCGCGCTGAACGTGTCGCGCAGCGCGGTCGCGCCGATCCGCTGCTTGGCCGCGCCCCAGACGGCGATGCCGAGGCACAGGAGGATGGCCACGGCCATCACGACTTCGACCATCACCCGGGCCTCGTTGCCCAGGCTTCCGAACGGCCCCCAGTTGGGCGCGATCCCGCCGATGATCGTGGTGATGTCGCCCTTTTCTGCTGCCAGGTACACGTAACTCACCGCCCCTGTCGGGTAGTTCGATGCCCCTGCCCCATGGCATGGGTCAGGCTCTATCTTCGCTGATGAAACCGCCCCGGTATGTCGACTTGGCGGCTCTCTTTTCCCGAAACCGCACAGCTGTGCCGGTCACACCGCCCTGACCTGCGGTGGACCGGTTCTCTACGGATTCGCGTATGGTCACTCTGTGTATCACGCACAGTGACTCCGGGCAATGACTGTCGTTGGTGCACTCTGGGCCCGTTGGCTCGAGCGGAACTCGCGCGGGCGCGTCCGGCCCCCTGTCAGGGTGCTCGTACGGGCCCCCGCGCGAACGCCCCGCCGGCTCACTTCACAGACTCTTCTCAGAAAAGTTCCAGGGCTGTTCTCAGGTCGGAACGGCACAGTCCGGGTCATGAGACACGTCTCCCAGCTGCGTGCGCTGTCGGCGGTGGCCGTGCTCCTGGTGATCCCCGCGTACGGGGACCGGGACCCCGGGACGGGCGGCCGGACCGTCGTGGCGCAGGCCACGCCCGCCTCCGCGCGCGTGGGCGCGCTGTTTGAGGGCGGCCTGGACGGAGACCACTTCTGCACGGCGTCCGTGGTGCACAGCGCGGACCGGAACCTGATCGTCACGGCGGCGCACTGTCTGGACGGCCAGGACGACGCGGTCTTCGTGCCGGGCTACCGGGACGGCCGGGCGCCGTACGGCACCTGGCCGGTGGAGGACACCTATACGGATGACGCGTGGCAGGAGGACGGCAGCGTGGACGACGACGTGGCCTTCGCGGTCCTGGGCGCCGGCTCGCTGACGGGGGCGCGGGTGGAGGACGCGGTGGGCGCGGCGCGGCTGGCGACGACGCCGCCGTCCGATGCCACGGCCGGCACCACGGCCACGCCCGACACCACAGCCACGGCCGGCGCCGCGGACACCGTCACGGTCACCGGCTACCCCAGCGACTCCGACTCCCCCCTGACCTGCACGAACCGCACGACACGGTACGGCGCCACCCAGCAGCGCATCGAGTGCCCCGGCTACTCCGGCGGCACCAGCGGCAGCCCGTGGGAGGCGGCGGACGGGTCGGTGGTGGGGGTCATAGGCGGCTACGAGGAGGGCGGGGACGACCCGGACGTGTCGTACAGCATCGTCTTCGGGCCGAGTACGGCGGAGCTGTTCCGGCTGGCGGGCGGGGAGGGGTGTTGAGGGGGCCGTCGGGGGCCTTCCAGTCGTGCTTGGGCAGCTCCTCGCGCAGGCGCCGCAGTGCGGCGGAGAGGACTTCGCGGGAGGGGCCGTAGACCATCAGCCGTGCTTCACGCGGTAGCCGTGCGACCCTCGGGCAGGGGTCGGTCCGTACGCGAATCGGTCGCCCGGCGTCGCAAGTGATCACAAGTAGGTCAACGGGCGCGAGAAGCGCGCCAGTTGCGTGACAGAGTCGTGCGGTGGACGCGCTCAGGCCCCGGGATCCGGCACACATCGGTACGTACGCCCTGCTCGCCCGGCTGGGCGCGGGCGGGATGGGCATGGTCTACCTCGGGCGCTCGCCCGGCGGCCGGCTGGTCGCGCTCAAGGTGATCAAGGACGAGATCACCGACCACCCGGAGGCGCTGGCCCGCTTCCGGCGGGAGGCGGAGACGGTACGGGCGGTGCGCAGCGCGTACACCGCGAACCTGATCGACGCGTCGCTGGCGGCGCCGCCGTACTGGCTCGCCACGGAGTACGTCTCCGGCCCGACCCTGAGCCGGGCCGTCGCCGACCGGGGCCCGTTCCCGCCCGACACCTGCCGCAGGCTGTTCGCCGCGCTGGCGGAGGGGCTGGCGAGCGTGCACGCGTACGGGGTGACGCACCGGGACCTCAAGCCCCAGAACGTCATCCTGGCACCGCAGGGCCCGCAGCTCATCGACTTCGGCATCGCGCGGGCGGCGGCGGACACGGCCCTCACCCGCACGGGCGCCGCGCCCGGCACCCCCGGCTACACGGCTCCCGAGGTGCTGGTGCGCAACGAGGTGGGTGACGCGGCGGACGTGTTCGCGCTGGGGGCGACGATGGCGTTCGCGGCCACGGGGAGGGCGCCGTTCGGGGCGGGGTCGGTGGAGGGCGTGTCGTACCGGGCCGTCCACGAGCCCATCGACGTGGCCGGAGTGGAGCCCGGGCTGGCCGCGCTGATCGCGGCCTGCGCGGCCAAGGATCCGGCGCACCGGCCGACTCCGGCGGAGGTGATCGTGCGGTGCGGGGTGACGTCGGCGCTGGTCGAGGACCCGTACTACCAGGCGCTCTCGGCGGGCCTGACGGAACCGCCCCCGCACGACCTCCCCACGGCGACGGCCCTCCCCCCGAACCACCCCACCCCGCCCCCCGCCCCGTCCCGCTCCCGTCGCACCACCTGGCTGGTGACGGTCGCGGTGGCGGCGGTGCTGGGGGTGGTGGGGGCTGTGGTGGTGCAGGGGTGGCCGGGTGGGAAGGGAGGGGGCGCGGACGCCAAGGCGTCGGGGACGCCCGGCCCGTCGCGGAGCGCGAGCCCCGCCGACTCCGGCAAGAAGGCACCGCTGGGGCCGCCGCAGTACATCGAGCAGACCGCGCCGTCCCTCGACGGCTACTCGGGGCTGTCGGACAGCTGCCGGCAGCCGGCACAGGAACAGCTGGACACCCAGTTCCAGTTCGCGGTGACCCCCGGGGGGCTCTCCGCCACGGACGAGGTGCCGCCGGGCAAGGTGCAGATCGGATACCGGCTCAAGTACGAGGAGCCGGGCGCGCCCCCGTACTACCTCGCGATCACCGTGAAGCCGCCGCACGAGGTCGATGCGAATGGGAACCCGACCGCCCGGACGCCCAACCGGCAGCTCGGCTTCGTCAGCAAGGTGTCCGACCTGTACGCGGGAGCCCAGACGGAGTGGAAGTACGTGACGTACCCGGACGACTTCGTCCTCCGCTCCCAGGGCAAGGTGCTGCCCGCCCTGGCGGTGGAGCGGGACAAGTCGACCGAATGGACCGTCGTCTACCAGCATGTGAAGGGGGTGAGGGAGTACCGGAGCGTCGTCTGCGCGGGCTTCGTCGTGGAATGAGACGCGTGGCCGACACGGCTGGCGGGAAAGTGGCGGTGAACCCGGCGGGGATGGGGGAGGGTTGACGGGTGCGCAAATTCTGGGTGGCAGGCGGGATCGGGTTCGGGCTGTGCCTGAGCTTCCTCGCGCTGCTCGTCGTCGGAACGTACTCGGCCGCGGCCGGGCTGGCCGGCGGCCTGGGCGGCGGGGGCAGCGCGGTCGGGCTGGCGAAGGGAGCGGTCCCGGCCAAGTACCAGCCGCTGGTGCAGAAGTGGGGCACGCTCTGCCCCGCGCTGAACCCGGCGCTGCTCGCGGCCCAGCTCTACCAGGAGAGCGGCTGGAACCCGACGATCGTCAGCCCCGCGAAGGCCCAGGGCATCGCCCAGTTCATCCCCGGCACCTGGGAGTCCCACGGCATCGACGGCAACGGGGACGGCAAGCGGGACGTGTGGGACCCGCAGGACGCCATCCCCTCCGCCGCCTCGTACGACTGCGAACTCGCCAAGTACGTCAAGAACGTGCCGGGGGACCAGGGCGCCAACATGCTGGCCGCCTACAACGCGGGCGCGTACGCGGTGATCAAGTACGGCGGGGTGCCGCCGTACCCCGAGACCCAGAACTACGTGAAGATCATCCGCACCCTGGAAAAGAGCTTCGCCCGCCCCACCACCCGAGTGGCCCCCTCCCAGCAGGCCGCCGGGGCCATCTACTACGCGCAGCAGAAGCTCGGGACCCCCTACCTCTGGGGTGGGGAGGGGACCGCCGCCCAGGGCGGGCGGTTCGACTGTTCGGGGCTTACCCAGGCCGCCTACGCCAGCGTCGGGATCGAGCTGCCGCGGGTTGCCAACGACCAGTACAACGCCGGTCCGCACCCCGCCCGCAACGAGCTCCTCCCCGGCGACCTCGTCTTCTTCTCGGACGACCTGACCAACTCCCGCGCCATCCACCACGTCGGGCTGTACGTCGGCGGCGGATACATGATCAACGCCCCGTACACCGGCGCGGTCATCCGCTTCGACAAGATCGACGCGCCGGACTACTTCGGCGCGACCCGGGTGACCAAGGACGGCGCCGCCGCGTTGCCGACCTTCAAACCGGGTACGTGACCCCCGGCGGGAAGTGGCCGGAACTCGTCGGCACTCTCCGTCAAGTCATGGCCCTGAGCTGCGACGATGAGTCTCTCTTCGGTAACGTCGTCGTGATCATTCCGTGGAGAGTGGAACGCGAGGGCCGTTCAGGCCGTTCAGTGGACAGTGACCGCAGCAGTACTGACCACGGGGGTTGGTAGCTACACGCACAGGCAAGGGGCCTCGGCATGGCTGGACTCGCGCTCGACGGGTCGAACCTGGACGTCAGCCTGCTCTACGACATCAACGGACTCGCCGCTTCCGCTCCCACCTGGCTCGACCGCGTGATGGAGTTCGTCGGGGAGTACGGCATCCTCCTCGCCCTCGTCCTCGTCGTGCTCCGGTGCTGGTGGAGCCTGCGGCGCGCGGACGACCGCGAGAGCGCGCTCGCGTCCCTCGCCGCCCTCGTCTGGGCGCCGCTCGCCGCCGGGATCGCGCTGCTCGTCAACATCCCCATCAGGGGGTTCGTGGAACGGCCGCGGCCGTTCGTCGCCCACAAGGGACTCGACGTCCTGGTGGACGGCAAGACGGACTACTCGTTCGTGAGCGACCACGCCACGCTGGCCATGGCGATCGGGGCCGGACTCTTCGTCGCGCACCGCAGGTTCGGGCTGCTCGCCATCGGGCTCGCGCTCGCCGAGGGCTTCAGCCGGGTCTACATGGGCGTGCACTACCCTACGGACGTGGTCGGCGGCTTCGCGCTGGGCACCGCCGTCACCCTGCTGCTCGCGCCGCTCGCGCTGATGCTGCTGACCCCGTTGGTGTCGACCGTGGCCCGCTCGCCCCGGCTCGGCCGTCTCGTACGGTCGCGGCGCGCCGGCCAGTCCTCGCTGCGGCTCGCCGCCGACCTGCCGGAGCCCCGCGGCTCCCGGTCGGGCGCGGAGACCGGGACGGGAGCCGGACCGGGCGAGAACGACCTGGCGGCGTAGGCCGGTTCGGCGGTCGCGCACCGGTCGCGGGACTCGGGACTGCATCGCCGCAGGACTGCATCCCTGTGGGACTGCACCCCCTGCGGGATCTACAGCGCCTGCGGGAAGTCGAACAGGCGCGTCGGGTCGTACCGGCGCTTCAGTTCGGCCAGGCGGGGCGCGGCGGGTCCGTAGTACGCCCGGCGCCAGTCCCTCAGCTGCGGGTCGGTGTAGTTCTGGTAGGCGGCCCCGTTCGCGTACCGGCTCAGCGCGTCATGGGTGGTATTCAGCCATGCCCGCTGGGCCGTTCCCGGGGTGTCCGGGCGCCAGGAGGCGATGTACTGCGCGAGCACCCGCGAGCGCCGGTGCACGAACGCCGTCGCCGTCGGGGCGACCCGGTTCAGCGCCCCGCCGAGCGCCGTGAGCGCCACGCTGCCCTCCCCGCCGCCCTGCCCCACCGCCACGTGCCCGAACGCCTCGGTCCGGGCGAGCAGGGCCCGTACGCCGTCGGCGGGGAGCGCCCGGTCGAAGAACGCGGAACGGGCCGCGTACGTCTCGCGCTGGAGCGCGCCCCGCGGGGAGCGGCCGGGCGTGGCGCCGGGCAGCCGGCACCGGTCCTCGGAGAGCCCGGCGCAGCCGGCGTACGCGAGCATCGCCTCGGTGTAGCCGTGGCGGCGCAGCGAGACGGAGGCGGCGGGGGCGCCGACGCGGTCGGCGAGGCGGTCCACGGCGTTCTGGAGATCGCCGTAGGTGCCCAGGGAGAACACGGAGACGTCGACGGTCGGCGCGGCCCCCGCCTTCACGCCGCCCGCGGCCGCCGCGAGATGGGCGGCGGACCAGATCTCGTCGGGCTGGTCGGGGCCCCACTCCTGCCAGGCCCCGATCACCGCACGCGCTTTGGCCCAGGGCCAGGTCAGATGGGCGGTGACGGTCCGCGGGGCGTCGTGCGTACGGAAGGTGAGGCCGGTGACGACGCCGAAGTTGCCGTTGCCCGCGCCGCGCAGGGCCCAGAAGAGCTCGCTCTCGTGGTCGGCGTCGGCGGTGAGCCGTCTGCCGTCGGCGGTGATCAGGGTCGCGGAGGTGAGGCTGTCACAGGTCGCGCCGTACGCGCGCGTGGCGACGCCGTGGCCGCCGCCGAGGGTGAGCCCGGTGACGCCGACGGTGGGGCAGGATCCGCCGGGGATCGTCCGGCCGCCCCTGCCCAGGGCGAGATAGACGTCCAGCAGCCGGGCGCCCGCGCCGACCGTGGCGGTGTCGCCGTCGGCCCGGACGCCGTTGAGCCTCGACAGGTCCAGGACGAGGCGGCCGGTGCCGGAGGACCATCCCGCGTACGAGTGGCCGCCGCCGCGCAGTGCGACCGGGGTGCGGTGGGCGCGGGCGAAGGCCAGGCACTCCCGTACGTCGTCGTCGTTCGCCACATACGCGACGGCCGCCGGACGCAGGCCGTCGAAGCGGGTGTTGTAGAGCTGACGGGCGGTCGGGTACGCGGCGTCCTCGGGCCGCACCAGGGAACCGGCGAGCGAGCACGCGAGGGCGGTCCAGGCGGCCGGAGCGGTGCCGGAGGTGGCGGCGGTGGGCGCGGGTGACCGGGGGGACGCGGATGCCTCGCCCCGGGCCGCGCCGGACGTGCAGGCGGACGCGGCGGCGAGGGCGGCCCCCGCGGCCCCGGCGGCGAGGAGGGAGCGCCGGTCCACGCGGGGACGTGTTCCCGCAGGGCCGGACTACGAACCGTCCGGTGGCGTACGGGTCCTTGCTCGGCCATCCGGACGTTTTCGCGGCCCCAGGGCGGGCCTAGTCCGCCGACTCGTGCTGCCGCGCGTCCCCTCGCGCCTTGTCGCGGGAGCGGCGGGCGGGACCGGTCCAGCCGCAGGTGCAGTGGGCGTGGGCGAAGCTGCCGCGTTCCGTCGTCGTGGTGCGGTGCTCAGGAGCTGAGGCTTGGTGGGGCACGCTGTCACGGTACCCAGCGTCGGGCGCGGGCGTGACCGGGGTGGGGACGCGGTCGTTAGACGGGGCGGGTGGTGCGGCGGATCGTGGAAGGCGCTTGGGGGTTGACGGCGATGGCGGTGCGGCGGCAGGGGCTTGGGGGCGCGGGCTTCGCCGGTGCCGTCGTGACCGGCGTGACGGCCGCCGCGGTGGCCGTCACGGGCGTGCTCGTCGCCGGCTGCGGGGCCGACGCCTCCGCGGGCGCCGACGGGCCGCAGGGGCGTGCGGCCGAGCCCGGCCAGGTGGTGGCCCGCGCGGCGGACGCGCTGGTGGCCGCCCGCAGCTCCAAGACCAGCACCTCGATGGAGATGGCCGCGGGCGGCACGCGCGTGACGATCCGCGGCGAGGGGGTGTACGACTTCACGCGCCGCATGGGCCGGCTGAAGGTCGTCCTGCCCCGGGACGCGGCGGGCGCCGAGGAGCACCGCCCGATCACCGAACTGCTGGCGCCAGGCGCGCTCTACATGAAGAACCGGGGCGCGGGCGTCCCCGCCGACAAGTGGGTCCGCGTCGACACGGCGACGCTCCCCGACGGCAACCTGGTCACCGGCGGGGTCACCGACCCGATGGTGGCGGCCGAACTGCTGCGCGGCTCGGGCGCGGTGAGGTTCGTGGGCGAGGAGGACCTGGCGGGCGTCCGGGTCCGGCACTACCGGGGCACCGCCGACATCCCCCGCGCGGCGGGCGCGGCCGGGCCGCACGCGCGCGGCTCGCTGACGGCGGCGGCGAAGGGCTTCGGCCGGTCCAAGGGCGCGGTGCCCTTCGACGCGTACTTCGACGCCCAGGGCCTGCTCCGCAAGCTGCGCCAGCACTTCAGCTACGTCAACCAGGGGCGTACGGTCGCGGTCGCCTCGACCACGCTGCTGTACGGATTCGGGGTGCCCGCCGCCGTGCAGCTCCCGGCGGAGCGGGACATCTACGCCGGGAAGATCGAGTCATAGGGGTCCGGGGGGCGTTCGGGAATTCAGTCATGGGCGGTGGCGGAAATGGTCCGTCCGTGCCATGCGCGGTGTGTGTGCTCCTCCCTACGCTAGGAAGCCGACGACGGCAGAAAGAGGGGTGGAGGGGTGAGGTGCGTGGCCGGGCTCCGCAGCACAACCGTCCAGGACCACGTGGCCCTCGTCGAGATCGAGCTGTGCGGTGAGCTGATGATCGCCGCCTCGGCCGCCGACGGGGAGCGGCTCAGTCCCGACCTGATCGACGAGGTGCTCAAGGTCGAGCCCGAGACCCCCGCCGGCGCCGGGGGCTGATTTCGGCCAGGCCCGCGGCTCCCGGTGCACGTGACCGGGGCCCGACCGCCGCTTTCCGGCCAGGCGGCCACAGAGGCGGGCAACACAGGCGAGCCACTGGGCCGGGCCGTCGGGGGCCGGTCGCTCAGGTGCGCAGCAGGCGGGCGATCGCCTTCGTGGCCTCTTCCACCTTCGCGTCGATCTCCCCGCCGCCCTTCACCGCGGCGTCCGCCACGCAGTGCCGCAGGTGCTCCTCCAGGAGCTGGAGGGCGAAGGACTGGAGGGCCTTGGTGGACGCGGAGACCTGGGTGAGTATGTCGATGCAGTAGACGTCCTCGTCCACCAGGCGCTGGAGCCCGCGGATCTGCCCCTCGATCCTGCGCAGCCGCTTGAGGTGTTCTTCCTTCTGCTTGTGGTAGCCGTGTACCGCGTGCGGCTGGTCCGTGAGGACGGTGTCCGGCTCGGCGGGCTCGGTGGTCGTCATCGCGTCCTCCCGTGGTCAGAAGAGGGGGTGGATACCCCTCGTGGGTATAGGGTAACGAACCCCGTGGAAGGGGGTACGGATACGGGCCGGGGGCCCGTGCTGATCACTGTGCCTGATGGGCGACACTGAAGTACGCCGGTTAGCCGTGGCCGGATGATGCGCCTAGCATCAGCCTGACCGAATCCAGAGCACCCCGAGGACCCCACGTGCGCTTTCGTCTGACCCCCAGGGAGACGAGCTTCTACGACATGTTCTCCGCGTCCGCGGACAACATCGTCACGGGCTCGAAGCTCCTGATGGAACTGCTCGGAGCGGATTCCGCGTCCCGGGCCGAGATCGCGGAGCGGATGCGGGCAGCGGAGCACGCGGGTGACGACGCGACCCACGCGATCTTCCACCAGCTGAACTCCTCGTTCATCACGCCGTTCGACCGCGAGGACATCTACAACCTCGCGTCGTGCCTCGACGACATCATGGACTTCATGGAGGAGGCCGTCGACCTCGTCGTCCTCTACAACGTCGAGGAGCTGCCCAAGGGCGTCGAGCAGCAGATCGAGGTCCTGGCGCGGGCGGCCGAGCTGACCGCCGAGGCCATGCCGAACCTGCGGACGATGTCCAACCTCACCGAGTACTGGATCGAGGTCAACCGTCTGGAGAACCAGGCCGACCAGATCCACCGCAAGCTGCTCGCCCATCTCTTCAACGGCAAGTACGACGCCATTGAGGTGCTCAAGCTCAAGCAGATCGTGGACGTGCTCGAAGAGGCCGCCGACGCCTTCGAGCACGTGGCGAACACGGTGGAGACCATCGCCGTCAAGGAGTCCTGAGCTTCGTGGACACCTTCGCACTGATCGTGACCATCGCGGTCGCGCTCGGATTCACGTACACGAACGGGTTCCACGACTCGGCGAACGCCATCGCGACCTCCGTCTCGACGCGGGCGCTGACCCCGCGTGCGGCGCTGGCCATGGCCGCCGTGATGAACCTCGCCGGTGCCTTCCTCGGCAGCGGGGTCGCCAAGACCGTCAGCGAGGGCCTGATCGCCACCCCCGAGGGCAACAAGGGGATGGGGATCCTGTTCGCCGCGCTGGTCGGGGCGATCATCTGGAACCTGGTGACCTGGTACTTCGGGCTGCCGTCCTCGTCCTCGCACGCCCTGTTCGGCGGCATGGTCGGCGCGGCGCTCGCGGGCGGGACGACCGTCCACTGGGACGGGGTGCTCGACAAGGTCGTCGTACCGATGTTCGTCTCGCCGGTGATCGGGCTCGTCGCCGGTTACCTGGTGATGTGCGCGATCCTGTGGATGTTCCGCAAGTCCAACCCGCACAAGGCCAAGCGGGGCTTCCGTATCGCGCAGACCGTCTCGGCGGCGGGCATGGCGCTTGGCCACGGCCTCCAGGACGCGCAGAAGACCATGGGCATCGTGGTGATGGCCCTGGTCATCGCGGACGTGCAGTCCGCGGGCGACGAGATCCCGATCTGGGTGAAGATCGCCTGCGCGGCGATGCTGTCGCTGGGGACGTACGCCGGTGGGTGGCGCATCATGCGGACCCTCGGGCGGAAGATCATCGAGCTTGATCCGCCGCAGGGGTTCGCCGCGGAGACCACGGGGGCCTCGATCATGTTCGGGTCGGCGTTCCTGTTCCACGCGCCGATCTCGACGACGCACGTCATCACGTCCGCGATCATGGGTGTGGGGGCGACCAAGCGCGTCAACGCGGTGCGATGGGGTGTGGCGAAGAACATCATCCTCGGGTGGTTCATCACGATGCCCGCGGCGGCGATCGTCGCGGCGGCGAGCTACTACGTGGTGCGGATCTTCTTCGGCTGAGCCGCGTTACGGGGGGCTCGGGGCTCTGCCCCGGGCCCCCTTTGCTTTTGCCCGCGGGTCGGTGGGGGCCGGTCGCGCAGTTCCCCGCGCCCCTTCAGGGCCCGCGGGCGCAAACGGTCTCCCGGGCTTGGCGGGGGTTACGTAAAGGGGCCCGCCCCCTGGCACCAGGGGGCGGGCCCTTCGTCTTGCGGTGGCACCGCCATGCAGCACCGCAGACGGTCCGGGGTTATCCGAAGCGGCCCGAGATGTAGTCCTCGGTCGCCTGGACGGACGGGTTGGAGAAGATCCGCTCGGTCTCGTCGAGCTCCACCAGGCGCCCGGGCTGGCCCACGGCCGCCAGGTTGAAGAACGCCGTACGGTCCGAGACGCGCGCCGCCTGCTGCATGTTGTGCGTCACGATGACGATCGTGAAGCGCTCCTTCAGCTCGCCGATCAGGTCCTCGATCGCGAGGGTGGAGATCGGGTCCAGGGCCGAGCAGGGCTCGTCCATCAGCAGGACGTCCGGCTCGACCGCGATCGCGCGGGCGATGCACAGCCGCTGCTGCTGGCCGCCGGACAGGCCCGAGCCGGGCTTGTTGAGGCGGTCCTTGACCTCGTTCCAGAGGTTCGCGCCCTTGAGGGACTTCTCGACCACGTCCGCCAGCTGGTTCTTCTTGTACGAACCGTTGAGGCGCAGCCCGGCCGCCACGTTGTCGAAGATCGACATGGTGGGGAACGGGTTCGGGCGCTGGAAGACCATGCCGACCGTACGGCGCACCGCGACCGGGTCGACGTCCCTGCCGTACAGGTTCTCGTCGTCCAGGAGCACCTTGCCCTCGACGCGGCCGCCGGGGGTGACCTCGTGCATCCGGTTCAGGGTGCGCAGGAAGGTGGACTTGCCGCAGCCGGACGGGCCGATGAAGGCGGTCACCGAGCGGGGCTCCACGGTCATCGAGATGTCCTCGATCGCCTTGTGGGAGCCGTAGTAGGCGGTCAGGCCGCTGACGTCGATTCGCTTGGCCATCAGAATCACTGCTTCTTTCGTTGGTCGCGTCAGCGGCCGGTCTTCGGGGCCTTCCAGCGGGCGATGCCGCGGGCCACCAGATTGAGGATCATGACGAAGGCGATCAGGACCAGGGCGGCGGCCCAGGCGCGGTCGTACGACGCCTCGCTGCCCACCCGGTACTGCTCCCAGATGTAGAAGGGGAGCGAGGACTGGGCGCCGTCGAACGGGTTGGTGTTGATCAGCTGGCTGCCGAAGACGAGCAGCATGATCGGCGCGGTCTCGCCGGCGATACGGGCGATGGCGAGCATGACGCCCGTGGTGATGCCGCCGATCGCGGTCGGCAGGACCACCTTCAGGATCGTGCGCCACTTCGGCACGCCGAGGGCGAGGGAGGCCTCGCGCAGCTCGTTCGGGACGAGCTTGAGCATCTCCTCGGTGGAGCGGACCACGACCGGCATCATCAGGATCGCCAGCGCCAGGGAGCCCATGAAGCCGGACGGCTTCAGCTCGAACATCAGCATCAGGGTGAGGATGAACAGGCCCGCCACGATGGAGGGGATGCCGGTCATCACGTCGACGAAGAACGTCACGGCCTTGGCGAGCGCGCCCTTGCCGTACTCCACCAGGTAGACCGCGGTCAGCAGGCCGAGCGGGGCGGAGATCAGGGTGGCGATGCCGACCTGCTCCAGGGTGCCGACCAGCGCGTGGTAGACGCCGCCGCCCTTCTCGAAGCCGGGGACGCCGGCCATGGAGTGGGTGAGGAAGTCGCCGTCGAGGACCTTGGTGCCCCGGCTGACCGTCGTCCACAGCAGGGAGAGCAGGGGGATCAGGGCGAGGATGAAGCAGACCCACACGAGCGAGGTGGCGACGCGGTCCTTGGCCTGGCGCTTGTTCTCGACGGCCGAGGTGACGGCGTACGAGACGAGCACGAACAGGACCGCGGAGATCAGGCCCCACTGGACCTTGCTCTCCAGGCCGAAGGCGAGGCCGATGCCGCAGCCGAGCGCGATGCCGGCGGCGCCGAAGGCGGCCCCGGCCCAGCGGGGCAGGCCCCGGCGGCTCAGGCCGCCCTTGCGGGGCGCGGACGCGGCCGGGCGGGTGTCCTGGACAACTGCGTTGGACATCAGGCGTTCGCCCCCGAGTACTCCTTGCGGCGCGCGATGATCAGGCGGGCCGCGCCGTTGACCAGCAGGGTGAGGATGAAGAGCACCAGGCCGGAGGCGATCAGGGCGTCCCGGCCCAGCTCGTTTGCCTCGTCGAACTTCGCCGCGATGTTCTGGGCGAAGGTGCCGCCACCCGGGTTGAGGATGTGGGCGGAGAGCAGGTAGCTGGGGGAGAGGACCGTGGCGACGGCCATCGTCTCGCCGAGCGCGCGCCCGAGGCCCAGCATCGAGGCGGAGATGACGCCGGAGCGGCCGAAGGGCAGCACCGACATCCGGATGACCTCCCAGCGGGTGGCGCCCAGCGCCAGGGCGGCCTCCTCGTTCATCCGCGGGACCTGGAGGAAGACCTCGCGGCTCACGCTGGTCACGATCGGCAGGATCATGATCGCGAGCAGGATGCCGACGGTGAAGAGCGAGCGGGCGACGCCGACCTCGGTCTTCTCGAAGACGTACGTCCAGCCCAGGTACTCGTCGAGCCAGGAGTTCAGGCCCTCCAGGTACGGCACGAGGAAGAGGGCGCCCCAGATGCCGTAGACGATCGAGGGGATCGCGGCGAGCAGGTCGACGACGTAACCCAGGGGCGCGGCCAGCTTGCGCGGCGCGTAGTGGGAGATGAACAGGGCGATGCCGACGGCGATCGGAACCGCGATGGCCATCGCGACGACCGAGCTGACGACGGTGCCGAAGAGCAGGACGGCGATGCCGAAGACCGGCTTCTCGGCGGCGGGGTTCCAGTCGAAGGTGGTGAGGAAGTTGCCCTCGTCCTTCGACAGGGCTATCGCGGCGCGCACGCTCAGGAAGAGGGCGATCGACGCCATCAGGGCGAGCAGCAGGATGCCGGAGCCCCGGGAGAGGCCGAGGAAGACCCTGTCGCCCGCGCGGCCGGTGGACGCGCGGCGCGGGGCGGGGGCCGGAGCCGGTGGTGGCGGAGTGTTCGTGGTCAGGGAAGCCATCGATCTTTCCGGTCTGTGGGCGGGGACGGTGTGGGTCCCCTGGCGGCGGTGCACCGGATGGTGGGGGCGGGGGCCGGTCGGGGCCCCCGCCCCAGGGGCCTCGGGGCGGCCGGTTCGGCGCGCGCCCCTCGGACCGACGGGTGTTACTGGAGACCGGCGACGGTCTCGCGGACCTTGGCGTTGATCTCCGCCGGGATCGGCGCGTAGCCGGCGTCGGAGAGGATCTTCTGGCCCTCGTCGCCCGAGGTGTAGGTCAGGAAGGACTTCACCGTGCCGAGGGTGTCGGCCTTGTTGCCCTTGTCGCAGGCGATCTCGTACGTGACGAGGACGATCGGGTAGGCGCCCTCGGCCTTGGTGGCGTAGTCCAGGCCCAGGGCGAGGTCCTTGCCGGTGCCCTTGATCTTGGCGGCGGCGATCGCCTTGGAGGCGTTCTCCGGGGTGGCCTTGACCGGGGCGGCGGCGCCCGTGTTGATGTCCACGGTCTTGATGGACTGCGAGGTGGCGTAGGAGAGCTCGAAGTAGCCGATCGCGCCGTCCGTCTGCTTGACCTGCGCGGCGACACCGGCGGAGCCGGACGCGGCCTGGCCGCCCGGGGCGGGCCACTTCTTCTCCGGGGCGTAGGTCCAGTCGGACTTGGCGGTGGCGCCGAGGTACTTGCCGAGGTTCTGGGTGGTGCCGGAGTCCTCGGAGCGGTGGAACGGCTGGATCGCCTTGTCCGGGAGCTTGGCGCCCGAGTTCAGCTTGGCGATGGCCTCGTCGTTCCACTTCTTGATGTCGCCCTTGAAGATCTTGGCGAGCGTCGGGGCGTCCAGGACCAGGCTGTCGACACCCTCCAGGTGGTAGCCGATCGCGATCGGGCCGCCGACCATCGGGAGGCTGATGCCCTGGCCGCCGGTGCAGATCTTCTTGGAGTTGGCGACCTCCTCCGGCTTGAGCGCGGAGTCGGAGCCGGCGAAGGCGACCGTGCCCTGGTTGAAGTTGATGATGCCCTCGCCGGACGAGGAGCCCTTGTAGTTGATCTCCACACCCTTGCAGGCCGCCATGTAGTTCTTGACCCAGAGGTCCATGGCGTTCTTCTGCGCGGAGGAACCGGAGGCCAGCAACTGGCCCTTGGCGCCGTCGCACTTGATGTTCGACGCGGCGCTCGTCTTGCCGCCGGTCCCGCCGGTGGAGCCCGAACCCTTGTCGTTGTCGTCGCTGCCGCACGCCGTGAGGGCCAGGGCGCTGGACACGGCGATGACGCCGAGGGCGGTGGCGCGGAGCCGGTTCTTGCGCTGAAGCTTCACTTTCGGGTGTTCCTTCCAGGAGCCGCCGGGGTGCGTCCGTTGTACGGCGGCGTGCGAAGAGGTGTCCGGTCGGGCGGGTCGCCTCACACCGTGTAAGGCCGAAATTAGGCAGAACAGGTGAAGCCACCGACGGAGGAGAGTGAACGGGAGGTGAACCGTGCCGGACAGTGCGGTGCCGACCGTTACCGGTTCGTGTTGAGCCGCCTCCCGGGGTGAACGGCACCCGGCCGGAAACCGACGCCGAGGGGGCGCGGGGGAGCGGCGGCGGACCCCGTACGGAAGCCCTCTCAGGAGTCCTCCGGGGGTCCTCTCCGGCGTCCTCTCAGGACCGGCGCAGCGCGTCCAGCAGGGCGTCCACCAGGGTCCGGTCGCGCGGCTGGGTGAGCCGTTCGCGGGCCGCCTCCGGGGTCAGCCACAGCACCCGGTCGATCTCGTCGTTCGGCTGGAAACGGCCCCCGCCGGCCTCGGCGGACCAGTAGTCGACCGTCTTGGGGCGGCCCTGGGGATCGATGTAGTGGGCGGAGGGCAGCCGCGCGCCGGGCACGCAGGAGTGGCCGGTCTCCTCCCGAACCTCCCGGACCGCGCCCGCCAGCGGCTCCTCGTCGGGCTTGAGCTTGCCCTTGGGGTGCGACCAGTCGTCGTATTTCGGCCGGTGCACCAGGCAGATCTCCAGCCCCCCGGCTCCTTCCGGCCCCCCGGCTCCCTCCGGCGACCGGCGCCACAGCACGCAGCCCGCCGCGCGCACCGTCCCGTCCCGGTTCACGGCGCGGCCACCCGCGCGCCGGCCGGCGCGGGCTCCTCGGCGCCCGGATGCGCGCCCACCGCCGCCCTCGGCTGCCAGACCTGCTGGAAGGCGAACCGGGCAGCCTCCACCTCGTGCCGCTGGTCGGCGTGGAGCACGCCCAGCGCGTAGGCCGTGGCCGGGGCGATCCTCGGGGTGCGGGCGGCGGCCGCGGCGTCGGCGGCGGCCTCGGAGGCGTCGCGGTGCCGGTCGAGCGCGAGCCCGGCCCGCAGCAGCCGCTCGTCGTCCTCGTACGGCAGCCCGGTGCGCAGCACCTCCTGGGCGTACCGGTGCAGCCGCAGCAGCCGCCGCACCTGGTGCCAGGGCGCGTCCTGGGCCTCGCCCAGACCCGCCAGCGCCTCCGCGTTGTACGGATGGGCCGCGCGGGCCAGCGGCAGCGCGGCCACCGCCTGGCCGAGCCGCTGCTCGGCGAGGCGGGCGGCGGGCGGCAGCACCTCCACCGCGTACGCCGCCGCCGAACCGGACAGCGGCACCTCGCTGGCGAGCAGCGCCACCGCGTCGGCCACCGCGTGGAAGCGGGAGGAGCCCAGCGCCTGGAGGGCCGCCGAGTGCGCCCGGGTGCGGGCCAGGGTGAGCCGGCGGTCGAGCAGCGCCCCGGCCCGCGCCGCGCCCACCGCCGAGGCCGCCGCCTCACCGCGCGGCGCGGGCACCTGCGGGCCGCCGGAGAGCCGCTGGAGGCCGTCGAGCAGCCGGGCGAGCCGGGCCGCGCAGGCGTGCTCCCCGGCCAGGGTGGCGCGCAGCCAGGACAGTTCGGTGCGCAGCGCCTCCGCCCACACCGGGTCGAGCAGCGGGCGGAAGGTGTGCAGGGTGGCGCCGATGCGGCGGGCGGCGCGCCGCAGTGCCCGCGCGGCCTCCTCGGCGCCCTCGTTGTCGGGCCCCGCCTCGCGGTGCAGACGCAGGCCGCGCAGGAACTCCCCCGCCTGCGCGTGGAGATAGGGGGACAGGACGTCCCCGGCGGTCTGCGGTCGGGGGATGTTCTCAGGGTGTGGCACGCCGGCGCCTCCGGGCGTCTATCAGCATCTCCTGGACATGGCGCAGCGGCTGCCCGTCGGCGTCGACGGCGTGCCGGGTCCACTCGCCGTCCGGGCCCAGGTGCCAGGAGGTGGTGGTGTCCGACATCCCGGTCTCCAGGAGCCGGGTGAGGGCGATGCGGTGGTGCGGGTCGGTGACCCGTACCAGTGCCTCGATGCGGCGGTCCAGGTTGCGGTGCATCATGTCGGCGCTGCCCAGCCACACCTCGGGCTCGCCGCCGTTGCCGAACGCGAAGAGCCGCGAGTGCTCGAGGAAGCGCCCCAGTATCGACCGCACCCGGATGTTCTCGGAGAGCCCGGCGACGCCGGGCCGGGCCGCGCAGATGCCGCGTACCCAGATGTCGACCGGCACACCGGCCTGCGAGGCGCGGTAGCAGGCGTCGATCACGGCCTCGTCGACCATCGAGTTGACCTTGATGCGGACGTAGGCGGGGCGCCCGGCGCGGTGGTGGGCCGTCTCCTTGTTGATGCGCGAGACCAGGCCGTCGCGCAGGGACTTGGGCGCGACCAGCAGCCGGCGGTAGGTCTCGCGGCGCGAGTAGCCCGACAGCCGGTTGAAGAGGTCCGAGAGGTCGGCGCCGACCTGCGGGTCGGCGGTGAGCAGCCCCAGGTCCTCGTAGAGGCGGGCCGTCTTGGGGTGGTAGTTGCCGGTGCCGACGTGCGAGTAGCGGCGCAGGGTGTCGCCCTCCTGGCGCACCACCAGCGACAGCTTGCAGTGCGTCTTCAGCCCGACCAGGCCGTACACCACGTGGCAGCCCGACTCCTCCAGTTTGCGGGCCCACTTGATGTTGGCCTGCTCGTCGAAGCGGGCCTTGATCTCGACCAGGACGAGGACCTGCTTGCCGGACTCGGCGGCGTCTATCAGGGCGTCCACGATCGGCGAGTCGCCGGAGGTGCGGTAGAGGGTCTGCTTGATGGCGAGGACGTCCGGGTCGGCGGCGGCCTGCTCCAGGAACGCCTGTACGGAGGTGGAGAAGGAGTCGTACGGGTGGTGGAGCAGCACGTCCCGCTCGCGCAGCGCGGCGAAGATGTCCGGCGCGGACGCCGACTCGACCTCGGCGAGGTCGCGGTGGGTGCCGGCCACGAACTTGGGGAACTTCAGCTCCGGCCGGTCGAGCGCCGCGATGCCGAAGAGCCCGGTGAGGTCGAGCGGGCCGGGCAGCGGGTACACCTCGGCGTCGCTGATCTTCAGCTCGCGCACCAGCAGGTCCAGGACGTACGGGTCGATGGACTCCTCGACCTCCAGGCGCACCGGCGGCCCGAAGCGGCGCCGCATGAGCTCCTTCTCCAGCGCCTGGAGGAGGTTCTCGGCGTCGTCCTCCTCCACCTCCAGGTCCTCGTTCCGGGTCACCCGGAACATGTGGTGGGCCAGGACCTCCATGCCGGGGAAGAGCTCTTCGAGGTGGGCCGCGATGACGTCCTCCAGCGGCACGTACCGCTGCGGGGAGGCCTCCAGGAACCGCGAGAGCAGCGGAGGCACCTTGACCCGGGCGAAGTGGCGGTGGCCGCTGACCGGGTTGCGCACGACGACCGCGAGGTTGAGCGAGAGCCCCGAGATGTACGGGAAGGGGTGCGCGGGGTCCACCGCCAGCGGGGTGAGGACCGGGAAGATCTGCTGGCGGAAGAGGGTGAAGAGGCGCGCCTGCTCCTTCTCGGTGAGGTCGGGCCAGCGGATGAGGTGGATGTTCTCGTCGGCGAGGGCCGGGGCCACGTCCTGCTGGTAGCAGGCGGCGTGCCGGGCCATGAGTTCGCGCGAGCGGGTCCAGATCAGGTCCAGGACCTCGCGGGGCTGGAGCCCGGAGGCGGACCGGGTGGCCACGCCGGTGGCGATACGGCGCTTCAGGCCGGCCACCCGGACCATGAAGAACTCGTCCAGGTTGGAGGCGAAGATCGCCAGGAAGTTCGCCCGCTCCAGCAGGGGCGTCGCCGGGTCCTCGGCGAGCTCCAGGACGCGCTCGTTGAACGCCAGCCAGCTGCGCTCGCGGTCGAGGAAGCGCCCCGAGGGCAGCTCGTCGCCGCCGGGGGCGTCCTCGCGGTCGCGCTCGTAGCCGTCGTACCCGTCGAGATCCGCGTCGATGTCCGGTTCCAGATCGGAGACGGCCGCGGCGAGGGTGTGCGGCCGGTGCGCGGCTATGGAACCGACCGACGGCTGGGAGGTGGGCTGGAGGCGGACCTCGGCGCTTGGCTGCTGGCTCATGAACCCATTCTTCCGCGCCACACCGTTCTCAGGCGCGTCGGAGAGCAGGTCGGAGCGGGCAGGCGTGAGCGCCTTGGGGCGGGCGGCGGTCCCGTTCCGGGAGGGTGGCACCTCGGGCTGCATTGAGCGAGCGTCGCAAGCGTGTCTGAATACGCGGTAACGGGGACATGACATGAGGGAATCCGAGGCCTGACGCAGATGTCAGGAACACCCGCACGTGGCAGTGCCCGCGCCCGGCCCTGCCGGCGCCTCGCGGCGCCGGGTTACGGACAGGGGCGCGAGGAACCGCGCGACCGGCCACCCCCGGTCCGCGGACGAGAGCCGGGCACAGGCCGCCGAGCGCCTCGCGCGACCGGCCACCCCCGGTCCGCCGGCGAAAGCCGGGCGCAGGCCGCCCAGGGCCCGGTCGGTCCTACGACTCCGTCCGGTACATCAGGTCCACCTCGTGCGTGGTGAACCCCAGGCGTTCGTACACGGCGACCGCCGCCGTGTTGTCGGCGTCCACGTACAGCATCGCCGCCGGCAGCCCCTCCGCCGCGAGATGCCGCAGCCCCGTCGCGGTGAGGGCCTTGCCCAGGCCCCCGCCCTGCGCGTCCGGGCGGATCCCGACCACGTACACCTCCCCGATCCTCTCCGCCGCGTGCACCTTCGTCCAGTGGAAGCCCACGATCCGGCCCTCGCGCTCGGCGAGGAAGAAGCCCTTCGGGTCGAACCAGGGCTCCGCCTTGCGGTCGTCGAGGTCGCGCTGGGTGAGCGCGCCCTGCTCGGGGTGGTGGGAGAAGGCCGCCGCGTTCACGGCCAGCCACGCCGTGTCGTCCTCGCCGGGCACGAAGGTCCGTACGCTCACGCCGGGCGGGTAGACCGGCTCGGCGATGTCGGCGGGGCCCAACGGCCGCCGCATCTGGCGCAGTTCGCGGAACAGGGTGAGGCCGAGGACCTGGGCGAGGTGGCGGGCGGCGGAGTGCCCGCCGTGCGCCCACACCCGCAGCCGCTTGCCGGACGCGCCCAGCAGCGCCGAACCGAGCGCCCGGCCGTGGCCGCGGCCCCGGTGGGCGGGGTGGATGACGAGCTCGGCGGCGGGTGCCTCGACCGGGTCGGTGTCCTCCAGCTGCGCGTACCCGATCAGCTCGGACCCCTCGGCGGTGGCGAGCGTGAGCAGGAAGTGGCGGATCCCGGGCCGCCGGCCGCCCCGCAGCTGGAGCCGGCCCTGCTCGGACACGGCCTGCTGCCCGTCGGTCCCGGCGGCCTCGGCGAGCAGCGCGAGGACCTCCTGGGCCTGGGGGTGGGTGAGCTCGTCGAGGGTCCGGATCTCACGTCCGGAGGGGCCGGGCACGGCGGGGTCGGTCGTCATGGGTACGAGCCTACGGCGACCGGGGGCAAAACCTGACGTACCGACAAACGGCAACCATCCCGTAACCGCACCCCCCTGTCGCGCTACGCGCGTTGACCCTAGGCTTCCGCTCGCGGCGGCATGACCATCGGGTTTCGGCCACCGCCCGACCAGCTCGCGGTTCTCCGCGCACACCACGCTCCACCACCAGCTGAATCATTTAGGGGAGAGATGACAGCGACACCCCGCAAGCACCACGGCGGCCGTGCGGGCCGCCGGGTCCTGGCGACCGCCGCCGGCCTCACCACGCTCGGCGCCCTCATTGCCGCGATGCCGGCCGCCGACGCCCACGACAAGGGCCACGGCCACGGGCACCCGAAGCCCGCGCGGACGGTGGACGTCCAGCTCCTCTCCTTCAACGACCTGCACGGCAACCTGGAGCCGCCGGCCGGCTCGGCCGGCGCCGTGAACGAGAAGCAGCCCGACGGGACCGTGAAGTCCATACCGGCCGGCGGCGTCGAGTACCTGGCGTCCTCGCTGCGCACCGCGCGCAAGGGCCACCCGTACTCGATCACCGCCGCCGGCGGCGACATGATCGGCGCCAGCCCGCTGCTCTCCGGTCTCTTCCACGACGAGCCGACCATCGAGGCGCTGAACAGGATCGACCTCGACGTGACGGCCGTGGGCAACCACGAGTTCGACGAGGGCGCGGTCGAGCTGGCCCGGATGCAGAACGGCGGCTGCCACCCGGTCGAGGGCTGCTACGAGAAGGGGAAGAAGTTCCGGGGCGCCGACTTCCCGTATCTGGCCGCCAACGTGACCAGCGAGAAGACCGGCAGGCCGATCCTCAAGCCGTACACGGTCTGGAAGAAGAACGGCGTCAAGATCGGCTTCATCGGTGTGACCCTGGAGGGCACCCCGGACGTCGTGACCGCCTCCGGCGTCAAGGGCCTGAAGTTCCACGACGAGATCGAGACGATCAACAAGTACGCCAAGGAGCTCGACCGGCAGGGCGTGAAGTCCATCGTCGCGCTCGTCCACGAGGGCGGGATGCCGGCGACCAACGCGTACAACTACGACTGCGACTCGGCCGGTCCCGGAAGCGGTCTGTCCGGCCCGATCGTCGACATCGCCAAGGGCGTCACGCCCAAGGTGGACGCGCTGGTCACCGGCCACACCCACCAGGCCTACACCTGCACGGTCCCCGACCCGGCGGGCAACCCGCGCATGGTCACCTCGGCGGCCTCCTACGGCAAGCTCTTCACCGAGACCACGCTCACCTACGACAAGCGGACCAAGGACATCGTCCGGACCGCCGTGAAGTCGCCGAAGTCGGTCAACCGCGTCGTCCGCCGCGACCAGGCCAAGGCGCAGGACATCACCGACCTGATCGCCCGCTGGAACAAGCTGGCCGCCCCGATCGCGGGCCGCCCGCAGGGCTACATCTCCGCCGACATCAACGGCCGCGGCTCCGAGGCGCCCGAGAAGCCGCTCGGCGACCTCATCGCGGACGCCCAGCTCGCCGGGCTCTCCCCGGCCGACAAGGGCGGCGCCCAGCTCGCCTTCATGAACCCGGGCGGCATCCGCTCCGACCTCGTGTACAAGGCGAGCGGCGGCGAGGGCGACGGGGTGGTCACCTACGGCGAGGCGTTCACCGTCCAGCCGTTCACCAACATGATGAACGTGGTCGACCTGACCGGGGCCCAGATCATCCAGGGCCTGCAGCAGCAGGTCAGCGGCGGCAACGCGGCCTCGCCGAAGATCCTCCAGGTGTCGAAGGGCTTCAGCTACACGCTCGACATGACCAAGGCGGGCGCGGACCGCGTCCTGGTGGACACGGTCAAGCTGAACGGGGTCGCCCTCGACCCGGCGAAGACCTACCGCGTCGCCATGAACGAGTTCCTCGCGGGCGGCGGCGACGGCTTCGCGGCCCTCGGCCAGGGCAAGAACAAGCTGGTCGGCGCCTCCGACCTGGACGTCTTCAACGCCTACCTGGCGGCGAACTCCTCGGCGTCCGCGCCGCTCGCGCCCCCGGCCGGCGGCCGGATCACGGTCGTGGGCAAGCTGGCGGGCGAGTAGTCGCCTTCCGCCGTACGGGAAAGCCGCCTTCCGTCATAGGGGAAAGTCGCCTCCCGTCGTAAAGGAAAGCCGCCTTCCGTCGTACGGGAAAGGGGCGCCGGGTTCTTCCCGGCGCCCCTTTCCCCATTCCGCACCCGCCCGCCGCCCGCCGCGCGTCCGGCGCAGCGCTCACACCCCCGGGGCGTCGGGCGGCGGGGTCGGCGCCCCCGGCAGGCGGATCGTGGCCACCGTGCCGCCGCCGTCCGTCGCCGCGCCGAGGGTCACCGTGCCGCCCGCGTGCTGGACCGTCCGGGCCACGATGGACAGGCCGAGCCCCGAACCCGGCAGCGAACGGGCCGAGGGCGAACGCCAGAACCGCTCGAAGACGTGCGGGAGTTCATCGGCGGGGATGCCGGGACCCTGGTCGCGCACGGTCAGGACGCCCCGGTCGAGCGTGACCTCGACGGTGCCGCGCGGCGGGCTGAACTTCACCGCGTTGTCCAGCACGTTGACGACCGCCCGCTCCAGGGCCGCCGGCTCCGCCCGTACGTACCAGGGCGCCAGCCCGGCCCTGATCTCCAGCTCGGGGCCGCGCAGCCGGGCGCGCTCCAGGGCGATGCGGACGATGTCGTGGAAGGCGACGACCTCCAGCGGACCCGCGCGGACCGCGTCCGGCCGGGACAGCTCCTGCAGGTCCCCGATCAGCGCGGCCAGTTCGGTCATCTGCGCCTTGACGGACGCCATCAGCGCCTTGCGGTCGGCGGCGGGGATGGCCCGGCCGGTCTCCTCGCTCCGGGCCAGCAGCTCGATGTTGGTCCGCAGCGAGGTCAGCGGGGTGCGCAGCTCGTGCCCCGCGTCCGCGATCAGCTGCGACTGCCGGTCGCGGGAGGAGGCGAGGGCGGCGGTCATCGCGTTGAAGGACCGCGACAGCCGGGCGATCTCGTCCTCGCCCTCGACCGGGATGCGGACGGTGAGGTCCTCGGTGCGGGCCACGTGCTCGACGGTCCCGGTCAGCCGGTCCACCGGACGCAGGCCCGTCCGCGCGACCCAGAGCCCGGCGGCGCCGCCCGCCACGACCCCGGCCCCGGCGAGCCCCGCCAGGAGCAGCGCCAGCCGGTTGAGCGAGGAGTCGATCTCGGTGAGCGGCCGGGAGAGCGACACGGTGACCGCCCGGCCCGCGATCTCCTGGCGCTGGGTGCGCACACGGACGTCCACGCCGCCGTCGGTGACGCTGGTGTGCAGGGCGTCGAGCCGGTGGCCCCGCGCCACGGCCACGTCCTGGCCCGTGACCCGCACCGGCGGCGACTCGGGGGCCGCGCAGCGGGTGCCGTCGATCAGGACGACCTGGATGTAGGCGAATCCCGACCGCTGGTCGTCGGGCACCGTCCCCGGCACCCCGCAGGTGGCGAGCGCGGCCTGCACCAGCGTGGGCGGGGCGCTGGTGTTGCGCAGCGTGTTGTCCAGCTCCTCGCCGAGCTGGGCCCGGGTCAGCAGCCAGCACGCCACCGACACGGCCGCGACCGCGACCGCGACGGCCGTCGCCACCAGCAGGGCGAGCCGCGACCGCAGCGGCATCGCCCGGTACCGCCGGACGACTCCGTTCACTCCGCGCCGCCCGAGCGCAGGGCGTACCCCACCCCGCGCACGGTGTGGACCACGCGCGGCTCGCCGCCCGCCTCGGTCTTGCGGCGCAGGTACATGACGTACACGTCGAGGGAGTTGGACGACGGCTCGAAGTCGAAGCCCCAGACCGCCTTGAGGATCTGCTCCCGGGTGAGCACCTGGCGGGGGTGGGCCAGGAACATCTCCAGGAGCGTGAACTCCGTACGGGTCAGCTCCACCACCCGCTCGCCCCGGGTCACCTCCCGGGTCGCCAGGTCCATGCGCAGGTCGCCGAAGGCCAGGACGTTGCCGTCGGGCTGCTCGCCGCCCGCCTGCGCCGCGTACGAGCTGCGGCGCAGCAGGGCGCGGATACGGGCGAACAGCTCGTCCAGCTCGAACGGCTTGACCAGGTAGTCGTCCGCGCCCGCGTCCAGCCCGGTGACGCGGTCGCCGACCGTGTCGCGCGCGGTGAGCATCAGGACCGGGGTCGTGGACCCGGCGCCGCGCAGCCGCCGGGCGGCGGTCAGCCCGTCCATCCGGGGCATCTGGATGTCGAGGACGATCAGGTCGGGCCGGTACGCCTCCGCCTTGGCCAGCGCGTCCAGTCCGTCGACGGCGACCTCCGTCCCGTACCCCTCGAAGGCGAGGCTGCGCTGAAGCGCCTCACGGACGGCGGGCTCGTCGTCGACGATCAGGATGCGCTGGGTGTCGTCCTCGGCGGCTGCGGGGCTCATCGCTCGGGGGTCTTCCTCGGAGTTCGGGGTCGGGGCGGGTCGGGCCGGGTGCTGTCCAGCGTCGCATGCCGGACCCGCGCCCGCGCCGAGGTCAGCTGTTGCTGCTGCTGTCGCCGCTGCCGCTGCCGGCGCGGAGGGAGGCGAGGTCGGCCTTGACGGTGTTGACGGGGATGGCGAACCCGAGCCCGACGCTGCCCGCGGCGGACGAGGACTGGGCGCCCGCGGAACTAGGGCTGTACATCGCGGAGTTGATGCCGACGATGTTGCCGTTCATGTCGATCAGGGCGCCGCCGGAGTTGCCCGGGTTGAGCGAGGCGTCGGTCTGGATGGCCTTGTACGTGGTCTTGGACGAGCCGGTGTCGCCGTTGAACTGCTGCCCGCCGAACTCGAAGGGCCACCCGCCGCGCTGCCGCCCCTGCCCCTGGTCCTGCCTCTGGTCCTGTCCCTGCTCCTTGGCGACGGTGACGTCACGGTTGAGGGCGGAGATGATGCCGCTGGTGACGGTGCCGGTCAGGCCCTCGGGGGAGCCGATGGCGACGACCTGGTCCCCGACCCGGAGGTTGTCCGAGTTGCCGAGGCTCGCGGGCTTGAGACCGCTGGCCCCGCGCACCTTGACGAGCGCGAGGTCCTTGTCGGGGTCGGTCCCGACGACGCTCGCGGAGTACGACTTGCCGTCGCTGGTCCGCACCTTGACCTCGTCGGCGCCCGCGATGACGTGGTTGTTCGTGATGATCTCGCCGCCCGCGGTGATGATCACGCCCGATCCGGTGGACTCGCCGGAGGTGGAGGTCGCGCTGATCTCCACGATGCTGGGCGAGACGGCCTGGGCGACACCGGAGACGGTGCCGGTGGTGCTCCTGGAGGCGTTCGTGCCCGGGACGCTCGGCGCACTGGCGCTGGTGTCGTCCCCGGCCCACCGCTCCACGAGGGTGGCGGTCCCCCCGCCCACGGCCGCGGCGGCGATCGCCACGGCGGCGAGCAGCCCGACGGACCGGCGGGCGCGGCGCGGGGCCGGGCCGGGGGTGCCGTCCGCGGTCCCGGGTTCGTACGGGGGCGGCGGGGGGTAGCCCCCGAGCCCCTGCGCGGAGGGGTGCGGCGGCTGCGGCTGCGTCTGCTTCGGCTGCTGCTCGGGGAAGGTCATGTGCATTACCTTCGCGGTGCTGGATGAGAGCTGTCTGAGGACGGCGTGAGAAGCCCGACAGAAGGGCGTTTGCCCGAAATAAAGCCCCCGGGCCGGGCCGCCCGGATGCGGGTCCCCCGCGCCCCTAGAGGGTGCCATGCCCGGGCGCGGCTGGGCGGTGGGTTGCTCACGCAGTTCCCCGCGCCGCTGCACTGCCCGGGGTTCGTCTGCGGCTGGGTGGTGGCTTGCTCGCGCAGTTCCCCGCGCCCCTGATCGGCCCGGGGTTCGTCTGCGGGTGGGTGGTGGGTTGCTCGCGCAGTTCCCCGCGCCCCTGATCGGCCCGGGGTTCGTCTGCGGGCCGGTGGTGGGTTGCTCGCGCAGTTCCCCGCGCCCCTAGGTGGCCAGGGGCGCGGGGAACTGCGCGCTCAGCCACAGACGACCCGCAGACAAGACCCGGGCCGACAAGGGGCGCGAGGAACCCACCGACCTGCGGACGAGGTCCGGCCCGTTAGGGGGTGCGGGGAACTCCCACCGACCTGCGGATGAGGTCCGGCCTTTAAGGGGCGCGGGGAACTGCGCGACTAGCCCCCACCGGCCCGCAGACGAAATCCGGACCCGATCAGGGGCGCGGGGAACTGCGCGAGGAACTCCCACCGACCCGCAGACGACGTCCGAGCCGATAAGGGGCGCGGGGAACTGCGCGAGCAACCCCCACCGACCTGCGGACGAGGTCCGGCCCGTTAGGGGGCGCGGGGAACTGCGCGACAAGCCCCCACCGACCCGCAGACGAATTCCGGACCCGATCAGGGGCGCGGGGAACTGCGCGAGCAACCCACCACCGGCCTGCGGAGGACGCCCGGCCACAAGGGGCGCGACCAGCCCACCACCCACCCGCAGACGACGCCCGGCCACAGAGGCGCCCCCTCGAACACCCGCACCCCAAGAGATAGCCTCGCGCCCATGCCCAATGGTCAGTGGTACCCGCCGGAATGGCCCGACCGCATCCGCGCCCTAGCCCACGGCACCCTCACCCCCGTACAGCCCCGCCGCGCCGCCACCGTCCTGCTCCTGCGCGCCGGGGACGGGGACGGGGACGGAAACCGGGACGGGAGCGGGGGCGCCGGTGGCGGCCAGGCCGTGCACATGCTGCGCCGCCGCACCACCATGGCCTTCGCCGGCGGCGCCTACGCGTACCCCGGCGGCGGAGTGGACCCCCGGGACGACGCCAGACGGATCGGCTGGGCCGGCCCCAGCCGCGAGACCTGGGCGGCCCGCCTCGGCGTGGCCCCGGACGACGCCCAGGCCATCGTCTGCGCCGCCGTCCGCGAGACGTACGAGGAGGCCGGGGTCCTCCTCGCCGGTCCGGACGCCGGCAGCGTCGTCGGCGACACCACCGGCGACGACTGGGAGGCCGACCGCCGCGCCCTCGTCGCCCGCGACCTCTCCTTCGCCGAGTTCCTCGACCGCCGCGCCCTCGTCCTGCGCTCGGACCTGCTCGGCGCCTGGGCCCGCTGGATCACCCCCGAGTTCGAGCCGAAGCGGTACGACACGTGGTTCTTCGTCGCCGCGCTCCCCGAGGGCCAGCGCACCCGCAACGCCTCCACGGAAGCCGACCGGACCGTGTGGATCCGGCCCGCCGACGCCCTCGCCGGATACGACGCGGGCGAGCTGCTGATGATGCCCCCGACGGTCTCGACCCTGCGCGCCCTCCTCCCGTACGCCACCCCCGCCGAGACGGTCGAGGCCGCGGCCGCCCGCGACCTCACGCCCGTACTGGCGCGTGCCCGTCTCGGCGAGGACGGCGAGATCGTGCTGAGCTGGCCCGGGCACGACGAATTCACCAAGCGGGTACGCGACGAATTCACCAAGCGGGTACGCACCACGGACGGCACCCCGTGACCCCTCCCGCCCCCACATCCCCGCTTCCCGCCCCCACACTCCCGCTCCCCACGGAAGGTTCCCTCGCGTGACCGAAGCCGCGGCCCTCCCCGGCCGGCCCCGCGGCGGGGTGCTCTCGGGCCCCGCCACCACCCGTACCGTCAACGTCCTCGCGCCCAACCCCTCCGCGATGACCCTCGACGGCACCAACACCTGGATCGTCGCCGAGCCCGACTCCGACCTCGCGGTCGTCGTCGACCCGGGCCCCCTCGACGAGGGCCATCTGCGGAACGTGGTCGCCACCGCCGAGCGGATGGGCAAACGCGTCGCCCTGACCCTGCTCACCCACGGCCACCCCGACCACGCCGAAGGCGCGTCCCGCTTCGCCGAACTGACCCGTACGCACGTACGCGCCCTGGACCCGGCGCTGCGCCTCGGTGACGAGGGCCTGGCGACCGGTGACGTGATCACCACCGGCGGACTGGAGATGTGGGTGGTGCCCACCCCCGGCCACACCGCCGACTCCCTCTGCTTCCATCTCCCCGCCGACTCGGCCGTGCTGACGGGGGACACGGTCCTCGGGCGCGGCACGACCCTCGTGGCGCACCCCGACGGCCGCCTCGGGGACTACCTCGACTCCCTGCGGCGGCTGCGCTCGCTGGCGGTCGACGACGGCGTCCACACCGTCCTGCCCGGCCACGGCCCCGTCCTCGACGACGCGCAGGGCGCCGTCGAGTACTACCTCGCCCACCGCGCCCACCGGCTCGCCCAGGTGGAGACGGCGGTGGAGGACGGCCACACCACGGCGGAGGAGGTGGTCGCCCGCGTCTACGCGGACGTCGACCCGTCCCTGTGGCCGGCGGCGGAACTCTCCGTGCGCGCCCAACTGGAGTACCTGAGCGAGCACGGCCTCATCTAGCCGGTCCGGCGACCGGTCCGGCAACCGGTCCGGCAGTCAGTCCGTCAGCCGGTCCGTCAGCCGGTTCCTCCGCCTACGGGACGGGCCCGCCTCCCCGAGGGGAGACGGGCCCGTACACGTAGACGTACACCTGCACGCGTGCGCGTCAGCGCGACCGCTTCGCGAGCCGCTCCACGTCCAGCAGGATCACCGCACGGGCCTCGAGCCGCAGCCAGCCGCGCTGCGCGAAGTCCGCCAGGGCCTTGTTGACCGTCTCGCGGGAGGCGCCGACCAGCTGGGCCAGCTCCTCCTGCGTCAGGTCGTGCACGACGTGGATGCCCTCCTCCGACTGCACGCCGAAGCGGCGCGACAGGTCCAGGAGCGCGCGGGCGACGCGGCCCGGAACGTCGGAGAAGACCAGGTCGGACATCTGGTCGTTGGTCTTGCGCAGGCGGCGGGCGACCGCGCGCAGCAGGGCCGTGGCCACCTCGGGCCGGGCGTTCAGCCAGGGCTGGAGGTCGCCGTGGCCCAGGCCCAGCAGCTTGACCTCGGTGAGCGCGGTCGCGGTGGCGGTGCGCGGGCCCGGGTCGAAGAGCGACAGCTCGCCGATGAGCTCGCCGGGGCCGAGGACCGCCAGCATGTTCTCGCGGCCGTCGGGGGAAGTGCGGTGGAGCTTGACCTTGCCCTCGGTGACCACGTAGAGGCGGTCGCCGGGGTCGCCCTCGTGGAAGAGGGCGTCGCCACGGGCGAGCGTCACCTCACTCATCGAGGCGCGGAGCTCCGCGGCCTGCTCGTCATCGAGCGCCGCGAAGAGCGGGGCGCGCCGCAGAACGTCGTCCACGAGTTCTCTCCTTGTCGACCGGTACAGGGGACCGTGTTGCCCATTTTGCCGGACGGTGTAAACAGTGCGATCAATCACACGGGTAATCACAAGGATGACGCACCCGAACGCCGGACTGTGCGGCAGGGGGCCGATTGGGGTGGTGATCGGCCGTGACCGGGGCACATGTCAGTGCGTGCCTTTAGGCTGGCCGGGTGTCCAATTCGCCGGTGAGAGCGCAGGCCAGGGGGGCCACAAGAGTGTCGGCAGGCAAGGATTCCGCTGTGGGCGAACAGCCTACGAGTAAACCGAAAAAAGCCGCGAAAGTATCAAAATCGGCCAATCGGGCCGCGTCGCCATCCGAGCCGCTCCCGGGCGCGTCGGCGGCCGCGGCCACCAAGAAGGCCGCGGCCAAGAAGCCCGCCTCCAAGAAGGCCGCCACGAAGGCCGCGGCCCAGAAGGCGGCTCCGGGACAGGCGGCCACGGCCTCGGCCCCTGACGAGGCTCCGGCGGCGAAGAAGACCGCCCCCAAGAAGACCGCCCCCAAGAAGGCCGCCACCGCGGCGCCCGCCAAGAAGCCCGCCCCGCCCGAGTCCCGCGTCTCCATGGTCCGCCGAGCCCGCCGGATCAACCGGGAGCTGGCGGAGGTGTATCCGTACGCCCACCCGGAGCTCGACTTCCGCAACCCCTTCGAGCTGCTGGTCGCCACGGTCCTGTCGGCCCAGACGACCGACCTGCGGGTCAACCAGACCACGCCCGCGCTGTTCGCCGCGTATCCGACCCCGGAGGAGCTGGCTGCGGCCGATCCCGAGGCGGTCGAGGAGCTGATCCGGCCGACCGGGTTCTTCCGCGCCAAGACCAAGTCGATCATGGGTCTCGCGGTCGCCCTGCGCGACGAGTTCGGGGGTGAGGTGCCCGGGCGCCTGGAAGACCTGGTGAAGCTCCCGGGAGTCGGCCGCAAGACGGCCAACGTGGTGCTGGGCAACGCCTTCGGTGTCCCCGGTCTCACCGTCGACACGCACTTCGGGCGGCTGGTCCGGCGCTGGAAGTGGACCGACGAGGAGGACCCGGTCAAGGTCGAGGCCGCCGTCGCGGGGATCTTCCCCAAGAGCGAGTGGACGATGCTCTCGCACCGCGTCATCTTCCACGGCCGCCGCATCTGCCACGCGCGCAAGCCCGCCTGCGGCGCCTGCCCCATCGCCCCGCTCTGCCCGGCGTACGGGGAGGGCGAGACGGACCCGGAGAAGGCCAGGAAGCTCCTGAAGTACGAGAAGGGCGGCTTCCCCGGCCAGCGGCTCTCCCCGCCCCCGGACTACCCGGGGCGCCCGGCCCCGCCGCTGGGGGCCGGATGACGCGGCGCCCATGAGCCGAGGGATGCCGGAACGAACGCGACCGGCCCGGACGTTGTGACCGGTGGACGACGGGGGTGCCCATGACGCACGCGAGTGACACCAGCAGGACCAGTGGCCCCAGCGGCCCCAACAGAACCAGTGGCCCCAGCAGAACCGGCGGCCCCAGCGCCCCCAGCAGGGCGTACGGAAGCGGCCAGGGCGGCCCGGCCGCCTCCGGGGGCGGCGGCCCCCACGGGCCCGCCGTGAGCCGTGACGGGCTGCCCGAGTGGCTCGGCCCGGTCGCGAGCGCCGCCGACCGCATCGAGCCGCTCCAGCTCAGCCGGTTCCTGCCGCCGGAGGACGGCGCGGGACGCCAGTCCGCCGTGCTGGTCCTCTTCGGGGAAGGCCCGGCCGGACCCGAGCTGCTGCTCATGGAGCGCGCCAGCCAGCTGCGCTCGCACGGCGGCCAGCCCTCCTTCCCGGGCGGCGCCCTGGACCCCGAGGACGGCGACCCCCGGACCACCGGGCCGCTGCGCGCCGCCCTGCGCGAGGCCGAGGAGGAGACCGGCCTGGACCCCGACGGGGTGCAGATCTTCGGCGTGCTGCCCCGGCTCTACATCCCGGTGAGCGGTTTCGTGGTGACTCCGGTCCTGGGCTGGTGGCGCGAGCGCACCGAGGTGCGCGCGGTGGACGCGGCGGAGACCGCCCGGGTCTTCACCGTCCCCGTGGCGGATCTCACGGACCCGGCGAACCGGGCCACCGCGGTCCACCCCCGGGGCCACGCAGGACCGGCCTTTCTGGTCGAATCCGCCCTCGTGTGGGGCTTCACGGCCGGGGTGATCGACCGGCTGCTGCACTTCGCGGGCTGGGAGCGCCCCTGGGATCGCACCCGCCGGGTCCCGCTCGACTGGCACGCGTGACAGGCTGACCCCGTGAACGTGCTGGACATCCTGTTGCTGGTCGCCGCCGTGTGGTTCGCGATCGTCGGCTACCGCCAGGGCTTCGTCGTCGGCATCCTGTCGGTGATCGGCTTCCTCGGCGGTGGTCTCATCGCCGTGTATCTGCTGCCGGTCATCTGGGACCAGCTGACGGACAAGCGGGACGTGTCGACCACCGCCGCCATCGTGGCGGTCGTCGTCGTGATCGTCTGCGCCTCCGTGGGCCAGGCCTTCACCACCCACCTGGGCAACAAGCTGCGCCAGCACATCACCTGGTCGCCCGCGCGCGCCCTGGACGCCACCGGCGGCGCGCTGGTCAACGTCGTCGCGATGCTCCTGGTCGCCTGGCTGATCGGCACCGCGCTCGCCCCGCTCGCCGACCCCCAGGACTCCTCCGGCCGGGGGAACGCGCTGGGCCGGGCGGTCAACGACTCCCGCATCCTGCGCGGCGTCGACAAGGCGATGCCCCAGCAGGCGTACACCTGGTTCTCGGACTTCTCCTCGATGCTCGCGCAGAACGGGCTGCCGCAGGTCTTCGCCCCGTTCACCAACGAGTCGATCACCAAGGTCCCGCCCCCGGACCAGGCGCTGGCCTCCAGCCCGGTCGCGGCCTCCGCCAAGCGCTCGATCGTCAAGGTCACCGGCACCGCGCCGAGCTGCGGCAAGCGCCTGGAGGGCACCGGTTTCGTCTTCGCCGAGCGCCGGGTGATGACCAACGCCCATGTGGTGGGCGGCGTGTCCGACCCCAAGATCCAGATAGGCGGTCAGGGGCGGACGTACGACGCGAGGGTCGTCGTCTACGACTGGCGCCGCGACATCGCGGTCCTGGACGTGCCGGACCTGAAGGCCCCGGTGCTGCGCTTCGCCGCGCAGCAGGCGCACAGCGGCAGCGGCGCGATCGTCGCGGGCTTCCCCGAGGACCAGCCGTACGACGTGCGCGCCGCCCGCGTGCGCGGCCGGATCACCCCGCCCGGCCCGGACATCTACCACCGCGGCACGGTCACCCGCGAGGTCTACTCGCTGTTCACCACGGTCCGCCCCGGCAACTCCGGCGGCCCCCTCCTCACCCCCGACGGCAAGGTCTACGGAGTGGTCTTCGCCAAGTCCCTCGATGACCCCAACACCGGGTACGCGCTGACGGCGAACGAGATCCGCGAGGACATCCAGCTGGGCCGCACCGCCAACCAGCAGGTGGACAGCCAGCAGTGCGCCCTGTGACGGCCGCCGCGCCGCCCCCCTGACCCCGGCGTTCCCCTGCCGCCGCCGCCCCCTGACCCCGGCGTCCCGCCGGCCCCGACTCCCCGCTGACCCCGACTCCCCGAAGAGGCCGGAATGCGACTGACGATCCTCGGCGGCGGCGGTTTCCGCGTGCCGCTCGTGTACGGTGCCCTGCTGCGCGACCACGCCCCCGGCCGGATCACCGAGGTCACGCTGTACGACGTGGACGCGGCCCGGCTCGCCGCCATCGCCCGGGTCCTCGCGGACCAGGCGCGCGGCGCCGCGGACGCCCCGGCCGTCCGGGCGGTGACCGATCTGGACGAGGCGCTGCGCGGCGCCGACTTCGTCTTCTCCGCGATCCGCGTCGGCGGCCTCGCGGGCCGGGCGGCGGACGAGCGGATCGCGCTCGCCGAGGGCGTCCTGGGCCAGGAGACGGTCGGCGCGGGCGGGATCGCGTACGGCCTGCGGACCGTGCCCGTGGCGGACGCCCTCGCCCGCCGGATCAAGGCGCTCGCGCCGGACGCCTGGGTCATCAACTTCACCAACCCGGCCGGCCTCGTCACCGAGGCCATGGCCCGCCACCTGGGCGACCGGGTCATCGGGATCTGCGACTCACCGGTCGGCCTGGCCCGCCGCGTGGCCCGTACGGTCGGCGCCGACCCGGACGCCGTGCGGCTGGACTACGCGGGCCTGAACCATTTGGGCTGGCTGCACGGCCTCTACGAGGGCGAACAGGACGTGCTGCCGCGGCTGTTCGCGGACGACGCGCTGCTGACCTCGTTCGAGGAGGGCCGGCTCTTCGGCGCCGACTGGCTGCGCTCGCTGGGCTCGGTGCCCAACGAGTACCTGCACTACTACTACTTCAACCGCGAGGCCGTCGCCGCGTACCGGCAGGCGGAGCTCACCCGGGGTGCCTTCCTCCTCGGCCAGCAGGAGCGCTTCTACGCGGGCCTTGCCGAGTCCCGGGACGGCCGCGAGCGGGCGTGGGACGCCTGGGACCGCACCCGCGCCGAGCGCGAGGCCACGTACATGTCCGAGAACCGGGAGGTCTCGGGCGCGGGCGAGCGTGCGCCGGACGACCTGGAGTCAGGCGGGTACGAGAACGTCGCGCTGGCGCTGATGCGGGCGATCGCGCGCGACGAACCGGCGACGCTGATCCTGAACGTCCCCAACGGCTCCTCGCTGCACGCCCTCGACGCCGAGGCGGTCGTGGAGATCCCGTGCCGCGTCGACGCGTCGGGCCCGCGCGCGCTGCCCGTCACCCAGCTGACGGGCCATGAGGCGGGCCTGGTCAGCGCGGTGAAGGCGGTCGAGCGGTGTGTCCTGGAGGCCGCCGAGGGCGGGTCGGCGCGGGCGGCGGTGAAGGCCTTCGCCCTGCACCCGCTGGTCGACTCCGTCCAGGTGGCCCACCGCCTCCTGGACGGCTACCGGGACGCGCACCCGGGGCTCGCGTATCTGCGCCGGTGATCCCGTACGGACGCCGGGCGTCCGGGGCGCGTCCTACGTGCGCGAATGGCGCAGCCGGGCCGAGACCCAGCGGGCCCGGCGACGGAGGATACGCGGAATACCGAGTTGGGGATCATGGCCCTGAGCCTGCGGGCCACCCCTCTCGTGCGAAATCGGCGCGGTGGCCGAGCGGCGGTTGCGTGCTGCGTCACCGTAGTCGTGCGTCCAGCCCATACCCCGACGTCTGCCCGGGGCCCAAGGTCGGTAACCGCGACTTGGGCGGCCAATTGGCCTATGCGCCGGGCATTTGGCTGTTCGTCAGACAAACGTTCCCGTCCGCTCCCCGGACAGCCCCGCCGCAGCCCGCCGCAGCCCCGCCGGCCGGGGCGACGGACCGGCGGCGCTAGCGGTCGGGCTCGGGATCCTTCAGCCAGTTCACCAGCTCGGACGAGAACGCGGCCGGGTCCTCCTCGTGGGGGAAGTGGCCCAGGCCGTCGAACAGCCGCCAGCGGTAGGGGGCTTCGACGTACTCGCCGGAGCCCGCCGCGCTGCGGGTGCGCATCACCGGGTCGAGCGAACCGTGCAGATGCAGCGTCGGTACCCGTACCGGCCGCTTCATCCGGCGGTTGAACTGGATGCCGTCGGGCCGGGCCAGTGAGCGCACCATCCAGCGGTACGGCTCGATCGAGCAGTGCGCGGTCGAGGGGATGGTCATCGCCTTCCGGTACGTCTCCACGGCCTCGTCCTCGGGCGCCAGCGGACCCGACCACTCCCGCACCAGCCGCCCCACCAGCTCCGCGTCGTCCGCGACGAGCCGACGCTCCGGCAGCCACGGCCGCTGGAAGCCCCAGATGTACGAACCGGCCCGCGACTGCGCGAAGTCGGAGAGCATCGCGGAGCGCCAGCGCCGGGGGTGCGGCATCGAGGACACCACCAGGCGGCGCACCAGCTTGGGCCGCATCACGGCCGCCGTCCACGCCAGATAGCCGCCCAGGTCGTGGCCGACCAGCGCCGCGTCGGGCTCGCCCAGCGACCGGACGACCCCGGTGATGTCCAGCGCGAGGTTGGCCGGGTCGTAGCCCCGCGGGGTGCGGTCGCTGCCGCCGACGCCCCGCAGGTCCATCGCGACCGCCCGGAAACCGGCGTCGGCGAGGGCGGTCAGCTGGTGCCGCCACGTCCACCAGAACTGCGGGAAGCCGTGGAGGAGCAACACCAGCGGACCGTCACCCAGCTCCGCGATGTGGAAGCGCGCACCATTGGCCGCTACGTCCCTGTGTGTCCAGGGACCATCGATGCGGACAGGGCTGCCCGTGCCGCCGGGGCTGCCCGTGGCGCCGGTACCGGTATCAGGTGCGGTCATGCAGACGAGCGTGCCACAGCCGGGGTCTGCTCCGTGACCGGGCGGGGATGCGGCTTGACGCCCCCGAGCACGGCGGCGGTCTGCTTGGCCGAGGCGATGGACTTCTCCGGCGGCTTGACCTTCTTGAACTTGGACACCGACAGCAGCGCGAGCAGGCCCGCGAGCAGCAGGAACGCCCCGCCCACGATCAGGAACGACCAGGCGAGGCCGAGGCCCAGGTTGTGGATCCCGTACGCCGCCGCGAAGCTCAGCACCGGCAGCGAGAACAGGGCGAACACGCCCGCCGTACTGATGGCGAGGCCACCGATCGCCCCGCGCTTGACGTCCTGGCGCAGCTCCGCCTTGGCGAGCGCGATCTCGTCGTGCACCAGCGCGGACATCTCGGCCGTCGCCGAGGCGACCAGCTGGCCGAGGCTGCGGTCGGCGCCGCCGACGGCGGTGTTGCTGGGGTCGCTCATTCGCTGACTCCCTCTTCTCTCTCCGGTCCCGTCATCTCCCGGCCCAGATGTCCTTCTCCGGCCCAGATGTCAGATCATGCCGGACGGTCGGCCTCGTCGCTCCCCGCCCCCGCCACTTGCGCGAGGCGGCGGTGCTCGGCGGCCTTCGCCTCGTAGAGGACGGCCATCCGCAGGTGGTAGGCCGGATTGTGCTGTTCGTACACATCCGGGATGCCGTCGTGGTCCTCGTCGCGCTCCTCCTCGTCGACGAGCGCGCGGTAGCGGCGTACGCGCAGCTTCAGCAGGACGGTGGCGAAGACGGCCGCGATCAGCGAGCCGGTCAGGACGGCCGCCTTGATCTCGTCCGCGAGCGCGCCCTCGCCGTCGAAGGCCAGCTCGCCGATGAGCAGCGAGACGGTGAAGCCGATCCCGGCGAGTGCCGCCACCGCGAAGACGTCCGCCCAGGCGAGGTCCTCGTTGAGCTCCGCCCTGGTGAACCGCGCGGCGCACCACGTCCCGCCGAAGATGCCCACCGCCTTGCCGACCACCAGACCGAGCACCACGCCGAGCGTCTCGGGCCGGGTGAAGACGTCCGCGAGCGCCCCGCCGCTGACCCCGACCCCGGCCGACATCAGGGCGAAGAGCGGCACGGCGAGCCCGGCGGAGAGGGGGCGCACCAGGTGCTCGATGTGCTCGCCGGGGGAGTGCTCCTCGCCCTCGCGGCGGGTGCAGCGCAGCATCAGGCCCATGGCGACGCCCGCGATGGTGGAGTGGACGCCGCTGTTGTACATCAGGCCCCAGACGACCAGCGCCAGCGGTACGTACACGTACCAGCCGCGCACGCCCGTGCGCAGCAGCACCCAGAACAGGGCGAGACCCGCGAACGCGCCGCCGAGCGCCACGAAGTCGATCTCCGTGGTGAAGAAGACGGTGATGATGAGGATCGCGAAGAGGTCGTCGACGACGGCGAGCGTGAGCAGGAACGCGCGCAGGGCGCTCGGCAGCGAGGTGCCGATGACCGCGAGCACGGCGAGCGCGAAGGCGATGTCGGTGGCGGTGGGCACGGCCCAGCCGTCCATCGCCCCGCCGCCCACGGCGTTGACCAGCGCGTAGACGAGTGCGGGCACCGCCATTCCGCAGAGCGCGGCGATCACGGGCAGCGCGGCGGCCTTGGGGTCGCGCAGCTCACCGGCGACGAGTTCGCGCTTGAGCTCGATGCCGGCGACGAAGAAGAAGACGGCGAGGAGGCCGTCGGCGGCCCAGTGCTGGAGGGAGAGGTCGAGCCCGAGGGAGCCGACGCCGACATGGAAGCCCTGGACGTCGGCGTAGCTGCCGCCCCACACATTGGCCCAGATCAACGCGGCGATCGCGGCGACGAGGAGCAGCACTCCGCCGACGGTCTCGGCGCGCAGCGCCTCGGCGACGTAGTTCCGCTCGGGCAGCGAGAGCCGCCCGAGGAACTTTCGGCGGCTGTCCTTGAGGGTGTCGGGCGCGACCACGGGGGGTGACCTCCGGTCCGGTACGGCTGAACTCGGTTCGGCTGAGCTCGGCGGGCATGGCAAACCACGTTGCCGACCAGACTTCCCGGCGCACCTGGGTCCTTACTTTACCTAAGCCTTTACCCGGGCACGCCAGAACGAACCCGACGAAACGGGCGTCGCCAGATCAGGGGCACCCCGGATGGGCCGGGGTTTCGTCTGCGGGCGGGTGGCGGGTTGCTCGCGCAGTTCCCCGCGCCCCTTTCAGGCTTGGGGTTCGTCTGCGGGCCGGTGGTGGGCTGCTCGCGCAGTTCCCCGCGCCCCTTAACGGGCCGGACCTCGTCTGCGGGCCGGTGGTCGGTTGCTCGCGCAGTTCCCCGCGCCCCTAAGGGGGACGGGGTTCTGGGGGCCCGCACCCGAGGGGCCAGGCCGCCCGCCGGCTTTTAAGGGGCGCGGGGAACTGCGCGACCAGCCCCCACCGACCCGCAGACGAACAGGGGGCCCGGGGGGCGCAGCCCCCGGCAAACCCGCCTACCCACCGGCCCGCCCCCGAGGGACCAGGCCGCCCGCCGGCTTTCAAGGGGCGCGGGGAACTGCGCGACCAGCCCCCACCGACCCGCAGACGAACAGGGGGTTCGGAGGGCGCAGCCCACGGCAAACCCGCCCCCACCCCACCCCCGGAGGGTTTAGGGAAGGGGCGGGGTGGGGGGAAACCCCCCCGACGCCACCTCAGTCCTCAGTCCTCAGTCCTCGCTCGACGCCCCCGGCAACTGCGTCTGAATCAGATCCATCACCGAGGAATCCGTCAGCGTCGTGACATCCCCCAGCTCCCGGTTCTCCGCCACATCCCGCAGCAACCGCCGCATGATCTTCCCCGACCGCGTCTTCGGCAGCTCCGCCACCGGCAGAATCCGCTTCGGCTTGGCGATCGGCCCCAGCGTGGCCCCCACATGCGCCCGAAGCTCCTCCACGAGCCCCTCGGTCTGCGCAGCCGACCCCCGCAGGATCACGAACGCCACGATCGCCTGCCCGGTCGTCTCGTCGGCCGCGCCGACGACAGCCGCCTCGGCGACCGAGGGATGCGAGACGAGCGCCGACTCGACCTCGGTCGTGGAGATGTTGTGCCCGGACACGAGCATCACGTCGTCGACCCGGCCGAGCAGCCAGATGTCCCCGTCCTCGTCCTTCTTCGCCCCGTCCCCGGCGAAGTACTTCCCCTCGAACCGCGACCAGTACGTGTCGATGAACCGCTGGTCGTCACCCCAGATCGTGCGCAGCATCGACGGCCACGGCTCGGTGAGGACGAGGTACCCGCCGCCCCCGTCCGGCACCTCGCGCGCCTCGTCGTCCACGACGGTCGCCGAGATGCCCGGCAGCGCCCGCTGCGCGGACCCCGGCTTGGTCTCGGTCACGCCCGGCAGCGGCGAGATCATCATCGCGCCGGTCTCGGTCTGCCACCAGGTGTCCACGATCGGGCAGGTGTCCGCGCCGATGTGCTTGCGGTACCAGATCCACGCCTCCGGGTTGATGGGCTCGCCCACCGACCCCAGCACCCGCAGCGACGACAGGTCGAACTTCGCGGGGATGTCGTCGCCCCACTTCATGAACGTCCGGATCGCGGTGGGCGCCGTGTAGAGGATCGTCACCCCGTACTTCTGGACGATCTCCCAGAACCGCCCCTGGTGCGGGGTGTCCGGCGTGCCCTCGTACATGACCTGCGTCGCCCCGTTGGCCAGCGGCCCGTAGACGATGTACGAGTGGCCGGTCACCCAGCCGATGTCGGCGGTGCACCAGTACACATCGGTCTCGGGCTTGAGGTCGAAGACCGCGTGGTGCGTGTACGCCGCCTGCGTCAGATAGCCGCCCGAGGTGTGCAGGATGCCCTTCGGCTTCCCCGTGGTGCCGGACGTGTACAGGATGAACAGCGGGTGCTCGGCGTCGAACGCCTGCGGGGTGTGCTCGGCCGACTGGCGCCCGACGATGTCGTCCCACCAGACGTCCCGGCCCTCGGTGAAGGCGGTCTCCTGCCCCGTGCGCCGCACCACCAGGACGTGCTCGACCTGCGGGCACTTCGCCACGGCGTCGTCGATCGCGGGCTTCAGCGCGGACGGCTTGCCGCGCCGGTACCCGCCGTCCGCCGTGATGACCAGCTTCGCGTCGGCGTCCTGGATACGGGAGGCGACCGCGTCGGCCGAGAAGCCGCCGAAGACCACCGAGTGCGCCGCGCCGATCCGCGCGCAGGCGAGCATCGCGACGGCCGCCTCGGGAATCATCGGCATGTACACCGCGACCCGGTCGCCGGCCCGGACACCCAGCTCCGTCAGGGCGTTGGCGGCGCGCGCGACCTCGTCCTTCAACTCGGCGTAGGTGATCGCGCGGCTGTCGCCGGGCTCGCCCTCGAAGTGGATGGCGACCCGGTCGCCGTTGCCGGCCTCGACGTGGCGGTCGACGCAGTTGTACGCGACGTTGAGCCGGCCGTCGGCGAACCACTTGGCGAACGGGGGGTTCGACCAGTCGAGCGTCTCGGTCGGCTCGGTGGCCCAGGTGAGGCGCCGGGCCTGCTCGGCCCAGAAGCCCAGCCTGTCCGCCTCGGCCTGCTCGTACGCCTCTGCCGTCACGTTGGCGTCAGCGGCCAGCGCGGCAGGAGGAGCGAACCGGCGCTCCTCCTTCAAGAGGTTGGCCAGGCTTTCGTTGCTCACGACATCTCCCTTTCCCAGGGCGTCCTATGTGCCTATGTGTCCCGGGCCCTAGCTCATCAGGCCAATCGCCGGGTGACAAGAGTCTCCCGAAAGTTGGTTTAGACCTGTAGGGCTTCCGGGGCGTCGGCGTGTCATCAGACGGTCTCACGGACCAGGTCCGCCCTGGGTTCAGGCAGTGGCGCGACGCGTACCGCCGGGGCGCGTCAGCCCAGCGCCGCTTCGAGCGGGGCGCGTCAGCCCAACGCCGCTTCGAGGGGGGTGGGCGCCACGCCCTCGAACACCTCCTCGCAGTCGTCGGACGCCAGCAAGTACGCCTGGGCCTCGCCGACATGGAAGTACATGCCGTGCAGGGTCAGCGTGCCCTCGGCCAGCCGACGTGCTACCGACTCGTGGCGCCGCAGATGGTCCAGCTGCTGCACCACGTTGGTGAGGCAGAGCTGCTCGACGGCGTCGGCGGGCAGCCGCCCGGCGATCCGCGCCCAGGCGTGCTTGCGGCTCGCCATCCGCTCCAGGCTGGGCATCCCGTGCCGCAGCCAGCGCCGCAACGGCGTCTGCGGGGCGTCCGGCCCGGCGGCCAGGAGCGCCTGCATCGCGCCGCAGCCGGAGTGGCCGCAGACCGTGATGGACTCGACGCGCAGCACCTCCACCGCGTACTCGATCGCCGCCGCCACCGAGTCGTCGCCGCACTCCGCCCCGGGCGGCGGCACCAGATTGCCGACGTTGCGCACGGTGAACAGGTCGCCCGGGCCGCTCGACGTGATCATGCTGGTGACCAGCCGGGAGTCCGCGCAGGTGAGGAAGAGCTGGGACGGCTGCTGCCCCTCGCGGGCGAGGCGCGCCAGCTCGTCCCGCACCAGCGGCGCGGTGTTGCGCTGGAACGAGCTGAGCCCGCTGGCCAGTTGATGCCCGTGGCGCCGGGGCGCCGGTGCCTTGTCGTGGCAGTGGTGGTTGCGCCAGGGCGTCCACGGCCGGCAGCAGCTCTGCGCCCCGGAGGCGGGCTCGGAGACGCGCCCGCCGGACCGGCCGGTGATCCGCACCTCGCCACCGCGCGCGGTGTGCGTGGCCTGCCAGCCCTGGAGCGCCTCGTACGCCGCGTGGTCCATGAACGAGCCGTCCAACTCCACGACCGCGCTCGCCCCTTGGGGCACCTGGCCGAGCGCCCTGGTCAGGCGCGGTACGGCCAGGAACGTCAACTGCCCGCGCGCCCGCACCAGATACGAGGCGCCGTCCTGGTGGTGCACGGTGATCCGGGTGCGCGCCACTCGGCGCAGCGCGACCGCGACGGCCACGGCGATCCCGATGATGACGCCCTGGAGCACCCCGAACAGCAGCACCCCGCCCACCGTCGCCACGTACACCAGGAACTCGCGGTGCCGGTGGACCTTGCGGATATGGGCGTACGACACCATCTGGATGCCGACCATCATCACCAGCGCGGCCAGCGCCGCCAGGGGGATCCACTCCAGGAGGGTCACCAGCAGCCCGGCCGCGAGCAGCACCCACACTCCGTGCAGCACGGTGGAGGCGCGGCCGGTGGCTCCGGCCCGCACGTTGGCGCTGCCGCGCACCGCGCCTCCGGAGACCGGCATTCCGCCGAGCAGCCCGGAGACGGCGTTGGCGATGCCCTGGCCGCGCAGCTCCCGGTCGAGGTCGGCCCGGTGGGGTGGGGCGCCGCCCGGCCGTTCGGCGGCCAGCTTGTCCACGGCGACGGCGGAGAGCAGCGACTCCAGGCTGGCGACCAGGGTCACCGTGAGCACGGCGGCGACCAGCCCGCCCGCCGGCCCGTGCGGCAGCTCGGGCAGGACGTGCGCGTCCCAGGAGGGCAGGTCGACCCGGGCGATGTCCGGCGCGGCCACGGCGGCCACCCCGGTGGCGATCACCACGCAGGCGAGCGCGGCGGGGACGCGGCGCAGCACCTTCCCCGTCCGCCCGGGCAGGCGGGGCCAGGTCAGGAGCACGGCGATGGTGAGCGCGCCGATGAGGGGCGCGGCGGGGCCGACCCTGGCCAACTGGTCGGGCAGCGCCCGCGCGTTGTCGACGGCCGAGCTCTGCGGGGAGCCGCCCAGGACGATGTGGAGCTGGGCGAGCGCGATGGCGGCGCCGATGCCGGCGAGGGTGCCGTGCACGATGGCGGGGCTCATGGCGAGCGCGGAGCGCGCGGCCTTCAGGGAGCCGAGCGCGATCTGGAGCAGACCCGCGAGGACGGTGATGGCGCAGGTGGTGCGCCAGCCGTAGCTCTGGATCAACTCGGCCGACACCACCGTGAGTCCGGCGGAGGGGCCGCTGACAAGGAGCGGTGTGCCGCCGAGCAGCCCGGCGACGATGCCGCCGACTCCGGCCGCGACGAGGCTGGCTCCCAGCGGGGCGTCGATGGCGACGGCGAGGCCGAGCGACATCGGGACGGCCAGCAGGAAGACGGTGATGGACGCGGCCAGATCGGCTCCGGCGATCCGGAAGCGGCGGCTTCCTCTTCCGGGGGGCGGGGCGGGCGGGTGCGGGTGGCTGTCGGGGTGAGTGAGGGGCTGGGTGCGGGTGGGGACGCAGGCAGACATGTTCCCGTCTCCTCCGGGGCGGCGCGGTCGCGGATGGGGGGTCGCGGCCGTGGGTCACGGCGTACAGCGGCGGGATTCTCAACTCTCGGTAAACGAATCGTAATGCAGAGTAAAGGCCAGCGCTTGACATTTCGGTCAAATGGTCCAGCGATTCACTCTCAACGGTGAATAAGCAGCTTTTCGTGCGGCCTGTCGCGCCTCCTTCCTTCATCCTGCGTGTCACTTTTGCGGCGATTTGATGACCTTCAGTACGAGAGATCTTCGGATCTACTGATCTGCGAGGAAGAGGGTGGGCGGATGATGGCCGCCACGAAGAGGATCGCCACCGGCGCCGTCGTCGCGGCGCTGATCGCGGGCGCGGCGGGATGCTCGGTGGGCAACGGGACCAAGGCGGCCGCGCCGGGACCCGGAGCGGGCGCCGCCGCCCCCAAGAACGTCGTCCGGCTGATCGGGGACGGCTCCACCGCGTTCACCGGGGCCCAGCCCCATCTGATGAAGCCGCGCAAGCTGGCGCCGGGTCAGCAGCCGCCGCAGTTCGTGGTGTTCTCCTGGGACGGCGCGGGCGAGGACAGCCAGCGGCTGTTCTCCCACTTCCGCGAGGTCGGCAAGAAGTACAACGCGACGATGACGTACTTCCTCAGCGGCGTGTACATGCTCCCGGAGGACAAGCGCGAGCGGTACACCGCGCCCAAGCACTCGGCGGGCAGCAGTGACATCGGGTTCAACGACGTCAAGGGCATCAAGGACACGGTCACCCAGCTGCGCGCCGCGTGGCAGGACGGCAACGAGATCGGCACCCACTTCAACGGCCACTTCTGCGGGAACGACGGCGGCGTCGGCACCTGGTCGGTGGACGAGTGGAAGAGCGAGATCGCACAGGCCAAGTCGTTCGTGAAGAACTGGAAATCCAACTCCGGACTCAAGACGGAGGCGCCACTTCCGTTCGACTACGACAAGGAGCTCATCGGCGGCCGCACCCCCTGCCTGGAGGGCCGCAAGAACTTCGTGCAGGCGGCCGGCCAGCTCGGCTGGCGCTATGACACCAGCGGCGTCAACGACCAGGTGTGGCCGAAGAAGAACGACAACGGCGTCTGGGACCTGTCGATGCAGCTGGTGCCGGTCCCGGGCCGCGCCTTCCAGACGCTGTCCATGGACTACAACTTCTACATGAACCAGTCGGGCGCGGTGACCGGCGAGGCCGACCAGCACGAGTACTGGGGCAACCAGATGCGCGACGGCCTGCTCCAGGCCTTCGACCGCTCGTACAACGGCAACCGCGCGCCGCTGATCATCGGAAACCACTTCGAGTCCTGGAACGGCGGCGCCTATATGCGGGCCATCGAGGATACGATCAAGACGGTCTGCGTCAAGCGCGAGGTGCACTGCGTGTCGTTCCGTCAGCTGGCCGACTGGCTGGACGCCCAGGACCCGTCGACACTCGACAAGTTCCGTCAGCTGAAGGTCGGAGAGGCCCCGAAGGGCGGCTGGACGGCCTTCCTGGCCGCCCAGCCCGCCCAGCCCGCTCTGCCGGTCCAGTCCGCCAAGCCGCTCCCGCAGCCCGGACTGAAGCAGGCCGCCGCGAGCTGACCCCGCCGCGAGCCGCCGGGCTTTCGTCAGCTCGGCTGCGGAACGGCGAACTCCTCCCGCAGGACGAAGTCGGGGTCGACCTGGGCCGCCAGGTCGGCACCCGTCTTCGCGTTGCCCCAGCTCTCGGCGTTCTTCAGATGGAAGTGGACCATCTGGCGGGTGTACCGCTCCCAGTCGCGCGCCTCGTACGAGTCCTCCGCCGCGTTCTGCAACGCCTGGAGGGCGAGCCGGTTGTCGGCCTCCAGGAGCTCGAAGCGCGGCGGGCGCCCCTTCTCCATCGCGCGCACCCAGTCGGAGTGCCCGACCGTGACCAGCAGGTCCTCACCGACCTCGGCCCGCAGGAAGTCCAGGTCGTCCTGGCCCTGCACCTTGTTGCCGACGACCTTCAGGGCGACCCCGAAGTCGCGCGCGTACTCCTTGTACTGGCGGTAGACCGAGACGCCCTTGCGGGTCGGCTCGGCCACCAGGAAAGTCATGTCGAAGCGGGTGAACATCCCGGAGGCGAATGAGTCCGACCCGGCCGTCATGTCGACGACCACGTACTCGTCCGGCCCGTCCACCAGGTGGTTCAGGCACAGCTCCACCGCGCCGACCTTCGAGTGGTAGCAGGCCACCCCCAGATCGGACTCGGTGAACGGGCCGGTCGCCATCAGCCGGATGTCCCCGTCGTCGAGCACCACCCGCCGCGCGCACGCCTCGTAGACCGGATTCGACTCGCGCAGCCGCAGCAGCCGGGAACCGCGCCCCGGCGGAGTCGTCTTGATCATCGTCTCGGCGGAGGCGATCCGGGGGTTGGTGCCGCGCAGGTAGTCCTTGATGAGCGGCAGGTGCGCGCCCATCGCGGGCAGCGCGGCGGCCTCCGGCTCGTCGAGCCCGAGCGCGGCCCCCAGGTGCTGGTTGATGTCGGCGTCGACCGCCAGCACGGCGGCCTCGTTGGCGGTGAGGTGGCGGATGAAGAGCGAGGACAGCGTGGTCTTGCCGCTGCCGCCCTTGCCCACGAAAGCGATCTTCATGTTCACCAACGGTAATCGTACGACAGCGTTATGTAGGGGAGGCGAGTGAAGAAGACCACTCGAAGGTGGGGTGTGGGCGCGGGACGCGTAGCCTCGCTACTTATGAGTACGAACGCCTCGTCGGCCCCCGATCCGCTGGTCGCCCTGGGCACGCTGCCGGGTGTCCCGGACGCCGTGGACTCCGTGCGCAAAGCCGTCGACCGGGTCTACGGGCACCGGGTCATGCGCCGGCGCAGCAACGAGATCACCTCCGAGGCGGCGCTGCGGGGGGCGCGTGGCAGCGCCGCGCTCTCCGGCGCGGACTGGGCGCTGGAGGAGGTGCGGCGGCGCAGCGACTTCGGCTCGGAGAGCGAGGCGCGCGCGGTCGGCGCCGCTCTGCGGCTGACCGCCGAGGCCGGGCCACTGCTCTCCATCTGGCGGCAGTCGCCGCTGCGGGTGCTCGCCCGGCTGCACCTGGTCGCCGCCGCCGACTCCGCCGACACGGTCGGCCGCCCCCGCCAGCACGGTGAGCCGGTGGACGAGCCGCTGATCGAGCTGCCGCTGCCGGACGCGGACGAGGTGGCGGGCCGCCTGGAGGGCCTCTCCCAGCTGATCATCGCGGGCTCCTCGGCCCCGGCGCTGGTCACGGCGGCCGTGGTGCACGGTGAGCTGCTCGCCCTGCGTCCGTTCGGCTCGTACAACGGGCTGGTGGCGCGGGCCGCCGAGCGCATCGTGCTGATCGGCAGCGGCCTCGACCCGAAGGCGATCTGCCCGGCGGAGGTGGGCCACGCGGAGCAGGGGCGCGCGGCGTACGCGGCGGCGCTGGACGGCTACGCGTCGGGGACCCCGGAAGGTGTGGCCGCCTGGATCACCCACTGCGGGCGCTCGGTCGAGCTCGGTGTACGGGAGTCGACGGCGGTCTGCGAGGCGCTTCAGCGCGGAGCGGCGTAGCCGGCACCCGGCGCGGGGAACAGCGCCGGAAAAGACTCGCGGAAAGGGTTGCGGCGGTACCGGATCGGTACCGCCGCTGGCATGTCCACCGGGTTACCAAGCGTCCTCGAAGGTTGCCCATCAGGTCGGGAACTTCTGCCCGTCACCTGGTGCGGCTGGCCCGTAATCGACGGGTCGACGTCGCGTGGGTGCTCGATGGTCCATGCTCGGTCCGTGGGGCCGTGTTGCGTAGAAGGTGATCCTCTCGGATGTCCCAGGTCTCGCGGGCCGTTGCCTTATTTGTACTCCAGGCCGGGGTGAAGCGGAACCCCTGGCTGCACTTCTTTACTTTTAGGTTCAAACAGGGCAGAACGGCCGGTGCCGGTTACGGCTCCACAGGCGCGGTTGTGTTCGGTCAGCCCGCCGTGGCCGCGCGCCTGCGGCTCGCGTACCAGACGAGCCCGGCGGTGGCCGCGGCGGCGCCCACCGCCGCCGCCGCGACCAGGGCGGGGCGCGGCGGCATGGAGAGGCCGGGGAGCCGCTGCTTGAGCCGGACCGGCCGGTTGAAGACGAGAACCGGCCAATCTCGGATGGCCGCTTCGCGCCGGAGTGCCCGATCCGGGTTGACCGCGAAGGGGTGGCCGACCGACTCCAGCATGGGGACGTCGGTCGCCGAGTCGCTGTACGCGTAGCAGCGGGACAGGTCGTAGCCCTCGGAGGCGGCGAGCTCCTTGACGGCCTCGGCCTTGGTGGGGCCGTAGGCGTAGTACTCGACGTCGCCCGTGAAGCAGCCGTCGGGGCCCACGACCATCCGGGTGGCCACCACGCGGTCCGCCCCGAGCAGTTCGCCGATCGGCTCGACCACCTCGGCGCCGGAGGTCGAGACGATCACGACGTCACGGCCGGCGGTGTGGTGCTCCTCGATGAGGGAGGCCGCCTCGTCGTAGATGATCGGGTCGATCAGATCGTGGAGCGTCTCGGCGACGATCTCCTTCACCTGCTGGACGTTCCAGCCCTTGCAGAGCGCCGACAGGTACTGGCGCATCCGCTCCATCTGGTCGTGGTCGGCGCCGCCGGCGAGGAACACGAACTGGGCGTAAGCCGTACGCAGCACGGCCCGGCGGTTGATGAGTCCCCCTTGATAGAAGGACTTGCTGAACGTGAGGGTCGACGACTTGGCAATGACTGTCTTGTCCAAGTCGAAGAAGGCGGCGGTCCGCGGCAAGGAGTGGTTTTCCACGAAGGCGAGCATAGGCGCCCACCATTCGGCGTACGCTGGGGCGTGTGGGTTTGCCTGAGAAGGCTCTCGGGTACACCATGGAAGTCACGGATCGTTCGCGACCGTGCTAACCCGGTCCGGCTCCTCCCCCCCCGAGTCGGCCGGAGAGACGACCCCCGCTCTCCCCCCCGGCGGGGGTCGTCGCATGTCCGGATGCATTTTCGGACCTCGCACACGATCCTTCCCCTCCCTCGGGCCGCGTCGGCTCCTCCCTCACACCTGTCCAGACTCGTCACCGTGCGTGATGGTTCCGGTGCGCTCCGGAAGTCACCGGTATAGGTGAACGGAATATTCACAACGGGCGAGTTGTCCACAGTTTTCGACCAAGATCCACTTGATTTCCGGAACCGCTCCACCGTGATTCCAGTTCGCGAGATCCGCGGACACGGGAATCGCAGGGAGAGGGGGCGGAGATCATGGACGGACCCTTCGTGTCCGACCGGTCACCGGGTGTTCAGGGGCGGCGCCCGGGACCGCTGATCGTGACCGAGGACGAGGCACTGCTCGATGATCTGCTGCGGCTGTGCGCCGCCGCGGGAGCCGAACCGGAAGTCCATCACTCGGTGCCCGAGCGGCGGTCCGGCTGGGAGAGCGCACCGCTGGTCCTCGTCGGGGACGACGCGGCGGCCCGGGTGCGCGGCGCCGCCCGAAGGCGCGGAGTCCTGCTCGTCGGCAGGGACCAGGACGACCCCGGCGTGTGGCAGCGGGCGGTGGAGATCGGCGCCGACCACGTGCTGCGGCTGCCCGACGCCGAGCAGTGGCTCGTCGACCGGATCGCGGACGCGGCGGAGGGCGTGGGCCGTCAGGCGCTCACCGTCGGAGTCATCGGCGGGCGGGGCGGAGCCGGTGCGTCGACGCTCGCGTGCGCCCTGGCGGTGACCGCGGCCCGGGCCGGCAGGCGCACCATGCTCATCGACGGCGACCCCTTGGGAGGCGGCCTCGACGTGCTGCTCGGGGGCGAACAGGCCGAGGGCAGACGGTGGCCGGATTTCGCCGCTTCGCGCGGCCGGGTCGCCGGAGGGGCCCTGGAGGAGTCGCTGCCGCATCTGCACGCGCTGCGCGTCCTCAGCTGGGACCGGGGCGACGCGGTGGCGATCCCCGCGGAGGCGATGCGGGCGGTCCTCGCGGCCGCGCGCCGACGCGGCGGCGTGGTGGTCGTCGACCTGCCCAGGCGGGTGGACGACGCGGTGGCGGAGGCCCTGGCCCAGCTCGACCTGGGGCTGCTCGTCGTCCCCGCCGAACTGCGGGCGGTGGCCGCGGCCAACCGGGTCGCCTCCTCGGTCGGCATGGTGCTGCGGGACCTGCGGGCGGTGGTGCGCGGACCGTACGCGGCGGGCCTCGACGAGCAGTGGGTGGCGGCCGCCCTGGGGCTGCCCCTGGCCGGTGAACTCCCCGTGGAGTACGGCCTGCTGGAGGCCCAGGAGAAGGGCGCGCCGCCGGGCAGCGAGGTGCGCGGCCCGCTCTCCCGCTTCTGCACCGCCTTCTGGGAGCAGGCCCTGACGGGAGGTGCGGTCGCATGAGCACGCGACGCGCGCGTACGGGCCGCGTGATGGCGGGCGGAGGCGGCGGGACGCCACCGGGAGTGTCTCCGGGGGCGCCGGGTCAGGCCGCAGCCGCGCCGAGACCGCTGCTCGACGCGGTGCGCCGACAGCTCGCCGAGAGCGGGGCCGAGCCGACCCCAGCCCGGGTCGCGGCGGCGCTGCGGGCCCAGGGCCGCCTTCTGGGCGACGCGGAAGTGCTCGGCGGCGCCGAGGAGTTGCGCTCCGAGCTGGTCGGGACGGGTCCGCTGGAGCCGTTGCTCGCCGACCCCGAGGTGACCGACGTCCTGGTGTCGGCCCCGGACCGGGTCTGGGTGGACCGGGGCGCCGGTCTCGAGCTCACCGGGGTCCGCTTCAGCGACACGGCCGCGGTGCGCCGACTGGCCCAGCGGCTTGCCGCGGTCGCCGGGCGGCGCCTCGACGACGCCCGGCCCTGGGTGGACGCCCGCCTGCCCGACGGCACCCGGATGCACGCGGTGCTGGCGCCGGTCGCGGTCGGGGCGGACTGCCTGTCGCTGCGGGTGGTGCGGCCGAGGGCGTTCTCCCTGGACGAGCTGGTCGCGGCGGGGACGGTGCCACCGGGCGGGGAGGGGGTGCTGCGGGCCCTCGTCGCGGCCCGGGTCTCGTTCCTGGTGAGCGGCGGCACGGGCTCCGGCAAGACGACCCTCCTGTCGACGCTCCTCGGCCTCGTGGGAGAGCGCGAGCGCATCGTCCTGGCCGAGGACTCGGCCGAGTTGCGGCCCGCCCACCCCCATGTGGTCCGGCTGGAGTCACGTCCGGCCAACCAGGAGGGCGCGGGCCGGGTGACCCTGCGGGACCTGGTCCGCCAGGCCCTGCGGATGCGGCCGGACCGGCTGGTCGTGGGCGAGGTGCGCGGCGCCGAGGTCACCGACCTCCTGGCGGCGCTCAACACCGGCCACGAGGGCGGCTGCGGCACGGTGCACGCGAACACGGCCGCGGACGTCCCCGCCCGGCTGGAGGCGCTCGGCACGGCTGCCGGACTCGACCGGGCGGCCCTGCACAGCCAGCTCGCGGCGGCGCTCTCGGTGGTCCTCCATCTCGTCCGGGACAGGACCGGGCGGCGCCGGGTCGCCGAGGTCCGGGTCCTCGAACGGGACGCGGCGGGGCTGGTGGTGGCCGTCCCGGCGCTGCGCTGGGGCGTGGGCGGCTTCATCCAGGAGCGCGGCTGGGAGCGGCTGCGGGTACTGCTCGGAGGCGCGTGGTGACCGCCTGGACGGCGACGGGACCGCCCGGCCTCACCCCGGTCTCGGCGGCGGCCGTGTGCGCCTTCGCGGCAGCCTGGCTCTCGGTGGGGCGGGAGCAGGCGCTGCGCAGGGCCCGGCTGATCGTCGCGGGAGGGGCGGTGGAACCGGACGAGCCGCCGTGGGGGCGGCTCTGGGAGCGGTTGCGGGCCAGGGCGCGTCCGGAGTGGCTGTGCGTGCCGGCGGCGGTGGTCGTGGCGGTCCTCGCGGACTCGGCGCTGCCGCTGGCGGCGGGGGCGGTGGCGGTGCCGCTGGTGGGGCGGCGGCTGCGGGCCCGGGAGCGCGAACGGGCGACCTGGCGCCGGGGCGACGAGGTCGTCTCCTGGTGCGGCGCGGTCGCCGGGGAGCTGCGGGCCGGACGCCAGCCCGGCCAGGCGCTGACGCTGGCCACCCGGGACACCGAGGCCCTCGGCGCCGCCGAACCCCTGGTGCTGGCGGCGGCACGGTTCGGCGGCGACGTGCCAGGAGCCCTGCGGGAGGCGTCCCGAGAGTCGGGCGCCGAGGGGCTCGCGGGAGTGGCCGCGTGCTGGCAGGTGGCGGTCGACGGGGGCGCGGGCCTCGCGGCGGGCCTTGAGCGCCTGGAGGCGGCGCTGCGGGCCGAGCGGGACCAGAGGGAGGAGCTGAGGGCCCAGCTGACCGGGCCGCGCACGACGGCCGCGCTGCTGGCCCTGCTGCCCGTCCTCGGCCTCCTGCTCGGCACGGCGATGGGCGCGCACCCCTTGCGGGTTCTGCTCCACACCCCGGCAGGCTTCGGCTGTCTGGCCCTGGCCGGGGTGCTGGAGGCGGCCGGGCTGTACTGGACGGCGCGGATCACCCGGGCGGGGGAACGGCGGTGAACGGGGAGTTCGGGCTGAAGCGTGGTGCGGGGGCGGCGCCGGGCCTGGGGGCGGGGCCGGGACTGGGCCTGGGCTCCGGGGACGCGGGCGAGGGGGTGCGCCCGGAGGTTTTCCACAGCCTGGGGGTGACGGTGGCGCTCGCGGCCCTCGTCCTGTGGACAGGGCTGGAGGTGGCGCGGCGCGCCCGGGAGCGGGCGGTACGGCGGCGGGGCGCGGGCCTCGCCGTGGCGGGTACGTGGCCGTCCGCCGGGCGGTCGTCGGCCGGGCAGCCGTCGGCCACCCGGTCTTCGGCCACTTGGCTCTCGACCCTCCGGTCATCGGCTGTCCGGTGGCTGGGCGGGGGCGCGCTGCTCGGGGCGCCTGCCCGGAGCCGGGCCGGTGCTTGGGCCGTCCCCTTGGGGGTGCTGGCCGCCGCCTACGTACTGATCGGCGGGGTGCCGGGGGCCGGGGTGGGGCTGGCGGCGGCGTACGGGGCCGGGCGCTGGGTCCGCCGCCGTGAACCGCGGCGGGCGCGCTCCGACGCCGAAAAAACCGTGGACCCGGAGCTGCCGCTCGCGGCCGATCTGCTGGCCGCCTGTCTGTCGGCCGGGGCGGGCCCGCGCGAGGCGGCCGGGGCCGTCGGCGAGTCGCTGGACGGCCCGGTCGGGCGGCGGCTGGCGCAGATCGCCGCCGAGCTGCGACTGGGGGGCGAGCCCGCCGAGGCGTGGGGGAGGTTGGGGGAGATACCGGGCGCGGCCGGGCTGGCCCGGTGCCTGGAGCGGGCCGCCTCCTCGGGGGCCCCGGCGGCCGGCCCGGTCGGCCGGGTGGCCGAGCGCTGCCGCGCCGAGCGGGCCAGGACGACGGCCGCCCGGGTCCGGCGGGCGGGCGTACTGATCACCGGGCCCCTGGGGCTCTGCTTCCTGCCCGCGTTCCTGGCGGCCGGAGTGGCGCCGGTGGTGATCGGGCTGGCGGGCGGACTGCTCCAACGCTGAACGCGCGGGGGCGGGGACGGGGGCGGAGCGCGTCCCCGAGAGATCGATCAAGACAGATCAAGCAAGAGGTCACAGAACAGATCAGGCAAGAGACCACAAGACAGATCAAGCAAGAGACCACAGACACGACCAGCAGAACCGGCATGGGGGTTGGGATGAGGGCATGGATGCGGTGTGTCGCGCGGCGGATGCGCGGGGACTCCGGGATGACGACCAGCGAGTACGCGGTGGGAACCATCGCCGCGTGCGGCTTCGCGGCGGTGCTCTACAAGGTGGTGACGAGCGAGGCCGTCTCCTCGGCGCTCCAGTCGTTGGTGGGGAGGGCGCTCGATGTGCAGTTCTGAGGACGGCGCTCCCGGGCCGGACGGCCATCGGCTCGGGAAAGCCCCTCCGCCCGTCGGGCACGGGCACGGGCTCCGGGCCGACCGGGGCTTCGTGACGGCCGAGGCGGCGGTGGTGATCCCGGCGCTGGCCGCGTTCGCCCTGGCGCTGCTGTGGGGGCTGATGGCGGCCGCCGGGCAGATCCAGTGCCTGGACGCGGCCCGGGCCGGGGCTCGGGCGGCGGCGCGGTCCGAGGCCGAGCCGGCGGTGCTGGCCGCCGCCCGCTCGGCGGCCCCGCCCGGGGCGAAGGTCGCGCTGCGGCGGGACGGCGACCTGTGGCGGGTACGGGTGGAAGCCCCGACCCGGGGCCCCCACGCGCTCGCCCTGACGCTGAACGGGGACGCGGTGGCGCTGGCGGAGGACACGGTCGGGCAGCCCCTGATCGGGGAGGAGCGATGAGGCCGAGCGCGCGGGGTGCTCCCGGGGGCTCCCGTGCGGCTCGTGCGGCCCGTGCGGGGGACCGGGGCTCGGTGTCCGTCTGGGTCGCGGTGGCCGCCTCCGCGCTCTGCGTGGTGTTCGCGGCCGTGCTCGCCCTGGGGCAGGCCGTGGCGGCCCGGCACCGGGCGGGCGGTGCGGCGGACCTGGCCGCACTGGCGGCGGCCGACCGGGCGCTGTGGGGGACGGCCGAGGCCTGCGCCGGGGCGGTCCGCGTCGCCCGAGCGCAGGGCGGCGAGGTGGTGCGGTGCACGGTGACGGGGGAGATCGCCGACGTGACCGTACGGGCGAAGTTCGGCCCGTACGCCCCGGCGGTCAGGTCCCGGGCGGGGCCGGCGGCGCCTCCCGCGTACCGCTTCCTGCCTCGGGGTGCGGGCCAGGAGGTCCCGGCTCCCCGGGACGCGTACGCCCCGGCGGTCAGGTCCCGGGCGGGGCCGGCGGCGCCTCCCGCGTACCGCTTCCTGCTTCGGGGTGCGGGTCAGGAGCCCACGGCTCGCACCCCTGACCCGTACGCCCCGGCGGTCAGGTCCCGGGCGGGGCCGGCGGCGCCTCCCGCGTATCGCTTCCTGCCTCGGGGTGCGGGCCAGGAGGCCCCGGTTCCCCGGGGGCCGCAGACCCCGCCGATACCGGCGCCGCCGCCCCCGCCGCCCCCTCCGGTCCCTCTGGCATCTCCAGCCCCTCCGGCGCCCCCCGCAGCAGCTCCGTGAGGAGTCGGACGGCGCCGCGCTTGTGGAGCGGCTCGTTGCCGTTGCCGCACTTGGGGGACTGCACGCAGGACGGGCAGCCCGCCTCGCACTCGCAGGAGGCGATGGCCTCGCGGGTCGCCGTCAGCCACGCGCGCGCGGTGTGGAAGGCGCGTTCCGCGAACCCGGCGCCGCCCGGCTGGCCGTCGTACACGAAGACCGTCGGCAGCAGGGTGTCCGGGTGCAGGGGGACCGAGACGCCGCCGATGTCCCAGCGGTCGCAGGTGGCGAAGAGCGGCAGCATGCCGATCGAGGCGTGCTCGGCGGCGTGCAGGGCGCCCCCGAGGATCTCCGGGTTGATCCGGGCGGAGTCGAGCTGGTCCTCGGTGACCGTCCACCACACGGCCCGGGTGCGCAGGGTGCGGGGCGGCAGGTCCAGCTTGGTCTCGCCGAGCACCTCGCCGGTGATGAGTTTGCGGCGCAGGAAGGAGACGACCTGGTTGGTGACCTCGACGGAGCCGTAGCAGAGGCGGCCGGCTCCCCAGGGAACGGCGGTGTCGGTTTCGAGCACGGAGATGGAGGTGGTGTCACGGGCGACGGTCGAATAGGGCGGACTGGCCTCCTCGACGAGGGCGACCGGGCCGGCGGGGTCGTCCAGGTCCAGCCGCTCCACCAGGTACGTACGGCCCTGGTGGAGGTGGACGGCGCCGTCGTGGACGGCGGTGTGGGCGGCGGACGCGTCGACCGTGCCGAGCAGCCGCCCCGTCGACGCCTCGACGATCTGGACCGGGCGGCCCCCCTCGCCCCGGATGTCGGCGAGGTCGGCGGCCCGCTCGCGGCGGGTCCAGTGCCAGCCCGACGCGCGGCGCCGGAGCAGTTTCGCGGCCTCCAGCTGCGGCATCAGGCCGGGGCTCGCCGGTCCGAAGAGTTCCAGGTCGGACTCGGTGAGCGGCAGCTCGGCGGCGGCCGCGCACAGGTGCGGGGCGAGGACGTAGGGGTTGTCCGGATCGAGCACGGTCGACTCGACGGGCTGCTGGAACAGCGCCTCGGGGTGGTGGACGAGGTAGGTGTCCAGCGGGTCGTCCCGGGCGACCAGGATCGCCAGCGCGCCCTCGCCCGAACGCCCGGCGCGCCCCGCCTGCTGCCACAGCGAGGCCCGGGTGCCGGGGTAGCCGGAGATGATCACGGCGTCCAGGCCCGCCACGTCGATGCCCAGCTCCAGGGCGGAGGTGGCGGCGAGGCCGAGCAGCTCGCCGGAGTGCAGGGCCTGCTCCAGGGCCCGCCGCTCCTCGGGCAGGTAGCCGCCCCGGTAGGCGGCGACGCGGCGGGCGAGGGTGCGGTCCACCTCGTACAGCCGTTCCTGGGCGATGACGGCGACGAGCTCGGCGCCGCGCCGGGAGCGGACGAAGGCGACCGTGCGCACTCCCTGGACGGCGAGGTCGGTGAGGAGGTCGGCGGTCTCGGCGGTGGCGGTGCGGCGCACGGGCGCGCCCTTCTCGCCGAGGAGGTCGGTGAGCGGCGGCTCCCACAGGGCGAAGACCACCTCGCCGCGCGGGGAGGCGTCGTCGGCGACCTCGACGACGGGCAGGCCGGTCAGCCGGCGGGCGGCCACGGACGGCTGCGCGGCGGTGGCGGAGGCGAGGAGGAAGACGGGGTCGGCGCCGTAGCGGGCGCAGAGCCGGCGCAGGCGCCGCAGGACCTGGGCGACGTGGGAGCCGAAGACGCCCCGGTAGGTGTGGCACTCGTCGATGACGACGTAGCGCAGCGCGCGCAGGAAGGAGGACCACCTGGGGTGGGCGGGGAGTATGCCCCGGTGCAGCATGTCCGGGTTGGTGAGGACGTAGTTGGCGTACTGACGCACCCATTCGCGTTCTTCGACCGGCGTGTCGCCGTCGTAGACGGCGGGCCGGATCGCGTTGCCCAGGGGCTGGGCGAGGGCCTTCACCGAGCGCCGCTGGTCGGCCGCGAGGGCCTTGGTGGGGGCCAGGTACAGGGCGGTGGCGCCGCGTCCGTTCGGGGCCTCGGAGCCGTCCAGGAGCGTGCTGAGGACCGGGGCGAGGTAGGCCAGGGACTTCCCGGAGGCGGTGCCGGTGGCGATCACCACGGACTCGCCGTCCAGGGCGTGCTCGGCGGCGGCCGCCTGGTGGGCCCAGGGGTGCTCCACGCCGGCCCGCCGAATGGCGTTGATCACTTCCGGGCGGATGCGGTGCGGCCAGACTGCATGGCGGCCCTCACGTGGGGGCAAGTGCTCCGTATGAGTGATGCGCGCAGCCCGGTCCGCCCCCGAGGCGAGCCGGTGCAGGACCATGCCGGGGTCGGGTCGTTCACCCGTGCCCTGGGCGGGTGTTCTGGGGCGGAGATTCCTGGCCATCGGCACCGAGTGTGTCACTGGCTTGACGGACAATGGTCCCAAGGCGTCGTGCATGGCTGCTGGTAAGTGATTGAATGCCATCGCGGCTGGCGATCCGTTCTCTGGCTCCGCCGGGGAGACTCAGGGAGCGGCCGCTCGATAGCAAGGTGCTGGAGGATCCGTGGACCTGTCCCTGTCGACTCGCAATGTGTCCGGCCCTGGTGGCGACCGTACGGTCGTCGAGGTCGGTGGCGAGATTGATGTGTATACCGCGCCCAAGCTGCGCGAGCAGTTGGTCGAGTTGGTGAACGACGGCAGCTACCACCTGGTTGTCGACATGGAGGGCGTGGACTTCCTCGACTCCACCGGCCTCGGCGTGCTCGTGGGCGGACTCAAGCGTGTCCGTGCCCATGAGGGCTCCCTGCGGCTCGTCTGCAACCAGGAGCGCATTCTGAAGATCTTCCGGATCACCGGGCTCACCAAGGTGTTCCCGATCCACGGCTCGGTCGACGAAGCCGTCAACGCCACTGACTGACGGCTCCGGAGGAAGAACAGGGGCCCCGGGCCCTTCCAGGCCCGGGGCCCCTGAGAAGCACGCCCGTACGTCCGAGGGGGATCGCATGGCCACCGTTGAACTCCGCTTCAGCGCCCAGCCCGAACACGTCCGGACGGCCCGCCTGGTGGCGGCCGCCGTGGCGCGCCGAGCAGGGGTGGACGAGGCGGTCCTCGACGAGGTCAGGCTCGCCGTCGGCGAGGCGTGCAGCCGTGCCGTGGGGCTGCACCGCGCGTACGGGTTGACGGCGCCGGTGCGCGTCGCGCTGACCGAGGAGGAGAAGTCGTTCTCCATCGAGGTCGGTGACGAGGTGCCCGGCCCGGGTTCCGGGGGCGCCGCGCCGAACGGGCGCGGGGCCGCCGCCGAGCCGGAGCCCGACGACGGCGGGGAGGACGGGATGGGCCTCGCGGTCATCAGCGGCCTCGTCGACGACGTGGAGGTCACTTCGGACGAGTACGGCGGTGTCATCCGCATGACCTGGCCGATCACCGGGGCGACCGCCGAGCCCTGACCAGTCCCCGCACCCCTGCCGAACAGGCCCTGCTGAGCAGGGCCTTTTTCGTTTTTAGGGATTATTCTCTAGATCGTTGATCAGCCGTCAATGCTTTTGCCCCATTACTGCTTTCGGGGCCCTTTTCGTGGCGCGATCATTTGCTGATGAGCGACGAAAGGTCAATTGCGCTGGCCGCGCCCTGTTTTGATCGTGTTCCGCTCCCTACAATCCGTCCACATCTTGGGCTCTGAACGTCAAGGAGGACGAATGGCGGGGCTCTTCAACCCACAAGAACTCGATCACCCCACTTCACTCGCGGCCGCGGTTCTGACCGACGACAACCGGTTGATCGTGATCGTTATCGCGGCCGTGGCCCTCGCGGCCCTGGTCGTGGCCCAACTGCTGGTCCGCCAGGTGCTGGCGGCCGGTGAGGGCAGCGAGTCGATGAAGAAGATCGCGGCGGCCGTCCAGGAAGGCGCGAATGCCTATCTGGCCCGGCAGCTGCGCACCCTCGGCGTCTTCGCCGTCGTGGTGTTCTTCCTGCTCTTCCTGCTGCCGGCCGACAACTGGTCGCAGCGGGCGGGCCGGTCCGCCTTCTTCCTGATCGGCGCGCTCTTCTCGGCGACGACCGGATACGTCGGTATGCGACTGGCCGTACGCGCGAATGTGCGCGTGGCGGCCGCCGCCCGTGAGGCGACCCCCGCGGAAGGCGAACCCGAAAAAGATCTCACGGCCGTCTCGCACAAAGCCATGAAGATCGCTTTCCGCACGGGCGGCGTGGTCGGCATGTTCACGGTGGGCCTCGGCCTGCTGGGTGCCTCCTGCGTCGTCCTGGTCTACGCCGCGGACGCCCCCAAGGTGCTGGAGGGCTTCGGCCTCGGTGCCGCGCTGATCGCCATGTTCATGCGTGTCGGTGGCGGCATCTTCACCAAGGCGGCGGACGTCGGTGCCGACCTCGTCGGCAAGGTGGAGCAAGGCATTCCGGAGGATGACCCGAGGAACGCCGCCACCATCGCCGACAACGTGGGCGACAACGTCGGCGACTGCGCCGGCATGGCCGCGGACCTCTTCGAGTCGTACGCCGTGACCCTGGTCGCCGCGCTGATCCTCGGCAAGGCGGCCTTCGGCGACTCCGGGCTCGCCTTCCCGTTGATCGTCCCGGCGATCGGCGTGGTCACCGCGATGATCGGCATCTTCGCGGTCGCCCCGCGGCGCGCCGACCGCAGCGGGATGTCCGCCATCAACCGCGGCTTCTTCATCTCCGCGGCGATCTCCCTCACCCTGGTGGCGGCGGCGGTCTACATCTACCTGCCGTCCACGTACGCCGAGTTGGACGGGGTCACCGACGCCGCCATCAAGGCGCACGACGGCGACCCGCGGGTCCTGGCGCTGGTCGCGGTGGCGATCGGCATCGTGCTCGCGGCCGTCATCCAGCAGCTGACCGGGTACTTCACCGAGACCACCCGGCGCCCTGTCCGCGACATCGGCAAGTCGTCGCTCACGGGCCCCGCGACGGTCGTCCTGGCCGGTATCTCCATCGGCCTGGAGTCCGCCGTCTACACGGCCCTCCTGATCGGTCTGAGCGTCTACGGAGCCTTCCTCCTGGGCGGCACCTCGATCATGCTCGCCCTGTTCGCGGTGGCGCTGGCCGGTACCGGGCTGCTCACCACGGTCGGCGTGATCGTCGCCATGGACACCTTCGGCCCGGTCTCCGACAACGCGCAGGGCATCGCCGAGATGTCCGGTGACGTCGAGGGCGCCGGCGCGCAGGTCCTCACCGACCTGGACGCCGTCGGCAACACCACCAAGGCCATCACCAAGGGCATCGCCATCGCCACGGCGGTCCTCGCGGCGGCGGCGCTCTACGGCTCGTACCGCGACGCCATCGCCACCGCGGTGAACGACGTGGGCGCCAAGTCCAGCGAGATGACGCTGAGCATGGACATCTCCCAGCCCAACAACCTGGTGGGCCTGATGCTGGGCGCGGCCGTCGTCTTCCTGTTCTCGGGTCTCGCGATCAACGCGGTGTCCCGGTCGGCGGGCGCGGTGGTCTTCGAGGTGCGCCGGCAGTTCCGCGAGCACCCGGGGATCATGGACTACAGCGAGACGCCGGAGTACGGACGGGTCGTCGACATCTGTACGAAGGACGCGCTCCGGGAGCTGGCCACCCCCGGCCTGCTCGCGGTGCTCGCGCCCATCGCGGTCGGCTTCACGTTCGGCGTCGGCGCGCTCGGCTCCTACCTCGCTGGCGCGATCGGCACCGGCACGCTGATGGCCGTCTTCCTCGCCAACTCCGGTGGCGCGTGGGACAACGCCAAGAAGCTGGTCGAGGACGGCAACTACGGAGGCAAGGGCAGTGAGGCCCACGCCGCCACCGTCATCGGCGACACCGTGGGCGACCCGTTCAAGGACACCGCGGGCCCGGCCATCAACCCCCTGCTGAAGGTGATGAACCTGGTGGCGCTGCTCATCGCGCCCGCGATCGTCAAGTTCAGCTACGGAGCGGATGCCAGCCCGGCCGTGCGCACCGTCGTGGCGGTGCTCGCCACCGCCGTCATCGTCGGTGCGGTGTACGTCTCCAAGCGCCGCGGAGTGGCGGTGGGGGACGAGGGAAATCACGAGATGACCGCCAAGTCACCTGACCCGGCGGTCGTTTCCTAGCGGGAGCACGGCAAGGGCGGGCGGGCGGTGCGGATTGACGCACCGTCCGCCCGTCGCTTTTGCGTCGTGAGCCTTGTCTCCCTTGGTGCAAATGGCTGCAAAAGCGAGCAGATCAGACGTACGACACGCGGTTGTCGCCCACTTGGCGTGTATGTTCCGGGGCCGAGAGCCTTGGAAGGGACCGATCCGGTGAACAAGAAGCTTGCGGCCGCACTGTCCGGCGGCGCGGTACTGGTGCTCGCACTGTCGGGTTGCAGCAGCGACGACTCGGACAAGAAGGTGAACGACTGGGCCAAGACCTTCTGCGACCAGGCCCAGCCGCAGATCAAGAAGATCACTGACGCCAACGCCTCCATCGAGAAGCAGACGGCCGACGAGAGCAAGCCGGCCGACGTCCAGAAGACGGACTCGGCTGCCTTCCAGCAGATCTCCGACGCGTACAAGTCGCTGGCCGACAGCCTCGACAAGGCCGGTGTCCCGCCCGTCACGGACGGCGACAAGACCCAGAAGGAGGCCGCCAAGGAGCTGACGGCGTCCTCCGCCTCCTACGCCGATCTCAAGAAGAAGGTCGACGCGCTCGACACCGGGGATCAGGCGAAGTTCGCCGACGGGCTCAAGGGCGTGGCCGACCAGCTGAACACCATCAGCAAGAGCAGCGACGACGCCCTCAAGAAGCTGGAGTCCGGCGAGCTCGGCACGGCGATGCAGAAGCAGCCCGGCTGCCAGAAGCAGACCGCCTCCGCGCCCTCCTCCGCCACGCCCGCCGCCGGCGGTGACGCCTCCAAGCAGGCGGCCCCCTCGGGCTCGGCATCGCAGTCGGCGAAGCCCTCGGAGTCGGCGAAGCCCTCGGGGTCCGCCACGCCGTCGGAGTCGGCCAAGCCGTCCGACTCGGCCAAGCCGTCGTCCTCGGCGAGCGCCGAGTAGCACTCGCGCGGGCGGCGCTCCAGCACGCCGCAGACGCCCTTCGTACGGCCCGGACCCCGTGTGGGTGCCGGGCCGTGGGTGTTTGTCAGTGGGAGCCGCCACAATGGCGGGGTGAGTACGACCAGCGTTCCCGCCAACCCGCCCGCCGGCCTGCCCGTGCCCGACCGCGCGGCCCGGCTCCGCGAGGCCCTGCTCGCCGCCGACTTCACCGCCGACGGCCTGCTCGACCTGCTCGGCGCCCCCGCCTACGCCGCGCTGGCCCGCAGCGAGACGGTGCCCGCCCTGCGCGCGACGCGCGGCGACACGCCGCTCGACACGCTCGTACGGCTGTTCCTGCTCCAGCAGCCCGTGGCGTACGAGCGCGTCGGAGCGGCCCTGCCGGGTGACGAGGCGCTGGAGGACGGCTGGCTCACCCGGACGGGTGACGAAGTGCGTGCCGCCGTTGACGTGCGTCCGTACGGCGGCCCGGAGGGACAGGACTGGTTCATCGTCTCCGACCTCGGCTGCGCCGTCGGCGGCGCGGGCGGCGCGAGCGGCCGGGGGGACGCCGCGATGGTCCTCGGGGTCGGCGGCGCGTCCACCACGCTCGCCGGGCTCACCGTCCGCACACCGGTCTCCTCCGCCCTCGACCTCGGCACCGGCTCCGGCATCCAGGCGCTGCACGCCGCACAGCACGCGACCCGTGTCACCGCCACCGACCTCAATCCGCGCGCGCTGGCCTTCACCCGGCTCACCCTCGCCCTGTCCGGCGCTCCCGCGGCCGACCTGCGGGAGGGCTCGCTCTACGACCCGGTGGGCGACGAGACGTTCGACCTGATCGTGTCCAACCCGCCGTTCGTCATCTCGCCGGGCGCCCGGCTGACGTACCGGGACGGCGGCATGGGCGGCGACGACCTGTGCCGCACGCTCGTCCAGCAGGCGGGCGCCCGGCTGAACGAGGGGGGTTACGCGCAGTTCCTCGCCAACTGGCAGCACGTGGACGGCGAGGAGTGGCAGGAGCGGCTGCGGTCGTGGGTGCCGCGCGGCTGCGACGCCTGGATCGTGCAGCGCGAGGTCCAGGACGTCACGCAGTACGCGGAGCTGTGGCTGCGCGACGCCGGGGACCACCGCGCCGGCCCCGAGGCCTACGCCGAGCGGTACGGGGCGTGGCTCGACGAGTTCGAGGCGAGCGGGACCAGGGCGATCGGCTTCGGCTGGATCACGCTGCACAAGTCCGGCTCGCAGGAGCCGTCCATCACCGTCGAGGAGTGGCCGCACCCCGTCGAGCAGCCGCTCGGCGAGACCATCCGGGCCCACTTCGACCGGCAGGAGTACCTGCGCACCCACGACGACGCGGCGCTGCTCGCCGACCGTTTCCGCCTCGCCGACGAGGTGGTGCAGGAGCAGGTCGGGCTGCCGGGCGCCGAGGACCCCGAGCACGTGGTGCTCCGGCAGAACCGGGGCATGCGCCGAGCCACCACGGTGGACACCGTCGGCGCGGGCTTCGCGGGCGTCTGCGACGGCCAGTTGGACGCGGGCCGCATCCTGGACGCCATCGCCCAGCTGATCGGGGAGGACCCGGTCCAGCTGCGCGACCGCACCCCGGAGTCGATCCGGATGCTGGTCGGCCAGGGCTTCCTGGAGCCGGTCGGCGAGTGACGCGCGCGCCCCGGGCCGCCCGCCGGGCCGTCCGGGGGCGAAGGGCCGCGTACGACAGCTGAGGTAGGGGCGCTCCCGCATGCGGCGGGGGCGGCCCGATGGGAGGCGCCGGGTGCGGGCAGGGGCGAGAAGGGGATGAATTCGGCCAACCCCACCGAGCCCCGCCGTAGCGCACCGCCCCACCTGCCCCACCCGCCCACTGCGGCCACTGCCGTCCCTTCCGCACCACCGCGTCCGCCCGTCGCAGGCCGGGCGACTGGGGTGCGGCCGTTCACCCGGAGTTCGCCGGGACTCCTCACGGGGGTGCCAGGATCCGCGCCATGAACGGGATGGGTGGGGCGGAGGCCGGTCCGGCCGTGTTCGCGGGAACGGTCTTCGTGCTGTTCGGGGGCGCGCTGCTGCTGTGGACGGGGGTCCGGGTGCGCCACCGGGCGCCGGTGGCGGACGGCGCTGGCCTGGTGGCCTCGGCGGCGCTGGCCGCCCTCGCCGGCGCGCTTTTCCTGGCGGCCGGGGTGTGGTCCTTCACACGCCTGTGAGCCCCGGGGGCCCCAGGCGCCGCGCCGGGCCGACCGCACACGTTCCCGGCCCTGTGCTGGGACGAAACGCTTTTCGGAACGCATCGGGACGGTCCAGGCGGCACACTCGCCGTAAGTCGGGTTACCGTTCGAGTGGCCGCTGCGGGCTTTTGCTGTTTGACACGGGGGCGGGTTGTACCGTCACACTCCGCAGCGACCGTACAGCTCGTACGTGCCACCCGAGTGCCGACCGGAGAGAAGAGCGAAGTTGTCCCCGACCAGCGAGACCGCAAAGGGCGGCCGCCGACTCGTCATCGTCGAGTCTCCTGCCAAGGCGAAGACGATCAAGGGCTACCTGGGCCCCGGTTATGTCGTCGAGGCGAGCGTCGGGCACATCCGCGACCTGCCGAACGGCGCCGCCGAGGTGCCCGACAAGTACACCGGCGAGGTACGCCGCCTGGGCGTGGACGTCGAACACGACTTCCAGCCCATCTATGTCGTCAACGCCGACAAGAAGGCGCAGGTCAAGAAGCTCAAGGAGCTCCTTGCCGAGTCCGACGAACTCTTCCTCGCCACCGATGAGGACCGCGAGGGCGAGGCCATCGCGTGGCACCTCCAGGAAGTCCTGAAGCCCAAGGTCCCCGTCCACCGGATGGTCTTCCACGAGATCACCAAGGACGCCATCCGGGACGCCGTCGCCAACCCGCGCGAGCTCAACCAGCGCATGGTCGACGCCCAGGAGACCCGCCGCATCCTCGACCGCCTCTACGGCTACGAGGTCTCGCCGGTGCTGTGGAAGAAGGTCATGCCGAGGCTCTCGGCGGGCCGCGTCCAGTCGGTGGCCACCCGGCTCGTGGTGGAGCGGGAACGCGAGCGCATCGCTTTTCGTTCCGCTGAGTACTGGGACCTGACCGGGACGTTCTCCACCGGCCGGGCGGGCGACGCCTCCGACCCGTCCTCGCTGGTGGCACGCCTCGCGGCGGTCGACGGCCGCCGTGTGGCGCAGGGCCGCGACTTCGGTCCCGACGGACAACTCAAGAGCGACGTCCTGCACCTCGACGAGGCGAACGCCCGGGCCCTGGCCGCCGCCCTCGCCGACTCGTCCTTCGCCGTGCGCTCGGTGGAGTCCAAGCCGTACCGCCGCTCGCCGTACGCCCCGTTCCGTACGACGACGCTCCAGCAGGAGGCCTCCCGCAAGCTCGGCTTCGGCGCCAAGGCCACCATGCAGGTCGCCCAGAAGCTGTACGAGAACGGCTTCATCACGTATATGCGTACGGACTCCACCACGCTCTCCGACACCGCGGTGTCGGCGGCCCGTGCGCAGGTCACGCAGTTGTACGGCGCGGACTACCTCCCGGAGAAGCCGCGTACGTACGCCGGCAAGGTCAAGAACGCGCAGGAGGCGCACGAGGCGATCCGCCCCTCGGGGGACCGTTTCCGCACTCCGGCCGAGACGGGCCTGACCGGTGACCAGTTCCGGCTCTACGAGCTGATCTGGAAGCGGACCGTCGCGTCCCAGATGAAGGACGCGGTCGGCAACTCGGTCACCGTGAGGATCGCGGGCCGGGCGAGCGACGGGCGGGACGCGGAGTTCACCGCGTCCGGCAAGACGATCACCTTCCACGGCTTCATGAAGGCCTACGTCGAGGGCGCCGACGACCCGAACGCGGAGCTGGACGACCGCGAGCGGCGTCTGCCGCAGGTCTCCGAGGGTGACGCGCTGTCGGCCGAGGAGATCACCGCGGACGGCCACGCGACCAAGCCGCCGGCCCGCTACACCGAGGCCTCGCTGGTCAAGGAGCTGGAAGAGCGCGAGATCGGCCGTCCGTCGACGTACGCGTCGATCATCGGCACGATCCTCGACCGCGGCTACGTCTTCAAGAAGGGCACGGCGCTCGTCCCGTCCTTCCTGAGCTTCGCCGTGGTCAACCTGCTGGAGAAGCACTTCGGCCGGCTCGTCGACTACGACTTCACCGCGCGCATGGAGGACGACCTCGACCGCATCGCGCGCGGCGAGGCCAAGTCGGTGCCGTGGCTCAAGCGCTTCTACTTCGGTGAGGGCGAGGCCGGCGCGGGCACCGCCTCCGACGCCGGAAACGGCGACGGCGACCACCTCGGCGGTCTGAAGGAGCTGGTCACGGACCTCGGCGCGATCGACGCGCGCGAGATCTCCTCCTTCCCCGTGGGCAGCGGGATCGTGCTGCGGGTCGGCCGCTACGGGCCGTACATCGAGCGCGGGGAGAAGGACGCCGAGGGCCACCAGCGCGCCGACGTGCCGGAGGACCTGGCACCCGACGAGCTGACCGTGGAGCTGGCGGAGGAGCTGCTCGCCAAGCCGAGCGGCGACTTCGAGCTGGGCACCGACCCGGTGAGCGGCAACCAGATCGTGGCGAAGGACGGCCGGTACGGGCCGTATGTCACCGAGATCCTTCCCGAGGGCACGCCGAAGACGGGCAAGAACGCGGTCAAGCCGCGGACGGCCTCGCTCTTCAAGTCGATGGCCCTGGACACGGTCACGCTCCAGGACGCGCTGAAGCTGATGTCGCTGCCGCGGGTGGTGGGCACCGACGCCGAGGGCGTCGAGATCACCGCGCAGAACGGGCGGTACGGCCCGTATCTGAAGAAGGGCACCGACTCGCGTTCGCTGGAGACGGAGGACCAGCTCTTCTCCATCACTCTGGAAGAGGCGCTGGCGATCTACGCGCAGCCCAAGGCGCGGGGACGCGCGGCCGCCAAGCCGCCGCTCAAGGAGCTCGGCACCGACCCGGTCAGCGAGAAGCCGGTCGTCGTGAAGGACGGCCGCTTCGGTCCGTACGTCACGGACGGCGAGACCAACGCGACCCTGCGGACCGGGGACAGCGTGGAGGACATCACGCCGGAGCGCGGGTACGAGCTGCTCGCCGAGAAGCGTGCCAAGGCGCCCGCCAAGAAGACGGCGAAGAAGGCCGCGGCCAAGAAGGCGCCCGCCAAGAAGACCGCGGCGAAGAAGACGGCCGCCAAGAAGACGGCGGCCACGGCGAAGAAGGCCCCGGCCAAGAAGACGGCCGCGAAGAAGACGGCCGCGGCCGAGTAGGCACCGCGACGGCGCCCCGGGCGCCGGACAGACGCGGAACGGACGCGGAACGACGCGGAGTGCGCGGCCGGGGGCATCGCTCCCGGCCGCGCGCCCATGAGAGGAACCCGCCCGTATGTTCGGGCGGCCCCTCGGGGACCTGGGCGCTCCGGATAGGCTGGGCGGATGACGCGAGCCGAGCATCCCCAGAGCTCCGAAGGCGCAGGGACGACCCCCACGGTCGTGAGCCCCGTCTCCGACGCCCTTGCCGCCGACTCACGCGAGCGGGCCGTACGTTCCCTGTTGCGCATCCCGCCGTTGCGGCGGTTGTGGAGCGCCCAGTTCGTGGGCGCGACCGGTGACGCTCTGTCCGTCCTCGTCCTCCTGCTGCTGGCACTTCAGGCCGCGGTCATGGAGGACGCCCTCGGCGGGGGCTACCGGGGCGCGGCCTTCGCCGTGGCCGCGGTGCTCGGCGCCCGCGCCTTCGCGACGTTCCTCTTCGGGGCGGTGCTGCTCGGGCCCGTCTCCGCGCTGACCGCGCCCAGCGGCCCCCTGGACCGGCGCTGGACGATGATCGGCGCGGACGGCGTTCGGGCCGCGCTGCTGATCGTCGCGCCGCTGTGGATCGACTGGACCCCCGACCACGCGCTCTCCTTCCTGCTCGGCACCGCCTTCGTGGCCGGGGTCGCCGAGCGGTTCTGGACGGTCTGCAAGGAGAGCGCGGCGCCCGCGCTGCTGCCCGCGCCGCCGCTGGAGGGCGCCGCCGTGCGCCCGCTGCCGGACCATCTGGACGCCCTGCGGCGCCTGTCGCTGCGCACGACGTTCGCGTCCATGCCCGTGGCCGCGGCCGCACTGCTGGTGGCCGCGCTGGTCAGCAAGGCCTTCGGCAAGGGCGTCGACTGGTTCTCGCTCCACCAGGCGGCCCTCGGCTCCTATCTTGCGGCCGGCCTCTTCGCCGCGTCCGTCTCCGTCCTGGCGATGCTCACCCTCCCGGACTCTCCGACTCCGCGCGCCCGCTCGCCGCTGGAGGGGCTGCGCAGGCCCTCGACCGGCGCCGGCCCCGACAAGGGGCGCACGGGCGCGGTGCCGCTGCTCGTCCTGGCCTGCGGCGCGGTCGCGGGCGCGATCGCCGCGGCGGCGGCCGTCGCCGTACTGCACGCCGCCGACCTCGACGGCGGCCCGGCCTCGTACGCCCTGCTGGTCCTCGCGCTGGTCGGCGGCACGGGCGTCGGTGTCCGCGTCGCGCCCAAGGTGCTGCCCGTGCTGTCGCGGCGGCGGCTGCTGGCCCTCGCGATCGCCGTCACCGGTGTCGCGCTGCTCGCGATGGGCCTGGTGCCGGACACCGCGACCGTGCTGTTCATCGCGCTGGCCGCCGGTGTCGCGGCCGGTGTCGCCGCCCACAGCGGCCACACGCTGGTCGACCAGGAGACCGAGGAGTACCGCCGGCCCCGCACCACCGACCACCTCCAGGCGGTCGTCCGGGTCGCGATCGGGCTCGGCGCCATCCTCGCCCCGCTGGTCGCCGCCGCCATCGGCCCGCACCGCCTCGCGGGCGACGGGTTCGTCTTCGCGCACGGCGGCGCCGGATTCACGCTGATGCTGACCGGCGCGCTGCTGCTGCCGGTCGCCGCGGTCGTCCTGGCCAAGACCGACGACCGGCAGGGCGTGCCGCTGCGGCACGACCTGCGGGACGCGGTACGCGGCGCCGACCCGGTGCAGGCACCGGCCGCCACCGGTTTCTTCATCGCCCTCGAAGGCGGTGACGGCGCCGGCAAGTCCACCCAGGCGCAGGCGCTGGCCGAGTGGATAAGGGCCAAGGGCCACGAGGTCGTGGTGACCCGCGAGCCGGGCGCCACCCCGGTCGGCAAGCGGCTGCGCTCGATCCTGCTCGACGTCTCCAGCGCCGGCCTGTCCAACCGCGCGGAGGCCCTGCTGTACGCGGCGGACCGCGCCGAGCACGTCGACTCGCTGGTCCGCCCCGCCCTGGAGCGCGGCGCGATCGTCATCTCGGACCGCTACATCGACTCCTCGGTCGCCTACCAGGGCGCCGGGCGCGACCTGTCGCCGACCGAGGTCGCCCGGATCAACCGCTGGGCCACCGGCGGTCTCGTACCCCACCTGACCGTGCTCCTCGACGTGGCGCCGGAGACCGCGCGCGAGCGGTTCACCGAGGCGCCCGACCGGCTGGAGTCGGAGCCGCCCGAGTTCCACGCGCGCGTACGTGCCGGGTTCCTCACCCTCGCGGCGGCCGACCCGTCCCGCTACCTGGTGGTGGACGCGGCCCAGGAGCCCGAGGCGGTCACCACCGTCGTACGCCACCGGCTCGACCAGATGCTGCCGCTCTCCGAGGCCGAGGTGAAGGCCCAGGAGGAGGCGCGCCGGGCGGCCGAGGAGGAGGCCAGGCGCAAGGCCGAGGAAGAGGCCGCGCGCAAGGCCGAGGAGGAGCGCCTGGAGCGCGAGCGCCAGGCGCAGCTCGCCAAGCTGCGCGCCGAGGAGGAGGAGCGCAAGCGGCGCGAGCTGGAGGAGGCGCGCCGCCGCGAGGAGGAGCGCCAGGCCGAGGAGGCGCGGCTGCGGGCCGAGGAGGCCAGGCGGCTCGCCGAGGAGGAGCGCGTCCGGCGCGAGGCGGAGGCCAAGGCCGCCGCGGCCGAGCAGGAACGGCTGCGCAGGCAGGCCGAGGAGGAGGCCCGGCTGCGCGCCGAGGCCGAGGAGCGCCGCCTGGAGAAGCAGCGCAAGGCCGAGGAGGCGCTGCGGCGGGCGGAGGAGGCCCGACGGCTCGCGGAGGCCGCGACCGCGGCGACCGCCGCGGCGGCGACGGCTTCGGCCGCCACGTCTGCCACTTCGGCCACGTCCGCCACGGCTTCGAATCCCGCGGGCACGCGTGCGGGTGCGGGCGCGGGCGCGGGTACGGCGAAGAGCGGGGACGACACCGCGGCCACGCGCGCGAAGCGCAGGCCCGCGGCCGAGTCGGCCACCGAGGTGACGGTCCCGACGCCCGTCGTGGACCCGGCGGCGGCCCGTGGGACGGACCCCGGGGTGAGCCCCAACGAGGTCACCCAGGAAGTCCGCGTCCCGGGCGCGGGCACCCCCGCACCGGACGCCGCCGAGACCACGGTCCTGCCGCAGGTCCCGGCCGATGCCGACGAGACGACGGTGCTGCCGCCCGTACGGGACGCGGACGAGACGGCCGTGCTGCCGCCCGTACGGGAAGGGGCCGGGGCCGCGGACGGCGACCGGTTCCCGCCGGGGATCTTCCGCGACGAGCGGGAGCGGGCCGAGCGGCCGAACGAGCGGACGCGGGAGCTGCCGCAGGTCGACCCCGAGCGGCTCGGCACGGAGCCCGGGGCGTCGGCGCAGGCCGGAGCCGCGCCCGGGCCCGGGGCCGGGACGCAGTCGAAGGGGGGCAGGCGGCCCAAGCGGCGTTCTGACTGGGCCGAGGAGACCCCGCTGGACGACCTGCCCACGCTCGCCGACGAGCTGCTCGGGCCGCACCCCGACGACGATGACGACCGCCGGGGCCGCCGCCGCTGACCTGCGGGAAGGCCGCCCCGGACGGGATTGTCCGACCCCTCCCTCACAATGGGGTCGTAGCGGGGACGTACGGGGCGGAACAGAGCGCGGAGGCGGTGACCCATGACGGTGTGGGACGACCTGGTCGGCCAGGACCGGGTGCAGGAGCAGCTGGCCGCCGCAGCGCGCGACGCCGACGCGCTGGTGACGGCGGTCTCGGCCGGTGAGCCCGTCCCGGACGCGTCGAAGATGACGCACGCGTGGCTGTTCACCGGCCCACCGGGATCGGGCCGCTCCACGGCCGCGCGGGCGTTCGCCGCCGCGCTCCAGTGCGTCAGCCCCGACCGGGCGCTGGGCGGACAGCCCGGCTGCGGGTTCTGCGACGGCTGCCACACCGCGCTGATCGGCACGCACGCGGACGTGCAGATCATCCGCACCGACCTGCTCTCCATCGGCGTCAAGGAGACCCGCGACCTCGTCCGGCGCGCCCAGCTCTCGCCCGCCGTCGGCCGCTGGCAGGTCATCGTCATGGAGGACGCCGACCGGCTGACCGAGGGCGCGGGCAACGTGCTCCTGAAGGCCGTGGAGGAGCCCGCTCCGCGCACGGTGTGGATGCTCTGCGCTCCCTCGCTGGAGGACGTGCTGCCCACGATCCGCTCCCGCTGCCGCCATCTGACGCTGCGGACGCCGCCGGTGGAGGCCGTCGCCGAGGTGCTGATCCGCCGGGACGGCATCCCGCCGGAGACCGCCCTCGCCGCCGCCCGCGCCACCCAGGGCCACATCGGCCGGGCCCGCCGTCTGGCCACCGACGAGCGCGCGCGGGCCCGCCGGGCCGCCGTGCTGAAGGTGCCGCTGAGGGTCGAGGACGTGGGCGGCTGCCTCAAGGCCGCCCAGGAACTGGTCGACACCGCCGCCGAGGACGCCAAGCAGCTCGCGGAGGAGGTGGACGTCAAGGAGACCGACGACCTCAAGGCGGCGCTCGGCGGCCAGGCCGGAGGCCGTATGCCGCGGGGCACCGCCGGGGCGATGAAGGAGCTGGAGGACCGCCAGAAGCGCCGCAAGACGCGTACGCAGCGGGACAGCCTGGACCTCGCGCTCACCGAGCTCACCGGCTTCTACCGCGACGTCCTGGCGCTCCAGCTCGGCTCCCGCATCGCGCTGGCGAACGAGGAGGTGCGCGACGGGGTGGACCGCGTCGCGCGCGGCTCCACGCCCGAGGGCACCCTGCGCCGGATAGAGGCGGTCCTCGCCTGCCGCGAGGCACTGGACCGCAACGTGGCACCGCTGCTCGCGGTGGAGGCGATGACGCTGGCGCTGCGCGCGGGATGAGGCCCCCGGGCGCGCGCTGCCGTCGGCGCCGCGCGGGAAGGGCGCCGCGCGCCGGCCCGACACGCGGTCGCGCCGGTTGACCGGCTCACTCGTACGAGCCGTCGTGCGGCCGCCGACAGGGCACATGCCGTCACTCCCCGGTTACGCTCCGGGGATGGACTCCAGGCGTCTGCTCCGTTCCTCCGCCCTCGCCGTCGCGACCGCGGGGCTCCTCGTCTCCGGATGCTCGTCGGGCGGCTCGTCCACCACCGCGACGGCCTCCACCACCTCGGCGGCGGGCGCCCAGACGTCGGCCGGGCTGCGCGCGTACTACCAGCAGAAGCTCCAGTGGCGGGCGTGCGGCGTACCGGGCTTCGAGTGCTCCACCATGAAGGCGCCGCTCGACTACGCCCAGCCGACGGGCACCGCCGTCAAACTCGCGGTCGCCCGCAAGAAGGCCACGGGCCCGGGCAAGCGGATCGGCTCGCTCCTGGTCAACCCGGGCGGCCCCGGCGGCACGGCCGTGGGCTACCTCCAGCAGTACGCGGGCGTCGGCTACCCCGCCCCGGTCCGGGCGCGGTACGACATGGTGGCCGTCGACCCGCGCGGCGTGGCCCGCAGCGAACCCGTCGAATGCCTGACCAGCCGCGAGATGGACGCGTACACCCAGGTCGACCAGACCCCGGACGACGCCGCCGAGAAGACCGCGCTGGCGACCTCGTTCAAGAACTTCGCGCAGGGCTGCGAGAAGCGCTCGGGCAAGATCCTGCCGCATGTCTCCACCGTCGAGGCGGCCCGCGACATGGACATCCTGCGGCAGCTCCTGGGCGACGAGAAGCTGCACTACGTGGGCGCCTCCTACGGCACGTTCCTGGGCGCGACCTACGCCGAGCTGTTCCCGGACCGCACCGGCCGCCTGGTCCTCGACGGGGCGATCGACCCGTCCCTGCCGGCGCTGGAGATGAACCGCGACCAGACGGCGGGCTTCGAGACGGCGTTCCAGTCGTTCGCCGCGGACTGCGTCCCGCGCAAGGACTGCCCGGTGGGCACGGCCTCGGTGGCGGACGCGTCGGCGCGCCTGAAGAAGTTCTTCGCGGAGCTCGACGCCAAACCGGTCGAGACCGGCGAGTCCCGCAAGCTCGGCGAGTCGCTCGCCACGACCGGCGTGATCGCCGCGATGTACGACGAGACGACCTGGCCCGAGCTGCGCTCCAGCCTCACGCGCGCGATGAACGGCGACGGCGGCGGCCTGCTGGCCCTGGCGGACTCGTACTACGAGCGGGACACGGAGGGGAAGTACGCGAACCTCATGTACGCCAACGCGGCCGTGAACTGTCTCGACCTGCCCCCCGCCTTCTCCGGCCCCGACGCGGTGGCCGCCGCGCTCCCGTCCTTCGAGAAGGCGTCCCCGGTCTTCGGCGAGGGCTTCGCCTGGGCGATCCTGAACTGCGCGTACTGGCCGGTCAAGGCCACCGGCACCCCGCACCGCATGGAGGCGAAGGGCGCGGCGCCGATCGTGGTGGTCGGCACCACCCGCGACCCGGCCACCCCCTACAAGTGGGCGCGGTCCCTCGCCTCCCAGCTGTCCTCCGGCAGGCTCCTCACCTACGAGGGCGACGGCCACACGGCGTACGGCCGCGGCAGCGACTGCGTCGACACCGCGATCAACACCTACCTCCTGGAGGGCACGCCCCCGCCCGCCGACAAGAAGTGCACCTGAGCTGCGCGAGTCCCTCGAACAGGGGTGGTCAGGAGCACCCCGTGGAACTGTGTAGACTTGGCCGCGTTGCTGATCGCACCATGGTGCGCACGGCGCGCCGCCTTAGCTCAGTTGGCCAGAGCAACGCACTCGTAATGCGTAGGTCTCGGGTTCGAATCCCGAAGGCGGCTCGGATCAACCCCAGGACTCACTCGCCGTGACCTGGGGTTTTTTCATGTCCGGAGCATGGTCCACGCCCCGCGCGCGTTGATGGGCGCGGTGTGCGCACTGCGACGCTCCGGCCAGGCCCGGCGGGGTGATCGTCGCCTGGTCGCCGGTCGGCGGTGTCCCGTCATCTCGTGGACAGGCGCCACGCCAGAAGCCCCGCGGTGGCGTATCCGCCCGGCTCAAGTTCCTGGCGCCCGTCCGTGTGGTTGGGCGATCATGGGCGGATGTCGTCCACGCCGCTCAGTACGCACGAGGCTGCTCAGTTCGAGGGGTTCCGGGGCCGGTTGGAGGCCATCGCCTATCGGCTTCTCGGGTCGGCCGGTGACGCCGAGGACGCGGTGCAGGACACGTTCCTGCGCTGGCACGCGGCCGACCGGGCGCGGATCGAGGTGCCCGAGGCGTGGCTGACCAAGGTGCTCACCAACCTCTGCCTCAACCAGCTCACTTCGGCCCGGGCCAGGCGCGAGACCTATGTGGGGGAGTGGCTTCCGGAACCGGTCCTGGCCGGTGACCGGATGCTCGGCCCGGCCGACACCGCCGAGCAGCGCGAGTCGGTCTCCCTCGCGGTGCTGACCCTCATGGAGCGGCTGTCGCCCAACGAGCGCGTCGTGTACGTCCTGCGGGAGGCCTTCGCGTACTCGCACCGGGAGATCGCGGAGATCCTCGATCTCACCGAGGCCAACTGCCAGCAGATCTACCGGCGGGCCAAGCAGCACGTCAGCGCCGACCGGTCCCGGGTCAAGGTCGACGCGGCCGCCGCGCGGAAGATCGTCGAGGAGTTCCTGGAGGCGGCCCTCAGCGGTGACACCGAGCCGCTGATCCGGCTGCTCGTCGATGACGCGGTCAGCGTCGCCGACGGTGGCGGCCGGGTCAGCGCCCGCCGCAGCCCGGTCGTCGGGGCGCTCGGCGTCGCGCGGTATCTGCGGGGGCTCTTCCGGCCGACCGAGGCCAAGCGGGCGCAGGTCGGTGGCGCCGTCGCCCTCCATTCCGCCGTCGTCAACGGCGGTCCTGCCGTGCTCATCGAGGTCGGCGGGAAGATCGCCGGTGTCCTGTGCCTCGACACCGCCACGGGCCGTATCGAGGCACTCCACATCCAGGTCAACCCCGAGAAGCTGGAGCGCATCACGCGTCAGTGGGTGGCCGAGGGCGCCCATGTGCCGGTCGTGAAGGTGTGGTGACGCAGGTCACAGCTGTCATCTGTCAGGGATCGTCGGGCTGTCCGGTTCAGGAGGTGCACGCAGCCAGAGGGGCCGGGCCGACAGGCCGGCCGGGCCGGACAGGAGCCAGCCATGAAGCACCGCATTGTCGTCCTCGGGGCCGGGTACGCCGGAGTCGTCACCGCCGGTCGTCTCGCCAAGCGACTCCACCGTGACGACGTCGAGATCACCCTGGTCAACGGTGACCCGGACTTCGTCGAGCGGGTGCGGATGCACCAGCTGGCGAGCGGACAGGACCTGCCGAGCCGCCCGCTGCGAGAGCTCTTCGCGGGCACGGGGGTACGGGTCCGCACGGCGTTCGTCACCTCCGTCGACGCCGACCGCAAGACCGTCCACCTCGAAGGGGAGGGCGGCCGGGGGACCCTCGCCCCCCACAGCACGCTGCCCCACGACGCCCTCACCCACGAGGCGCGCGGCCATGACACCCTCGCCTACGACACCCTCGTCTACGCCCTCGGCAGCACCGTCGCCGACCACGGCGTCCCCGGTGTCACCGAGTACGCCCACCACCTCGCCGGGAAGCAGGCCGCGCTGCGGCTGCGCGCGCGGCTGGGCGAGTTGGCGCCCGGCGCGAACGTACTGGTCGTCGGCGGCGGCCTGACCAGCATCGAAGCGGCCACCGAGATCGCCGAGGCGCACCCGGAGCTCAAGGTGTCCCTCGCCGCGCGCGGTGGCGTCGGCGACTGGCTCAGCGACAAGGCCCAACGCCATCTGCGCACCGCGCTGGACCGGTTCGGCATCACGGTCCACGAGCGGACCGACATCACCCGCGTCGAGGCGGACCGTGCGGTCACCGGCGCGGGCGGCGAGATCGCGGCGCAGGTGACGGTGTGGACCGCCGGGTTCACCGTCCACCCGATAGCGGCGGCCAGCACCCTGGAGGTGTCGGAGACCGGGCGTATCGTCGTCGACTCCACTCTGCGCTCGGTCTCGCACCCCGATGTGTACGCCGTCGGTGACGCCGCTCACGCGATCGGCGCGGGCGGCCAGCCGCTGCGGATGGCCTGCGCCACGGCGAACCCGATGGCGTGGCTGGCCGCCGACGCCCTCGCCGCGCGGCTGACGGGACGCAAGGTGCCCGACGCTCCGGTCGGCTATGTCGCCCAGTGCATCAGCCTCGGCCGCCGCGACGCGATCTTCCAGCGTGTGACCCACGAGGACCGGATGACGTCCTTCGTCGTCACCGGCCGGGCCGGCGCCCTCATCAAGGAGTTCATCGTCGCGGGCACGGTCTGGGGTCTCTCGCACCCGACCAACATGTTCCCGAGCCTCCGCCACCGCGTGGTGGCGAGCGCCGAGCCCGCGAGCGCCCGGCCCGCGAGCCCCGAGCCCGCGGGCACCGGCGGGGCCGAGGTTCCCTTGGCCGCGACTCGGTGATCCGGGTCAGTAGTAGTCCTCGTGCTTGCGGTCCCGTCCCGTCGGGGTCAGTTCATGGCGTTCGAACTGCACCGTGTAGTCGTAGTCGTCCACCATGACCGCGTAGGCGGGCGGGACCTCGGGGTCCTTCGGCTCGGTGATGCCGAGGATCGCGCCGAGGCGGCCCGCCAGTTCCGGGCGGCGCGGGGAGTCGGTGATGCGCACTTCGGCGTAGAAGTGGAACGCGTCTTCTGCGGTCTGCTCCATGGCGGTCATTCCGTTTCCTGCTGTCTGGGCGCCCGTTCCTGCTGTCCGGGCGCCTGCGCCGTCCACTGTCTCATTTGTGTGTGATCTCCCCGTCGAGGGATACGTTCAGATGGCTGCCGTCCCGGCTCAGCCAGCCGAGCTGGGCCTTGCCCTTCTTGCTCAGCTGCACGTCCCACTCGAACGGCTGGCCCGCCGTGCGCGACGGTCCCTTGATCCATTCATTACCGAAGCGGTCGATGTAGCCCTTCCGCGTTCCCCGCGGCAGGCCCGAGTTCACGTTGACGTCCTGCGACGGTACGAACCGGATGCGCCCGGAGGTCGGCAGCTGGGCTTCCTTGATGAGCCCCTTCACTCCGGTCCGCGGCTTCTGCGTCGGCACCGGCTCGTCACACGTCTTCAGCCCCAGCGGGTCGATCATCGACAGCGGCGTGTCGACGTACCCGTGGTGGTTGGGCGCCGGGTCGAGGCCGAGGGGGTCCGCCGACAGATAGCGGGCGGTCTCCGGGTCGTAGTAGCGGAAGTAGTTGTAGTGCAGGCCGGTTTCGGGGTCGGCGTACTGGCCGGGGAAGCGCAGGGGGCAGTCGGCCGAACCCTCGGCCGGCGTCGTGGCATGGCGGGCACCCCACAACACGTGGTGGTGCTGCCACGCCAGCTCGCCGTCGGCACCGACCAGTTCCGTCGGAGTGCCCGCCGTGTCGGTGATGACCGCGTGGAAGCGGACCGTGCGGTCGGCGGTGGTGTCCTCGGCCAGCGACGACAGGAGGGAGACGCCGCCGGTACGGACGAGGGGGCGGTGGCCGGTCTGGGTCAGCGGGGTGTGCGTGCCCGGGGCGTAGTCCCAGGCGGTGACCCGGCCGTCGGGGGCGGTCTGCTCGGCGAGGCGGGTGTCGTCCCAGGTGAAGCCGGTGCGCTCGGCCTCGGTACCGTCGTCGAGCAGCCGGTACTTGGCTATTCGGCGGCCCATCGGGTCGTACGCGTACTGCCAGCGCTCGCCCTCGGGGGTCACCGCTTCGGTGAGGCGGTCCTCGGCGCTCCAGCTGTAGGTCCAGCTCTGGCGCTTGCCGTTGAGGAGCTTGCGTGTGCGCCGGACCAGCCGCCCCTGGGCGTCGTGCTGGTACCTGGTGTTCCCCGACCGGCGGATCAGGGTCCCCTCGAACTCGCGCGCGTCGGCCGTCCCGTCGGGCTCGGTGGTGCTCGTCGCTCCGGTGGCGGGCGCGGCGGCCCGGGTCAGATTGCCGGAGCTGTCATACGCGTACGTCTCGGTCCAGCCGTGCGCCCGGACCTCCATGACGCGGCCGACCGGGTTGGTGAGGAACTTCCTCGTCCCCGAGGACAGATCGCGGATCTCGGTCAGGAAGCCGTCCGCACGGTAGGCGTAGGTGCGGTGCTGGAGGAGGCGGTTCGCCTGGTCGGAGCGGCCGGCGGAGGACAGGGAGGTGAGGGACTGGGAGGCCAGTCGGCCACCGGCGTCCCAGTCCTGGTGGAGGGTGACCCCGTCGCCGAAGCGGCGCGAGGTCTCGCGGCCCGCCGCGTCGTACGCGAAGGTCAGCGTGCCCGCGTCCGAGGACAGTTCGACCGGGCGGCCGGTCGGGCTGTACGACCAGCGCGAGACCAGGCCGGACGGGGTGGTCCGGCCGACGAGCCGCTCGCACGCGTCGTACTCGTACGTCGTGGTACGCCCGTTCACCGTCTCGGCTGTCACCCGGCCGAGAGCGTCGCGCGCGAGGACGAGCTCCGCGTCGGCGTTGACCGCGCGGACCAGATGGCCTGCCGCGTCATAGGCGTACGTCGTCACAGCGTCCGCGCCGGAGCGCTGTTCGGTGATGCGGCCGAGCGGGTCCCGGGTGAAGTGCAGGGCCTCGCCCGCACCGTTGGTGCGCGAGACCAGCTCGCCCGCCGCGTTGTAGCTGTAGGTGAGGGTGCGGCCGTTGAAGTCGGTCTCGGCGGTCGGGCGGCCGGTCTCGTCGTAGGTGTAGCTCCAGGTCAGGCCCTGGGCGTTGGTGACGCCCGTGAGCCTGCGCTCGGTGTCGTGGGTGAAGGTGTAGGTGGTGCCGTCCGGAGTGGTGCGGGTGGCCGGGACGTCGAAGTGACCTGCCGTGTGGTGGGTGGTGTGGCCGGCCTGGTCGGTGTGGGTGAGCGGGTTGCCCTCGGCGTCCCAGGTCCAGGACTCCGTGGTGCCGTCGGGGTGTTCGCGGCGGGCCGGTTTGCCCTCGGGGGTCCAGGTGGTGCGCGTGGTGTGGCCCAGGGGGTCGGTGACCTCGACCGGGCGGCCGAAGGCGTCGCGGCGGATGGTCGTGGTGTGGCCGAGTTCATCGGTGACCGCGACGGGGATGCCCGCCGCGTTCGGGGTGACCCTGCGCACGCCGCCGAGGGGGTCGGTGACCGAGGTCAGGTGACCCAGCTCGTTGTACACATGGCTGGTCCGCGCGCCGAGCGGGTCGGTGGTGGTGAGGAGGTTGCCGTGTTCGTCGTAGGTGTGGTGCCAGGTGGCTCCGCCCGGTTCGACGACTTCGACGGCCTGGCCCAGCCGGTTGTAGGCGGCGCGGGCCACCGAGCCGTCGGGCAGGGTGAGTTCGGTGAGGTTGCCGTGGTCGTCATAGCTGTACCGGGTGGTGCGGCCGAGGGGGTCGGTGCTGGTGAGGGGGTTGTCGCCGCGCTCGTCCCACTGGGTGCGGGTGGTGTGGCCGAGGGCGTTCGTCTCCTCGATGACCAGGCCCTCGGTGTTGTAGCGGTGGCTGGAGGTGTGTCCGAGGGAGTCGGTGTAGGTGGTGGTGCGGGCAGTGTCGTCGTAGGTGAGGGTGCCGGAGAGGATGCCGTCGACGCCCTCGGTGCGCACGACCCGGCCGCGCTCGTCGTACACGTAGGAGAACCACGTGCCGTTGCGGTCGGTCCAGCGGGTCATCCGGCCCTGGTCGTCGTAGGCGAACGTCAGGGGCTCGCCGCTGGAGTTGATGACCTCGCTGAGATTGCCCGCGTCGTCGTAGGCGTAGCGCATCACCACGGTGCCCGCGTCCGGCGGGAGCTGGCCGGTGTAGCGGTCGGGGGCCTGCTCCAGCAGGCGCAGGGCGGTGATGCGGGGGCCGTGGGAGTCGACGGCGAGGTAGTAGCCGCCGGAGTGGCGGATGCCCTCGGGGACGCCGCCGGCATTGCGCTCGATGTCGATCCGGGCGCCGCCGCGGTCCTGCCAGGCGTCGATGGGCAGGTGGAAGATGCCGGGGGTCGCGGAGTTCAGCGGGGTGCTGAAGGAGCGGACGACTCCGGTGGCCGGGTCGGTGACCGTCATGACGCCGTCCGGCTTGCCGTCCCACTCCAGTGGCCAGCGCGGGCCCTTCACCGGCAGCACCGGCTCGCCCGGGACGGGCACCGGGTAGACCAGGCGCATGCCGTCCGCGCCCGCGAAGACGACGCCCTCACTGTCGATCTGGACGCATTCGTCGAGGGTGGAGATCCAGGTGGGGCCGAAGCACACCCCGCCCCGGTAGGACGACAGATGGGTGCGCTCGAAGACGAACGGGAAGGAGGCGGGCAGGCTCAGGTCGGTCTGCGACATCAGCATCGCGCCGGTCGCCACGTCGATCGGCTCGCCCACGCACCGGGTGCGCTCGCAGTTACGGGCCGCCGGGCCCAGCTCCACCAGGTCGGGGCGGAGCGAGGGCGGGCGCAGCAGGAACGGGGTGGGGTTGGTGAACGCACCCTCCACGCCCGCCTTCAGCACCCCGCTGCCGGCCCCCAGCGCCCCGCCGAAGATCATGCCGTCCTTGGCGGCCTGGTTGATCTCGTCCAGGCTGAAGCCGCTCTGCAGACCGGTGGCGATCTTCAGCGGCTGGGCCACGGCCAGGTCCACGGTGACCGACTCGACGCCGCCGAACGCCGCCGCCACCAGCGTCCCCGCCGCGATCTCCGCGACCGTGGCGGACACCGCGACACCCAGCGTGGCACCCATCTCGATGATCACATCGGCTGCCGCGACCGCCGCCCCGGACGCCAGGCCCGCGGTGAAGAACGCCAGCGCGATACCGCCCGCGATCACCGCCGCGTCGATACCGATCTGCGTCCACAGCTTGGTGATCGCGTCGTCCACCGCGTCCGCGAACTTCTCCAGCCCCTCCGCCATCTTCCGCGAGGACTTCGACAGATCGCTGAGCCAGCCCGCGTCCTTGCCCTTGGCGTACCGCTCCCAGAACGTGGTGAAGGTCTCGATCGCCTCACCCTTGTTGTTGTGGATGAGCGAGGACGCCGTGTTGTTGACGGGCGTACGCACGTCGTCCACCGCGTCCGCGAAGGTCCGCCACGCCTGCGCCGCGTGCCGCAGCGTGCCCGAGTTCGCGTCCGGCCACCACATCCCCAGCTTGAGCAGGACCTTCTTCGCCTCGTCCTCGATGCTCACTTCGCACCGTCCTGATGCGGCCCCTGCGGCTCCTGCGGCTTCACCTTGGCGAACATCCCGGCGATCAGCTCGTCGTTGTCCACATGCCCGTCCGACATGTCGATCATCGCCTCGTGGATGCTCGTCAGTCCGAGCACCAAGATCCCGGCCCCGCGCTCGATCGCCTTCTGCTGCGGCTCGTAGGCGTCCCCGAACGCCTTGCCCTGCTCGTCATCGCCCCAGGGCTTGCCGAAACCGTCCAGCGCCTTCACCAGATTCGTCAGCGCCGTACTCAGATTCTTCGCCTGCTCGTGGAACACCGGCGCCGACAGCTTCAGATCAGCCGTCTTGATGTCCAGAACCTTGCCGTCGTCGCCCACCCGGCACCTTCCCCCGTCGATCCGCACCCGCCCCTGCGTCTGCGCGTGCAACCCCTCGACCGTAAGAGCCTCAGGTCAAGGCATCGCAAAGCGCATGTCGTGGATGGGTAACGAAAGGCCAGGCCGGAACCGTTCCGACCTGGCCTCACTCGTTCGGGTGACGTTTTGGTGCAGGTACTTGATGATCAGTCAGACGTCGGCCGTCAGTCGATGCCCTGCGCGAACGAGAACACCCCGTACGGGTCGTACTTGGACTTGATGTACGACAGCCGGTCGTAGTTCGCGCCGTAGTACGCGTTGCGCCAGTCCGTCAGCGCCGGGTCGATGAAGTTCTGGTAGGACTCGCCCCGCGAGATCGGGTCGACCGCGGTGAAGCCGTTGTCGACGAAGCGCTGGCCGGAGGCGAGCTGGTCGCCCGACAGGATGCCGAAGGCGAACGTGTAGTACGACATCAGCAGGGTGCTGTCGCGGTGCACGTACGCCGTCGAGCTGCGCGAGACCTTGTTGGCGGCGCCGCCCAGCGCCATGATCTCGAACTTGTGGAAGTGGCCCGCCGTGCGCTCGGTGTCGAAGACACCGACCAGCCGCGCCCACTCGGTCTCCGAGGGGGATCTGCTCAGCAGCCGGCCGCGGCCCAGGACGTGGCCGAACGGGGCGAGCTTGCCGTTCGCCGGGTCCCAGGTGTTGTTGTGGCACTGCTGCTGCGAGTATGAGCCGCAGCCGAAGATCTTCATCATCGCGGACTTGTAGGTGTCCGTGTAGACGTTCTGCTGGATCGGGGCCGCGCCGGTCAGCGCGATCAGCCGGGCGATCTCGGTGTCGAACTCCGCGCGCGTGCCGATCGACGTGACCAGGAGCGTCACCAGAGGGGCGTTGCCCGCCGCCGAGTCGAACAGGTCGATGTTGGAGCGGCTGCCGAACGTCGTGGGCGCGGTCTCCAGCCACTGTGTGAGGCCGTGCATCGCGCCGACCGCGTGGTCGTAGCTGAACAGCAGCTCGGCCACGTTCAGGTTCGGGACGGCGGCCGGAGTGACCGTGTACTGGGTCACGATGCCGAAGTTGCCGCCACCGCCACCGCGGATCGCCCAGTACAGGTCCGGGTTGGAGCTCGGGGACGCGGTGACCTGGCGGCCGTTGGCGAGGACGACCTTGGCCGCGGTCACCTTGTCGGCGCCGAGCCCGGAGTTGCGGGTGAGGAGGCCGACGCCGCCGCCCTGGAGGAAGCCGCCGACCGACACGGTCGGGAACATGCCGCCGGGTATGGCCAGGCCGCTCGCGCCGAGCCCGTTGACGACGTCGACCAGCTGCGTACCGCCGCCGATGGTCGCCGTGCCGGAGCCGGCGTTCACCGCGTTCAGCCGGGAGACGTCGATGACCAGGCCGGTGGTGGTGGAGTAGCCGCCACCGCTGTGGCCGCCGCTTCGGGCCGTCACCGGGATGTCGTGGTACTGGGCGAAGATCAGGCTGGTCGTCACGTCGTCGGCGTTCGCCGCGTACACGATGGCCTGCGGATTGGTGAGGCTGTACTGGCCGTACTCGACGGTCTTGGCCGCCGTGTACGAGGCGTCGGACGGCAGCACCAGCGTGCCCGTCAGATGCGTGCGCAGCCGGTCCCACTGGCCGGCGGTCGTGGCGGTGGCGGTGGTGAAGCCCGACAGCGACAGGGCCGCTGCCCCGGCGCCCGCCATCCCGATGAACGACCTGCGTGTGATCATGCCTTGCTCTCCCCTGTGATCCTCATCGATCTCCTGATCCTGCGGTCGCTCCGGGATCATCCGGGGTCCTTCGATCCCCCGCGGACCTCTCCCCCCGTGATCCCCCGCGTCCGAGGGATCGGCATCCTGCCACGGATCCCACGCCATGGGTGGGGCAGTTGGCCAGTACAGAGCGACCTCGACCCGCGCTCAAGTCCCGCTGGAGCAGGGCATGTTCATGCTCGGTGTTGTGCGTCTTGCCGTTCAAGTGTGGAGCCGGACGTGGACTACGGAGACGGACGCTCCGCCTAGGCTGAGCCGTCGGCGACCACGTACGGAACGGGTGTTTCATGGCGGACTCATGGGTCAATTCCGCGGAGCGGATCGGCGCTGACCTCCATGTGGAACTGGCCGGATCCGGCAGTCGGCGGGCGGCCCTCACGCGCGCGTTGCGCTCGGCCGTCCAGGAGGGACGCCTCACGCCGGGGACGCGGCTGCCGCCGTACCGCTCGCTCGCCGCGGATCTCGGGCTCGCGCGCAACACCGTCGCCCAGGCGTACGCCGAGCTCGTCGCCGAGGGCTGGCTGACCGCGCGCCAGGGCTCGGGGACCCGCGTCGCGCCCCGCGCCGAGCCCGTACGGTCCGATCGCGCGGCCGTGAAGACGCCGCCCCGGGCCGCCGCCCCGGCCCACAACCTGATGCAGGGGCAGCCGGACGCCAGATCTTTTCCGCGCGGCGCGTGGCTGTCCTCCGCCCGCCGCGCGCTCAACGCCGCCCCCCACGACGCCTTCGGGCCGGGCGATCCGCAGGGCCGTATCGAGCTGCGCCGGGCGCTCGCCGCCTACCTCGCGCGCGTACGGGGAGTGCGCACCACCGCCGACCGCATCGTGGTCTGCTCGGGCTTCTCCCACGCCCTGCGGCTCCTCTTCGGCGGCGGGGTCCTGCGCGGCCCGCTCGCCGTGGAGTCGTACGGGCTCGCCTTCCACCGTTCCCTGCTGGCGGGGGCGGGCGTACGGACCGTGCCGATCGGGCTCGACGAGCAGGGCGCGCGCGTGGCGGATCTGACCGGGCACCCGGAGCGCAAGGGCGTACGGGCCGCGCTGCTCACCCCCGCCCACCAGTTCCCGACCGGCGGACCGCTGCACCCCGAGCGCCGGGCCGCCGCCGTGGACTGGGCACGCGCGCGGGGCAGGGTGCTCCTGGAGGACGACTACGACGGCGAGTTCCGCTACGACCGCGAGCCCGTCGGAGCGGTGCAGGGACTCGATCCCGAGCGGGTCGTCTACCTCGGCTCGGTCAGCAAGAGCCTGTCCCCGGCGGTGCGGCTGGGCTGGATGGTGCTGCCCGAGCCGCTCGTCGCGCCGGTGCTCGCGGCGAAGGGCCTGCGGGAGGCGTGGGCGAGCGTCCCGGACCAGCTGACCCTCGCGGACCTGATCGACAGCGGTGCGTACGACCGGCATGTGCGGCGGATGCGGCAGCGCTACCGGGCCCGCCGCGACCAGCTCCTCGCCGCCCTCGACGAGCACGCCCCGCACATCACGGCCGCCGGGATCGCGGCCGGGCTGCACGCCGTCCTGCGGCTCCCGCCGGGCACCGAAAGGGCTGCCCTGAAGGCCGCCGCCCGACAGGGGATCGCCCTCGACGGGCTCGCCGGCTACCGCCACCCGGACGCCACGATGCCCGCCCAGGACGGCCTGGTGGTCGGCTACGCGACCCCGCCCGACCACGGCTATCAGGCGGCGCTGGACGCGCTGTGCCGGGCGCTGCCACCCGCACCGTGATCTTGGAACCGGGCAGTGTCGGACCCTGACTTTAGGCTGGGGGCCACGGAGATCGGCGGGGAAGCGGGGGAGCGACGCGCATGACGGACCTGACGGGATCGACGGACCGGACCGAGTCGGCGGATGGGACGGCCCTGGCGGACGTGACTGGTCTGACGGACGTGACTGGTCTGAAGGCTGTGCCGGGCCTGACGGAAGTGGCCGATCTGGTCGGGGAGTTCGACGGCGAGCGGATCAGCTGCGCGGTGGCGGAGCCGGACGGAGTGATCCCTTCCGTCACGGTCGTCCTACTGCACGGTGCCGGCACCGGCGACAAGGCGCGGCTCGCGGAGCTGGGTGAGGACTTCCGCGTCCGTGGCCACCGCGTCCTCGCCCTCGACTTCTCCGGCCACGGCGCCTCCAGCGGTGAACTCGCCGAACTGAGCCTGGAGCGCCGCTTCCGTCAGGCGCGGGCGGCGATCGACGCGTTCGTCCCGCCCGGGCAGAGCCTCGTTCTGACCGGCTTCAGCATGAGCGGCCAGACCGTCGCCGACCTGGCCGCGCACTACGGCTCCCGGGTCGCGGGAATCGGCCTGTGCGCGCCCGCCGTGTACGCGGACGCGGCCTGGTCCGAACCGTTCGGGGCCGAGCCGGGAGCGCCGGGTACGCCGCCGGACGCGCCCGTCTCACGCTTCACGGAGATCCTCCGTACGCCCGACAGCTGGCGCGGCTCACGCGCCCTGGACGTCCTCCGGGCGCTGCGCACCCGGGTGGTCCTGGCCGTGCCCGAAGTGGACGAGATCATTCCGTATGACGTCACCGAGGCCGTGACCGAGGCGCTGGCCGCCGGAAACGAGTCCCGCGTCACCCGCCTCGTGTTCGAGGGCGCGCACCATCGCCTCGGGGCCTGGTTCCGGGAGCACCCGGCCGAACGCGGACGCTTCGTTGACGCGGTCCTGGACGACCTGGGCGCGGACGGCTGGGAGCTGACTCGCCGCTGGGTGGACAAGTCCCTCCCCGAGGGCGAACGCGTACGGGAAGCGGAGGCGCTGCGGGGTGGCTGGACGTCGCAGATGCGAGTGGTGCGTACGGAGGGGACTTGGACGGGGACGGGGACGGGGGCGGAGGCGGAGGCCGACGGCCGTATACGTAAGGACTTTGCCGCCGGCGTCCGTGCGGAGGGCGGTGACGGCGTTTGGAGGGAGCTGGTCCTGCGGTCCTTCGCCAAGCCCTTCTACCGGCGGCACGCGGCAGGCCTCCTCGTGCGCGAGGCCACGGTGCTCGGGCTGCTGGCGGGGACGGACGTGCCCGCGCCCGTACTCGTGGCGGCCGACCCACGGGGGGAGCACTGCGACCACCCCTCGTTGCTGATGACCCGCTTGGAGGGCACTGTCCGGCTCGACGGGGAGGGTCTGGAGGAGCAGATTGCCTTGCTCGCACGGCAGTTGCTGCGTATTCACCGCATCCGGGTGTCGGAGGGACTGCGGCCCAGGGAGTACGAGCCGTGGACCTCCGCCGACCGTGTGCGTGTCCCCGAGAACACTGCGCGGCCCGACCTCTGGCGCCGGGCGACCGACGTCATCCGGCAGCCGCCGCCCCCGTACGAGGGCTGCTTCCTGCACCGGGACTTCCATCCGGGGAACGTGCTGTTCAGCGGCGCCGGCGAGGAGCTGCGGGTCAGTGGGGTCGTGGACTGGGTGGAGACGTCGTGGGGCCCGGCCGCGCTCGATGTGGCGCACTGCTCCACGGCGCTGGCGCTGCTGCACGGGGTTAAGGCCGCGCGGAAGTTCGTGGCGAGGTACACCGCCGAGGGCGGACGGCTGGGTGACGGCTTGCTGTACTGGCAGCTCCTGGACGCGCTCGCCTATGCGCCGGACGCGGAGAAGGTCGCGGGCCCCTGGCGGGAACTGGGGCGTACGGATCTGACGCCCGAGCTACTGGCCGGGCGACTGGAGGAGTACGTCTCGGCGCTGCTCGACGCGGAGACGGAAGAAACGGAAGAGACGGAAGAGACGGAAGGAATGGGAGAGTTCGGGGAGGTCTGAGAAGGCGGACCGAGAAGGCGGACCGAGAATTCGGAACGCCTGCGGTCCCCTCAGCTCCCACCGGCACGGAAGCCGGGTGAAACATTCCCGGGCCCCTGGCGCGTCAATGAGGTGTAGGGGAGGGCAAAGGGTCGGGGGAGAGCATGAGAAGGCCGGGGCTGCAGAAGCAGCCGAGACAAGGGCGCCAGGCGCGCCAAGCACGCACGGATGAGTTCCTTGAGTTCGCGTCCGGCCGCACGAGCCACCTTTTTCGTGCCGCGTGCCTGCTGACCAGCGGAGATACCCATCTCGCCGAGGACCTGGTGCAGGAGACGCTCGGGCGGATATATGCGCTGTGGGGCCGAATGTCCCGGATCGACAACCCCGCGGGGTACGCGCAGACGATCCTCGTGCGCACCTTCCTGACCCACCGGCGGAGGCGGTCGGCCGACGAACGGCCCCTCGGAGAACTGCCGGACCGGGCCGTGACCACGGACGGCGATCCGGCCCTGCGGCTCGCCCTGCTCGACGCGCTCGCCCAGCTGGGCCCCAAGGACCGCGCGGTGGTGGTCCTGAGGTACTGGGAGGACCGCAGCGTGGAGGAAACGGCGGAGGCGATGCGGGTCAGCTCGGCTGCGGTCCGCACCCGCTCGGTGCGCGCGCTGGCCAAGCTGCGTGAACACCTGGGCAGCAGCCTGGCGGAACTCGCCGCGCTCTGACAGCACGCACCCACAACTACGCAGGCACCAAGAAACCAAGGGACTCAGGCACCAAGAGGCCCAGGCGCCAAAGGGCCCAGGCACCAAGAGATACGCACGCATCCAGATGCGCGAACCGCCAATCGCGGACTGCCAATCGCGAATCGCGAATCGCGGAGCACGATCCACAAGCCACGAGCCACTGACCACGAAGCGAGGAGTGGGGTTCCACCATGCCTTTTGAAGACCAGCTCGGTGAGGCGATGCGCAGCACCGGCGACGGCTTCGTCCCGCAGGACAGCCGTGCGCTGCTCGACGGCGCCCTGATCAGCGGTCGCCGCAGGGTGGCCCGGCGCCGGGTCGCCACGGTGACCGGCAGTGTGGTGGCCCTGGCCGCGGTGGGCCTCGGCGGCGCCTGGGCGACCGGACTGGTCGGCGGATCCTCCGGTGACAGCGGCGGCTCCGGTGGCTCCGGTCGTGGCGCGGCGGCGTCGGTTGCGGCGCCGCCCAAGTCGACGCTCCCGGATGGGGTCTCTGTCAGCGCGGAGCAGATGGTCAAGAACCTCATCGGCCTGCTCCCGCACGGGGAGACGAGTGACGAGCAGGGCCGGGGTTCGGGTGGCGCGGCCGGCAAGAGCCCGATGCCGAGCGCCTCGGTCGTCTTCGACGACGGCAGGGGCAAGGGGTCGATCAGCATCGCGCTGAGCACTGTTGATCCGGCGGGCCAGAGCGCCGCCCAGTACGTGACCTGCCCGTCGAAGGCGATCACGGACTACGACCACTGCACGGCCGAAGTGCTTCCCGACGGTTCACGGTTCATGTTCTTCCAGGGGTACGAGTACCCGGACCACCGGGAGGAGACGAAGAATTGGCGGGCCACCCTGGTCACCCCGAAGGGCGTGCTGATAGACGCGAGCGAGTACAACGCGCCCGCTGAGAAGGGTGCGGCGACCAGCCGAGTCGACCCGCCGCTGACCGGGGGACAGATGAAGGCGGTCGTCACAGCCGAGGTGTGGAAGACGACCATGGCGGGAGCGAAGGTGCCGCGACGGGAACCGGTGCCGCCGGGCGAGCCGAGCGGGGCCGCGATGCAGCGCGAACTGATCGCCTCCCTGCCGAAGACCCTCAAGGTCGTCGACCAGGGCAACCAGGGTGGGTACGCGTTCGCGGTCGTGGACGACGGCAAGGGCAGAAGCCTGGTCGGCATCAACGTCCAGCCCGGCATGGGGGACGTGCCGCTTCAGGGATCGGTGTCGACGCTCCCCGACGGCACTCGCGTCGGCGAGGAGCAGCGCCCGGGTGAGAAGGGGGGCGCGGGCGTGGTGTGGTGGACGGTCGACACGATCCGCAAGAACGACCTGCGCGTGGTGATCAGCGCGTTCAACACGGGCAACCAGCACGACATGGCGACGCGCGCCACGCCCGCGCTGACGATGTCCCAACTGAAGGCGATAGCCCTGGACCCGAAGTGGGACACGCTGCGCTGAGACGGGCTGCGTCAGGCTTGGTGCCGGGCACCGGGCACGGGCATCAGGTCCCAGGCGCCGGGCACCAAGCGCCGGGAACCGGGCGCTGGGAACCGGGCACCTGTCCCCAGTCACCGGGCCCCAGTCACCGGGCCCCAGTCACCGGGCCCCAGTCACCGGGCCCCAGGCCCCGGGATCAGGCACCAGGCATCACGCGCCTCACTTCGCCTCCGAGTACCGCTCCACAACCGCCGTCGTGAAGGGGAACCTCACCGGGGTCTCCCCGAAGGCGATCCGGCCGGCCAGCGCGCCGGCTGTGCGGATCGCCTCGACCACCTGGGGGGCCTCGGCCTCCGGGCAGTGCACGATGACCTCGTCGTGCTGGAAGAAGACCAGCTCGGCCCGCATCCCGGCGGTGGTGAGCTGCTGGCGCAGTGAGGCGAGGAGCAGCAGGGCCCAGTCGGCGGCGCTGCCCTGGACGACGAAGTTGCGGGTGAAGCGGCCCCGGGCGCGGGCGTTGGTGGACGCGTAGCCGGGGGTGAACTCCCCGTCGGGGGAGGGGAGGTCGCCGCCGCCTTCCTGGGGCAGTCCTGCCTCGCCGTCGTCGCCGGCTCCGGCGGCGGGCGGGCTGGTGCGGCCGAGCCAGGTCCGTACGAGACGTCCCTCCTCGCCCGCCTTCGCCGCGTCGTCCACATAGGCCACGGCCCGGGGGAAGCGGCGGCGCAGGGCGGCGAGGTTCTTGAGGCCGTCGCCGGACGTCTGACCGTAGATCGCGCCGAGCAGTGCCAGCTTGGCGTGGTTGCGGTCGCCGGAGAAGGCGCGGTCGGACAGGGCGGTATAGAGGTCGCCGTCGTGCCCGGCCACCTCCATCAGCCCGGGGTCGCGGGAGATCGCGGCGAGCACGCGGGGTTCCATCTGGTCGGCGTCGGCGACGACCAGGCGCCACCCCTCGTCGGCCACGACCGCCTGACGGATGACCTTCGGGATCTGGAGGGCACCCCCGCCGTTCGTGGTCCAGCGGCCACTGACGGTGCCGCCCGGGGTGTACTCGGGGCGGAAGCGGCCGTCGCGCACCCAGTCGTGCAGCCAGCTCCAGCCGTGGGCGGTCCAGATCCGGTACAGCTTCTTGTACGCGATCAGGGGGGCCACGGCCGGATGGTCGATCTCCTCCAGGGCCCAGCGGCGCGTGGAGGTGAGCCGGATGCCGGCCTCGGCGAACGCCTTGATGACGTCGGCGGGCAGGTCGGGCCGGACCCGGCGGCCGAAGGCGGCCGACACCTCGTCCGCGAGCTCGGCGAGGCGGCGGGGCTCGCCGCCGCCCGCGTACCGCTCGCCGAGCAGGTCGTGGAGCAGGGCGCGGTGGACGTCGGCGCGCCAGGGCACGCCCGCCCGGTGCATCTCGGCGGCCACCAGCGTCCCGGCCGACTCGGAGGCGGTGAGCAGCCGCATCCGGCCGGGGTGCTCGGCCTTCTCGTGCCGCCGCTGCTGGTCCGCGTACACCTCGACCAGGGCTTCGAGGGGAAGGGAGGTGCCGCTTGGGGGCTCGAACAGGGAGGACTGGCGGCTCGGCTCGGCGGCACGGGCGGGTGGGTCCGCGGGGACGGGCAGGTGGTGCAGCCGGGCCCAGGCGGCGGCCGCGGAGCGGGGTTCGCCGAGGCGGCCCTCGTGGCCGAGGAGGAGCAGTTCGGCGGCCTCGATGTCGTAGCACCGGTCTACGCGGACGCCGGCGGCGAGCAGGCGCGGGTAGATGTCGGGGGTCGAGCGCCAGATCCAGCGGCCCACGCCCGGGCGGGACCGGACGGCCTCGGCCAGGTCGGGCTCGTGCGCCACGGGGCCCTCGGGCAGACCGTCGTGCCCGAGGGCGACGAGCCGTGCGCCGCCGTCCTCGGTGGGGTCCAGCGCCCACTTGTCGTTCACGAGTGCGAGTGTGGCACCGGCCACTGACATCGGCGTTCGGGGCGCGGCGGCACGGCGGCGGGCCGGGGACCGGTTCGTGGATGTGTTCGGCAGCTGCGACGATCTGTGCGGTCGGGCACGCGCGCGTAAGGAGGCACTTCGATGGCGGTGGGGCACACGGTGGAGCGGGCGCTGGCCGCCGCGTTGTACGCGGAGGGCGACGCGGATCTGGACACGGGCGCGTCCCTGCTCGCCGCCGACCCGGCCGCCGACGCCGAGCTCGCGCTGCGCGGGCGGGAGCTGGTGGGGCGGGCGTGGGAGCGGGGGTGGCAGCCCGCGGATGTCGTACGGATGGTCCGGCGCGAGCTGGCGGAGCCGCACGTACGGGTGGCGGTGGAGCTGATCTCCGTACAGCTGAAGCGGTACGAGCGGCTGCCGGCGCGGTGGGGCGCGCAGATGGAGGCCCTGGAGGCGCTGGCGGAGGACGGCCGTGGGGGCGGGGAACGGCAGCCGGACCGCTTCACGCGCGCGACGACGGTGCTTGAGCTGTACCGGCTGCTGCTGCGGCTGCCCGCGATCGAGCCGGTGGGGCCGGTGCCGGGGGCGTCCGTGTACGTGCCGCCGGCGCACGGGGAGCCGAAGACGCTGACGCGGATCCGGGGGCTGCTGGCCAAGGCGGAGGCGACGGAGTTCCCGGAGGAGGCGGAGGCGCTGAGCGCCAAGGCGCAGGAGCTGATGGCGCTGCACAGCATCGACGAGGCGGTCCTGTCGGAGGGCCGCCGGGGGGACGCGCCGGGGGCATGCCGGATCGGGGTGGACGCGCCGTACGAGACGGCCAAGGCGATCCTGCTCGACGCGGTGGCCTCGGCCAACCACTGCCAGGCGGTGTGGAACGGGGAGTTCGGCTTCTCCACGGTCGTGGGGTTCGAGGCCGATCTGGAGGCGGTGGAGCTGCTCTACACCTCGCTGCTGGTGCAGGGGACGGTGGCGATGACGCGGGCGGAGGCGGCGCAGCGGGCGGGCGGACGCAAGCGGACGAAGACATTCCGCCAGTCGTTCCTGCTGGCGTACGCGAACCGCCTGGGTGACCTGCTGTCGGCGACGGCCCGCCAGGTGGAGTCCACGGCCTCCGCCGACCTGCTGCCGGTGCTGGCGACGCGGGCAGTGGCGGTCGCGGGGCGGGCGGAGGAGATGTTCCCCCGGACGGTACGGACGCGGGTGCGGGGGGTCACGGACGAGGCGGGGTGGCGGGACGGCAGGGCGGCGGCGGACCGGGCCCGACGAGGAGCGGACCGCCCGGGACTGCCCCGGTCCTGAGCGCCCTTTCGAGACGGCCGGCCCCTGCGCACCGGGCGCGCCCGGTCCCCCGACCGGGCGCCTCCGGGCGAGCCCACCCCAAGGCGGCTCCCCATCGGGGCCAGCCCCCGGCGGCTCCCCCCAAGCGCCCACCACCAGCCAGCCCCACCCGCCCCCACCCCACCCCCCCCCGATACGCTCGGGGTATGGGCTGGGTCGCCGCGTTGAAGGAGGCCGGGCGGTCGGGGCTGAGCGTCGAGCGGCGGCGGCTCGAACCCGCCGTGGCGCTGCGCGGCGCGGCCGGCGTCGCCCTCGTCGTCGGTGTCAGCCTGGTCGCGCTCGGCCCCACGGCCGCCGTGAGTTCGGCGTTCGGCGCGTTCCAGGCGGCCATCGCCACCTTCCAGCGCAGCTGGCGTCCCCGCCCGGTGCTGGCGCTCGCCTCCGGCGCGAGCCTCGCCGTCTCCACCTTCCTGGGCTACCTCGTCGGCGCCCACTCCCCGTTCTTCCTGGCCCTGCTCGCCCTGTGGACGTTCACGGCCGGTCTCGCCTGGGCGGTCGGCCCCACCGCCGGGATCATCGCCTCGTCGAACGTGGCGATCATGCTGGTCACCGTCACCCTGCCCACGTCGATCGCGGTCGCCGCCGGGCACGCGGCGATGATCGCGGCGGGCGGGGTCGTCCAGGCGGCCCTCGTCGTGCTCGTCCCGATCCGCCGCTGGGGCGCCCAGCGCGACGCGCTCGCCGACGCCCTCGCCGCCGTGGCCGACTACGCGCGGCGGCTGCGGCACGACCCGCGTGCCCCGTTCGATCCGCAGCCCCTGATGACGGCCCGGCTCGCCGCAGCCGTCACCCCCCGCGAGGCTCGCCGCCGCCCGGCGGAGCTGCGCGGGTCCCGGGGCGTGGCCGAGCGCATCCGCCCGGTCCTCGCCTCCCTCGCCGACCCCGCGCTCGGCGTCCCGCAGGAGGGCCCCGAGCGTGACCGGGTGCGCGAACTGCTCGGCGCCGCCGCCTCCGTGCTCGACGCGGCCGCCCGGGCCATCCGGCACGGCGAGGCCGTGCGCGTCCCCCCGCCCGCCGAGGCCGCGCTGCGCACGCCCGACACCGGCGCCATCCTCACCGGCCCCGCCCGGCGCGCCGCCACCCGGCTGACCGCGCTCCTCGGCGACGTCATGGAGACGGCCGAGGGCACCGGAGGCGAGGGGGCCGAACCGCTGATGCGGCCCACCCTGCCCCGGCTCGTCCCGCTCGCCCTGGCCACCATGCGCAAGGAGCTGGGCCGCCGCGACTCCCCGGTCTTCCGGCACGCCGCCCGTGTCTGCGCGGTCGCCGCCACCGGCTACCTCCTCGGCAAGGTACTGCCGCTGGGCCACGGCTACTGGGCGCCCATGGCCGCCGTCATGGTGATGCGCCCGGACTTCTCCCAGACGTACTCCCGCGCGGTCGCCCGCTTCGGCGGCACCCTCGTCGGCGTCGCCCTCGCCACCGGTCTCGTCCAGCTCACCCACCCGGGCCCGGGCCTGTCCGTCACGCTGGCGGTGCTCTGCGCGTTCCTGATGTACCTGCTGATGCGTACGGGCTACGCGGCGGCCAGCGCGTGCGTCTCCGCGTATGTGGTCTTCCTGCTCGGCACCGGGGGTTCGCAGTGGACCCAGACCGTCCCCGACCGAGTGCTGCTCACGTTGCTCGGCGGGGTCCTCGCGATGGCCGCGTACGCGCTCTACCCGGCCTGGGAGACGCCCCGGCTGCGTACCCGGCTCGCCGACTGGCTGGCGGCCTGCGGACGGTACGCGGCGGCCGTCACCGACCGGTACGCCGACCCCGCTGCCCCCGCCGACGCGGTGCGCCGGACGCTGCTCGACACCCGGGCGGCCCGGCTCGCCTGGCAGGAGGCGCTGGAGCGGGCCACCCACGAACCGGTGCGCCACCGGGGACTGTCCAGGTCGGCGGCCGAGGAGGCCGGGCGGGCGGTCGAGCAGCTCGGCCGGATCGCGATGCTGATGGAGGCGCACGTACCCGAGCGGGGCGCGCGCCCGGTCCCGGCCGCCGGGGCGTTCGCGGGGGCGCTGCGCCGCGCCACCGAGCGGGGCGCGCGGGCGGTGCGGGAGCGGCGGGTGCCGCGGTGGGACGAGGTGCAGGAGGCGCTGGCCGCGTGGGACCGGGAGGCGGGGCCCGACCGGTCCGACCGGGTGGTGCGCAAGGGCGCCGGGCTGCTGCTCGACCGCCTGGCGGAGCTGTCGGACGCGCTGGCCCCGCCCGCCCCGCCGATGGCCGTCAAGGACACCGGGCAGCCGTCGTCCCGCCGGGGGAGTCCGTGAGGGGAGGCGTCCGGGTCAGGGGGTCGGCAGGCCCGCCGTCGGGATGCCGGTGGGGAGCTTTCCGTCCAGCTCGGACTTGGTGAAGGTGTCGGTCGCGCCGCCCTCCCACTTCACCGTGAGGGTCTTGCCGTCCTTGCTCAGCGAGGGCATGCCGGCGGCGCGGTCGGTGTTGCCGTCGGCGCACTTGAGCTCGATCATCGCCATGCCGTTGTCGCTGACCGTGCCGCTGCACGTGTGCTCGCCGCCCAGCGCCACGTTCGTGCCACTGATCACCAGAGCGGTCGGCTTGCCCTGGAGGACGGCCGCCCAGGCTCCGGCGATGTCCTTGGCTGCCACTGTGCCGCCACCGTTGCTGCCGTTTCCGGCGCCGCCGGTCGCGGTGGGGCTCGCGCTCTTCCCGCCCCCGTCCGGGCTCTTGCCGGCCTTGTCGCCGCCGTCCGAACCGGAGCACCCGGCCAGGGCGAGACAGGCGGCGAGGGCCACGGCGCCCGCCCCGTCACGTACATGCCTGCGCACTGTTGTCTTCCCCTTGCCTCGACGATTTCCGGACGCGACAAGCTACCAGCGCGTGAACCTTCCGGGCGTGGGACGCGTCTATACCCAGTGGACGAGTAGTCCAACCCGGTGGAATTGCCTGTAACGACCCGAGTACCGCCCGTGCACGTGCATATGCTCATGCAGGCGCACATGAACACGGCTATGATCCGGGGCAGTTGACCTTTCACAGATGTACGTCTGCACATCCCCCCGGGAGCGACCTTGCACCACGCGTACAACGGCATGGCGGCAACGGAGCTTCAGGGTGTCGTCTGGCAGAAGAGCCGCCACAGCAACTCCCAGGGAACGTGCGTGGAGTTCGCGCGACTGCCCGGCGGAAGGGTCGCCGTCCGCAACTCGACGTTCCCGGACGGCCCCGCGCTGGTCTACACGCGCGCGGAGATCGAGGCCATGCTCCTGGGCGTCAAGGACGGCGAGTTCGACCACCTGATCACGGACTGATCGGCGACTCCGGAAACGCGAAGACCCCGCAAACGCGAACGGGCCCCCGCGCGGGGGCCCTCATGCCGTACGGGTGCGGAAAGACGCGCCTGTCCGGGCTCAGTCGGCCGGCTGGAGGCGGAACAGCGCCCAGACCACCTTGCCGCTCAGCGTGCCCGTGAGCGGGTGCCAGCCCCAGGAGTCGCTGAAGGAGTCCACCAGGAACAGGCCGCGCCCCGACTCGGCGTCGCAGTCGTCGGAGCCGGGCGAGGACGGACAGTCCATGCTGGGGTCGCGCACCGCGCACACCAGCCGGCTGGTCCAGCGCATCAGGTGCAGCCGCACCGGCGGAGCGTCCGGCTCCCGGCCGGTGTCGGCGGGCAGCGCGTGCCGCAGGGCGTTGGTGACGAGCTCGGAGACGACCAGGGCCACCTCGTCGAAGCGCTCCGCCAGGTCCCACTGGCCGAGCGTCTTCTTGGTGAACTGGCGTGCCCCGCGGACGGCCTCGAAGCGGGCGGGCAGCGCACAGGAGGCGGAACTGGCCACCGCGGAGGGGTCGATGGGCGGGAGGGCCTGCCTTAAAGGCTCCAACGGCTCCAGCATGGTCGATCCATTCGTCCCCATGCGAGGCACTCCCGGGATTCGCGGCCGTGGCGGTACAGGCGAACGTGGCGTACAGCAGAACAGAACGCTAGGCACAGCAGGACACAAGACGAGCACGCAGGTGCGCGGGGACCATGGTTCCGAATGCCTGCTCCTGATGCAAGGGCAGATGCACGTGCACGTGCCAGGCCTGTCCGAACCCGTGGTGATTGTTGCTCATTTCTTCCCGCGGCCGATTTCGGAGCTTGACCATTTCCGTAATCGAATGAGTACGGGGTGAAGCGTTTTGGTGGCAGACTGCCGTGCACCGTCGGTTGGGGAGGGACAGCGAAGTGACCGCAGGAGAGTCGAGCGGGTCGGTGGTCCGGCGCATTCTGCTGGGATCACAGCTCAGGCGCCTGCGCGAGTCCCGGGGCATCACCCGTGAGGCCGCCGGGTATTCGATCAGGGCGTCCGAGTCGAAGATCAGTCGTATGGAGTTGGGGCGGGTGAGCTTCAAGGCCAGGGATGTCGAAGACCTGCTGACGCTCTACGGGGTCACCGACGACGCCGAGCGCGCGTCGCTCCTGGGGCTCGCGAAAGAGGCCAACATCGCGGGCTGGTGGCACAGTTACGGCGACGTGCTGCCCGGCTGGTTCCAGACGTACATCGGCCTGGAGGGCGCGGCCTCGCTCATCCGGATCTACGAAGTGCAGTTCGTCCACGGCCTGTTGCAGACCGAGGCGTACGCCAACGCCGTCGTCCGGCGCGGGATGCCCAACGGCTCCAGCGCCGAGATCGACCGCCGGGTGGCGCTGCGCCTGGAGCGCCAGAAGGCGCTGGTCTCCGAGCGCGCCCCGAAGTTCCACGCCGTCCTCGACGAGGCGGCGCTGCGCCGCCCGTACGGCGAACGGGATGTGATGCGCGGCCAGTTGAAGCACCTCATCGAGGTGTCCGAGCAGCCGAACGTGACGCTCCAGGTGATGCCGTTCAGCTTCGGCGGCCACGCGGGCGAGAGCGGGGCGTTCACCCTGCTGCGCTTCCCCGAGTCCGACCTCTCCGACATCGTCTATCTGGAGCAGCTCACCAGCTCGCTCTATCTGGACAAGCCGGAGGAGGTCGCCCAGTACGAGCGGGCGATGGAACGGCTCCAGAAGGACAGTCCGGGACCGGAGGAGAGCCGCGATCTTCTCCGTGGACTGCTCCAACTCATCTGATACGTCAGTACGATGACGTCACATCAGGGTTGTGCAGCGGAAGCGGGGGACACAGTGGACGCGACGACGGACACGGTGGCGGCGCAGTGGCAGCAGTAAGGGATGGCATGTCCTTCTTCACCGACCTGGCCCACCAGTACATCGACGGCGAGTGGCGTACCGGCAGCGGGTCGTGGGACATCATCGACTTCGATCCGTACAACGGGGAGAAGCTCGCCGCCATCACGGTCGCCACGGTGGACGAGGTCGACGAGGCCTATCGCGCGGCCGAGCGCGCCCAGGTCGGCTGGGGCGAGACCAACCCCTACAGCCGAAGACTGGTCTTCGAGCGCGCGCTGCGGATCACCGAGGAGCGCGAGCCGGAGATCATCGAGGCGATCGTCACCGAGCTGGGCGGCACCCGCCTCAAGGCCGGGTACGAGGTCCACCTCGCCAAGGAGTTCCTGCGCGAGGCGATACAGCTGGCGATACGACCGGAGGGCCGGATCCTGCCGTCGCCCGTCGACGGCAAGGAGAACCGCGTCTACCGGCTGCCGGTCGGCGTGGTCGGGGTCATCAGCCCCTTCAACTTCCCCTTCCTGGTGACGCTGAAGTCGGTCGCGCCCGCCCTGGCGCTCGGCAACGCCGTCGTCATCAAGCCGAACCAGAACGCGCCGGTGGTCGGCGGCGGCCTCATCGCCAAGATCTTCGAGGACGCGGGCCTGCCGGCCGGACTGCTGAACGTGCTGGTCACCGATATCGCCGAGATAGGCGACGCGTTGATAGAGCACCCGGTGCCCAAGGTGATCTCCTTCGCGGGCTCCGACCGCACCGGCCGCCATGTGGCCGCCGTCGCGGGCAGCCACTTCAAACGGGCCATCCTGGAACTGAGCGGCAACAGCGCGCTGGTGGTCCTGGACGACGCGGACATCGACTACGCGGTCGAGGCGGCGGTCTTCAGCCGCTTCGTCTACCAGGGCCAGGTCTGCATGGCCGCCAACCGCGTCCTGGTGGACCGGAGCATCGAGCAGAAGTTCACCGAGAAGTTCTGCGCCCGGGTCGCGGCCCTCAAGACCGGCGACCCGGCCGACCCGGCGACCGACATCGGCCCGGTCATCAACAGCTTCCAGGCGGACGCGCTCACCGCGCTCGTCGACCAGGCCCTCGCCGAGGGCGCCACCGCGCTCGTACGGGGACGTACGCGCGGCAGCCTCGTCGAGCCGACCGTGCTGACCGGGCTGCCCGAGGACTCCCCGCTGCTGCGGCAGGAGATCTTCGGCCCGGTGGTGCTGCTGCTCTCCTTCGACGGCGAGGAGGAGGCGGTACGGATGGCCAACGACAGCCCGTACGGCCTGAGCGGCGCCGTCCACACCGGCAACGTGGAGCGGGGCGTGCGGTTCGCCAAGCGGATCGTCACCGGGATGATCCACGTCAACGACTCGACCATCCAGGACGAGCCGTTGGTGTCGTTCGGCGGCGAGAAGTACTCCGGGCTCGGGCGGCTGAACGGCGACTCCACGATCGAGGCGTTCACCACCCAGAAGTGGATCTCCGTGCAGCACGGGAGGAGCCTGTTCCCGTTCTGATCCCCTCGCGCGCACGGAGCTGGTTGCTCCCGCGAACGGCCGAGGTCATAGGCTGACGCGCATGTCAGCGATCCGACTCCTCGTCCTCGGCGCGATCCGCCGGCACGGCCGGGCGCACGGCTACCAGGTCCGCAACGACCTGGAGTACTGGGGCGCCCACGAGTGGTCCAACGCCAAGCCCGGCTCGATCTACCACGCCCTCAAACAGATGGCGAAGGAGGGCGTGCTGCTCGCCCACGAGATCGCGCCGAGCACGGCGGGCGGTCCGCCGCGTACCGAGTACGAGCTGACGGAGGCGGGCCGCGAGGAGTACCTGAAGCTGCTGCGGGCCGCGCTGACCTCGTACGACCAGAAGATGGACCTGCTCTCGGCGGCCATCGGCTTCATGGTCGACCTGCCGCGCGCGGAGGTGATGGCGCTGCTGCGCGACCGGCTGGAGCGGCTGGCGGCCTGGCGGAGCCGGGTGACCGAGCACTACACCCCCGAGGAGGGGCCCGAGTCCCTCGGCCACATCGGCGAGATCATGAACATGTGGGTCCACTCCGCGGACGCGGAGGCGGCGTGGACGGGCGGCCTGATCGCCAGGATCGAGTCGGGCGCGTACACGTTCAGGGGCGAGGGAGAGCCGTTCGTGGGGGTCCTGGCGGACGGCGAGGACAACCCGTACGCCGGGACGTGAGCGCGTCTGTCCGCGGGCCGGCGTGGGCGGGCCGCGCAGCTCCCCGCGCCCCCGGGGGCTACGGCTGCGGGTGCCCGCGCGCGAGATGCCTTGAGGGGCGCGGGGAACTGCGCGAGCAACCACGCACGATCCGCAGTCGAACACGCACCGCACCCCGTGACACGGCACCCCGTGACACCGCACCCCGCGAATGCGCCCCACACCTCCCCCACCCCACCTCAATGGTGGAAGGCCGTGGCCTCCGCCTCCTCCCGCCCCAGCGGAGCGCTCTGCCGCCGCAGCTCCGGCAGCAGCCGCCCCAGGTCCTCCACCAGCATCCCCGCCAGATCGGACGAGAACCCGTTGCGGCACACCACCCGCAGAACCGACAGGTCTTCGCGGTGCGGCGGGAACGTGTACGCCGGGACCAGCCAGCCCCGCTCCCGCAGCCGCCGCGACACGTCGAACACGTCGAACCGCTTCACCTCCGGCGCCGTGGTGAACGCGAACACCGGCAGCTCGGTCCCGCGCGTGAGCAGCCGGAAGTCGCCCAGCGCCTCGATGCGGTCGGCGAGCGAGCGCGCCACGTCCCGGGTGGTCCGCTGCACCGCCCGGAACCCTTCCCGGCCCAGCCGCAGGAACGTGTAGTACTGCGCCACCACCTGCGCCCCCGGCCGGGAGAAGTTCAGCGCGAAGGTGGGCATGTCGCCGCCCAGGTAGTTCACCCGGAAGACCAGCTCCTCCGGGAGCTCCTCCGCCGAGCGCCACAGGGCCCAGCCCACACCCGGGTACACCAGGCCGTACTTGTGCCCGGAGGTGTTGATCGAGGAGACCCTGGGCAGCCGGAAGTCCCACACCAGGTCCTCGTCGAGGAAGGGCGCCACCATCGCCCCCGACGCGCCGTCCACGTGGACCGGCACATCAAGACCCGTACGCTCCTGCAACGCGTCGAGGGCCGCGCAGAGTTCCGCGATCGGCTCGTACGATCCGTCGAAGGTCGAGCCGAGGATGCCCACCACGCCGATCGTGTTCTCGTCGCACAGCTCGGCCGCCGCCTGCGGGTCGAGGTGGAAGCGGTCGCCCTCCATCGGGACCTGGCGCGCCTCGACCTCCCAGAAGGCGCAGAACTTCTCCCAGCAGACCTGGACGTTCACGCCCATCACCAGGTTCGGCACCGCGTCCCGCCCGGGGTAGCGGTCCGCGTTCCGCTTCGCCCAGCGCCGCTTGAGCGCCATCCCGGCGAGCATGCAGGCCTCGCTCGACCCCGTCGTCGAGCAGCCCACGGCCCCGGCCGGGTCGGGCGCGTGCCACAGGTCCGCGAGCATCGCCACACAGCGCCGCTCCAGCTCGGCGGTGCGCGGGTACTCGTCCTTGTCGATCATGTTCTTGTCCCGGCACTCCGCCATCAGCACCGCCGCCTGTGGCTCCATCCAGGTGGTGACGAACGTGGCCAGGTTGAGGCGGGAGTTGCCGTCCAGCATCAGTTCGTCGTGGACGAGCTGGTACGCCGTGGAGGGGGCCAGCGGCCGGTCCGGCAGCCGGTGCCGGGGCGGCGCGGAGGTCATGGAGCCGACGGGGTCGGCCTCCCCGTAGAACGGGTTGAGGGCGAGCCGCCCGTGGTCCTCCTCGTGTTCCCGCGCCTTCTCGCCGCCACCCGGGTGCAGTGCCATGGTCGGGGTCCCCCGTCTCAGAGCTTCGTGATCACGACCGCCGTTCCGTACGCGCAGACCTCCGTCCCCACGTCGGCGGCCTCGGTGACGTCGAAGCGCATCATGAGGACGGCGTTCGCCCCTCGCGCGCGTGCCTGCTCGACCAGCCGTTCCATCGCCTGGTTGCGGGTCTGCACGAGCGTCTTGGTCAGCCCCTTCAGCTCGCCGCCGATCATGGACTTCAGGCCGGCGCCGATCTGGCTGCCGAGGTGCCGCGAGCGCACGGTCAGACCGAAGACCTCACCGATGACCTGCTGGACCTGGTAGCCGGGCACGTCGTTGGTGGTCACGACCAGTACGTCGGACTGCGGGCCCTGCCCGCCGCCGAAATCCTCGATGCTCATCGCGCCGCCTTCCTGGAGGATCCTGGGACCCAGCTTCGTACCCGCCCGGGCACAGCGCATCCCCAGGAGGCCGGTGGAACCTGGAGCCCGGCGGAGGCGTTGATAGCTTTGGCCCGTCAACACGCGCTTACGCGCCCCCCGCCCCCACCCTCACCCAGGAGCGCCGGAACCCGTGACCACCCTCGCACTCGGTCCGAGCTGGCTGGACCCCGACCAGCTGCTGTCGTCGTTCGGCCTGGCCGGTCTGCTGGTGATCGTCTTCGCCGAGTCCGGCCTGCTCATCGGCTTCTTCCTGCCGGGCGACTCGCTCCTGTTCACCACCGGTCTGCTGGTCACCAGCGGCAAGATCGACACCCCGCTGTGGCTGGTGTGCCTGCTGGTGGTGGCCGCGGCCGTGGTGGGCGACCAGGTGGGCTACCTCTTCGGCCGCAAGGTCGGCCCCTCGCTCTTCAACCGGCCGGACTCCAAGCTCTTCAAGCAGGAGAACGTGGAGAAGGCCCACGACTTCTTCGAGAAGTACGGCCCGAAGTCGCTGGTGCTGGCCCGGTTCGTGCCGATCGTCCGGACCTTCACGCCGATCATCGCGGGCGTCAGCCGGATGAACTACCGCTCCTTCATCACGTACAACGTGATCGGCGGCGCGCTGTGGGGCGCGGGCGTGACGCTGCTGGGCGCGGCGCTGGGCAACGTCGAGTTCGTGCACAAGAACATCGAGCTGATGCTGGTCGCGATCGTCCTGGTCTCGGTGGTCCCGATCGCGATCGAGTTCCTGCGGGCGCGTTCCAAGGCGAAGAAGGCGGGAGCGGGGGACCGGGGCCCCGCCGACATCGGCTCGCCCCGCCCGCCCCAGCGCAGGCGGCACGCGAAGCGCTGAACCCCGCGTACGGGGGGCGTCCTTCGGGGGCGCGGGGACTGCGTGGGCCGCCCACGGCCGACTACAGCGGCCCACGAGGGCGAACGGCGAACGAACGGCGGCACACTGCGCCCGTCAGAGCCCCGCGCCCGTCAGACCCCCCGCCCGTCAGAAGCCCCCCGCCCGTGAGAAGCCCCGCCCCCGTCAGAATCCGCGCGTCCGCTTCGCCGCCTTGCGGGCCGCCCCCGGCGCCTTGAGGAACATCCGCGACATCTCGCTCCCGAGGTTCACCCCGATCGCGATCGCCATCGCCAGCGCCGCCGCCTTGAGGATGTTGGCGAGTCCCTGGTCCCGGTGGTTCTGGGCGATCGCCAGCACGCCGAAGTACGTGGCGCTGCCCGGCAGCAGCGGCCCGATCGCCGCCGTCACGTACGGCAGCGCCGAGGTGTTGCGGTAGCGCGCGACCAACTGCCCGAAGAGGCCGACGAGCCCCGCCGCCACCGCCGTCGCCATGATGGGCGATCCGTGGGCGGTGACCGCGATCGACGCGTAGATCACCCACGCGACTCCGCCGTTCAGCGTGGCGATCCACACGGTGGACCGTTCCTGCTGGAGCAGCACGGCGAAGGTCAGGCAGAGCGCCATCGAGGCGAGCGTCTGGACGACGGGCCGCTCGATGGGGCTCAGGGCGCCCTCCGGGTTCAGCTTGGCGTCGACCTGGAGCCCCCCGTACAGCACGGTGAGCACACCGATCACGATCGCCACGAAGAAGTACGTGACCTCCAGCAGGCGGGCGGAGGCGGTGATGTAGAAGCCGGTCAGGCCGTCCTGCACGGCGGCCACCAGCGCCCGTCCGGGGATCAGGGCGAACAGTCCACCCGTGATGACCGCGGAGGGCCGCAGATCCCAGCCGAGCAGGCTGAGCGCCACCCCCATCGCCGCGGGCGGCATCGCCGCCACCACGAACTGGTAGAACTCCGGCAGTCCGCGCGCCGCGCAGAGCCAGGCGAGCCGGTCGCCCAGGATCGCGCCGGCCGCCGCCACCAGGAACACCGTCACGCCGCCGCCGACCAGCACCGAGGCCGCCCCGGCGAGGACGCCCGCGGCGAGGGTGAGGACCCAGCCGGGGTACGGGTGCCGGTTGCGGCGGATCTCCGCGAGGCGGCGGTAGGCCTCTTCCAGGGTGACGTCGTGGTCGGAGCTGGTCATGTCCGTGACGAGCCGGTGGACGGCCGCCAGGCGCGTGTAGTCGGTGCCCCGGCGGCGTACCGTCCGGTTCGCCGTGACCGGGTCGTCCACCAGGGACGGCTGGTGGGTGACGGCGAGCAGGGTGAAGGTCACCGTCGGCTCGCAGCGGTCCAGGCCGTAGCTGCGGCAGATGGCGAACATCGCCGCCTCGACGTCCTCGGCGCCCTCGCCGCCCGCGAGCAGCAGCTCGCCGATACGCAGCGTCAGGTCGAGCACGCGCGGCACGGCGGGCCCGGCGTCGTCGGTCTTCAGGGCCGTCTCCGGCACCGGCCGCTCACCCACCGGCATACGCAGCATGGTGCGCATCCGGTCCTGCCAGGGCGCGTCCTTGGACAGGCGCACCAGCGGCAGTCCCGCCGTGGTGACGACGGCGGACGGCGCCTCGCGGGCCGAGTAGGTGCTGGGCGGCGCGAAGGCCGACGCGGGGGCCTGTTCGGCCGCCGGCTCCGGCTCCGGGACCCCGGCGGGCAGCGCGAACTCGGAGGTCGGCGCGTCCTCCTCCGGAGGGCCGGGCTGCGCCACCCCGTCGGGAGCCGCGAAGGCGCTCCGCGCCTCGTCAGAGGGCTTGCGCTCCTCCGGCTCCTGCTGCTCAGGCACCCCTTGCCTCCCTCCGGTCCCTTGCGTACGCAAGCGTGTGCCCAGTATGTGGGCGATCATCAAGTCGTACGACAACGGGCGGCGCACCCCGGAAGGTGCACCGCCCGTCGTCGTACCGGTTCACAGGTGCGTCAGTGCGCGCCGCCCTGCGCCTCGAGGCGCTTGTAGGAGGCCTTGATCTCTTCCTCGGCCTCGGCGCGGCCGACCCAGTTGGCGCCCTCGACGGACTTGCCGGGCTCCAGGTCCTTGTAGACCTCGAAGAAGTGCTGGATCTCCAGGCGGTCGAACTCCGACACGTGGTGGATGTCGCGCAGGTGCTCGACACGCGGGTCGGACGCCGGCACGCAGAGCAGCTTGTCGTCGCCGCCCGCCTCGTCGGTCATGCGGAACATGCCGATGGCACGGCAGCGGATCAGGCAGCCCGGGAAGGTCGGCTCGTCCAGGATGACCAGCGCGTCCAGCGGGTCACCGTCCTCGCCGAGGGTGTTCTCCACGAAGCCGTAGTCCGCCGGGTAGCTGGTCGAGGTGAAGAGGCGACGGTCCAGGCGGATCCTGCCGGTCTCGTGGTCCACCTCGTACTTGTTCCGCGAACCCTTCGGGATCTCGATGGTGACGTCGAACTCCACGGGTGGCTCTCCTCCATGATCAGCACATGCATTGGTCGGTTCCCGCGTCCCCCGGGTCGGGCCCGGGACACTCAGCCGGATGGGGCCGCCGGTGCTGACCCGGTGTGCCATGTTCGCGGCAAGACGCAGTTCTGGTGATTAAGTGTCCCTCACGCAGGTGTGTGATCGCGAAAGGGGCTGGTCCTCGGTGCCGGGACCCAAGACATGGCAGCTCATCGCGGGTGCGGCTGCGGTAGGCATGGCAGTGGCGGCCGGAGCGGTGGCCACGGCCGGTCCCTGGGACTCGGGTCAGCGTACGGCCGAGCGCGACCGCGCAGCGGCTCACCGGTCAACAGGTGGCGCACATCACCTGGGCGCGCCCCCCTCACCGGCGCCCGCGCCCAGCGCCAGGGGCGTGCTCGCCGCGCTGAGCGCCCCCGCGGACGCGCCGGCGGACAGCACGCTCGACCAGGTCCTCGGCCCCCTCCTCGCCTCACCCGGCCTCGGCCCGCAGCCCTCCGCGGCGGTGTACGACACGGTCACCGGCAGACAGCTCTACGGGCAGCGCGCGGACACCGCCATGACGCCCGCCTCCACCGTCAAGATCGCCACTGCCACCGCCGCCCTGTCGGCGCTCGGCCCCGGCCACCGCATCCCCACCACCGTCGTCGCCCCCGCCACCGGCACCGAGCTCACCCTGGTCGGCGGCGGCGACCCCACGCTCGGCAAGGACGGCCTGCGCGCCCTCGCCGACGCCACCGCCCGCGCCCTGCGCGCCCGGGGAGCCACCACCGCCTCCCTCACCTACGACCTCTCCCGCTACAGCGGCCCCGAGCGCCACCCCATCGGCCCGAACGAGAACATCGCGCCCGTCGTCGCCCTGATGACCGACGAGGCACGCGTGGACGGAAGCGACAGCGGCCCCGCGCCGCGCAGCTGGGACCCGGCCGGTGACACCGCCCGTACGTTCGCCTCGCTCCTGCGCGAGCGCGGCATCACCGCCGGCCCGCCCCGGCCGGGACGGGCCCCGCAGGGCGCCGGAGAGCTCGCCCGCACCCTCTCCGCGCCGCTGTCCGACCTGGTCGAGCGGATGCTCACCAACAGCGACAACGACCTCGCCGAGGCGCTCGCCCGCCAGACCGCCGTCGCCGCCGGACGGCCCGCCGACTTCGACGGGGCCGCCAAAGCGGTCGCCGACCGGATCGCCGCGCTCGGCCTTCCGCAGGCCGCCGGAGCCCGGTTCGCCGACGGCAGCGGCCTCAGCCGCGAGAACCGCGTCAGCGCCCAGCTCCTGACCCTGCTCCTCGCGCGCGCGGCCGACCCCGCCCACCCGGAGCTGCGGCCGGTCCTCACCGGTCTGCCGGTCGCCGGGTTCACCGGCACCCTGCGCGCCCGCTACGGGACCGCCTCCGCCGGGACCGGACTCGTCCGCGCCAAGACCGGCACCCTCTCGGGCGTCAACGCGCTCGCGGGCACGGTCGTGGACGCCGACGGCCATCTGCTCACCTTCGCCTTCCTCGCCTCCGGCACCCCCGGCCCCGACGCCGCCCAGCACGCGCTCGACCGCCTCGCCGAGCGGCTCGCCCGGTGCGGCTGCCGGGCCGGCTCCCCGGTCCCCGCCCCGTAATCACCCGGCGTCGGCCCTCCTCCCCCGCGCGGGAGGACAACGTACGGTTGACGCATGACGAGCATCGGTGGTGCCGCTTCCTCTGGGATGGTCGACTGGAACCTCGCGGTGGCGACCGCGACCCGCCTGGTGAGGCCGGGGCCCGAAGTGAGCCGCGACGAGGCACGGGCCGTCGTCGCGGAGCTCCGCGGGCACGCGAAGGCCTCGGAGGAACACGTACGGGCGTTCACCCGGATGATCCCGGAGGGTGTGCGGCCCGCCGACACCCCCGTCCTCGTGGTCGACCGCGCGGGCTGGGTCAAGGCCAACGTGGCCGGATTCCGGGAACTTCTGAAGCCCCTGCTCGACAAGATGCAGGAGCGCCGGGGGAGCGGCCCGGGCAGCGCCGTCTTCGGCGCGGTCGGCGGCAAGGTCACCGGCGTCGAGCTGGGCATGCTGCTGAGCTTCCTGTCCTCGCGCGTGCTCGGGCAGTACGAGACGTTCGCGCCCGCCACCCGCGAGCTCCCGGCCGGGGAGAACGGCGGCGGACGGCTGCTCCTGGTCGCGCCCAACATCGTCCACGTGGAGCGCGAGCTCGACGTCGACCCGCACGACTTCCGGCTCTGGGTGTGCCTGCACGAGGAGACGCACCGCACCCAGTTCACCGGCGTGCCCTGGCTGCGCGACCACCTGGAGGGCGAAATCCAGTCATTTCTCGGGGAGACCGACGTCGACCCGATGACCGTCCTGGAGCGGCTGCGCGAGGCCGCCCAGTCGCTCGCCGGAAGCCGCCCCGAGGGCGAGGAGGGCGAAAGCGGGCGCTCCCTGGTCGAGCTGGTGCAGACGCCCGCCCAGCGGGAGATCCTCGGCCGGCTCACCGCCGTGATGTCACTCCTGGAGGGCCACGCCGACTTCGTGATGGACGGCGTGGGACCGCAGGTCGTGCCCTCGGTGGCGGAGATCCGCGAGAAGTTCCAGCAGCGCCGCGCCAAGGGCGCCTCCCGCCTCGACCAGGCCCTGCGCAAGCTCCTCGGCCTCGACGCCAAGCTGCGCCAGTACCGCGACGGCGAACGGTTCGTCCGGGCCGTCGTCGACCAGGTCGGTATGGACGGTTTCAACCGGGTCTGGACCTCCCCCAACACGCTCCCGACCAAGGCGGAGATCGCCAAACCGGCGGACTGGGTCGCGCGGGTGCACAGCAGGACGGACGGCTGAGCGGGCGAGCGCCGACCGCACCCACGTACCCGAAGGCCCCGGCTGTCCCCCGGAAATGCGCAGGATCACCCATCCGAGGGACCGTAGGGCATGGGTAGGCGTGCAATGCTCGGGTATCGGCTCGGTTCTGTCACCATCTACGCACTCTGTGTGACCGATCTTTCCCCTCGTCCCGAGGCACCCCCCAACTTCACCGAAGGGCACCGGACATGGGTCCCCATCCTGCGGTCGCGGCGATACGCCTGGCGGTCCGCCGCGTACTCCACGACGTCCTGCGCGACGCGCTCGTCCTCCACGACGGCCGCACGCCGCCCCCCGACACCCCCCTCGACCTCCCGCGCGCCACCGCGCGCGAGGGCGGCGCCGACGGACCCCTGGTCCTCGTCGCCTGCTCCGGAGGCGCCGACTCCATGGCGCTCGCCTCCGCCCTCGCCTTCGAATCCCGCAAGCTCTCCGTCCGCGCCGGCGCCGTCACCGTCGACCACGGCCTCCAGCCCGGCTCCGACCAGCGCGCCGCCGAGGTCGCCGCCCGGCTCACCGCGCTGGGGCTCGACCCGGTCGAGGCCATCACCGTGAAGGTGGGCCGCGAGGGCGGCCCCGAGGCCGCCGCCCGCGACGCCCGCTACGCCGCCCTGGACGCCGCCGCCGAGCGCCACGGCGCCGCCGCGGTCCTGCTCGGCCACACCCGCGACGACCAGGCGGAGACGGTCCTGCTCGGCCTCGCCCGCGGCTCGGGCACCCGCTCCCTGTCCGGCATGGCCGCCGTCTCCGGCGCCCACGGCCGCTACCGCCGCCCCTTCCTCCAGCTCGACCGGCACACCGCCCGCAAGGCCTGTCTGGTCCAGTCGCTGCCCGTCTGGGACGACCCGCACAACGCCGACCCCGCCTACACCCGCTCGCGGCTGCGCCACGAAGGCCTGCCCGCCCTGGAGAAGGCGCTCGGCAAAGGCGTCGTGGAAGCCCTGGCGCGTACCGCCGAGCTCTCCCGCGACGACGCCGACGCCCTGGACGCCTGGGCCGCCGAGGCCGACCCCTCGGTCCGGGACGAGGCCGGCGAGCTGCTGTGCGGAAAGCTCTACGCGCTGCCCGCCGCGGTCCGCCGCCGGGTGCTGCGCAAGGCCCTCATCCGCGCCGGTTCCCCCGCCGGCTCGCTCTTCGCCCGCCATGTCGAGGAGGTCGACCGCCTGATCACGGGCTGGCGCGGCCAGCGGGCCATCAACCTCCCCGGGCGCGTCGAGGCACGGCGGCAGGGTGGCAGACTGGTCATCCGGCAGAGCTGAGCTCAGTTACGTACAACGAACCAAGAAAGCGGCCCGGGTGAACGAGAAGGACATGGGCACCGACCTCCAGTCGGTGCTCATCACCAAGGAAGAGATCGACGCCAAGCTGGTCGAGCTGGCCGCGAAGATCGACGCGGAGTACGCGGGCAAGGACCTCCTGATCGTCGGCGTCCTCAAGGGTGCCGTCATGGTCATGGCGGACCTGGCCCGCGCGCTGTCCACCCCGGTGACCATGGACTGGATGGCCGTCTCCTCCTACGGAGCGGGCACCCAGTCCTCCGGCGTCGTCCGCATCCTCAAGGACCTCGACACCGACATCAAGGGCAAGCACGTCCTGATCGTCGAGGACATCATCGACTCCGGCCTCACGCTGTCCTGGCTGCTCTCCAACCTCGGATCCCGCGAGCCCGCCTCCCTGGAGGTCTGCACGCTGCTCCGTAAGCCGGATGCCGCAAAGGTCGCGATCGACGTGAAGTGGATCGGATTCGACATTCCGAATGAGTTCGTCGTCGGATATGGCCTTGACTACGCCGAGAAGTACCGCAATCTCCCCTTTGTCGGGACGCTGGCCCCGCACGTCTACGGCGGCTGAACCGGGTACCCGGACGGGAACTCGGAGCCCCCCTCCCGCGTTGGAGCTTGGGAAGGCGGGTTTGTCAGCCGTCCCTTGCGGTCTCGGGTGACAATGCTGGGGTACCGTCCGAAGAACAGTCTTTACTCACAGCAGCATTTACCTACGGGCAGGAGGGACGGGGCGTTCTCGCTCCGTATGGATGGACGTGAAGCGATACTTCCGTGGGCCGGTCATGTGGATCGTGCTGGCCGTCCTCGCCGTGGTCGTGTTGATGCAGGTCGTCGGCTCGTCGGGCGGCTACAAGACGGTGGACACCTCCGAGGTCGTCCAGGCGATCGACAAGAACCAGGTAGACGAAGCCAAGATCACGACCGGCGACGAGTCGGTCATCAAGGTCGACCTCAAGGACGGCCAGAAGGTCAAGGGCGCCAACAAGATCCAGGCGAGCTACATCGGCGACGCCCAGGGCACCAGCCTGGCCAACAAGCTCCAGGGCAAGTTCGACAGCGGAGACCTGACCAAGGGCTACACGGTCTCCCCCTCGAAGCAGAACCCGATCGTGGGGATCCTGCTCTCGCTGCTCCCCTTCGTCCTCATCGTCGTCGTCTTCCTGTTCCTGATGAACCAGATGCAGGGCGGCGGCTCCCGGGTCATGAACTTCGGGAAGTCCAAGGCGAAGCTCATCACCAAGGACACCCCGAAGACGACGTTCTCGGACGTCGCCGGGGCCGATGAGGCCGTCGAGGAGCTCCACGAGATCAAGGAGTTCCTCCAGGAGCCGGCGAAGTTCCAGGCCGTCGGCGCCAAGATCCCCAAGGGCGTGCTGCTGTACGGCCCGCCCGGCACCGGCAAGACCCTCCTCGCGCGCGCCGTCGCGGGCGAGGCCGGCGTCCCCTTCTACTCGATCTCCGGCTCCGACTTCGTCGAGATGTTCGTCGGCGTCGGCGCCTCCCGGGTGCGCGACCTCTTCGAGCAGGCCAAGGCGAACGCCCCGGCGATCGTCTTCGTCGACGAGATCGACGCCGTCGGCCGGCACCGCGGCGCGGGCCTCGGCGGCGGCCACGACGAGCGCGAGCAGACGCTCAACCAGCTGCTCGTCGAGATGGACGGCTTCGACGTGAAGGGCGGTGTCATCCTGATCGCCGCCACCAACCGGCCCGACATCCTCGACCCGGCCCTCCTGCGCCCCGGCCGCTTCGACCGCCAGATCGCGGTCGACCGCCCGGACATGCAGGGCCGTCTGGAGATCCTCAAGGTCCACCAGAAGGGCAAGCCGGTCGCCCCGGACGTCGACCTCGCGGCCGTCGCCCGGCGCACCCCCGGCTTCACCGGCGCCGACCTGTCGAACGTGCTGAACGAAGCGGCGCTCCTCACGGCGCGCAGCAACCAGAAGCTGATCGACAACCACATGCTGGACGAGGCGATCGACCGCGTCGTGGCGGGCCCGCAGAAGCGGACCCGGATCATGTCCGACAAGGAGAAGAAGATCACCGCGTACCACGAGGGCGGACACGCCCTGGTCGCGGCGGCCTCCCCGAACTCGGACCCGGTCCACAAGATCACGATCCTGTCGCGCGGCCGTGCCCTCGGCTACACGATGGTCCTGCCGGACGAGGACAAGTACTCGACCACGCGCAACGAGATGCTCGACCAGCTCGCCTACATGCTGGGCGGGCGCGCGGCCGAGGAGCTCGTCTTCCACGACCCGACCACGGGCGCGGCGAACGACATCGAGAAGGCCACGGCCACCGCACGCGCGATGGTCACGCAGTACGGCATGACCGAGCGGCTCGGCGCGATCAAGTTCGGCGGCGACAACACGGAGCCGTTCCTGGGCCGTGAGATGGCGCACCAGCGCGACTACTCGGAAGAGGTCGCGGCGCTGGTCGACGAAGAGGTCAAGAAGCTCATCGAGACCGCGCACAACGAGGCGTGGGAGATCCTCGTCGAGAACCGCGACGTCCTCGACAACCTGGTCCTGCGGCTTCTTGAGAAGGAGACGCTGGGCAAGGAGGAGATCGCCGAGATCTTCGCCCCCATCGTCCGGCGCCCCGCGCGCCCGGCCTGGACGGGCTCCTCGCGGCGTACGCCGTCGACGCGCCCGCCGGTCCTGTCGCCGAGGGAGCTGGCCCTGACCAACGGCGCCACCACCGCCAACGGCTCGGCCCCGACCGACGCGGTCCCGACCGAGCAGCTCCCGGCCCCGGAGGACCGCCCCGAGAGCTGACCCTCGGCTCCCGCCGGACCCGGAATGCACGCCGCGCCCCCCAGGTTTTAGCCTGTGGGGGCGCGGCGCATTCGTACGTCCGTGCAGAGACACGAGGAACGAGGCACAGATGACCGACCCGGTGACGCTGGACGGCCAGGGCCGTATCGGCGAGTTCGACGAGAAGCGGGCCGAGAACGCCGTGCGCGAGCTCCTCATCGCGGTCGGCGAGGACCCGGACCGCGAGGGCCTGCGGGAGACGCCGGGGCGGGTGGCCCGGGCTTACCGGGAAATATTCGCGGGTCTGTGGCAGCAGCCGCAGGACGTGCTGACCACGACGTTCGACCTCGGCCACGACGAGATGGTCCTGGTGAAGGACATCGAGGTCATGAGCAGCTGCGAACATCATCTGGTGCCCTTCGTGGGCGTGGCCCACGTCGGGTACATCCCGTCGGCGGACGGGAAGATCACGGGGCTGTCGAAGCTGGCCCGTCTCGTCGACGTGTACGCGCGGCGCCCGCAGGTGCAGGAGCGGCTGACCACGCAGATCGCGGACTCGCTGATGGAGATCCTGGAGCCGCGCGGCGTCATCGTCGTCGTGGAGTGCGAGCACATGTGCATGACCATGCGCGGGGTACGGAAGCCGGGCGCCAAGACGATCACGTCCGCGGTGCGCGGGCAGCTGCGTGACCCCGCCACGCGCGCGGAGGCGATGAGCCTCATCATGGCCCGCTGACGGGGCACGCGGCTCGGGCCGGCGGAGGCCGGTCGGGCGCTTGCCCGCACCCCAGCAGGCCCGGCCAAGCCGCCGGGCGCCCCAGGAGGCCCGGCTAAGCCGCCGGGACCTCTCCCTCGTCCTCGTCGTCCGGCAGCTTGCACACCCGTTCCAGGAAGAAGGCCGCCGCGACCACCGCGATGCCCGCCGCCACCGAGAAGGCCGCGTAGATCGCCTGGTCGCGGCGGGCCGGGATGTCCAGGGAGCCGAGGAGGAAGACGCCCGTCCCGCCGTACATCCCCGAGACCAGGGCGGCCACCAGGGCGCTGGACTGGCCGAAGACCACCGCGCGGGCCGCCATCAGGGGCTCGACGCCCTTCGCGCCGGGGCGCCGTTCGCGCTGGCCGCGCAGGCGGGAGCGGATGGAGAGGGCGGTGGCCAGGAGGATCACCGCGATCACGGCCAGGACGATGGGCGCGGCCAGCGGGACGCTCGGCAGGGTGCCCAGGGAGTCCCACAGCCGGGCGCCTGCCCAGGAGAGCACTCCGGCGACGGCGAAGAGTCCCGCCAGTACGCCCAGCCTCAGTTGTTTCACCGAAGAGTGCCCTTCATGTCGCCGGTCTTGCTCGCCGTCAGCAGCCTAACGATTACTCGGGCAGGCGGAGTTCCAGGTCGGCGCGCGGCAGCACACCTTCGCGGCCGATCGTGGCGAGCAGGGTGGCGACCGGGCCGCGGCCGGGGACCTGGGCCTCGGGGTCCACGTCCTGCCAGGGGGCGAGGACGAACGCCCGCTCGTGGGCGCGCGGGTGGGGGAGCGTCAGGACCGGGTCGTCCAGGACGAGATCGGCGTAGGCAACGATGTCGACGTCGATCGTGCGCGGGCCCCAGCGCTCCTCGCGGACCCGGTCGAAGGCCTCCTCGATGGCCTGGCCGCGCTCCAGCAGGGACGAGGGCGGCAGGGTCGTCTTCACCACGACCACCGCGTTGAAGTACGAGGGCTGGGAGCCGGGGGCGACGCCCCACGGCTCCGTCTCGTACACCGGGGAGACGGCCTTGACGCGCAGGCCGGGCGTGTCCTCCAGCGCGTCGATCGCGCCCTGGAGCGTCTCCAGGCGGTTGCCGAGGTTGGAGCCGAGCGAGATCACGGCTCGTTGCGGGTTGGACAGGGTGACGTCGGCCGCGTCCACCTGCTCGACCACGGACGTGGGCACCGGCTGGACGGTCGGGTCGCTCTGCGAGCTCTTGTGGGAGGACACAGTCATACTCGGCTCCGGGTGATGGTGATGGTCACGTCGTCGAAGGGGACGGTGATCGGCGCGTCGGGCTTGTGGACGCACACCTCCACCTGCTGGACCCCCGCATGCTTCAGACACTGCTGGGCGATGCGCTCGGCCAGCGTCTCGATCAGGTCGACCGGCTCGCCCTGGACGACGTCCACGACTTCCTCGGCCACCACGCCGTAGTGCACGGTCTTCGCCAGGTCGTCGTCGGCCGCCGCGGGGCGGGTGTCGAGGCCGAGCACCAGGTCCACGATGAAGGTCTGGCCCTCTTCGCGCTCCCGGGGGAAGACGCCATGGTGCCCGCGGGCCTTGAGGCCGCGCAGCGCGACACGATCCACGCGAATCACTCCTGCTGTCGTTGGTCGGTCGGGCACCCGCCGCGTGCGGGCGGCTCCGTACCCACCATCGAATCTACCTGCGGGCACTGACAGTGCTCGCCCACGGGGGCTATGGACAGACGGCGTCGGGACTGGTACCCGCCCCTACCCATGCCCTCCTGTTTCAACCCTCGGGAGCGGGCTGTTCAGCCGTCGGAATCCGGGGCTTCAGCCCTCGGGCCCCTCGTCCTCGTCCGTTTCGGTCAGGACGGGCGAGCCGTGGTGGGACCAGAGCTTCCAGCCCTCGGATGTGCGGCGGAACACATTGGTGGCGACCACGAGCTGGCCCACCAGCGGCCCGAGCTCGCCGCTCTCCTGGGCGGGTCCGCCGCTGAGGATGTTCTCGGTGCAGGTGACCAGGGCGGTGTCGGCGAGGACGACGACCTTCACATCGGTGAGGAAGAACTGGATGTACTCCGTGTTCGCCATGATCAGCGCGTACGAGCGGAGCACCTCGCCGCGTCCGGACAGGACCGGCCAGCCGGGGTGGACGCAGGAGATGGAGGTGTCCCCGGCGTCGGTGGCGCTGAGCCACAGGTCGGAGAGTTCGTCGAAGTCGCCGCGCTCCAGCGTCTCGTAGAAGGCGGTGTTGGCCTGCTCGACCGCCTCGACGTCGGTGCGGGCCGTCACGCGGTCGCCCCGGTCGTCCCGGTCGTTCCGGTAGGCCCTGTCGTCGACGTGGGCCCTGCTGTCCCGGTCAGCCCGGTCGTCCCCGTCATCCCCGTCGCCCCGGTCGTCGCGCCCGAGGCCCCTTCGACCGCGCGCGCGACGCGTACGGCGTCGGCCGTGGCGCGGACCTCGTGGACCCGGACCGCCCAGGCGCCCTCGTGGGCGGCGATGGCGGAGACGGCGGCGGTGGCGGCGTCCCGTTCGCGGGCGGGGGGCGGGCCGGATCCGTCGCCGGCCAGGACGTGGCCCAGGAAGCGCTTGCGGGAGGCGGCGACGAGCAGGGGGCGGCCCAGCGCCCGCAGCTCGGCCAGGTGGGCGACGAGCGCCAGGTCGTGCTCGGCCTGCTTGGCGAAGCCGAGACCGGGGTCGATGACGATCCGCTCGGGCGCGATGCCGCCGGCGACGACCGCCTCCACGCGCGCGTGGAGCTCGGCGAGCACTTCGGCGACCACGTCCCCGTACACCGCGCGGCTGTTCATGTCCTGGCTGAAACCGCGCCAGTGCATGACGACGAAGGGGGCCTCCGTGGCGGCCACCACGGGGATCATGTTCGGGTCGGCGAGGCCGCCGCTGACGTCGTTGACGAGCAACGCGCCCGCCGCGACGGCCTGTTCGGCGACGCTGGCGCGCATGGTGTCGACGGAGACGGTGACGCCCTCGGCGGCGAGGCCGCGCACCACGGGGACGACCCGGCGCAGCTCCTCGTCCTCGTCGACGCGGGTGGCGCCGGGGCGGGTCGACTCGCCGCCGACGTCCACCAGGTCGGCGCCCTCGGCGACGAGGTCGAGGCCGTGCTTGACCGCGGCCGCGGTGTCGAACCAGCGGCCGCCGTCGGAGAAGGAGTCGGGCGTGACGTTGACCACGCCCATCACCGCACAGCGGTCCCACTCGGGCAGCCCGGTCACCGTGCCCCGTCGGCGCAACGTACTCATACGTCCAGCGTAGGCGTCAGCCCGTGGTCCGCGGACCAGAGGTCAGCCGACGGTCCGGGGGCGCGGGCCGGGGCGGGCGGCGGGGCTGGTGAACAGGCGGCGCAGCAGTGCGTGCAGGGCGTCGCGGTCGGCGGTGGCGAGGGCGTCCAGGGCGCTGTGGGTGCCGTGCATCCCGGCGCGGACGGTCTCGACGGCCCGCAGGCCCTCCTCGGTGAGGAGGACGTTCTTGACCCGGCGGTCGGTGGGGCTGGGTTCGCGGCGGACCAGGCCGCGGGTTTCCAGCCGGTCCACGATGCCGGTGACGTTGGAGGCGTCGCAGTGGAGCGTGGTGGCGAGGGAGCGCATGGCGGCGGGGCCGCGGCGCAGCACGGTGAGGGCCTTGGCCTGGCTGGCGGTGAGGCCGGCCTCGGCGGCGGCGGTGGTGAAGTCGCCGTAGTAGTCCGCCAGGGAGTCCCAGAGGGCGTCCATGAGCGCGTCGTTCGTGACGGCGTCGGTCACGGCGGCCGGGCGGCTGGTTCCAGACATGACGCCACCTTACCGCGAGAAACTTGACGATCTCAACCTTTGAGGTTTACCGTCACTCTAGTTGCTTGGGGTAATCAAGCACTTGAGGTAGTCAAGCTTCGAAGCGGTGCCGGAAGGCGTCCGCGGAAGCGTCGGCGGCCTCCAGCACATCCCTCCCTCCGGACTCCTACGGAAGAAACCGTGACTCCCACACATCACGCGGCGCCCACGCGCCCCACCGGCGGCCCCGCGCTCGTCCTGGTCCTCGGGCTGGCCGCCATGGTCGTCTCGATGATGCAGACCCTGGTCGTGCCGATCCTCGGCATCATCCAGAACGACCTCGGCACCTCCACCGCCAACGTCAGCTGGGTCACCACCGCGACCCTGCTCTCCGCCGCCGTCTTCACCCCGCTGCTCGGCCGCTTCGGCGACATGCACGGCAAGAAGCCCACGCTCATAGGCGTCCTGGTGCTGATGGTCGCGGGCTCGGTCCTCGCGGCCACCACCAGCTCGCTGCTCTGGCTGATCGTCGGCCGCGTCATGCAGGGCGCCGCCACCGCGATCTTCCCGCTGGCCCTCTCGGTGCTGCGCGAGGAGATCCGCCCGGAGAAGCTGCACGGCGCGATGGCGCTGGTCAGCGGCACCCTGGCGTTCGGCAGCGGCCTCGCCCTCGTCGGCGCCGGCCTGCTGACCCAGGGCGACAACCCCGACTACCACCGCGTCTTCTGGCTGGCCGCCGTGCTCGCCGTCGTCGCCCTGGTCGCCGTCGTCGCGGGCGTCCCGGCCTCGCGCCACAAGCCCGGCGGGCGCACCGACTGGATCGGCGCGGCGACCCTCGCCGCGGTGCTCGTCCTGCTGCTCCTGCCGATCTCGCAGGGCCACGAGTGGGGCTGGACCTCCGTGCGCACCCTGGGCCTCTTCGTCGCCTCCGTCGTGATGGCCGCGGTCTGGGTCCTGGTCGAGCGCAAGGTCAAGGCGCCGATGGTGGACATGAAGATGTTCGCCCACCGCCCGGTGCTCTTCACCAACCTGGCCGGCCTGCTGCTCGGCTTCGCGATGTTCTCGCAGTTCATCGGCGTCTCGTACCTGGTGCAGATGCCGGAGAAGGTCACGGGCTACGGGTTCACCGCCTCGGTGCTGCGCGCCTCGGTCGAGTACCTGCTGCCCACGACGATCATGTCCCTGGTCGCCGCCCAGGCCGGCGGCATGCTGGTGCGGCGCATCGGTGCCCGCTTCACGCTGACGGCCGGTGCCGCGTTCGGTGTCCTCGGTTTCGCCTGGCTGACCGGCGCGCACGACTCCAGCGCCTCGGTGATCATGGCCGGCATGGTGATCGGTGTGGCGATCAGCTTCGGTTACGCGGCGATGCCCGCGCTGATCGTGGCGAGCGTCCCGCACCACCAGACGGGTATCGCCAACGGCATCAACTCGATCTCCCGGTCGGTCGGCAGCGCGATCGCCAGTGCGGTGATCACGTCGCTGCTCGCCTCCAAGACGATCGAGCACCTGCCGGCCGGGGTTCCGCCGCTGCCGCAGGAGAGCCAGTTCACGCTGAGCTTCGCGCTCGCCGGGGCCGCGTTCCTGCTGGTGGTCCTGGTCGCGCTGGTCGGGCTGCACTCCGACCGCAAGCCGAAGGCGCCGCAGGCGCCGGAGGCGGACGCCGTGACGGAGAAGGCCGACGAGCCGGAGAAGGCCGACGAGCCGGAGACCGCCTCCGCGTAAGACGAAGAGGGGCCCGGGGACATGTCCCCGGGCCCCTCTTCCCGTTCTCCTGCCCGCGCCCCTCGGGGGCTACAGAGCCGCCCGTACCGTCCGTTCCGCGTCCCTGTTCGCCAGGTGCGCGCAAGGGCGCTGGCGGGCGCGGCTGAAGCGGGCGAAGGGGCGGGGCAGGCCCATGTTCACGAAGCCCTCGGCCTGCATCACCGCGAAGCCGATGCGCGGCAGGTCGCTGTGGGCCCGGTAGACCATGAAGCGCGGCTCCCAGCGTGGCTGGAACTTTGCGTTGAACTTGTACAGCGATTCAATCTGGAACCAGCGGGAGAGGAAGACCAGCAGTCCGCGCCAGAGCCGCAGGACGGGCCCGGCGCCGATCTTCTCGCCGCGCGCGAGGGCCGAGCGGAACATCGCGAAGTTGAGCGAGACGTGCTCGATGCCGATCTTCGGAGCGGCCTGGAGCGCGGCGACGATCAGCAGCTCGTTCATACCGGGGTCGGCGGAGCGGTCGCGGCGCATGAGCTCCAGCGACATTCCGTCGGAACCCCAGGGGACGAAGTGAATCATGGCCTTCAGGTCGCCGTACGGCCCCGGCTCGCCCGGTCCGTCGTCGGCCTTGTGGGCGGTGGCGATCACGCAGTCGCCGTCGTCGGGGTCGCCGATCCGTCCCAGCGCCATCGAGAAGCCGCGCTCGGTGTCGGTGCCGCGCCAGTCCTCGGCGGCCCGCCGGACCCGTTCCAGCTCACCTACGGAGAGATCACGGACGCGCCGTACGCGGGTTTCGTAGCCATTGCGCTCGATGCGCTTGACCATCTGGCGTACGTTCCGCATGGCGCGCCCGGACAGGGAGAAATCCGCGGCGTCCACCACCGCCTCGTCGCCCAGTTCCAGCGCGTCGAGCCCGGTCTCGCGGGTCCACACCTCGCCGCCCGTCTCGGAGCAGCCGACCACGGCCGGGGTCCAGGAGTGGGCCTTGGCCTCGTCCATGAACCGCTCGATGGCGCCGGGCCAGGCCTCGACGTCGCCGATCGGGTCGCCGGAGGCGAGCATCACCCCGGAGACGACGCGGTAGGTGACCGCCGCCTTGCCGCTGGGGGAGAAGACGACCGCCTTGTCGCGCCGCAGCGCGAAGTGGCCGAGCGAGTCGCGGGCGCCGTGCTTGGCGAGCAGGTCGCGCAGCTGCCGCTCGTCGTCCTCGGTGAGCCGGGCGGCCGGGTGCTCAGGCCGGAAGGCCAGGTAGATGGTGGTGATCGCGGTCAGCAGGCCGAGCGCGCCCAGCGAGTAGGCGACGGTCCAGCTGGTGTCGCCCGCGTACTCGACGGGGCCCTCGAAGCCGAACAGGCCGTACATCACGTGCTGGATGCGGTCGGCGATCGAGGGGCTGCCGACGACCCGGCCCGGGTGGACCGAGACGATCACCAGGCCGAGGCCCAGCGAGCCGGAGCCGAGCAGGATGAAGTTGGCCAGCGCCTTCCAGCGGCTGCGCGGGTCGGGCAGCGCGGTGAACTCGTCGCGGTGCCGCACCAGCAGCACCAGCAGCGCGATCGAGATCAGTACGCCGACGACCGAGTGCCGGTAGAGGAACTGGGCCACCGCGCCGATCGGCAGCAGGGCGACCGCGGCCCGCCACGCCCGCCGCTTGCGCCGCTTCAGGCCGTGCGCCAGGAGCAGCAGCAGGACGCCGGTGCTGAGGGCGAGGGCCGCCGCGAAGGGGCCCGTCGTGCCCGGCAGCACCTCGGTGACGGCGTGCATGCGGCTGGCGCGGAAGCGCGGGAAGATACCGGCGGCGATGTTGAGCAGTCCGACGAAGGCCGCGGCCTTGCCGACCAGTGAAGGAACCGAATCGGGGCGCGGTCCGCGGAGGACTTTGCGCGCGCCGGCCGGAACCGAACCCTTTTTGTCCCCATCTATCCTGACAGACATCGCTTCCCGTGACTCCGCGAGAGATTCTGTTGTCCGCACCGTGACAAGTTCGCCACTGTGTTCCGGACAATTTGCGCCCTCTAGGACGGCACATCCCGGGGGCGGGTTCCCTCGGTCCCAGGAAAATCTCAGTCAGAAAGTTTCGACGACTCATGGGTCTCACGAGCAACAAGGTTCTGGCGCTCGCCGTCGTTCTGGCGGTGGTGCTGTTCGCGCTCACCGTCTGGCTCTGGCCGAAGCTGGCCGGCCGCGGCTGGCGAGCCGTCCTGGGCCGGATCGGCCTGCTCCTCGGCACTCAGCTGATGCTCTTCGCCTCGGTGGGCCTCGCGGCCAACAACTCCTTCCTCTTCTACGGCTCGTGGGCGGACCTGTTCGGCCAGGAGAACGGCATGGGCGTGGTCGTCGACCACTCGGCCGGGACCAAGGACATCAAGGTCACCGGGAAGCAGAAGCCCGACACCCCCGGCGCCGGCAACCCCGCCGCGGGCGGGGAGATCCAGAAGGTGGTCGTCCAGGGCGAACGCTCCAAAATAGCCAGCCCCGCCTACGTCTATCTGCCTCCGGAGTACTTCCAGAAGAAGTACGAGAAGCAGAAGTTCCCGGCGGCCGTGGTGCTCACCGGCTACCCGGGCACCGCGGAGAACCTGATCAAGGGACTGAGATACCCGAAGACGGCATGGGCGCAGGTCAAGCAGAAGAAGGCGCAGCCCATGATCCTCGTGATGATGCGTCCGACGGTGGCGCCGCCGCGTGACACCGAGTGCGTGGACGTCCCCGGCGGCCCGCAGACCGAGACCTTCTTCGCCAAGGACCTCCCCAAGGCCGTCTCCGAGACCTACCGGGTCGGCACCAGCCCGCGGAACTGGGGCTTCATCGGGAACTCGACCGGCGGCTACTGCGCCCTGAAGATCGGCATCCACCACCCGGAGACCTTCGGCGCCAGCGCGGGCCTCTCCGCGTACTACAAGGCCGCCAGCGACCCGACCACCGGTGACCTCTTCCACGGCGACAAGGCCGCGAAGAATCGTTCCAACCTGCTGTGGGCCCTCGACCACGTGCCGCCGGCCAAGTCCTCGTTCCTGGTGACCAGCTCCAAGTCGGGCGAGGACAACCTCAAGCCGACGCTGAAGTTCATCAAGAAGGTGAAGGCGCCCGCGCGCGTCTCGTCGATCACGCTCGACAGCGGCGGGCACAACTTCAACACCTGGCGGCGGGAGATCCCGCCGGTCCTGGAGTGGATCAGCGGCCGCCTCAGCGCGAACTGATCGACTCCACTTCCACTTCCGTCCGGGGGACGGCCTGGGCGTCCGCGTCGATCGAGCGGCGCAGCGCCTCGTGCAGCCGGGCCGGGGTGAGCACCCCCAGGAAGCGGCCCGTCCCCTCGTGGTCGATGACCGCGATCCACCCCGCGTCGTGCTGGAGCATCGTCGCGAACGCCTGCTTGAGCGAGGCGCCCAGCGGCAGCCAGGCCTCCATCCGGCGGGCGTGCTCGCGTACGGTGCCGCTCTTCGCGCGCGTGGCGCTCTCCGCGGAGATCCAGCCGTGCAGGTCGCCGGAGGCGTCCAGGACCACCGCCCAGGGGGCGCCGAGGTCGCGCGGGAGCGGGTCGTCGAGGCGGACCACCGGCGGCTGCTCCAGGTCGCCCTCCTCGATGGGCGTCACCGAGAGCCGCTTCAGGCCCCGGTCGGCGCCGACGAAGTCCGCGACATAGGGCGTCGCTGGGGTGCCGAGCACCGCCGCCGGGGCGTCCAGCTGCTCGATGCGCCCCTGCCCGTACACCGCGATGCGGTCGCCGAGGCGGACCGCCTCCTCGATGTCGTGGGTGACGAAGAGGACCGTCTTGCGGACCTGCGACTGGAGCTTGAGGAACTCGTTCTGCAACCGCTCGCGCACCACCGGGTCGACCGCGCCGAACGGCTCGTCCATCAGCAGCACCGGCGGGTCGGCCGCCAACGCCCGCGCCACCCCGACCCGTTGGCGCTGCCCGCCGGAGAGCTGCTCGGGGTAGCGCGCCCCGTGGACGCGGGGGTCGAGGCCGACCAGGTCGAGCAGTTCGGCCGCGCGCTCACGGGCCTTGGCGCGCTTGACGCCGAGCAGATGCGGGACGGTCGCGGTGTTCTCCAGGACCGTCTTGTGCGGGAAGAGCCCGACCTGCTGGATGACATAGCCGATACGGCGCCGCAGCCGGACCGGATCGACGGTGGATATGTCCTCGCCGTCCAGGAGTATCCGGCCCTCGGTGGGCTCGATCAGCCGGTTCACCATCTTCATCGTGGTGGTCTTGCCGCACCCGGACGGCCCGACGAGCGTGACCAGTTCCCCCTCGGCCACCTCGAAGGAGAGGTCGTCGACGGCGGTGGTGCCGTCGGCGTACCGCTTGGTGACGTGCTCGAATCGGATCATGGTTCCCCATTGTGGCCGGTGGTGAGCGTGGCTGTGTGAATCCCATGTTGCCGCCCTGTGTGCGATACGCGGATCCGCCCACCGGCTCTCGGTGATTGTCAGTGGCGGGGGTTAGGGTCGCCAGACAGACGTTCGGTCGGGGTCTCAGGGGATCCGGCGGGGGAGGTGGGGGACGGTGGGCGCGCAGAACTGCCTGGTGCGCAACGACTGGATCTGCTGGGAGTACGTGCGCTCCCGCAGCCAGGAGCTGACCGACGCCACGGTCCAGCACATCTGGATCACGGTGGCCTCGGTGCTGATCGGGCTGCTGATCGCCTTTCCGCTGGCGCTGCTCGCGCGCGGCCGCAGATCGGTGGCCGGAGCGGTCCTGACCCTGACGACCGTGCTCTACACGGTCCCGTCGCTGGCGATGTTCTCGCTGCTGCTCCCGGTGTTCGGGCTCTCCGCCTCCCTGGTCGTCACCGGCCTGGTGCTCTACTCGCTGACGATCCTCGTACGGAACATCCTGGCCGGCCTCGAAGCCGTCCCGTCCGACGTGCGCGAGGCGGCCCGGGGGATGGGATACGGCAGGGCGCGGCTGCTGTTCGAGGTGGAGCTGCCGCTCGCGCTGCCCGCGCTGCTGGCCGGCGTGCGCATCGCCACGGTGTCGACGGTGGCGCTGACCACGGTCGGCTCGGTGGTCGGCAAGGGCGGCCTCGGCAACCTCATAGGCGACGGCGTGCAGTCCACGTTCAAGGCGCAGGTGCTCACCGCGTCGGTGCTGTGCGTGCTGCTCGCGCTCGTGGCGGACGTGCTGCTGCTCGGCCTCCAGCGCCTGCTCACACCCTGGACGCGGATACGGACGAGGGCGGGGGCGCGCTGATGGGGGTCATGGCCGACGCCTGGACCTGGCTGACGACGGGGTCCAACTGGTCCGGCGAGGACGGAGCCTGGCACCGCCTGGCCGAGCACGCCTATGTGAGCGGGGTCTCGCTGCTGCTGGCGTGCGCGATCGCGCTGCCGCTCGCGCTGTGGCTCGGGCACATCGGGCGGGGCGGGGCGCTCGCGGTCAACATCTCCAACGTGGGCCGCGCGATACCGGTGTTCGCGGTGCTCGGCCTGCTGATGCTCACCCCGCTCCGCAAGGAGGGGTACGCGCCGACCATCATCGCGCTGGTGCTCTTCGCGGTGCCTCCGCTGCTGACCAACGCGTACGTGGGCATGCGCGAGGTGGACCGGTCGGTGGTGGAGGCCGCGCGCGGGATGGGGATGTCGGGCGGCCAGCTCTTCGCCCGCGTCGAGCTGCCCCTCGCGTACCCGCTGATCATGATCGGGGTGCGGTCGGCCGCGGTGCAGGTGGTGGCCACGGCGACGATCGCCTCCATGGTGGGCCTCGGTGGCCTCGGCCGGATCATCACGGCCGGGTTCGCCACGTACAACACACCGCAGGTGGTCGCGGGGGCGATCCTCGCCGCGCTGCTCGCGTTGCTGGTCGAGGGCGTGCTGGTGCTGGCCGACCGGCTGTTCAGCCCGCTGCGCGCGACGCGCGGGCGGAGCACGGCTCCCTGAGACCGCGGCTCCCCTGAGACCCCGGCCCCCGCCGGACCCGGAACACGTCGGACCTACGAACTCTCGGATGGTGAACGTTCATGAGCAAGATCCTGCGCACGGCCGGTGCGGTGCTGGGCACGCTGGCGCTGGCCGGCTCGCTGGCCGCGTGCGGCGGCGACAGCCTGGAGAAGGACAAGGACAAGGGAAGCGGCGGAGGGGCGAGTAGCGGCGGGGGCGGCAAGAAGGGCTCGCTCACCGTCGGCGCCGCCGGCTTCACCGAGTCCGCCGTCCTCGCCGAGCTCTACGCCCAGGTCCTGCGCGACGCCGGATACGGCACCTCGATCACCACGGTGAAGAACCGCGAGCTGTACGAACCCGCTCTGGAGAACGGCGAGATCGACGTCGTTCCGGAATACGCGGCTACGCTTACCGAATTCCTCAACGCCAAGGTGAACGGCGCGAAGGCGAAGGACAAGCCGCTCGCCTCCAGCGACGCGGCGGCGACGGTCACCGAGCTCACCAAGCTCGCCACCCCGCGCGGTCTGAAGGTGCTCCCGGCGGGCGCGGCGGTCGACCAGAACGCGTTCGCGGTGACCAAGGAATTCGCCGCCAAGAACAACCTCAAGACGCTTTCCGATCTGGGAAAGTCGAAGGTCAAGGTCAAGATCGCGGCGGGTGCCGAGTGCCCCGTGCGCCCCTTCTGCGCCCCGGGCCTGAAGGCGAAGTACGGCATCGACGTCAGCGGCGTCGACCCCAAGGGCGTCGGCACCCCGCAGTCCAAGCAGGCCGTCAAGGACGGCGTCGACCAACTGGTGCTCACCACCACGACCGACGCCACCCTGGACCAGTACGGCCTGGTGCTCCTCGAAGACGACAAGAAGCTCCAGAACGCGGACAACGTCCTTCCCGTGGTCAATGCCAAGGACGCGGGAGGCCAGGAGATAGCCGACGCGCTCGCGAAGCTCACCAAGGCGCTGACGACCGGTGATCTCGTCGATCTGAACCGCAAGGTGGACGCCGAGCGGGCCAAGCCGGCCGATGTCGCCAAGGACTATCTCCGGTCGAAGGGACTGATCCGGAAGTAACGAAAGCCGGGGCCCGGAGAAGACGGTTGGGAGAAGATTCGGAAGATTGGCGGGCTGGGGCTCCATTGGGCGTCTACGCACGGTAAATTTCAGGCCATGCCACGTGGACGCCACCGCCATTCCCCTCCGCTGCACAGGCTCCTCCCTCCGTCGGCCGTCGCCGGCGCCGCGGTCTTCTGCGCCGGTGGCGCCTGGCTGTTCGATCAGCCCCTGGCCCTGCGCGTCCTGGCCGCGGCCGCCGCGGTGGCCGCCGTCACCGGCTCCGTGCTGATGCGCGGCTGGGACCGGGCCGCCGGACGCCGGGTCGCCGAGCTGACCCGCTCGCGCGCCGCCGACCAGTGGCGCACCGAGGAGCGGATCGCCGAACTGGAGGCGGAGCTGGAGGAGTCGCGCGAGCTGCGCGGCCGGCTGGACGCCAAGCTCCGCGCCAAGCGCATGGAGCTGGCCGGGCTGCGCGGCGAACACGCGGCCCTGCTGCGGCGGTACGCCACGGCGGAGACCGAGCGGGCCAGCGCCCTGGAGGGCCGCCGCAAGCTCGCCCTGGAGGCCGGCGCCCCCAAGGCGCTGCCCGCCGCGGCCAGTACGCCCACGCCCGCGGCCTACGCGGCGGCCTCCAAGGCGCTGGAGAACCTGCCGTACGCGCGCCGCGCCCAGGAGGCGCGGGCGGCGGCGCTTCCGCCCGCCCGGCAGCCCGCGGACCAGGAGGCACAGGGCTCGCGCGAGCCGCGGGAGGCCCAGGAGCCGCAGGGGAAGCACGCGGCGGCCGGGGGGAAGGGCGAGCACGTCCGCCCGTCGTCCGCCGCCGCCCTGACCGCGCTGCCCGCCGCGCCGAAGCCGGTCGCGGCGACGGTGGTTCCCTACGCCGCCCGTCCCGCCGTACGGCCCGAGGGCAGCTTCGACTTCTTCGGCACGGCCGCGGAGAAGGAGGCCGTGGAGGCCGCGATAGAGGCGGCCGCCGAGGAGGACCTGGCCGACGTGGTCGGCGAGGAGGTCCTGGCCGAGCGGCCGCACACCGGCCCCGAGCGGGTGGTGGGCAAGGTCATCGACCTGACCGCGCACGACGAGACGGAGCAGCTGGACGTGGTGGGGCTGCGGACGGCGATCTCGTAGGGGCGGGGCAGACGGACTGAAGATAAGGGGCCCGGCGCCGAAGCGCCGGGCCCCTTACCCGTTCCGCCGTTCCCCCGTTCCCGCGCGCCTACTTGTCGATGTCGCCGACGACGAAGAAGAGCGAGCCGAGGATGGCGACCATGTCGGCGACCAGGGTGCCCGGGAGGAGTTCGGTGAGGGCCTGGATGTTGTTGTACGAGGCCGAGCGGAGCTTGAGCCGGTACGGGGTCTTCTCGCCCTTGCTGACGAGGTAGTACCCGTTGATGCCCAGCGGGTTCTCGGTCCAGGCGTAGGTGTGGCCCTCGGGGGCCTTCAGGACCTTCGGCAGGCGCTGGTTGATCGGGCCGGGCGGCAGCTCGGCGAGCCGGTCGAGACAGGCGGCGGCCAGCTCCAGGGCGTTGTGGGTCTGGTCGAGCAGCACCTCGAAGCGGGCCAGGCAGTCGCCCTCGGTACGGGTGACGACCCGCAGGGTGTCCTGGAGTTCGCCGTACGCGAGGTACGGCTCGTCGCGGCGCAGGTCGAAGTCGACGCCGGAGCCGCGGGCGATGGGGCCGCTGACGCCGTACGCGTGCACGGCCTCCTGGGACAGCACGCCGACGCCGCGGGTGCGGCCCCGGAAGATCTCGTTGCCGAGGACGAGCCGGTCGTACACGTCCATCCGCGAGGTCGCGGCGGCGACGGCGTCCCGGGCGCGGCCCAGCCAGCCGAGCGGGAGGTCCTCCTTGAGGCCGCCGACGCGGTTGAACATGTAGTGCATGCGCCCGCCGGAGACCTCCTCCATCACGTGCTGGAGCTCCTCGCGCTCGCGGAAGGCGTGGAAGATCGGGGTGATACCGCCCAGTTCGAGGGGGTACGAGCCGAGGAACATCAGGTGGTTGAGCGCGCGGTTCAGCTCGGCGAGGAGGGTGCGGGTCCAGACCGCGCGCTCCGGGACCTCCATGCCGAGCATGCGCTCCACGGCCATGACGACGCCGAGCTCGTTGGAGAACGCGGAGAGCCAGTCGTGGCGGTTGGCGAGCATGACGATCTGCCGGTAGTCGCGCGCCTCGAAGAGCTTCTCGGCGCCGCGGTGCATATAGCCGACGACCGGTTCGGCGTGCTGGATGCGTTCGCCGTCGAGGACGAGGCGGAGGCGGAGCACGCCGTGGGTGGAGGGGTGCTGGGGGCCGATGTTGAGCACCATGTCGGTGCTCTCCGCCGCGCCGCCGATGCCGACCGTGGTCTCCGTCATGGGCGACAGTATCCCCGCCCGGGGCGGAATCCCCCCACCCCACCCCTCCCCGAAACCCCTCGGGCGGGGGGCCGGACAGTCACCCGCGGGCCGGTGGGGCTTCTCGCGCAGTTCCCCGCGCCCCTTATCGGGCCGGGACTTCGTGTGCGGGTCGTCTTGGGTTGCTCGCGCAGTTCCCCGCGCCCCTGAAGAACTAGGGGCCGCTCCAAATTCCCCGGCTGCGGCCGACCCCCCAAGGGGCGCGGGGAACTGCGCGACCAGCCCCCACCGGCCCGCAGACGAAATCCGGGCCCTAAAGGGGCGCGGGGAACTGCGCGACCAGCCGCCCACGGTCCGCAGACGAGGCCCGGGCAGATGAGGGGCGCGGGGAACTGCGCGACCGGCCACCCACGGTCCGGGGACGAAAGTGGCCAATCAGGGGCGCGGGGAACTGCGCGAAGAGCCGCCCACCCACTCCCGCACCCACCAGAAGTCCCCCAGCCCACCCCTCCCCACCAGCTCCGCCCCCTCCCCCGCCCGAGCCAGCGCCCGTACGTAGGACGCGGGATCCGTCGTCGCCAGGGACAGGGGCGGGCGCGCGCCCGAGACGCCGAGCGCCGTGAGCGCCTCGCGCTGGGGGACGAGGTCCGCCCGGGGACCCGCGCAGGCGTCCACCGCCACATGGGACGTGATGTCGCACGTGCCGTCGGGCACGGGGACGACCTCCCGGCCGCCCCGGAACCCCGTCAGGGAGCCGTACCGCGGCCGCGCGGACGCCACATGGCCGTAGTCCACCGCCACCGCCAGCCCCTCCGCCAGCGACGACACCGCCGCCGCCCACGCCTCGTCCCGGGGGCGCCCCACCTCCGCCCGCTCCCCGGGCTCCCGCAGCGGCCACCACCGCTCCAGCCAGCGCGCGTCCGCGCCGGAGACGGGCGCGCCGAGGCGTTCGGTGCCGTCGGGGCGGACCAGGACCTCGCGCGCGACGCCGTCGGCGTCGACCTCGGCCACGTCCACCGGCACGTTGTCCAGCCACTCGTTGGCGAACAGCAGGCCCCGGACGCCGGACGGCGGCTCCGCGAGCCAGGTGATCCGCCCGTCGAGCCCCGGCGGACGCGCCGCTCGCTCCACGGCGTACGCCCGTAGGGGGAATCCGGCGGGCAGCGCCGCCAGTACGCCCGTGACGAGCTCCCCGCGCCCTGCCGCCATGTCGACGAACGCCACCTCACCGCCCCCGAGCTCCCCGGCCACCTCCTCCAGGAGGCGCGCCACGGCCCCCGCGAAGAGCGGTGAGGCGTGAACGGAGGTACGGAAGTGACCCGCGGGGCCCTCGGGGCGCAGATAGAAGCCGCCGGGGCCGTACAGGGCCCGCTCGGTCGCCGCCCGCCAGCCGGACCAGCCGGTCCAGCCCGACCGGTCGTCCGGCGTTCCGCCGTCCCGCCCGCCACCGCCACCGCCGTCGCCCGCCTCATGATTCACAGCAGAAGGCTAGGCGCCCTCCACCTTGGGGAGTACGCCCCGGCGACCCGGATCGACCCTCCGGTTGACCCTTGCACCGATCCGGCATCCCTACGCTGGGTTACGTGCAGCGCCTCTACGACTTCATCCGCAGGCACCCGACCGCGGTGGACACCCTCTGGGCCGTCTTCCTCCTCGGGATCTCCGGCATGTCGTTCGTCTCCAGCGGGGTCGGCCACGGCTCGACCTCGGCGGCCCTGCTCATCGCCGTCGGCCTGAGCGCCGCCGTGGCGCTGCGCCGGCGCGCGCCCGAGAAGACGGTGGTGCTGGCGGCCGTGCTGGGCGTGGCCCAGCTGGCCCTGGACGTCGGTCCGAACGTGTCGGACTTCGCCATGCTGGTCTCCATCTACACCGCCGCCGCCATCGGCGAGCGCTGGGCCTCGCGGCTGGCCCTGGCGGGCTCGCTGCTCGCGGCCGTGATCGCGATGGTCCGCTGGCCCGACTACAGCGACAACGGCGCGGACGGCGGGGCGAGCCCGGCCCAGACCGTGTTCTTCGCCGTCGTGATGACGGTCCCCTTCCTCCTCGCCTGGGTCCTGGGCGACTCGATGCGCACCCGCCGGGCGTACTTCGCCCAGCTGGAGGAGCGCGCCGCCCGCCTGGAGAAGGAGCGCGAGGCGCAGGCCAAGGTCGCGGTCGCCGCCGAGCGCGCCCGGATCGCCCGCGAGCTGCACGACGTGGTCGCCCACAACGTCTCGGTGATGGTCGTCCAGGCGGACGGCGCCGCGTATGTCATGGACAGTGCGCCCGACCAGGCGAAGATCGCCCTGGAGACCATCTCGATGACCGGCCGCCAGGCGCTCGCCGAGATGCGCCGCCTGCTCGGCGTGCTGCGCACCGGCGAGCACCGGGAGGCGGGGGAGTACGTGCCGCAGCCCGACGTCGAGCAGATCGAGGAGCTCGTCGAGCAGGTGCGTACCGCCGGGCTCACCGTGGACTTCAAGATCGAGGGCACCCCGCGCCCCCTGCCCAGCGGCGTCGAGCTCACGGCGTACCGGATCGTGCAGGAGGCGCTCACCAACACGCGCAAGCACGGCGGCCCGGAGGCGGGCGCCAGCGTCCGGCTGGTCTACTTCGACGACGGGCTCGGCCTGCTGGTCGAGGACGACGGCCGCGGCGCGGCGCACGAGATGTACGAGGACGGCGGCGCCGACGGCCAGGGGCACGGTCTGATCGGCATGCGCGAGCGCGTCGGCATGGTGGGAGGCACCCTGGACGCGGGACCGCGGCCGGGCGGCGGCTTCCGCATCAGCGCCCTGCTGCCGCTGAAGCCCGCCACGTAGTACCGCGTACGCCCGAGGGGTGCCGTACGCCGAAGAGCCGGTACGCAGGACCGGTACGCAGGATCCGTACGCGACACCCCGTACGCCCAAGACCCGTACGCCGTGATGGAGAGGGACCCGATGACGATCCGAGTCATGCTCGTCGACGACCAGGTGCTGCTGCGCACCGGCTTCCGGATGGTGCTCGCCGCCCAGCCGGACATGGAGGTCGTCGCGGAGGCGGGCGACGGCGCGGAGGCGATCGAGATCCTCCGCGCGACCGCCGTGGACGTGGTGCTGATGGACGTGCGCATGCCACGCCTGGACGGGGTGGAGGCGACGCGCCGGATCTGCGCGGCCGAGACGCCCCCCAAGGTGCTGATCCTGACCACCTTCGACCTGGACGAGTACGCGTTCTCCGGTCTCAAGGCGGGCGCCAGCGGCTTCATGCTGAAGGATGTGCCGCCGGCCGAACTGCTCGGCGCCATCCGCTCGGTGCACAGCGGCGACGCGGTCGTGGCGCCCTCCACCACCCGGCGGCTGCTCGACCGGTTCGCCCCGATGCTGCCCTCGACCGGCAAGGAGAAGGGCCCCGGCGGCGCCATGGACAAGCTGACCGAGCGCGAGCGGGAGGTCATGCTGCTGGTCGCGCAGGGCCTCTCGAATGGCGAGATCGCGGCGCGTCTGGTCCTCTCGGAGGCCACCGTGAAGACCCATGTCGGCCGGATCCTGACGAAGCTGGGGCTGCGGGACCGGGTCCAGGTGGTCGTCCTCGCGTACGAGTCGGGGCTGGTGCGGGCCGGCGGGCTCTGAACCGCCGGCTGGCCCGCCCGCCCTCAGTCGACGTGCAGGACCAGTTCGAGCAGTCCGGGGAAGCGCTGGTCGAACTCCTCGCGGCGCAGCCGGTTGACCCGCTTGGGCCCGTCGTCGCGCTGCTCGACCAGCCCGGCCGCGCGCAGCACCGAGAAGTGGTGGCTCAGCGCCGCCTTGCGCACCGGCACGTCGAAGGAGCCGCAACTGCGCGTCCACTCCTTCGACCCGGCCAGCTCGCGCACGAGCTGGAGGCGGACCGGGTCGCCGAGCGCGTCCAGGGCCGTGATCAGCGGGACCTTGTCGGGGTGGGTGTGTTCGGGTGCCGCGCGATGGGTCATCGGTGTCCTTCCTCCCGGGGCGGAGTCGGCGGTCCGCCCTTGCCCAGTGTTCGACGATCGTCGTACACTCCTGAGTGTTCGACTTTCATTGAACACTTTAGGTGCCGAGGGGGACCCGCGTCATGCGTGCGATTCAGGTCAGCGAGCTGGGTGGTCCGGAAGTGCTGCGGCCGGTGGAGACGGAGGCGCCCCGGCCCGGCCCCGGTGAGGTCGCCGTCGACGTCGTCTGGGCCGGGGTCAACTTCGCCGAGGTGAAGGCCCGTTCGGAGGGGTACCGGGTCACGTCCCTGCCGTTCGTGCCGGGACTGGAGGTCTCCGGGCGCGTACGGGAGCTGGGCGAGGGCGTCGAGGGGTTCGCGGTCGGGCAGGAGGTCGCGGCGATGTCCGGGGGCGGCGGCTACGCGGAGGTCGCCGTCGTCCCCGCCGCCACCGTCTTCCCCGTGCCCGAGGGCGTCGGGCTGCGCGCCGCCGCCACGCTCCCCACCGTCCTGCCGACCGCGCACGCGCTGGTCCACGAGGTGGGGCGGCTGCGGGCCGGCGAGAGCGTCCTGGTCCAGGGCGCGGCGGGCGGCGTCGGCACGGCGGTCGGCCAGATCGCCCGCCTCGCGGGCGCGGGCGCCGTCTACGGCGTGGTCTCCAGCGAGGCCAAGGCCGCGTACGCGCGCGAGCACGGCTACGACGACGTGTTCCTCACCGGCTCCTTCGCCGAGGACGTGCGCCGGGCGACCGGCGGCCGGGGCGTGGACCTGGTCCTCGACCCGGTCGGCGGCGAGACGCTGCGCCGGGGCCTGGAGGCGCTGGCCCTGTTCGGGCGCCTGGTCTCGTACGGGAACGCGGGCGGCGAGGAGCCCTGGCGGGTCGGGCAGCCCGAGCTCTACCCGGGCGCCCGCTCGGTCGCCGGCTTCTCGATCCTGGGCCTGGCGTCCGGCGCCCCGCAGGCCCTGCGCGATCTGGCCACGCGCGCGTTCGCCCTGGCGGCGGACGGACGGGTGCGCCTCCCGGTGACGGCGGAGTTCCCCCTGTCCGAGGCGGCACAGGCCCACCGCCTGATGGAAAGCCGCACGTCCACGGGGAAGCTCCTGCTGCGCGTGGGGTGACCCCGGGGCCGGGGGGTGCGTGGTGCGGCAACCCAGTCAGGGGCCGCGGGGAACTGCGCGACCAGCCACAGACGACCGCAGCCGAAGCACAACCCGCACCCCGGCCCAGCCCCCCACCCCGCCCGCACCGACCCCCCGTCAATTGACGCCCCTGGTCAATCGGCGCGACGGACGGCCGCGAGCGGCGCAGCCTGGATGCATGGACGCCATTCAGCAGCACATGCTCGACACCTACCGCGCCGCCCGCCTCGACCAGGCCCCGCCCCCGCCGCCGGGCACGCACGACGTACGCACCCTGCGCGAACTGCGGGACTACCGGCGCTTCGAGGCGGTCCTCTCCGGCCGCCTCGCCCACGGCCGCCTGCGCGCCGCTCTCGGCCGCCTCCTGCCCTCGCCCCGCCCCCGCACCCCCGCCTGCCGCTGAGAGCGGGCCCCGGGTGCCTAGGCCGCCCCGGGAGCCAGCCTCCGTACGAACTCGGCCGCCGCGTCCCGTATGTCCTCCACCGACCACGCGAGGCCCGGCTTCGTCACCGTCAGTTCGGTGTAGGCGACACCGGGCGGCCCGGCGGGCGCCGGGAACCAGCGGCGGAAGAGCGTCACGCCCGTCTGTTCGGACTGGCCGAGCCCGGCCTCGTCCAGGGCGTCCGCCTCGTACGGGAGCCACACCTGGAACTGGTGGGTGTGCGGCACCCCGGGGTTGATCCGGAACCACGGCACGCCCGCCTTGGCGAAGCCGTCCGCCAGCCCCTCGGCCACCACGCGCGCGTGGGCGACGTACGAGGGGAGTTCCGGCAGCACCCGGTCGAGGCCGACCAGCGCCGACAGGGCCGCCGGATACTGCTGGAAGAGCCGGCCCCCGTACCGGTGGCGCCAGGCGCGGGCCTCGTCGACGAGCGGTTCCGGTCCGACGAGCGCGGCCCCGGACAGGCCCTCCAGCGTCTTGTAGTACGACACGTAGACGCTGTCCGCGAGCCCGGCGATCTCCTCCAGCGGACGGTCGAAGTGCACGGCGCACTCCCACAGCCGCGCGCCGTCGAAGTGCACCACCGCATCGCGCTCCCGGGCCGCCTCGACCACGTCGGTCAGCTCCTGCCAGGTGGGCAGGACGAACCCGGCGTCCCGCAGCGGCAGTTCCAGCATCAGCGTGCCGAACGGCTCCTCGAAGTCCCGGACCTCCTCGGCCGTGGGCAGCCGGGGCGCGGTCGTGGGGTGGACCGTGCGCAGCCCGCTGACCGTGCCGAAGGCGCGCCGTTCGTGCACCTCGGGGTGGGCCAGGGGGTGCAGCGCCACGGTCGCGTTGCCGGTGCGGCCCGCCCAGGCGCGCAACGCGGCCTGCTGGGCCATGGTGCCGGTCGGGAAGAAGGCCGCCGCAGGGAAGCCGAGCAGTCCGGCGGTGCGCCGCTCCAGCTCGGCCACCGGGCCGTCGCCGTAGAAGTCCGGCATCTCGTCGGTGTCGTACACCGCGCGCGCGTCGGCGGCGAGGGCCGTCAGCCGCTCGCCCATGCTGAACTCGCCCGGCATCCGGCACAGGGTCCGCTCCGAGGCGCGCCAGGCGGCGATCCTGCGCGGGCGCGCGTCCTGCTCCGCGCCGTCGCCCGCGCGGGCGGCCTCCGGGCCGTTCCCGCCGGGGCCGTCCCCGATCCGGCCGTGCCGCTCTTCCCCGCCGTGCTGATCTTCCATGGTCCGATCATCACCCACAGCCTGTGGACAGTCACGGGGGTTGGTCGAAACCTGGGCGTAGCATGACGGGGAAATCGTCCGGTACCCCTCGCGGACTGGAACGGAAGGCCCGCACCGCGTGAACGCACAACCAGAGACCCGCCCAGCCCGCCTCACCGTCGGCGTCGTCGGTGCCGGCCGGGTCGGACCCGCACTCGCCGCGTCGCTGAAGCTCGCCGGGCACCGCCCGGTGGCCGTCTCCGGCGTGTCCGACGCCTCGGTGCGCCGCGCCGCCGCCCTGCTCCCCGACGTGCCGCTGGTGCCGCCCGCCGAGGTGCTGGCCGCCGCCGACCTGGTGCTGCTCACCGTCCCCGACGACGCCCTGCCGGGCCTGGTGGAGGGCCTCGCCGAGACCGGCGCCGTCCGCCCCGGCCAGCTCCTCGTGCACACCTCCGGGCGGTACGGGACGGCCGTCCTGGCACCCGCCACGCGCGCGGGGGCGCTCCCGCTGGCCCTGCACCCCGCGATGACGTTCACCGGGACCGGCGTCGACGTCCAGCGCCTGGCCGGCTGCTCCTTCGGCGTCACCGCGCCCGAGGAGCTGCGCCTCGCCGCGGAGGCGCTGGTCATCGAGATGGGCGGCGAGCCCGAGTGGATCGAGGAGCAGAACCGCCCGCTCTACCACGCGGCCCTCGCCCTCGGCGCCAACCACCTGGTCACCCTGGTGGCCCAGTCCATGGAGCTGCTGGGCCTGGCCGGGGTCACCGCCCCCGACCGGATGCTCGGCCCGCTCCTGGGCGCCGCGCTCGACAACGCGCTGCGCTCCGGCGACGCGGCCCTGACCGGCCCCGTCGCGCGCGGCGACGCGGGCACGGTCGCGGCGCACGTCGCCGAGCTGCGCAAGCACGCCCCCGGCGCCGTCGCCGGATACCTCGCCATGGCCCGTACGACCGCCGACCGGGCGCTCGCCCACGGCCTGCTGAAGCCCGAGCTCGCCGAGGACCTGCTGGGCGTCCTCGCGGACGGAGAGAACCGATGACCCTTCTGGTCCGCACCGCCGCGGAGCTGGCCGCCCTGGAGCGCACCGGCCGCCGCGCCGTCGTCATGACCATGGGCGCCCTGCACGAGGGGCACGCCACGCTCGTGCGCACCGCGCGCGAGAGCGTCGGCCCCGGCGGCCAGGTCGTCGTCACCGTCTTCGTCAACCCGCTCCAGTTCGGCGCGGGCGAGGACCTCGACCGCTACCCGCGCACCCTGGACGCCGACATCGAGGTGGCCGACCGGGCGGGCGCCGACGCCGTGTTCGCGCCCTCCGTGGACGAGGTCTATCCCGGCGGCGAGCCGCAGGTGCGCGTCACCGCGGGCCCCATGGGCGAGCGCCTCGAAGGCGCCTCCCGCCCGGGCCACTTCGACGGCATGCTCACCGTCGTCGCCAAGCTGCTCCACCTCACCGCCCCCGACCTCGCGCTGTTCGGACAGAAGGACGCCCAGCAGCTGGCGCTCATCCGCCGCATGGCCCGGGACCTGAACTTCCCCGTGGAGATCGCCGGGGTGCCCACCGTGCGCGAGGCGGACGGGCTCGCCCTCTCCAGCCGCAACCGCTACCTCTCGCCGAGGGAGCGCACCACCGCGCTCGCCCTCTCGCGCGCGCTGTTCGCGGCCCGCGACCGGCTGACGGCCGAGCACGCGCTCCACGCGCGCGCCGCCGCCACCCACGCCTCCTCCGGGCGCTCCCTGGCGCTGTCCCGGATCGGCGAGGCCCGCGCGGCCGCCGACGCGTACGCGGTGGAGGCGGCGGGTCCGTCCCCGGCGGTCGTGCGCGCCGCCGCCCAGGGCGTCCTGGACGACGCCGCCAAGGCCGATCCGCCGCTGGCCCTGGACTACCTGGCGCTGGTCGACCCGTCGACGTTCGACGAGGCCGGCGACGGCTTCGCCGGTGAGGCCGTCCTCGCGGTCGCCGCGCGCGTCGGCACCACCCGCCTGATCGACAACATCCCGCTGAACTTCGGAGCCCCCGTATGACCAGGACCACCGCCGACCCGGCCCGGACCGGCATACGGCTGGACGCGCCCGCGCCGGGCTGGGCCATCGACGCGGACGTCGTGGTCGTCGGCTCCGGCGTGGCGGGCCTCACCGCGGCCCTGCGCTGCACCGCCGCCGGGCTCGCCACCGTGGTGGTGACCAAGGCCCGGCTGGACGACGGCTCGACGCGCTGGGCGCAGGGCGGCATCGCCGCGGCCCTCGGCGAGGGCGACACCCCCGAACAGCACCTGGACGACACGCTGGTGGCGGGCGCGGGCCTGTGCGACGAGGCCGCGGTGCGCACCCTGGTCACCGAGGGCCCGGACGCGGTGCGCCGGCTGATCGCCACCGGCGCCCACTTCGACACCGACGACTCCGGCGCCATCTCGCTGACCCGCGAGGGCGGCCACCACCGCCGCCGCATCGCCCACGCGGGCGGCGACGCCACGGGCGCGGAGATCTCGCGCGCGCTGGTCGAGGCCGTCCGCGAGCGCGCGGTGCGCACCATCGAGAACGCGCTCGTCCTGGACCTCCTGCGCGACGAGGACGGCCGCACCGCGGGCATCACCCTGCACGTCATGGGCGAGGGCCAGCACGACGGCGTGGGGGCCGTCCACGCCCCCGCCGTGGTGCTCGCCACCGGCGGCATGGGCCAGGTCTTCTCCGCCACCACCAACCCGGCGGTCTCCACCGGCGACGGGGTCGCCCTGGCGCTGCGCGCCGGCGCCGAGATCTCCGACCTGGAGTTCGTCCAGTTCCACCCCACCGTGCTCTTCCTCGGCGCCGACTCCGAGGGCCAGCAGCCGCTCGTCTCCGAGGCGGTACGGGGCGAGGGCGCCCACCTCGTCGACGCCACCGGCACCCGCTTCATGCTGGGGCAGCACGAACTGGCCGAGCTCGCCCCGCGCGACATCGTCGCCAAGGCGATCACCCGCCAGATGCAGGCCCACGGCACCGAGCACATGTACCTGGACGCGCGGCACTTCGGCGCCCGGATGTGGGAGCAGCGCTTCCCCACCATCCTCGCCGCCTGCCGCGCCCACGGCATCGACCCGGTCACCGAGCCGATCCCGGTCGCCCCGGCCGCCCACTACGCCTCCGGCGGCGTCCGCACCGACCTGCACGGCCGCACCACGGTCCCGGGGCTCTACGCGTGCGGCGAGGTCGCCTGCACCGGCGTCCACGGCGCCAACCGGCTCGCCTCCAACTCCCTCCTCGAAGGCCTGGTGTTCGCCGAGCGCATCGCGGCCGACATCGCCGCGGGCGGCCCCGCGCGCGTGGACAGCGCCGCCCGGGGCGCCGGAGCCGGCGAGGACGCGCCCGTCTGCCCGCTGCTCGCCCCCGAGGCCCGCATCCAGATCCAGCGGATCATGACCCGCGGCGCGGGCGTGCTGCGCTCCGCCGACAGCCTCGCCGAGGCCGCCGCCCGCCTGGAGGCCATCCGGTCCGACGCCGACGGGCCGGACGCGCGCAAGGCCGCCGAGCCGGGCGTGGACGCGTGGGAGACCACCAACCTGCTGCTCGTCGCGCGCGTCCTGGTCGCGGCGGCCGCCGCCCGCGAGGAGACCCGCGGCTGCCACTGGCGCGAGGACCGGCCCGACCGGGACGACGCGGACTGGCGCCGCCACCTCGTCGTCCGGGTGACCCCGGACCGTACGCTCGACGTCCTCCGTACCGATTCCGCAGACTTCCCCCCGACCGTCCTCGACGCCCCCAGGGAGCCGTAACCGTGAGCACCCCCGACGAACACCGTCCCGAGCCGGTGGACGTACCGCTGATCCAGATCGGCGTCCCCGCGAGCGGAGGCGGCTGCGGCGACGACTGCGGCTGCGGCGACGAGGACGTGTACGAGTGCGGCCTGGACCCCACGCTGGCCGCGCTGCTGGCCGAGTCGGGCCTGGACCCCGTCCAGGTCGAGGACATCGCGCACGTCGCCATCGAGGAGGACCTGGACGGCGGCGTGGACGTGACGACCGCGGCGACCGTCCCCGAGGACGCCGTCGCCACCGGCGACTTCACCGCGCGCGAGGCCGGTACGGTCGCCGGTCTGCGGGTCGCCGAGGCGATCCTGTCGATCGTGTGCACCGAGGAGTTCGAGGTCGAGCGGCACGTCGCGGACGGCGACCGGGTCGAGGCGGGCCAGAAGCTGCTCAGCGTCACCACGTGCACCCGCGACCTGCTCACCGGCGAGCGCAGCGCGCTGAACATCCTGTGCCGCCTGTCCGGCATCGCCACCGCCACGCGCGCGTGGGCGGACGCCCTGGACGGCACGCGCGCGAAGGTGCGCGACACCCGCAAGACGACGCCGGGGCTGCGCGCCCTGGAGAAGTACGCGGTGCGCTGCGGCGGCGGCGTCAACCACCGGATGTCGCTGTCCGACGCGGCGCTGGTCAAGGACAACCACGTGGTGGCCGCGGGCGGCGTCGCCCAGGCGTTCAAGGCCGTACGGGAGATGTTCCCGGAGGTGCCGATCGAGGTCGAGGTCGACACGCTCGACCAGGTCGGGGAGGTCCTTCAGGCGGGCGCGGACCTGATCCTGCTGGACAACTTCACCCCCGAGGAGACCGCCCGCGCCGTCGAACTCGTCGCCGGGCGCGCGTTCCTGGAGTCCTCCGGCCGCCTCACCCTGGAGAACGCGGCGGCGTACGCGGCGACGGGCGTCGACTACCTGGCGGTCGGCGCGCTCACCCACTCCGCCCCGATCCTCGACATCGGCCTCGATCTGCGCGAGGCGGAGTAACCGATGCTGCTGACGATCGACGTAGGCAACACGCACACGGTCCTCGGCCTGTTCGACGGCGAGGAGGTCGTCGAGCACTGGCGCATCTCCACCGATCCCCGGCGCACCGCCGACGAGATGGCGGTCCTGCTCAACGGCCTCATGGGCATGCACCCGCTGCTGGGGGCGGAGCTCGGGGACAACATCGAGGGCATCGCGATCTGCTCGACGGTGCCGTCGGTGCTGCACGAGCTGCGTGAGGTCACCCGCCGCTACTACGGCGACGTCCCGGCGGTCCTGGTCGAGCCCGGCATCAAGACCGGGGTGCCGATCCTCATGGACAACCCCAAGGAGGTCGGCGCGGACCGCATCATCAACGCGGTCGCGGCGGTCGAGCTGTACGGGGGCCCGGCGATCGTCGTCGACTTCGGCACGGCGACGACGTTCGACGCGGTCAGCGCGCGCGGGGAGTACGCGGGCGGGGTGATCGCCCCCGGCATCGAGATCTCCGTGGAGGCGCTCGGCGTCAAGGGCGCGCAGCTCCGCAAGATCGAACTGGCCCGGCCGCGTGCGGTGATCGGCAAGAACACGGTCGAGGCGATGCAGGCGGGGATCGTGTACGGGTTCGCCGGGCAGGTCGACGGGGTCGTGACCCGGATGGCCCGCGAGCTGGTGGGTCCCGGGGGCGACCCGTCCGACGTCACGGTGATCGCGACGGGTGGGCTGGCGCCGATGGTGCTGGGGGAGGCGCACGTGATCGACGAACACGAGCCGTGGCTGACGCTGATCGGGCTACGCCTGGTGTACGAACGCAACATCTCCCGCATGTGACCATCCCCCACCCCGCCCGTTCCCCTAAACCCTCCGGGGGCGGGTGGGGGCGAAGGACAAGCATTTCCCCCGGGGCTCCGGCCCCCGGCCCCCCTGGCGGGGCTACCGCCCCTGCACCCCGGCTGGCCGGGGCTGCGCCCCGGGCCCCCGGAAGGCCGGCCGGGACTCCGACCGCGGACCGTGCTGGCTTGCTCGCGCAGTTCCCCGCGCCCCTGAACACCGCGGGGCTGCGCCCCAGCGCCCCGGGCCCCGGTCTTCCGTCCGCGGACCGGTGGTGGGCTGGTCGCGCAGTTCCCCGCGCCCCTGAGGGGTCCGGCCGAACCCGGAACAGCCAGCGCGGCCACGGGTTTTCAGGGCCGTGGGGGCTGTAACAGGACGCGACTCCACCGCGCGGACGCGCCCACCCACCCGATCGCCCCGCAGGGGCGCACAAAGGGGCGCGGGGAACTGCGCGAGCAACCGGCCACCGGCCGGCAGCCGAAGTCCGGGCCCTGAAGCGGCGCGGGGAACTGCGCGAGCAACCGGCCACCGGCCGGCAGCCGGAGTCCGGGCCCTGAAGGGGCGCGGGGAACTGCGCGAGCAACCGGCCACCGGCCGGCAGCCGGAGTCCGGGCCCTGAAGGGGCGCGGGGACCTGCGCGAGCAACCGGCCACCGGCCGGCAGCCGGAGTCCGGGCCCTGAAGGGGCGCGGGGACCTGCGCGACCAGTCGGCCACCGGCCCGCGGGCGAAGTTCCCGCCTTCGAGGGGCGCGGGGAACTGCGCAGCCCGGCCCCCGCCCCACCCGCAGGGAACCCCCGGCCGCCCGCCCGAGGGCTTTCGGGAAGGGGTGGGGTGGGGAAAAGGCAACTCGCCCACAAACCCCCATTAAACAGATTTTGTCCCTTTCCGAAGTATTGTCGGTTCATGCCCACGCCTTACGGATCCCGCGGCGGAATGGCGTTCAGCGCAGACGAGCTGCGTGTGCTCCGACGCGCCCTCGCCGTCGCCCTCCACCCTGCCCCCCTAGCGGACGCGGACGTCCTGGACTGCCTGCGGCTGGCCGGCTCCGTGGACGAGGCCGTACGCGAGGCGAACCGGTTGCGCGCCTTTCTGCTGGCCGACCTCGCCCGCTACCGCACCGCCCTGCCCGGCTCCGCCCCCGGCTATCTGGAGCTGCTCCAGGACGCCCTGGCGGCCGGCTACGACCCCACGCCGGACGACCTCGCCGCCCTGCGCGCGCTGCGCTCCCTGCCGGTGGCGGCGGCGCTGCTCGAACGGTGCCGACGGCTCGCCGAGCACTCCGTACGGGCGCGGCTCGCCGCCGTCACCCCCGGACCCCGCACTCGGCTCCTCGCCCTGCCGGGCGGCCGCGCCGCCGGGCCGGACCCGAAGTCGCGGCCGGCCCCCGCGTCGGAGCCCGCACGGCCGCAGCCCAAGGCGCCGCGCCCGGACCGGCCCATCCCCACGCCCGGTGAGGTGTTCCCGCCACGCCGCAAGCCGCTGCCCCCGCCCGCCGCACGCGCCGCCGGGTAGCTACCCTGGACGCCATGGACTACGTTTCCGCGCTCGTTCCCCCCGTGGTGATGGCCGTCTTCTTCATCGGGCTCATCGTGACGATCGTCAAGAGCCAGGGCGGCCCCAACAAGGGCAAGGAGGACGCGGCCGTGGACGCCGCGATCGCCCGCGCCGAGGCAGCCCGCCAGCGCCCGACCACCGGCCAGGTCTGACGGCGCCCCAGGCGGCACCCTGCCCCGCGACCTACGGCGCGCTTCACACGTCAAGGGCGCGCGACCCCCTATCGGGGGCGCGCGCCCTTTTTGCTGTTCACCACCGTAAATAACCAGCCATTCGTGACATCTCCCACTATGGTGCAGATGTGCCTCGCCAATTGGGAGAGCTGGAAGACGCCGTCATGACGCGCGTCTGGCAGTGGAACCGTCCGGTGACCGTCCGGGAAGTCCTGGAAGACCTTCAGCAGGAACGGTCCATCGCGTACACGACCGTGATGACCGTAATGGACAATCTCCATCAGAAGGGCTGGGTGCGCCGCGAAGTCGACGGCCGTGCCTATCGATATACCGCGGTCTCCACCCGGGCCGCCTACGCGGCCGCACTGATGAACGAAGCGTGGTCGCAGAGCGACAACCCCGCCGCCGCACTGGTCGCCTTCTTCGGCATGATGTCCCCCGAGCAGCGCGAGTCTCTGCGTGATGCTGTTCGGATGGTCGGACCGCCCGAGGAGTACTCGGATCCCGCCGATCCTGCCGATCCCGCCGTTCCCGCCGAACCGCCCGCGCCCCGGGAAGAGCACCCGGAAGGCGGAAGCGAAGAGGCACCGGAAGACGGCCGCGAAGGCCCGCGGGAAGGCCGCCGCCAAGACCGCCGGGAAGACCGCCCGGAACAGGGTCCGCGAGAGGGTCCGCGAGCCGCGGAACCCGATGGGGCCGCGGGCGGCGCGGGGCGATAGCGTCCGGTCATGTCTTATGCCCCCGCAAATGCCGTGACCGTCCGCCGGGCCAGGACCAGCGATGTCGCGGCCGTCCGCCGCCTTCTCGACGCGTACGTGGGCGCGGGCATCCTGCTCGACAAAGCGACCGTGACGCTTTACGAGGACATCCAGGAGTTCTGGGTCGCGGAACGCGACTCGGATGCCCGGGTGGTCGGCTGCGGCGCGCTGCACGTGATGTGGGAAGACCTGGCCGAAGTGCGCACTCTCGCGGTCGACCGCGAGTTCAAGGGCGGCGGAGTCGGGCATCTGGTACTCGACAAGCTGCTCCAGACCGCCCGCTGGCTCGGGGTCCGCCGGGTTTTCTGCCTCACCTTCGAAGTGGAGTTCTTCGCGAAGCACGGCTTCACCGAGATCGGGGAGACTCCGGTCGACACAGATGTCTACAGCGAGCTGTTGCGCTCGTATGACGAGGGTGTCGCCGAGTTCCTCGGTCTCGAACGAGTGAAGCCGAACACCTTGGGCAACAGCCGGATGCTTCTGCACCTGTGATCGCGGGAACCCGGTGGAAGCCGGGAGAACCCTATGTCCGAATCGCGCACGTTTCCCGCTGTGCAAGCCCCCTGAACCTCTGCCGGGGGTTTGTGTTTTCCAGGCAAAAGCGGTTTCCTTTCCGCGTACTGCATTTTCGATGAAAGGAAATCCGGTGGCACAGAAGGTTCAGGTCCTTCTTGTCGATGACCTCGACGGCGGCGAGGCGGACGAGACCGTGACGTTCGCTCTCGACGGCAAGACCTACGAGATCGACCTCACCACCGCCAACGCGGACAAGCTCCGGGGTCTGCTCGACCCGTACACCAAGAGCGGACGGCGCACCGGTGGCCGTGCCGCCGGCGGCCGGGGCAAGGCCCGCGGTGCCGCTCCCGCGGGTCAGGACACCGCCCAGATCCGCAAGTGGGCCAAGGAGCAGGGCTACAACGTGAACGACCGCGGACGCGTCCCGGCCGACATTCGCGAGGCCTACGAGAAGGCGAACGGCTGAGTTCCCGCGTCACCCGATGTTCCCGCGTCACCCGGCCACTTCGCCTCGGCCCGGTACGGGGCGGGTGCGGAGCCGGTCACGGAGTGCGCGGGGAACAGGCGGGCCCGGTGGCATGCCGTCGCCGCCGCGTCCACCAGCCGGACGAGGTCGGGGGTGTCCGCACCGCCCCCGCCGCCCCTCGGTCCGGCGAGTCCGGCGAACGCCGGAAGGGTCGCTTCGACCTCGCACCCCGGCTCGGGAGGCCGCAGCCACACGGCGGTCTCCCGCGAGCCGTCCCGGGCGGCCGGCACGCTCCGGCCGGGCGGTGGGGGAGCGGTGATCCGGCCGCCGGCGCCGACGGCCGACAGGTCGAGGCCGACTCCGCCCCACTCCAGCCAGTCGAGCAGCCCCGGCAGTTCCTCGGCGCTGCCCGCGGCCACCAGGAACCGCATCCGGCGCCCCGCCAGGGCGACCGGGCCGGTCCGTGCGAACCGCGCCAGCAGGGCGGCACCCGCGGCCGCCGGGACGTCCAGCACGTCGAAGCGCAGCCCCGTCAGGAGCCGCACCGGCGGTCCCGCCACGACGGCCCAGCCGAGCTCGCGCTCGTACCACTGGGCGGCCGGGAGCCCCAGGGGGGCGCGCGGCGGGGGCACCTGCCCGGTCGGGGCCGAGAGCTCGGGGGAGGGCACGGTGAGGGCCATGACCGGAGAACTCCTGAAACGGCCCAGGGTTACGCACGGTTTCCGGACGAATGCGTTCCGTAGGCGGTACGGGGGCGCGCGGAGGCATGCGGCGGCGCAAGTGTGTTCGCCCGTAGCTGAGGGAACCGGGGCGCGCCGCATGGACTGTCAGTCCCTACGGGTAAGACATTCCTAGTGGGGAGGGGCGTGGAGCCCGCAGGGCCGTCTCGCGTTCGCCATCGGCGTAGTGGAGACATGGGTATCTGCTTGGCCTGCGGGAACATCGTCTCGCACCATCGAGTTGGAGCAGTTGTCGGCTGTTCGGCAGCAACTTTCCCCGCCTGGGCGGGGGTGATCGGGTCGGATGTCGGCAGTTGGAATGAGCTGTCCCGTCCCACGGGACTAGCATGCGGAAGGACAGGGAGGGGACCGACCCCTTACTGCCCGACCGCTCTGAGGAGCGATTAACGATGTTCGAGAGGTTCACCGACCGCGCGCGGCGGGTTGTCGTCCTGGCTCAGGAAGAAGCCCGGATGCTCAACCACAACTACATCGGCACCGAGCACATTCTCCTGGGCCTGATCCACGAGGGTGAGGGTGTCGCCGCTAAGGCCCTGGAGAGCCTCGGGATTTCTCTTGAGGCGGTCCGTCAGCAGGTGGAGGAGATCATCGGTCAGGGCCAGCAGGCCCCGTCCGGTCACATCCCCTTCACCCCGCGTGCCAAGAAGGTCCTGGAGCTGTCGCTCCGCGAGGCCCTCCAGCTCGGCCACAACTACATCGGCACCGAGCACATCCTGCTCGGCCTGATCCGCGAGGGCGAGGGCGTCGCCGCCCAGGTCCTCGTGAAGCTGGGCGCCGATCTCAACCGGGTGCGGCAGCAGGTCATCCAGCTGCTCTCCGGCTACCAGGGCAAGGAAGCCGCCACCGCGGGCGGCCCGGCCGAGGGCACGCCTTCGACCTCCCTCGTCCTCGACCAGTTCGGCCGGAACCTCACCCAGGCCGCTCGTGAGTCCAAGCTCGACCCGGTCATCGGGCGCGAGAAGGAGATCGAGCGGGTCATGCAGGTGCTGTCCCGCCGTACCAAGAACAACCCGGTGCTCATCGGCGAGCCCGGCGTCGGCAAGACCGCCGTCGTCGAGGGCCTGGCGCAGGCCATCGTCAAGGGCGAGGTGCCCGAGACCCTCAAGGACAAGCACCTCTACACCCTGGACCTGGGCGCGCTGGTCGCCGGCTCGCGCTACCGCGGTGACTTCGAGGAGCGCCTGAAGAAGGTCCTCAAGGAGATCCGCACCCGCGGCGACATCATCCTGTTCATCGACGAGCTCCACACCCTCGTGGGTGCGGGCGCCGCCGAGGGTGCCATCGACGCCGCGTCGATCCTGAAGCCGATGCTGGCCCGCGGTGAGCTCCAGACCATCGGTGCCACCACGCTCGACGAGTACCGCAAGCACCTGGAGAAGGACGCCGCCCTGGAGCGCCGCTTCCAGCCCATCCAGGTCGCCGAGCCGTCGCTGCCGCACACCATCGAGATCCTCAAGGGTCTGCGCGACCGGTACGAGGCGCACCACCGCGTGTCCATCACGGACGAGGCGCTGGTCCAGGCCGCCACCCTGGCCGACCGGTACATCTCGGACCGCTTCCTGCCGGACAAGGCGATCGACCTGATCGACGAGGCCGGCTCCCGGATGCGCATCCGCCGGATGACCGCGCCGCCGGACCTCCGCGAGTTCGACGAGAAGATCGCGGGCGTGCGCCGCGACAAGGAGTCGGCCATCGACTCCCAGGACTTCGAGAAGGCGGCCTCTCTCCGCGACAAGGAGAAGCAGCTGCTCGCCGCGAAGGCCAAGCGCGAGAAGGAGTGGAAGGCCGGCGACATGGACGTCGTCGCCGAGGTCGACGGCGAGCTCATCGCCGAGGTCCTCGCGACCGCGACCGGCATTCCCGTCTTCAAGCTGACGGAGGAGGAGTCCTCCCGTCTGCTGCGCATGGAGGACGAGCTGCACAAGCGCGTCATCGGCCAGAAGGACGCCATCAAGGCGCTCTCCCAGGCGATCCGGCGCACCCGTGCGGGTCTGAAGGACCCCAAGCGCCCCGGTGGCTCGTTCATCTTCGCCGGTCCGTCCGGTGTCGGTAAGACCGAGCTCTCCAAGACGCTCGCCGAATTCCTCTTCGGCGACGAGGACGCGCTGATCTCCCTCGACATGTCGGAGTTCAGCGAGAAGCACACGGTCTCGCGTCTCTTCGGCTCCCCGCCCGGATACGTGGGTTACGAAGAGGGCGGCCAGCTGACCGAGAAGGTCCGCCGCAAGCCCTTCTCCGTCGTCCTCTTCGACGAGGTCGAAAAGGCCCACCCGGACATCTTCAATTCCCTGCTCCAGATCCTGGAAGACGGTCGTCTGACCGACTCCCAGGGCCGGGTCGTCGACTTCAAGAACACGGTCATCATCATGACCACGAACCTCGGCACCCGGGACATCTCCAAGGGCTTCAACCTGGGCTTCGCCGCCCAGGGCGATGTGAAGACCGGCTACGAGCGGATGAAGGCCAAGGTCAACGAGGAGCTGAAGCAGCACTTCCGCCCCGAGTTCCTCAACCGTGTCGACGACACGGTGGTCTTCCACCAGCTCACCGAGGAAGACATCATCCAGATCGTCGACCTCATGGTCGCCAAGGTGGACGAGCGTCTGAAGGACCGCGACATGGGCATCGAGCTCAGCGCGGACGCGAAGTCGCTCCTGGCGAAGAAGGGCTACGACCCGATCATGGGCGCCCGGCCGCTGCGCCGGACGATCCAGCGCGAGATCGAGGACATCCTCTCCGAGAAGATCCTCTTCGGTGAGCTGCGCCCCGGTCACATCGTGGTCGTCGACACCGAGGGCGAGGGCGAGGCGAAGAGCTTCACCTTCCGCGGCGAGGAGAAGTCGGCACTGCCCGACGTCCCCCCGATCGAGCAGGCGGCCGGCGGCGCCGGTCCGAACCTGAGCAAGGAGGCGTAGCCTCCAGGGGCTCGTCCCGAGGGGCTGCCCCGGCTGTACGGACGCGATGTCGTCCGTACGGGCCGGGGCAGCCCCTTTTCCGCGGGCGCGGCCACCTTGGCGGGTGCGGTCCTCACCGCACCACCACCACCTCGCCGGCGGCCACGTCCACGCCCCTGGGCAGCCGGTCCGCTCCCCTCACCCGCTGGCCGGAGCGGACCCGGACCTGGAGCAGGGTCGGCGGGGCGTCGAGCAGGCTCACGTCGTACTCCTGCTGGTACGCCCACAGGTTCAGGACGTGCAGGCGCGGAAAGAGCCGCGCGAGCCCGGTGAGCGCGGTGGGCGGCACGGGGTCGCTCAGATAGAGCTGGAACACGGACGGCACGGCGAGCCCCGCGGGCGCGGCCGACAGGGACGTGCCCGTCACCTGGAGGCTGCGCAAGCGCGGGACACGGGCCACCTCCGCCCACTCCTCGGCGTCCTCCGGGCTGCTCCACGGCCCGAGGTAGAGCTCGCTCAGCTGGGGTGCGGCGTCGGCCAGGCCCCGCAGGCTCTCCGCGGCCACCGCGCTGACCTCCAGGGACTCCAATGGGGCCGCCGTCGGCAGCACGGCCGGTGACCAGCTCACGCGGTCGCCCGACAGACCCAGCGAGCGGAGGTGGCGCAGCGAGGCGAGCGGGCTCAGGTCGGCGTTGCCCGTCCCGCTCAGCGACAGCTCCGTGAGCGGCCGGCCGCGCAGGTCCGAAAGGTCGGTCAGCCGAGGGCACTCGGCCACGCTCAGGTCCGTGAGCGGGTGCGGACCCGCCAGGAACGACAGGTCCGCGAGGGACGGGTTGTGGTTCAGCCGCACCCGTGTGAGCGAGGCCTCGGCCGCGTACGCGCGCAGCGCCCCGGCGGAGACGTCGCCGCGCGTCTCCAGCTGCGGGCGGGTGCCGAGGGTGCGCAGGGCGTTCAACTGCTCGTCGGAGGTGACCGTGAAGAGCAGGTCCTCGGGGTCGATCCCGGCGATGACCTCGTCGGCGTACTGCCGTGTGTCGAACCGCCCCCAGGACCAGACGAGCTGGGCCCTCACCCGTCGCGCGGGGTGGCGGCCGAAGCGGGCCAGGAACGGGATCGCGCGCTCCGACTCCACGTGCGAGGCGGCGACGACCACCAGCTCGGCCGTGTACTTGTCCAGCCCCTCGGGGCCGGGCAGCAGGTCGAGGATCATCGGTCCGGCCGAGGCGAGCGCCCGTGCGGCCACCAGGTCGCGCGGCGGGATGAGCGCGGCCGTACGCGCCTCGACCTCGGCCCGCACCCCGGCGGCGAGCTCGGCCGCGTGCTCCAGGCAGGTCGCCGCGAGCAGATGCACCCGGGTGCGCGCGGCCGGGTGGGGGTGCGTGTCGCCGTACGCCAGCAGCTCCTCGAACAGCTCCACGCGCTCGCGCGGGCGCGCGTGGGCGACGGCCATGCGGATGACGTCCTGCCACTGGTCGTCGGCGGAGTGGGCGACGAGCAGCCCCAGGTCGCCGGCCTCCACGGCGGCCCGGGCGCCCAGGTAGTCCTGGAAGGTGCGGTGGATGAAGTCGACGGTGCCGGGGGCGGGTTCGCGCAGCAGGCCGGAGCGGTGCAGGAAGTGCTCGAAGACGGCCCGCGCGTCGCCGAGTTCGGCCAGCTCCGGTACGGAGGGGAGCAGATCGGCGATGACCGTCTCGGCGCGGGCGCGGTCCATCTCGGTGCGGCCGTTGCGGATCAGCCAGTACGCGAGCTGCTGGAGCAGTTGGACCTGCGGTTCCTGGCGGCGCTCGGGCATCCGCATGTCGCGCTCGCGGTCGCGGCGGATGAGCAGCATGGAGAGCGCCGCGTCGTAGAGGTCCTTGCGGCCGTACGGCAGGAAGCCGCGCCGGTCGCGGTGGAGGGCGCAGATCAGGCCGCACATCAGCGGGTTGGTGGCCAGACGCGCCAGGTCCGGCTTGGTGCGTACGGCCTGGAGGAGCTGGCTCTCGTACGCGGCGAGTTCGCCCTCGTCGTCGGCCCCGGTCCGGGCCGCCGCGTGCCAGCGCCGCACGAACGCGGCCACGTCCGCCGGGCTCATCGGGCAGAGCGTGAGCTCGGTGAAGCCCTCCTCGCCGAGCCAGTCCTCGCCGACCGCCGAGGGGCGCGAGGTGACCAGCCAGCGGTTGCCGGGATAGGTCTCGATCAGCTCGCTCAGCCACGCGCGCGTGGCGGCCCGCTCGGCGTCCGGGATCTCGTCGATCCCGTCGACCAGGAGCAGACCGCGCCCGTCCCCCAGGACCCTGGCCTCCCAGCCGGGCGGCTGCTCACCCGCCAGCGGCGAGCCGACGGCGGCCAGGAAGTCCCGGGGCGCGGGGAGCCGCGCGCCGTGGCGGGTGAGGGTGCGCAGCGGCAGGACGTAGGGGACGCGGTCGTACAGGTACGCGGTGGCGTGGTCGAGGTCGTCGCGCGCGGCGGACAGGGCGAGCCACTGGACGAGGGTGGTCTTGCCGGAGCCCGCCTCGCCGCGCAGCAGGACGCGCTCGTGGTCGGCGAGGACGCGGTCGGCGGGCCTGGGGGCGAAGTCCTCCCCGGCGCCCGGCACCGGCGGGTGCCCCTCGAACGTACGCCACGGCCCGGCGGCCCGGCCGACCGCCTCCAGCCGCAGGTACGCGGTGTCCAGCGGCCAGGTGCGGGGCGAGTTGGCGAGGTCGATGCCGTAGATGGTCAGCCGGCCGTGCTTCCTGGCCAGATGGGCGAGGTAGCGCTCCTCGAAGCCGGCGTCGTGCGCGTCCGCGCGCGGGGTGCGGGCGATCAGCTCGTCCACGCGCGCGATGAGCTCGCTCTGCCGCCGGGTCTGCTCGACGAGGGTGGCGGGGACGAAGGTGGAGCGCTGGGTGAAGAAGTTCAGGATGTGCAGGCAGCTGGTGTCGAGCAGGCGCTCGTAGAAGTGGGTGGCGTCGGCGGAGAGGTGGCGCTCGGGGTGGTCGCCCGCGCGGCGCAGCTCCCGCGCGAGCTCCCGGTGGCCCAGGGCGACGGCCTCGGCGTCGCTGAGGGTGAGCTCGCCGAGCGCGTACAGGGTCCGGGCGAGCGCGTCGGCCACCGCCCGCTCCTCGTCGGCCGCGACGGGCCGCTCACCGGTCCGCAGGGCGGCCCTGACCAGCTTGGCGGCGAGGGTGCGCAGTTCCGCCTGGCCGAGCGTGCGCTGTTCGCCCCGGAAGGAGACGTACGAGGAGATCCGGACCGGGCGGTCGGCGAGCGCGGCCCCGGCCGGCTCGGCGGTGAACAGACGGCGGATCAGCGGGGCGACGGCGGCGGAGGCGACCTTGGCGGTGAGCAGTCCGGGTTCCACGACGCGCCAGCGTAGCCGCGCACACGGGACCTTGGTCCCGAAAGGGAAGGACTTACGTCCCGCCGACAGGCGCTCCCCGGTGACAAGCCGCACAGGCCCCCGGGGCGCTACTACGGCCGATAGCAGGCGATGCCCCATGCCCCGGCCGCATTCCCGCGCTGATCCATACGGCATTCGTTAGTAGATGGGCGTTTTGAGCTGGAACGGGGGTTCGGGTTACCAAGGGATGCAGCCCGGCGCGCCGCTCGTGTGCCGGGCCTGTTCCTGCCCCCAGTCGTCCATCCGGAGGATGTCCCCGCATGTCCCAGCGCCCCGCTTCCCGCACCCCTCGCCCGACCGCCCTGCGCCTGTGCGCCGCCGCCGTGGGCGCGGGCCTGGGAGTGACGGCCCTGCTGGGCGCCGGGACGGCCGTCGCCGCCGACAGGGCGGGGGCCCCGGCGAGGACCGGCGCCGCCGCGTCCGTCGCCGCGCAGGCCGACGCGCTGGCCAAGGCGGCCACGCGGGCCGAGCGGGCGGCGGCGAAGAAGGCCGCAGCGTGGGTGGACCCGGTGGACGCGTACAAGCTCAGCGCCACCTTCGGCACCGGCGGCTCGATGTGGGCGCACAAGCACTCCGGCCAGGACTTCGCCGTGCCGGTGGGCACCCCGGTCAAGGCCGTGCACGCGGGCACCGTGGTCAAGGCGGGCCCCAACGGCGGCGGCGACGGCCCGGCGTACGGCAACGCCGTCGTGGTCCGGCACGCCGACCACACGTACTCGCAGTACGCGCACCTGTCGCGGATCGACGTCCGTATCGGGCAGACGATCTCCACCGACCAGCGGATCGCGCTCTCCGGCAACACCGGCAACACCAGCGGCCCGCACCTGCACTTCGAGATCCGTACGACGCCGAACTACGGCTCGGCCGTGAACCCGGTCGCCTTCCTGCGCACGGCGGGCGTCAAGGTCTGACGGACCCGCCCCCGCCGTGGGCCTGCGTCACCAGATCGATGGCGACTTCGAGGACGGCCTTGCGCTTCTCCTCGGGGTCGCCTTCGATGTCCTTGAGGGCGTGCATGCCCACGTGCATGGAGAAGAGCGCGGTGAAGCAGCGGATCTGGTCGGGGAGCGGGGCGCCCGGGTCCTTGAGCAGCTCGACCATCGCCAGGACGCGGTCCTTGAAGTTCTCCCCGATGGAGAGCTCGCGGACGGTGGCCTGGTTCTCCTGCATGAAGCGGAAGAGCGGGGCGGCGCCGGTCAGGGCGTCGCTGTAGCGCCGGAGAATCTCGATCTTCGATTCCAAGGTCTGCGGCTGCGTCCGGCCCCATTCCAGCAGCTCGTCCATCGGCCTGGTGAGATCCTGAAAGAGGCTCCCCAGGATGTCTTCCTTGGTTTTGAAGTGGTAGTAGAGAGCCGCCTTGGTGACGTCCAGCCGCTCCGCGATCTCACGCAGCGAGGTCTTCTCGTACCCCTGCTCGCCGAAGAGCTCCAGGGCCACATCCTGGATGCGCTGGCGGGTGTTGCCTCTGGCCATCGAGCTCTCCTGAAAACTTACTTGACGCCCGGCTAGTAGGGGGTCTACTTTCCCCAGTGTAGTAACTAGCCGGGCGGCAAGTAAGTGTGGGGCAGGGAGTGGGAGACATGGCACAACAGATTCAGCCGGAGGCCGCCGGGGCCGCGGCTCCAGGGACGGGACCCAAGCAGCGCAGCGTCCGCGTGGTCCTGCTGGCCCTGATGATCGCGATGCTCCTCGCGATGCTCGACAACATGATCGTCGGCACCGCGATGCCCACCATCGTCGGTGACCTGGGCGGAATGGCGCATCTGTCCTGGGTGGTCACCGCCTACACCCTCGCCACCGCGGCCTCGACGCCCATCTGGGGCAAGCTCGGCGACATGTACGGGCGCAAGGGCGCCTTCCTCAGCTCCATAGTCGTCTTCCTCGTCGGCTCCGCGCTCAGCGGCATGGCCCAGGGGATGGGCCAGCTGATCGGCTTCCGGGCGATCCAGGGCCTCGGCGCCGGCGGGCTGATCGTCGGGGTCATGGCGATCATCGGTGAGCTGATACCGCCGCGGGAGCGGGGCAAGTACCAGGGCATGATGGCCGGGGTCATGGGCATCGCCATGATCGGCGGCCCGCTGGTCGGCGGCTCCATCACCGACCACCTCGGCTGGCGCTGGTCCTTCTACATCAACCTGCCGCTCGGCGCGGTCGCCCTCGCGATGGTGACTGCCGTCCTCCACCTCCCCAAGAAGAAGTCCAAGCCGAAGATCGACTACCTCGGTACGGTCCTGCTGACCGTCGGCATCACCGCGATCGTGCTGGTCACCACCTGGGGCGGGACGGAGTACGCCTGGGGCTCGGCCCGGATCATGGAGCTGATCGCGCTCGGCGTGGCGTCCCTGGTCGGCTTCTTCTTCGTCGAGACGAAGGCGGCCGAGCCGATCGTGCCGTTGCACATCTTCCGCAGCCGCAACTTCTCGCTGATGGCGACGATCGCCTTCATCACCGGCTTCGTGATGTTCGGCGCGGTCCTCTTCCTCCCGCTCTACCAGCAGTCGGTGCAGGGCGCGTCCGCGACCAACTCGGGTCTGCTGCTGCTCCCGATGCTCCTGTCGATGACGGTCGTCTCGCTCTTCGCGGGCCGCGTCACCACGTCGACGGGCCGCTACAAGGCGTTCCCGATCGTCGGCAGCATCCTGATGGTGACGGGCCTCTACCTCCTGTCCACCATGGACACCGGCACCACCCGCCTCACCTCCGGCCTCTACATGGCGGTGCTCGGCGCGGGCATGGGATGCCTGCTCCAGATCACCATGCTGGTGGCGCAGAACAGCGTCGAGATGAAGGACATCGGCGTCGGCTCCTCGACGAGCACGCTGGCCCGTACGCTCGGGTCCTCCTTCGGCGTGGCCATCATGGGCGCGCTCTTCAACAGCCGGGTGCAGGACGAGATGTCGGCGCGCGGCGGGGCCGGGGTCACCCAGCAGTCCGCCCAGCTCGACGCGGCGAGCCTGGCGAAGCTGCCGGCGTCGCTGCGGGAGGCGTACCAGCACGCGGTGTCCTCCGGGACGCACGGGGCGTTCGTCCTCGGCGCGGTCGTGGCGCTCGGGGCGGTGGTGGCTTCGCTGTTCGTGAAGGAGGTGCCGTTGCGGGGGGCGGGGCCGGACGCGGCTGCCAAGCCCGCGCAGGCGCCGGCCGAGGCCGACGGGCCGGCTTCGGCCGAGGCGGGTGCGGCGGCGGCGCCGACCGTACGCGAGCGGGTCTGACCCGCGCCCCTGACGTACCGAAGGCCCCCGGAGCGTGTGCTGCTCCGGGGGCCTTCGGGTCGCGCGGGGGCGTATCCGCGTAGCCGCCCCCGCGCGGGGGCGGGCGGAACCACCCGGCACTACCCCTGCGGCGGCAACACCGGAAAACTCCCCGTCCCCGTCGGAGCATGCTCCGGCAGCCACAGCACCGCGATCGCCCCTCCGCCCACCCCGGACCCGGCCCCCGCCCCCTCCGGCGCCGCGTTCCGGAACGTCAGGCGTGCCCCCAGTACCCGCGCCTGGCCCGCCGCGATCGTCAGGCCCAGGCCGTGCCCGTGCCCCGCCCGGTCGCTGCTGCCCGTACGGAAGCGGCTCGGGCCCTCCCGCAGCAGGGCCTCCGGGAACCCGGGCCCGTGGTCGCGGACCCGTACCACCCGGCCCTCCACAGAGACCTCCACCGGCCCCCGCCCGTGCTTCGCCGCGTTCCCCAGCAGGTTCCCCAGGATCCGCTCCAGCCGCCGGGGATCGGTGTTCACCCACGACTCGTGCACCACCCGGACCGTCACATCGGGGTCCAGCAGCGCGACCCGCCGGCTCACGAACTCGCCCAGCGCGATCTCCTGGAGCTCCGCCCGCTCCGACGCGCTGTCCAGCCGCGCCACCTCCAGCACGTCCTCCACGAGCGTCCGCATCGCCTGGGCCCGGTTGCGTACGAGCTCGGTCGGCCGCCCGGGCGGCAGCAGCTCGGCGGCCGTCAGCAGCCCCGTCACCGGCGTACGCAGCTCGTGCGCGATGTCCGCGGTGACCCGCCGCTCCGCCTCCAGCCGCTCCTGGAGGGCGTCGGTGAGCGCGTCCACCGCCCGCGCCAGCTCATCGGTCTCGTCCCGGACGACCCCGCCGATGGCGTCCCGTACGCGTACGTCCGTATGCCCCTCGGCCACCTTCGTCGCCGCCGCCGCGGCCTTCCGCAGCCGCCGCGAGATCTGCCCGCCGATCAGGATGCCGAGCGCACACCCCCCGAACACCACCGCGACCGACCCGATGACCAGCGCCCGGTCGAGGTCGGAGATGACGTTGGAGCTGCGGTCGGTGAACGTGCTGTGCAGCGACAGGACGTCACCGTTGCCGACCGGCACGGCCGCCCAGATGTCCGGCACCCCGCTCTTCGGCTCCTGCACGGACGTGGCCTTGCGCCCCCGGTCCGTCTTGGCCTTGAGGTCGGCGGGCAGCGCCGGGTCGTTGAGCTTGGCGCCGAACCGGGTCTGCTTGCTCGTCTCGTAGATGCGCTGCGCGAACAGCACCCGGTCGAGCTGGAGGTCGCGCGCGTTGTCGAGCATCGAGACCCGCGCCGCGTTGTGCACGACGAGGCTGAGCGCCATCACGGTCAGCGCCCCGACGGCGGTGATGGCGATACTGATCTTCCAGCGGACACCGGTCCGCAGAGCGGGCCGCCTCACTCGCCCCTCACGCCTTCTGCCCCTCACGCCTTCAGTTTGTAGCCGAAGCCACGCACGGTCTCGATCCGGTCCTGACCGATCTTCGTGCGCAGCCGCTGCACATGGACGTCCACGACCCGGGTGTCCCCGCCCCACCCGTAGTCCCACACCCGCTCCAGGAGCTTGTCGCGGGAGAGCACGGTACCGGGCGCCGAGGAGAACTCCAGGAGCAGCCGCATCTCGGTCGGGGTCAGGGCGACGGTCTCACCGCCCTTGCGGACCTCCATGCCCTCGGTGTCGACCTCCAGGTCGCCGAAGGCGAGGACCCCGCCGTCGACGGCCCCGTCCGTCTCGGCCGCGCCCGCGCCGGAGCCGCCCGCGTGCCCGAAGCGCCGCAGGACGGCACGGATGCGGGCGACGAGCACGGCCCCGTCGAACGGCTTGGTCACGTAGTCGTCGGCGCCGGCCTCCAGGCCGAGCACCACGTCGATGGAGTCCGCGCGCGCGGACAGCATGATCACCGGAACGGTCGACTCGTCGCGGATGCGGCGGCACAGGCTCACCCCGTCCAGCCCCGGCAGCATCACGTCCAGCAGCGCGATGTCGGGCTGGTCGGCGCGGAAGGCCTCCAGGCCGGAGAGCCCGTCGGGCATGGCGGTCACGGTGAAGCCGTCGCGCTCCAGCGCGAGCTGGGTGGCTTCACGGATGACGTCGTCGTCCTCGACGAACAGGACATGGGTCTCGGCCATCGTGCTGCTCTCAGTTCCTCGACTTGCGCTTGCGCCGGTGCGGGTGCCTCGGGGCGCGAACGGTCAAACCCAACGGATACGAACGGTCGACCCCCGACGGATACGGACGGATACGGATGGCCAACCCCAACGGATCAACCCAACCACACCGGACCGCCCGGCTCAGGGCGAGGCCGGCACCGGCGCCTCGGTCCCCTCGTCGTTGCCGACGGCCTTGCTGAAGTCGTTCTCCACCTGGTCGTGCTTGGCGAACTTCGTGCCCGCCCAGCGGTACGTCGTCACGATCTCACTGGAGGCGAAGGCCGGCTTGTCGCCCTTGGCGTACATCTGCCGGGTCACCACCAGATCGCCCCGGTCGATCTCGGCGTAGACGGGCGCCTCCTCCGAGGTGAAGACATTGGCGTACGAGGACCCCTCCTCGCGGTACACATAGGAGCCGAGCCCCACCGCGTCCCCGCAGGTCATCACGTTGACGACGACGTCCTGCCCGACGGCGCCCGTGACGTGCCCGTAGGAGACGTCGATCGGGTACTCGTCCTTCACGCAGGGCTTCAGATCGGCCTTCACGCGCTCGCTGACCTTGGGGTCGGCCTTGAGCAGCCGTACGGCGTTGACCTTCTTGAAGGGCGCCTCGGGCGTGGCCTTCGGCGTCGGGGTGGCGTGGCTGACCTTGTCGGTGCGCGCCTCGCCCTCGTCGCGCGTGCCCGTGCCCCCCGTGGAGCAGCCCGCCGTGAGCAGGCCGAAGGCGGCGAGCCCGGCCATCGCCGTGGTTCCCGCCGCCAGTACGCCCCCTCTGCCTGTGCCTAGGCCGCGCACCGCTCCCGCCCCTTTTCGTCGCGTCCGTTGCGACCGACCCGGCGGTCGGCCTGCCGGCCCACCCGGCCGACACGTCCATCAGCGTTGCCCAGAGCGTGGAAGTCAAGCTCGCGGCTCTCCAGCTCCTGCCGGAGCCGGGCCAGCGCCCGGTGCAGCGTGCTCTTGACGGTACCCGCCGACATTCCGAGGGCCGCGGCGGTCTCCTCCGTGCTCATCTGCTCCCAGTGTCGCAGCACCACGACACTGCGCTGCTTGGGCGCCAGGACTTTGAGTACGTCCATGAGGAGGGCGCGGTCGGCGCGCTGCTCGGAGCCGTCCTCGATGCGCGCGTCCGGCAGCTGCTCGGTGGGCACCTCCTCCAGCTTGCGGGCGCGCCACCACTCGGTCCGCGTATTGATCATCACGCGGCGCAGGTACGCGTCGGCGAGCGCCTTGTCGGCGATGCCGTCCCAGCGGCCGTAGGTGCGGGCCAGGGCGGTCTGGAGCAGGTCCTGCGCGTCGACCGGGTCCGGAACGAGCCGCCGGGCGCTGCGCAGCAGGGCCTCCTGCCGGGTGCGTACGTACTCTTCGAACTCGAGCACCTCGCCGTGCGCCATACCCAACCGCCTCCGTCCCCGTGACTTTCCCTGCTGGTCCCGCTTACCCGACTGAACCTACGGAGCCGTTGTCACGGGCCTGTGCGGAGCAGCCGTCGGGGGGCGCACGGTGAGCCATCGGTTGTGTAACAACGAAGGTTTGGCCGGTGTTTTCGCGGGGTAGGCGCGTGTTCCCGCGGTGACGGAGAGCGATCCCGCGCCGGGTCCTCGCCGGTCAACAGGCCCTGCCTGACCTGGAGTTCCGCTGTCGTGACACTCCGTCGGGAACGGGGCCGGCGTGTGTCGCGAAGCCCGTGACGGGGACCGTTACAGAAGCCCGTTACACGAACCCGTTCCCAGGCTCGTTACACAAACCCGTGGCGCGGGCCCGGACAGTTCAGTTCAGGTCAGGTCAGCGGCAGCCGGTACACGCCGTCCGCGAGCGGCTCCACGAGCCCGTCCGCGACCAGCCCGTCCAGCGCGCGGGCCCGCTGCACCGGTTCGTGCCACACCGCGTCCAGCGCCGCCTGCGGTACCGGATCCATCGCCTCGCGCAGCACGGCCAGCAGCTTGCCGCGCACCTGGCGGTCGGTCCCGGCGTACGTCTGGCCGCGGCGCGGCGGGCCGTCGTGCGCGGGCTTGCCGGCCAGGCGCCAGGCGCAGCTCGCGGCGATCGGGCAGCGCCCGCAGTCCTCGTTGCGGGCCGTGCACACCAGCGCGCCCAGCTCCATCGAGGCGGCCGCCCAGCGGGCCGCGCGCGCCTCGTCGTCGGGCAGCAGCGCGCGGGCCAGGCGCCGCTCGGCGGCGGTGGTGGCGGTCGGCGGGTACTGCACGCCCGTGACGGCACGCGCGAAGACCCGGCGGACGTTGGTGTCCAGGACCGGGTGGCGCTGCCCGTACGCGAAGGAGGCGACCGCGGCGGCCGTGTACTCGCCGATGCCGGGCAGCGCCAGCAGCTGCCCGTGGTCGCGCGGCACGTCACCGCCGTGCCGTTCCGTTATCGCCACCGCGGCGCCGTGCAGGCGCAGCGCGCGGCGCGGGTAGCCCAGGCGGCCCCAGGCGCGGACGGCCTCGCCCGGGGCGTCGGCGGCCAGGTCGGCGGGGCGCGGCCAGCGGGCCAGCCACTGCTCGTACACCGGCAGGACCCGGCTCACGGGCGTCTGCTGGAGCATGAACTCGCTGACCATCACCCCCCAGGCACCGGCCTCGGGACGGCGCCAGGGCAGGTCGCGCGCGTGTTGGTCGAACCACCCGAGAACGGGGGTGTGGAGAGCGTCGGGGGAGACCGTGTCGGGGTCGGTCGTCGGCATCGTCGTCATGGCACCCCCGATCCTGGCACGGAACGGGGGTGCGGCGGGTACGGCGGGCCGCTCAGCGGCGGGCGTGCAGCGGCGCGCCCGGTCCGGACAGCCACAGGGCGGCGCCGTTGCCGCTCGCCCGCATCGACTCGACGAGGGAGCGCACCGGGCGCGTACCGGCCTTGGCGAAGACGACCGCGACGGCCGTGCCGAGCAGCAGGCCGACCGCCACGTCGTGCGGGTAGTGCACGCCGACGTACACCCGCGAGAAGGCCATCGCCAGCGCCATCGGCACCGTCAGCGCCCAGATGCGCGGCCAGGCCAGCGCGAGGGCGACGGCCGCGCCGCCCGCGATGGTGGCGTGGTTGGACGGGAAGGACCAGTCGCCGTTGACCGGGCAGGTGATGAGGGAAGTGGCGGCGCCCTTGACCGCGCGGCAGGGGCGCTCCTCGACCACCAGTGTCTTGATCACCTCGCTGGAGATGTACGCGACGGCGGTCGCCAGCGGGGCGAGCAGCGCCAGCGCCATCGCCGTCGGGTCCGCCCGGCGCGCCCGCCACCAGCAGGCGACGAAGAGCACGCCGAACAGGACCAGTCCCACCTCCGTCCAGAGCTCGACGAAGTGCTGCATCCACGAGGGCGTGTCGTGGGCGAAGTCGGTGATGTCGCGGTAGAGATCGCTATCCATGGTGACGGACAGTATGGAACATCGCCTTCCGGGATGATGATCCGGAAAAGTTGCGGGCGCCGAGCGGCGGGTGGGGCGGGAGTTGGGGCGGAACTCTCGTAGAGTTTCGCTCGTGGGATCTCTGCGCAATCCGGTCGGGCCGCTTCCCTCCTCCATCTACTGGCGACGGAGGGCAGTCGCGCTGTCCCTGCTCGCGCTGCTCGCGGTGGTGATCCTATGGGCCGTCAGTTCTGGTGGCGGGGGCGGCGGCAAGGGCGGCGGCAACGACAAGGGCGCCCACCCGGCCCCCTCGATCACGCCGGGGCCCGGCAGCTCGGGCCCGGCGATCAGTACGGCGCCGGGCGGCCGTGACGAGACCCCGGGCGCCTCGTCCTCGGGCTCCTCCGGTGGTTCCTCCTCCGGTGCTTCCTCCGGCGGTACGGCGGGTTCGTCGGCCGACGGGGGCGGCGGCAACGGGGGCGTGGACGGCGGGAGTTCGGGCTCGGGGGGCGGCGCGGGCGCCGTGGGCGGCGGCTCCTCGGGCGGCGGCGGTGGTGGCGGCGGTACGGCACGCCAGGTGCCCGCCGGGTCCTCGCTGCCGGTCTGCGCGCCGGGCCAGCTGAAGCTGACGGTCCACAGCCTGAAGAACACCTACGCGCCCGGGGAGAAGCCGCAGGTCGTCATCTCCGTCGAGAACATGGCCGACTCCACCTGCAAGGCGGACCTCGGCCCCAAGGGGGCGGTCCTGGTGGTGACGGACTCCGGCGACGACAAGGTGTGGGCGTCGGACGACTGCGTGAACGGAGCGGCGAGCGAGCTGTTCCAGGTGCCGGGCAAGGCGACGGTGACGCGGGTGGTGGCGTGGGACCGGTCGCGCAGCGCGGCGCGGTGCGCGACGCCGGCGCCGGGCGCGCCCGCCCCCGGCACGTACCTGTTCGAGGTCCAGGCGACGGGCCTCCCGGTGGCCCGGGCCCCGTTCTCCCTGGCGAAGGACTGAGAACAGGCGCGGAGGGCCGGCGCCCCTGCGCCCTTCTTTGTCTGCGGGCCGTGGAGGCTTGCTCGCGCAGTTCCCCGCGCCCCCGAGCGCCCAGGGGCGCGGGGAACCGCGCGCTCAGCCACCCACGGTCCGCAGACGGCGTCCGGGCTTGGAAGGGGCGCGGGGAACCGCGCGAGCAACCCCCACGGTCCGGAGTCGGCGTCCGGGCTTGGAAGGGGCGCGGGGAACCGCGCGCTCAGCCACCCACGGTCCGCAGTCGACGTCCCGGCCCAGAAGGGGCGCGGGGAACTGCGCGAGCAACCCCCACCGGCCCGCGGGGAAGGTCCCGGCCCCCGGCCGAAGCCCCGGCCGCCCGCCAGAGGGCTTTCGGGAAGGGGCGGGGTGGGGGAAAACACCCCCCGGGCACCAACAGGCCGCAGCCCACAGGCGCCCCCGGGCACCACCGCACCCCACCCGCCAGGTGCACCCCACCCACACGCACCTACACGTACCGCTCCAGAATCGACGACTCCGCGAGCCGCGAAAGCCCTTCGCGCACACTCCGCGCCCGCGCCTCCCCGACCCCGTCGACGGTCTGGAGATCGTCCACCGAGGCCGCCAGCAGCTTCTGGAGCCCGCCGAAGTGCTCCACCAGGCGCTCGATGATCGCCCCGGGCAGCCGGGGCACCTTGGCCAGGAGGCGGTACCCGCGGGGCGAGACCGCGGAGTCCAGCGTCTCGGGCGAGCCGCTGTACCCCAACGCCCTCGCTACTATGGGCAGTTCGAGCAGCTCCGCATGGGTGAGGTCGTTCAGTTCCGTGAGTGCCTCGGCCACCGTCCGCGAGCGCTTCGCCGTCGGCTCGGGCACGTAGTCCCGGACCACCAGCTCCCGCTCGGGCTCGACGCCCGCGATCAGCTCGTCCAGCTGGAGCGAGAGCAGCCGGCCGTCGGTGCCCAACTCCACCACGTACTCGGCGATTTCCGTGGCGATCCGGCGGACCATCTCCAGGCGCTGGGCGACCGCCGTGACGTCCCGGACCGTCACCAGGTCCTCGATCTCCAGGGCGGAGAGCGTGCCGGCCACCTCGTCCAGGCGCAGCTTGTAGCGCTCCAGCGTGGCCAGCGCCTGGTTCGCCCGCGACAGGATCGCCGCCGACTCCTCCAGGACCCGGCGCTCCCCGTTCACGTACAGCGCGATCAGGCGCATGGACTGGGAGACCGAGACCACCGGGAAGTTGCACTGCTTGGAGACCCGGTCCGCCGTGCGGTGGCGGGTGCCCGTCTCCTCGGTGGGGATGTCGGCGTCGGGGACCAGCTGGACCCCGGCGCGGTGGATCTTGGTGATGTCCTTGTCGAGGACGAGCGCGCCGTCGAGCTTGCACAGCTCGCGCAGCCGCGTCGCGGCGAACTCCACGTCCAGGACGAAGCCGCCCGTGCACATCGAGTCGACGGTCTTGTCGAGGCCGAGCACGATCAGGCCGCCCGTGTTGCCCCGCAGGATGCGCTCCAGGCCGTCACGGAGTGCGGTGCCGGGCGCGACCGCGCTCAGCGCGGCACGCATCAGCGCTTCGTTGCCGGAGCCTGTGCCGGACTTTCCGGATCCCGCTGCCCGGTCGTTGGCTGCCACTGCACTCCTCCGGTCGCAGACGTTCGACGGCAAAGTCTACCGGCGCTCCTCCTCCGCCCGCGGGGCCTCGGCCCGACGCCCGCGCGGCAGCACCCGCAGGGCGTCCCCCATGTCGGCGACTTCCGTGACCTTCATACCGGCCGGGACCTTCCCCGGGTCGGACGGCACCAGCGCGTGCGTGAAGCCCAGGCGGTGGGCCTCGGCCAGCCGGCGCTGGACGCCCGTGACCCTTCTGACCTCGCCCGCGAGCCCCACCTCTCCGATCGCCACCAGGTTCTTCGGCAGCGGGGTGTCGCTCGCGGCCGACGCCAGCGCGAGGGCGATCGCCAGGTCCGCCGCGGGCTCGGAGAGCTTCACGCCGCCGACCGTGGCGCTGTAGATGTCGCGCTTGCCCAGCGCCGTGATCCGCCCGCGCTGCTCCAGGACCGCCAGCATCATCGAGACCCGGGAGGTCTCCAGACCGGACGTGGTGCGCCGGGGGGAGGGGATCTGGGAGTCCACCGTGAGCGCCTGGACCTCGGCCACCAGGGGCCTGCGGCCCTCCAGGGTCACGGTCAGGCACGTGCCCGGCACGGGCTCGTCCCGGCGGGTGAGGAAGAGGCCCGAGGGGTCGGTCAGGCCCGTGATGCCCTCGTCGTGCAGCTCGAAGCAGCCCACCTCGTCCGTCGCCCCGTACCGGTTCTTCACGCCGCGCACCAGGCGCAGACGCGCGTGCCGGTCGCCCTCGAAGGAGAGGACCACGTCCACGAGGTGTTCGAGCAGACGGGGGCCCGCGATCGCCCCGTCCTTGGTCACATGGCCGACCAGCAGCGTCGCCATCCCGCGCTCCTTGGAGGCCCGGATCAGCGCGCCCGCCACCTCGCGCACCTGCGCCATGCCGCCGGGCGCCCCGTCGATCTCCGGAGAGGCCACGGTCTGCACGGAGTCGAGGACGAGCAGGGACGGCTTGACCGCGTCCAGATGGCCCAGGACCGCGGAGAGGTCCGTCTCGGCCGCCAGGTACAGATGGTCGTTGAGGGCGTTGATCCGGTCGGCCCGCAGCCGGACCTGGCTCGCGGACTCCTCGCCCGTCACATAGAGCGTGGGGTGCTCCTCGCGGGCCGCCTTGGCGGCGACGTCGAGCAGCAGCGTGGACTTGCCGACGCCCGGCTCCCCGGCCAGCAGCACCACCGCGCCCGGCACGAGCCCGCCGCCCAGGACGCGGTCCAGCTCGGCGACACCGGTCGAGCGGGCGGTGGCCTGGCGGGCGTCCACCTGGCCGATCGGCAGCGCGGCGGTGGAGACCCGGCCCGCCGCCGTGGTCCGCACGGCGGGCGCGCCGTACTCCTCGACCGTCCCCCAGGCCTGGCACTCGGGGCAGCGGCCGAGCCACTTGGCGGTCGTCCAGCCGCATTCGGTGCAGCGGTAGGACGGCCGGTCCTTGGCGGATTTCGTACGGGTAGCCATGACGTCACCGTAGCGGCGCCCACTGACACTCCCGCCGGGCGGCGGCCCCCGCGCGGCCCGTGTCCACCGCCGGAGGCCGTTCCCCGGCCGGTACCCCACAAGGCCGTACGCCGTTCCCCCACAAGGGGGAAGGCAACGTTCCGCACCGGGGAAGGCAAGCCTCCGCGATGGAGGACACGGTTCCTGTCCCCTTTTGAGGGATACCTTCACCCGTAAGGAGTAAATGTGCTCAAGCGGCACGAAGGACGCGGGATCCTGCGCCTACCTTCGCCGGGTGAAGAGCAGCGGTCTGGATCACCCCACGCACACCACCGGCGCACACCGGGCGCAGCGCCGCTCGCCCCGGACGTTGACCCAGCGCCCGCCCGCGCGCTACGAGGCGTATCTCGACGGCCTGTTCACGTACTGCCTGTCCGTGCTCTGCGACCACGACGAGGCCGTCCACGTCCTCGGTGACGTCCTCGCCGTCTCCGAGCGGCAGCACGCGCGCTGCCCCGACACCGAGGCCGAGCGCAAGGCGTGGCTGTACGCGCTGGCGCGCTGGTCCTGTCTGCGCAAGCTCGCCGAGCGCAAACGGGCCCGCAAGGGCGCCCACACCGGCCGCCCACAGCCCGCCGAGCCGGCCTCGGCCGCCTCCGTGGCGCCCGAGGAGGCCGAGCGCCGGCGCCGCGAACTGGCGCTGCTCGCCTGGCCCGAGGCCGCCGGCACCACTCCCGAGCAGCGCGAGGCCCTGGAGCTCGCCGTCCGCCACCAGCTGGGCCCCCGCGAGGTCGCCTCGGTCCTCGGCATGAGCTACCCGGCCGCCCGCGAACTGCTCGCGGCCGGTGCCTGCGAGGTCGAGCGGACCCGGGCCGCGCTCGCCGTCGTCGAGACCGGCGGCTGCCCGACGGTCGCCCGCCTCACCGGCGACCACCAGGTGCTGCTCTCGGCGGCCCTGCGCCGCGAGCTGGTCCGGCACGTCGACGACTGTCCGCGCTGCCGCCGCGCCGCCGAGCGCGCGGGCGCCGCCGGACCCTGGCCGGGCTCCTCGGTCACCCCGGCCGCGCTGCCGCTGGCCGAGGCGCCGCGCGCGGCGGCGTACACGGCGATGCTCCACGTCCCCAGGACCCGCGGCGGCGCCCCCCGCTTCGACCGGTCCGGCTTCCCGATGGACCCCAAGGACCGGGCGGCCCGCCGGGACCGGCTGCGCGCGCGTGCCGTGACGACCACGGTGGTGGCCACGGTCGTGGCCGCGCCCGCCTTCGCGCTCTGGGCCGCCTACCGGGGCGCCCCCGCGACCGGCGAGTCCCCCGACGGCGCCAAGATCACCGCCAGCGAGGCCGACAGCTCCGGCGGCCTGGACGGGCTGCCGTACGAGCGCTACGAGAACGCGGGCAACGCCCGCACCGACCCCGACCCCCGCGTCAGCCCCGGCGGCCGTCCCCCCGCCGACGTCTCCGTGGAGGTCGTCAGCCCCGGCTCCCCCAGTCCCACCGGCCCGGGCGAGCTCACCGTCTCGGCCCGCTCGCAGGGGAGTGTCACGGTCCTCACGCTCACCGCGAGCGACGACGCCCCCGTGAGCTGGTCGCTGTGGACGAACGCGCCCTGGCTCGTCTTCAGCGGCACGAGCGGGACGCTGGAGGCGGGCGGCAGCGTCACGGTGTACGTGTCGGTCGACCACGCGCGCGAACCGCGCGGCCACTGGTCGGCCCAGGTCGGCGTGCGGCCCTCGGGCGCGGTCGTCCGGATCACCGGGGTGGGGCCGGGCACCCGGGCCATCCCGCCCGCCTCGCCCGACCCCGACCAGGACACCCCGTCCGAGCCGGACCCGACGCCGCCGACGACGCCGCCCGACTCCCCGACGCCGACCAGCCCCGCGCCCACCCCGACCCCGCCGTCACCGACCCCGACGGCGCCCACCACACCGCCGGACAGCCCCAGCGGCACGGCGCCCCCGCCGCAGCCCTCATGAGGCCGGGGCCGGGGCCGGGCACGCGGCCGTCAGCGGGGCGGGTCCGCCGGGTGCGGTGCCACCAGCGGCAGCGCGGAGGCGAGCCGCGCCTCGCACAGGCCCACGAGCACGTCGTACGCCTCCTTGCCCATCAGCTCCGTCAGCTCCGGCCGGTAGGTCACGTAGACCGGCTCGCCCGCGCCGTGCGCCGAGGTCGCCGAGGTGCACCACCAGTGCAGGTCGTGGCCGCCAGGGCCCCAGCCGCGCCGGTCGTACTCACCGATGGAGATCTGGAGCACCCGCGTCTCGTCCGGCCGGTCGATCCAGTCGTAGGTGCGCCGCACCGGCAGCTGCCAGCAGACGTCCGGCTTGGTCTCCAGCGGCTCCTTGCCCTCGCGCAGCGCCAGGATGTGCAGCGAACAGCCCGCGCCGCCCGCGAACCCGGGCCGGTTCTGGAAGATGCAGGAACCTTCCCACCTGCGGGTCTGCCGCTCACCGTCGTCATCGAGCTGGACCCAGCCGCTCTGCGTTCCCTCGTCGTGGAACTGCCACAGCTCCGGCGTGAGCCGCGCCACGTGCGCCGCCACGCGCTTCTCGTCGTCCTCGTCCGAGAAGTGCGCGCCGAGCGTGCAGCAGCCGTCGTCGGCACGGCCCGCCTGGATGCCCTGGCAGCCGCTGCCGAACACACACGTCCACCGCGAGGTCAGCCACGTCAGGTCGCAGCGGAAGACCTGTTCGTCGTCGGCGGGGTCGGGGAACTCCACCCACGCGCGCGGGAAGTCGACCCCCTGCTCGTCCGCCCGCTGTCCGGGAGTCCTGGGGGGCTTGGCTTTGCCCGGCTTCGCCTTTTTCGTCTTTGGCACGGGACAAGCGTATGTCCGCGACCGCAGTAGCGTTCAGCTCATGAGACTCGGAGTCCTCGATGTGGGGTCGAACACGGTTCACCTGCTGGTGGTGGACGCGCACGCCGGTGCCGCGCCGCTGCCCGCGTACTCGCACAAGGCCGAGCTGAGGCTCGCCGAACTCCTCGACGAGGACGGTGCGATCGGACCGGAGGGCGTCGACCGGCTGGTGGCCACGGTCAGCACCGCGCTGATCGCGGCCGAGGACAAGGGCGTCGAGGAGATGCTCCCGTTCGCCACCTCCGCGGTGCGCGAGGCGAGCAACGCCGACCTGGTGATCGGCCGGGTCAAGGAGGAGACCGGGGTCGACCTCGGCGTCCTGTCCGGCGAGGAGGAGGCCCGCCTCACCTTCCTCGCGGCCCGCCGCTGGTACGGCTGGTCGGCCGGGAAACTGCTGCTCCTGGACATCGGCGGCGGCTCCCTGGAAGTCGCGTACGGGATCGACGAGGAGCCGGTCGCGGCCGTGTCGCTGCCGCTGGGCGCCGGCCGGCTCACCGCGGCCTGGCTCCCCGGCGACCCGCCCGACCCCTCCGACGTCCGGGCCCTGCGCCGCCACGTGCGCGCGCAGATCGCCCGCACGGTCGGCGAGTTCGCCCGCACCGGCTCCCCCGACCACGTGGTCGCCACCTCCAAGACCTTCAAGCAGCTCGCCAGGATCGCCGGCGCCGCCCGCTCCACCGAGGGCGTGTACGTCCAGCGCACCCTGAGCCACAAGGCGCTGGAGGAGTGGGTGCCCAAGCTCGCCGCGATGACCACCGAGCAGCGGGCCACGCTGCCGGGCGTCTCCGAGGGCCGGGCGCGCCAGCTGCTCGCGGGGGCGCTGGTGGCCGAGGGGGCGATGGACCTGTTCGGCGTGGAGGAGCTGGAGATCTGTCCGTGGGCGCTGCGCGAGGGCGTGATCCTGCGCCACCTCGACCAGCTGCCGGTGGGATGACGGGCGGGGCGGCCGGGGCGCCGGGGGCGGCGCGGGCGTCGGGTTCCGGCCAGGTGGACGGTCCCCTCGCGGCCCCTGTGGTGGGTGCCCGTAGGCTGTCTCCGTGGCAGAACCAGTAGTGCGCATCCCGGATGCGAAGGTCGCCCTGTCGACGGCTTCGGTCTATCCGGAGTCGACGGCGACGGCCTTCGAGATCGCCGCACGCCTGGGGTACGACGGTGTCGAGGTCATGGTCTGGACCGACCCGGTCAGCCAGGACATCGAGGCCCTGCGACGGCTCTCGGACTACCACCAGGTGCCGATCCTGGCCGTTCACGCCCCCTGTCTGCTGATCACCCAGCGGGTCTGGTCGACCGACCCGTGGGTGAAGCTCCAGCGGGCGAGAGCCGCGGCCGAGAAGCTGGGCGCCTCCACCGTGGTGGTGCACCCGCCGTTCCGCTGGCAGCGCCAGTACGCCCGCGACTTCGTCACCGGCATCTGGCGGATGGCCGACGAGACGGACGTACGGTTCGCCGTCGAGAACATGTACCCGTGGCGCTACCGCGACCGCGAGATGCTCGCCTACGCACCCGACTGGGACGTCACCAAAGACGACTACCGGCACTTCACGGTCGATCTCTCGCACGCCGCGACCGCCCGCACGGACGCGATGGCGCTCGTCGACCGCATGGGCGACCGGCTCGCCCACGTCCACCTCGCCGACGGCAAGGGCTCGGCCAAGGACGAGCACCTCGTCCCGGGCCGGGGCAACCAGCCGTGCGCCGAGCTCCTCGAAGGGCTCGCCCGCACCGGCTTCGGCGGCCACGTCGTCATCGAGGTCAACACCCGCCGGGCCATGTCCGCGGCCGAACGCGAGGCCGACCTCGCGGAGGCGCTCGCCTTCACCCGGCTGCACCTGGCGTCCAAGGTGCGCCGGTGACCGGATCCGCGTCCGCCCCCGCCCCGCGCCGCCGGGGCCGCCCCCCGCGCGCGCAGGCCGACAGCGGCCCCGGCGCGCGCCAGCGCATCCTGGAGGCGGCCCGCGCCGAGTTCGCCGAGCGCGGCTACGACAAGACCTCGGTCCGCGGCATCGCCAAGGCGGCCGGGGTGGACGCGGCGCTGGTCCACCACTACTTCGGCACCAAGGACGAGGTGTTCGAGGCGGCGGTGGAGATGACCCTGGAGCCGGTCCAGCCGGCCCCCGCGGTGGTCGGCGACGGCTCCCTCGACGGCGTCGGCGAGCGCATGGCCCGCTACTTCATCGAGGTCTGGGAGAACCCCGCCACGCGCGCGCAGCTCCTGGCGGTCTTCCGCTCGGCCCTCACCCACGAGGCGGCGGCCAAGGTCCTGCGCACGCTCGTCCTGCGCCGCGTCCTGGAGCGCGTCGCGGCCGAGCTGAAGGTCCCCGCCCCCCGGTTCCGCGCGGAACTGGCGGCCTCGCACATGGTGGGGATCGCCGTCCTGCGCTATGTGATCAAGGTGGAGCCACTGGCGTCGACGGACCCGGAGGAGATCGTACGGATGGTGGCGCCGACGTTGCAGAGGTATTTGACGGATCCGGGGTGAGGGGGACGGGGGCAGGGGGTGCAGGGGCGCGGGCCCGCTGGGGGTGCGGGGGACGAAGAGCCCGCACCTGACCGTATGGCGAACTGGTGTCCCGCCATCCGGACGAGCTGTCCGGATCCTGGAGTCGAGGCGTACGCTCGAAGCAGCCCGATCCGGCTATCTGGATGCTGAGGAGCGACCGCAATGCCCGAGCTGAGGTCCCGCACCGTCACCCACGGCCGCAACATGGCCGGCGCCCGCGCCCTGATGCGCGCCTCGGGCGTAGCCGGCGCGGACATCGGCAAGCCGATCATCGCCGTGGCGAACAGCTTCACCGAGTTCGTGCCCGGGCACACCCACCTCGCCCCCGTCGGCCGCATCGTCTCCGACGCGATCCTGGCCGCGGGCGCCGTCCCCCGCGAGTTCAACACCATCGCGGTCGACGACGGCATCGCGATGGGTCACGGCGGCATGCTCTACAGCCTGCCCTCCCGCGACCTGATCGCGGACAGCGTGGAGTACATGGTCGAGGCGCACTGCGCGGACGCCCTCATCTGCATCTCCAACTGCGACAAGATCACCCCCGGCATGCTGATGGCCGCCATGCGCCTCAACATCCCCACCGTCTTCGTCTCCGGCGGCCCCATGGAGGCCGGCCAGGCCACCCTCGTCGACGGCACCGTCCGCAAGCTCGACCTGATCGACGCCATGGTCGACGCCGCCAACGAGAAGATCTCCGACGAGGACGTCCTGCGCATCGAGGAGAACGCCTGCCCCACCTGCGGCAGCTGTTCCGGCATGTTCACCGCCAACTCGATGAACTGCCTCACCGAGGCCATCGGCCTGAGCCTGCCCGGCAACGGCTCCGTCCTCGCCACCCACACCGCCCGCCGCGCCCTGTACGAGAACGCGGCCCGCACGGTCGTCGACATCACCCAGCGGTACTACGAGCAGGACGACGCCTCCGTCCTGCCCCGCTCCATCGCCACGCGCGCGGCGTTCGAGAACGCCATGGCCCTCGACATCGCCATGGGCGGCTCCACCAACACGATCCTGCACCTGCTCGCCGCCGCGCAGGAGGCCGACCTCACGTACGACCTCAAGGACATCGACGCCGTCTCGCGCCGCGTCCCGTGCCTGGCCAAGGTCGCGCCCAACCTGGCGCCCACGACCACGTACTACATGGAGGACGTCCACCGCGCCGGCGGCATCCCCGCCATCCTCGGCGAGCTCTACCGCGCGGGCCTGCTGAACGAGGACGTCCACACCGTCCACTCCCGCTCCATCAAGGAGTGGCTGGACGCGTGGGACGTGCGCGGGGGCTCGGCGACGCCGGAGGCCGTCGAGCTGTGGCACGCGGCGCCCGGCTGCGAGCGTTCGGCGACCGCGTTCTCCCAGTCCAAGCGGTGGGAAACGCTCGACACCGACGCGGCGGGCGGCTGCATCCGCGACGCCGCCCACGCGTACTCCAAGGACGGCGGCCTCGCGGTCCTGCGCGGCAACCTGGCCGAGGACGGCTGCGTCGTGAAGACGGCCGGCGTCGACGAGTCCATCTGGACGTTCGAGGGCCCGGCGGTGGTCTGCGAGTCGCAGGACGAGGCGGTTGACAAGATCCTCCGTAAGGAGGTCAAGGAGGGCGACGTCGTCGTCATCCGGTACGAGGGCCCCAAGGGCGGCCCGGGCATGCAGGAGATGCTCTACCCGACGTCGTTCCTCAAGGGCCGGGGTCTGGGCAAGTCCTGCGCGCTGGTCACCGACGGCCGTTTCTCCGGCGGCACGTCGGGCCTGTCCATCGGCCACGCCTCGCCCGAGGCGGCGTCCGGCGGCACGATCGCCCTGGTCGAGGACGGCGACCGCATCCGCATCGACATCCCCAGCCGTACGATCGAACTCCTCGTCCCCGAGGCCGAACTGACGGAACGCCGGGCGGCGCTGGGCGGGGTGTACGCGCCGAGGTCGCGCGAGCGCAAGGTGTCGGCGGCGCTGCGGGCGTACGCGGCGATGGCGACGAGCGCGGACAGGGGAGCAGTCCGAGACGTCTCCAAACTGACCTGACCCCGTCCCCGCGCGGGGCTGAGCCCCATCCCCCCCCCGCATGGGACCACGCCCCGGGCTCCCGTACGGGCTGCCTCCGGCCTCTTCCGGCGGGCTGCGCCCCCACCCTCGTGAGGCTGCGCCCCCATTCCCCGCGGGGCTGCGCTCCGGGCTTCCATGCGGGCTGCCCCGGCCTCTTCCGGCGGGCTGCGCCCGGGCTTCGGTACGGGGCTGCGCCCTGGTCCCTGCGGGCTTCGCCCGGGTCTCCTTCGCGGGGCCTGCGGCCCCTGCACCCCGCTTCCTTCGTCTGCGGACCGTGCTGGGTTGCTCGCGCAGTTCCCCGCGCCCCTAACTACCTGGGGGCGCGGGGAACTGCGCGCTCAGCCACCCACGACCCGCAGACGAACTCCGCAGCCCGCCCGCAGGCGCCTTCCGGGCCGAGCCCAACCGCCTAAGGGGCGCGGGGAACTGCGCGAGCAGCCCACCACCGGCCGGTAGACGAGCCCCTGGCTGCGCGCTGAGCCACCCACGACCCGCAGACGAACTTTGCAGCCCGCCCGCAAGCGCCTTCCGCGCCGAGCCCAACCCCCTAAGGGGCGCGGGGAACTGCGCGACCAGCCCACCACCGGCCGGTAGACGAACCCCTGGCAGCGCGCTAAGCCACCCACGACCCGCAGACGAACGCCACGCCCCAACACCCCCCCGCTGTGGGCAGTCGTGCCGCTAGGGGCGGCACGGGTGGGCACAGCGGCACCCCGGCCCGGCAGGCCCCCCTCACCCCCCGCCCAGCGCCCCCGCCCGCACCCCGAACACGACCCCGTCGGGCGCGCTCCCGTACACCACGGCACCGGCACCCCGGCCCGAAGGCACCCCCGCACCGGGACCGTCACCAACCCCCACCCCCGAATCAACCCCCACCACCGGCGCCGGCAGACTCGCCGCAAAGGTGTCGCGCCCCGACGCCATCCGCGGCCCGGTCTGCCCCACCAGCACCCCCCGCCCCGCATCCACCGCCAGCAACCGCCCGTCCGAAGCCGTCACATACACCCGGCCACCCCCCACCACCGGCCGCGACGCCCGCGCGGCCCCCGTCTCCAGGCGCCACACCTGCGCACCCCGCCGGGTGTCCACCGCCAGCAACGCCCCGCCCGCCCCGAACACGTACACGGTGTCCCCGTCGACCGCCGCCTGCGCCTGGTCGACCGGAGCGGGCAGCGCGGCACGGCGGACGGTCCGGGCCGCGCTCGCGGTGTCCAGGCGCACCACCGCCGTAGTGAAGCTGTCCGCGTCCACCGCCAGCAGCGTGAGCGCGCCCCCGCTCGCCCCCACCGCCCCCAGCGAGCCCGGCAGCCGCTTGGTCCAGAGCACCTTCCCGGTATCCGGCGCCACAGCGCTGACCAGCGAGGTCGCCGCATCCGGGGCCACCGACACGGCGTACAGCGCGCCGCCGCCGGGCGCCGCCACCCACTGCGCGTTCGCGGCGGCGGGCCGCCCGCGCCAGCGCTCCTCGCCGCTCGCGCTGTCGAGGCAGCGCACCTCGCCGCCGCCGGTGGTGAACAGGACGGACGTGTCCCCGAAGGCGAGGGCCCCGTGTGCCGGAACCGGGCGGGTCCAGCGTCTGGCGCCCGTCGCCGGGTCGAGCGCCTCGATACGGCCCGCGCCCGGCGGCGCCACGAGGACGAGCCCGCCGGAGATCCGGGGCTGCCCGTCGTCGGCCACCCGCGCCGCCGCCCCCGTGGCCCTCACCGACCACAGGACGCGCCCGCTCGCCGGATCGAGCCGGGCGGCGGTGACCCCGGGCGCGGCGCAGTACAGCGCCCCGCCGCCGAGGGAGCAGGCCGGCGTACGGTTCCCGCTCCCGCGTCCGGCGAGCGGCACCACCCACGGCGTGAACGCCCGCCCCGCTCCCGCCGACGCCTCCACCCCCCGCGAAGCACCCCCGTCCCCGCCATCCCCGCCGTCCCCGCCCCCGGCCATCCGTACGCCCACCACCGCGCCCGCGACCACCGCCACCAGCGCGGCAGCGGCGGCGGCCCACCGCAGCGGCCGACGCGCCTCCCGCCGGGGAGCGTCCGGGGGCGGCGCGGCCTCCCGCCGGTGGGTCGGCACGTCGGAGCCGTCCTGCTCCCCGCCCGGCCAGGGCCGCCCCGGCACCTTCTCCACCGGGTTGCTGAAACGCTGGGTCGGAATGAAGGCCTCGGTCCCGTACGCCGCCGAGCGCAGCTCCGCCATCAGCTCGTCCGGCGTGGGCCGGTCCTCGGGCTTCTTGGCGAGACAAGCGCTCAGCACCGGAACGAGGTCGTCGGGAACCCCGCTCAGATCGGGCTCGTTGTGGACGACCTGGTACGCCACGATGTAGTGGCTCTCGGAGTCGAACGGCCCGTTCCCCGTCGCCGCGTGCACCAGCACCGCGCCCATCGCGAAGACGTCGGCGGCGGGCCCCACCTCGCGCGGCGCCTGGAACTGCTCGGGCGCCATGAACGGCGGCGTACCGATCAGCTTCCCGGTCTCGGTGCGCAGATCGCTGTCGTACGGGCGCGAGATGCCGAAGTCGATGACCTTCGGCCCGTCGGCGGCGAGCAGCACGTTGCTCGGCTTGAGGTCGCGGTGGACGACCCCGGCCCGGTGGATGTCCCGCAGCGCCTCGGCGAGCCCGGCCCCCAGCCGCCGTACCTGCGAGGCGTCCAGCGGCCCGTTCCGCTTCACTTCCTCGGCGAGGGTGGGCCCGGGGATGTAGAGGGTGGCCATCCAGGGCCGCGCGGCGGTCGGATCGGCGTCGACGACGGACGCGGTGAACGCGCCGCTCACCCGCCGCGCAGCCGACACCTCCTGCCGGAACCGCGCCCTGAACTCGGGGTCCTTGGCATGCTCGGCGTGGACGACCTTGACGGCCAGACGCAGGCCGGAGGCGGACGCGGCCAGCCGGACCACACCCATGCCGCCGGAGCCGAGCGTCGACTCCAGCCGATACTGCCCGGCGTACTCCGGCACCCCCGGACGTTCCGCTTCCGGACCCGGCCCCGTGCTGCGCAACGGCGGCATCGCCCACCCCCGTGTGTTCGTCCCCGAGCGCGACGCTCGGAGCCTAGTCGATGATGCGTGCGAGACCCGAGGGGCTTGCTAGCCTGCGGGTCGCGTGCGTGGCGTACGCGGAGTGACGGTGACGGGGGAGGCCAGACATGGCTACGGACGAGCTCGCGGGCGTGCAGAGCGTGGAGAGCGTGCAGAGCGAGACGACGACGAAGCGGTACCCGGTGGCGCCGGGCGTACAGCTGAACGTCCGCAGCGGCCCCGGCACGGGCTACCCCGTGGTCAAGGTGCTCCCCACCGGGGTGAGCGTCCCGATCAACTGCCAGTGCCCCGGTACGACGGTCGCCGGCCCGTACGGCACGTCGAACATCTGGGACAACATCGCCAATGGACAGTACGTGTCCGACGCGTACGTACGGACGGGCAGCGACGGGTACGTGGCGGTCCGCTGCGGCTAGCCGTTCCCCGGCAGCAGGGATAATCGACCCCATGAGCGACCAGAACGCCGGCGGTACGGGCGCGAGCGGCCCCGAGCCCGAGCCCATCCGCTTCTTCGGCACGACGTGGGTCGACCACGACGGCGGCTACGGTCTGCGCCGCGCCGGCGTGGCGGTCGGCGCGCTGGTGGCGGCGGTGGCGGCGTGCTTCGTGCTGCGCTTCGCCTACCAGGGCCTCCAGATCGCGGACACCGGCGCCTTCGTGACCGTCCTGGTCGTGGTGATGTTCGCGCTGTGCAGCGCGATGGCGTTCCGCAAGACCTGGGAGGGCTTCTCGGCCCGCCCCACGGACCCCGAACGCGAACGCTCCCTCCAGGGCCTGAAGGCGATCGGCTTCGTCGGCTCCCTGGTGGCGTACGCCTTCCGAGCCCTCCGCGAGGCCCCCGGCGAGACCCTGCACCGCAGGGAGTACGAGGAGGCCCTGAAGCGCCACGAACGCCGCAAGGGGAAGAAGCGGCCGAAGCGAGGCTAGCCCCCTCCGGCCGTTCCGCAGCGACCAATCCACAACCTGTGGACAACGCCGGGCAGATCCCGCTGCACCTTCGCCCGTGCGCGGACATACGTGGCGCCCTGATCGCCACCTCCCCAAGCCCACGGCCGCCACCTGCCCACCCGCCCCCTACGACGCCCCGCTCACGCACTTCCCCGCACCCTTAACCCGCGTTCGTGTGCGGGTGACGGAGGATCGCCCGCGCCCCTGAGTCGGTGTCCGTCTGCGAGCAGTGGAGGGTTGCTCGCGCAGTTCCCCGCGCCCCTCAGCCCGTGTCCGTGTGCGGGTGGTGGTGGGTTGGTGGCGCAGTTCCCCGCGCCCCTAACCCGTGTCCGGCTGCGGGCCGAGCTGGGCTGGGCGCTCAGACCCCGTGCACCTGGGGCCCGGTGTTTGTCTGTGGGTCGGTGGGCGCTTGGGCGCGGAGTTCCCCGTGCCGCTGATGGGCCGGGTGGGGCGTAACCGGTTGGCGTCTGCGGGCTGTGCTGGGCTGGGCGCGCGGTTCCTCGCGCCCTTGGGCAGGCGCCTCCAGTCCCTCGGGCGGAGGGCCCCGCCTTTCGGCCGCCGCCAGTCATCTGCCCCTTTGCCCCTTTACTCGCCGTTCGCGTCGTTGTCCGCGCCCCTCGGCACCGCCCCTCTGAGGGGCACAGGGGCCGCAGGCCCCGTGCCTTCAGGGGCGCGGGGAACTGCGCGACCAGCCCCCACCGGCCCGCAGATGAGTCCGCCCCCGGCCGCCCGCCGAGGGCTTTCGGGAAGGGGCGGGGCGGGGAGAACCAACACCCCCGCACCTCCCACCCACCTTGACGCCCACCCCCACCCCACGCAATATTCAACACATGATGAATTACACCCCGGACCCGACCCCGGACCCCAGCCCGACTCCAAACCCCACCCCAGACCCACCCCCACCCCCCGCCCTAACCGCCACATCCCTAACCGTCACCCGAGGCCCCCACCCCGTCCTCAAAGACCTCCACTTCACCGCCCCCCAAGCCCGCATCACCGGCCTCCTCGGCCCCTCCGGCTGCGGAAAGTCGACCCTGATGCGGTCCATTGTCGGCACCCAGGCCAAGGTCACCGGCGAACTCACCGTCCTCGGCCGCCCCGCCGGCTCCCCGGCCCTGCGCCCCCTGATCGGGTACGTCACCCAATCACCCTCCGTATACGACGACCTGACGGTACGTCAGAACCTGGAGTACTTCGCCGCCGTACTCCACCCCGGCCGCCCCCACCGGAAAACCCGCACCACCGCCGTGGACCGCGCCATCACGGACGTCGCCCTCACCACCCACGCCGACACCCTCGCGGGCCGCCTCTCCGGCGGCCAGCGCAGCCGCGTGTCCCTCGCGGTCGCCCTGCTCGGCACCCCTGAGCTGCTCGTCCTCGACGAACCGACCGTCGGCCTCGACCCCGTCCTGCGCCGCGACCTGTGGAACCTCTTCCACGCCATCGCCGCCGACCGGGGCACCACGATCCTGGTCTCCTCGCACGTCATGGACGAGGCCGAGCGCTGCCACAGCCTGCTCCTGATGCGCGACGGCCGGATCCTGGCCCAGGACACCCCCGAAGCCCTCCGCACCCGTACCGGCACGGCCACCGTGGAAGAGGCCTTCCTGGCCCTCGTGGACGAGGCGGACCTCGACGACCGCACCCCGCCCCCCGAGAAGGAGGCAGCACGATGACCACCCCGACCCCGACCCCCACGGCCCGGACCACGACCACGACCACCCCGACCCCGACCCGGCGGATCACCCCCACCACCACCGCCCGCACCACCCCCACCCCCGCCCGCACCCTCGCCACCACCGCCCGCGTCCTCCGCCAGCTCCGCCACGACCCCCGCACCATCGCGCTCCTGGTCCTCGTCCCCGTCGCGATGGTCACGCTGCTGCGATACGTGTTCGACGCCTCGCCCCGCACCTTCGACGACATCGGCGCGTCCCTGCTCGGGATCTTCCCGCTGATCACGATGTTCCTGGTGACGTCGATCGCCACCCTGCGCGAACGCACCTCCGGCACCCTCGAACGCCTCCTCGCCATGCCGCTCGCCAAGGGCGACCTCATCGCGGGCTACGCCCTCGCCTTCGGCCTGCTCGCCGTCGTCCAGTCGGCCCTGGCCACCGGCGTCTCCCTCTGGGTCCTGGGCCTGGACGTCCTCGGCTCCCCGTGGCTCCTCCTGCTGGTGGCCCTGCTCGACGCCCTCCTGGGCACGGCCCTCGGCCTCTTCGTCTCGGCCTTCGCGGCCTCCGAGTACCAGGCGGTGCAATTCATGCCGGCCGTGATCTTCCCCCAGCTGCTGCTCTGCGGCCTGCTCACCCCGCGCGACTCCATGCAGCCCGCCCTGCACGCCGTCTCGAACGCCCTGCCCATGTCGTACGCGGTCGACGCGATGACCCAGATCGTCCACCACCCCGACCCGACCACCACGTTCGCCCGCGACATCCTGATCGTCGCCGCCTGCGCCCTGCTGGTCCTGGCCCTGGGCGCCGCGACCCTGCGCCGCCGCACCTCCTGAAGCGCGTACGGAACACGGCAACCACCCCGTACCGCCCTTCGGACACCCCACGCCCCCACGGCCCGCACGGTGCGAGGATGACGAAGCCAGACCCCGCACCACGGAGCGACCCCGCACCACCCGGAGGGTGACCGCATGACCCACACCGTCGCAGTCCTCGGCACCGGCAAGATCGGTGAAGCCCTCCTGAGCGGGATGATCCGCGCCGGCTGGAACCCCGCGAACCTCCTGGTCACCGCCCGCCGCCCGGAACGCGCCGAGGAGCTGCGCACCCGTTACGGCGTCGACTCCGTCAGCAACGCGGACGCCGCCAAGCGCGCCGACACCCTGATCCTCGCCGTGAAGCCCCAGGACATGGGCCGCCTCCTCGACGAGCTCACCCCGCACGTCGCCCCCGACCGCCTGGTCATCAGCGCCGCCGCCGGCATCCCCACCGCGTTCATCGAGGAACGGCTCGCGCCGAACACCCCGGTCGTCCGCGTCATGCCGAACACCCCCGTCCTCGTCGACGAGGGCATGTCCGTCATCAGCGCGGGCAGCCACGCGACCCCGACCCATCTCGCCCATACGGAGGAGATCTTCGGCGGCGTCGGCAAGACCCTGCGCGTCCCGGAGTCCCAGCAGGACGCCGCCACGGCACTCTCCGGCTCCGGCCCGGCGTACTTCTACTACCTGGTCGAGGCGATGACGGACGCGGGCATCCTGCTCGGCCTGCCGCGCGCCCAGGCCCACGACCTCATCGTGCAGGCCGCCATCGGCGCCGCCGTGATGCTCCGCGACAGCGGCGAACACCCCGTCAAGCTGCGCGAGGCGGTCACCTCCCCGGCGGGCACCACGATCAGCGCGATCCGCGAACTGGAGAACCACGGCGTACGGGCCGCCCTGATCGCCGCCCTGGAAGCTGCCCGCGACCGCAGTCGCGAACTGGCCTCGGGCAACGGCTGAGCCCCGGCCCGAACCCCCGTCCGAACCCCTGCCCGGACCGCTGCCCGCACCCCCGCCCGGAGGGCCGTCGGGGCCCCCGCCGAGGACCACTCGTACGGCCCCCGGGCCGGGGTTGACACGTACTTGGCCCGTACGTAGTGTTCTCCGAGTTGTCCGACGTGAGCGCCGACTCCGGTCGGTCCCCGGACAGCCATTCCGCACCAACCACTTGATCCGAACGACGATCATCGTCGTTTCGTTTTTCGTGCACTTTTGCGAAATGAGGAATCCGCGTTCGATAAGGACGCAGCCGATTGGCATCGGGGGCCGGGATTCCGCTAAAGTCTCACTCGTCGGAACGGCCCAACAGCCGGGAAGACAAACCGACTTGACCCGGGAGACCGGAAATCAGGCCCGACAGGATCTGATAGAGTCGGAACCGCCGGAAAGCCGAAAGGCCGGAAAGCGAATCCCGCCGACAGGGAAATCGGACACGAAAGAGTCTGATAGAGTCGGAAACGAAGGAAGCGCCCGGAGGGCCCGG
>NZ_JBWKEI010000015.1:191804-210344 GCF_056435525.1 Streptomyces sp. NPDC043908 | reverse complement strand
GCGCGCGGTCTGCTCCGCAGACACGACGCGCCGCCACTACGTGGCGGAAAGACGGCCACGCTCCGCATGGCCTCCCGGCCAGCTCCGCTGTCCGGTGCGGACAACTCCGTTGTCCGCGGCTCGAATTGCTCCGCAATTCGAGCCTGCAGAAATTCGCTCCGCGAATTTCTGGGGCTGACTACGGGACAGGGTAGGGTCTCTTCTCGGCTCTTCCCTTTCAGGAACCTGACTGGTTGTCAATTCCTTTGGCTGTCTTGCTTGTCTGAAGACACCGTGTTGATCGTGGACGGCGCCCTGGTGCCAACTGGCGACGACACGGGAGGCCGAACGGTCCAAGGACTATCGGTACTCCACCAACCACCAGGTTGGTCATCGATGCCGACAGCCGTCTGGCCGTGGTGGTCGGCCGGCCCCTTCCCGGCAACCACAACGACTGCAAGGCACGGGCGGAGCCCGGGCCAAGGGCCGCCGTCGGCAACACCACGACAATCGCTGACGGCGGCTACCCGGGAACCGGCCTGGTGATGCCCCACCGGCGCTGCAAGGGCGAGGAACTGCCTGAGTGGAAACAGGCACACAACAAGTCCCACAAGCAGGTCCGCACCCGAGGAGGAGTTCGCCGGCGGGTTCGGAGGCCTGTCTTTGGACTCCCGCCTGCGCAGCGACGTCCGGCACGCACGCTCGCACGGAGTCCAAGGACACGTGGTTCCGCCTCATGACCTTGGACTCCGCTTTTCCGGGCGCCGGACCGCTTCGCGCTGCGGTAGGGCCGTGTGTGGCGCTCGGTTCGAGGAGCGGTGACCCGAGCTGCGGCCGATAGTGCAGGCGATCGTGGCGCGCGTGGATGTCGGCCCGCTCGCCCCCGTCCTGGTCGTGCAGGCGGCCGATGGACACGATTCTGATGTCCGGCTACCTCGTCCCCCTGGCCGGGCCTGCGGGGGCCCTCATCGCTCGGCCCGGCCGTGCTCGGCCTCGATGTCGTCGCTCCGCTCCCGCGCGGCGTGCTCCAGACGGTGGGCCTCCACCCGGCGGGACTGCTCCTCACGGTTCACCAGGACGACGACGGCCATGTCCTCGACCCGGCGCGTGAAGATGCCGTGGCCTGTCGCGGCGGTGTGCGCCAGGATCTCGACACCCGCAGCTTCCAGGTCCGTGGTCGCCGCCAGCTCCCACCAGCACCCCTCCCCCGACATACAGCGGGCCGTCATCGTCACCTCGCTGTCCGGGTGGCGCAGCACCCGGTAGACCACACCCCGCACCGTGCTCCTGACACTCACCCCAGCGCCTCCCGTCCGGGCCACGTGTGATGGTCGGGGTGGCGGGAGATCTCCGCGTTCGCCTCCCGGACCTCGTGGCGGTCCCGGTCCTCCCGGGCCGCCTCACGGATCGCGGTCCATGCGTCGCACAGAGCGCACCCGGGCGCGCCGACCGGCTCCAGGCCGTAACCCGGGTCGAGGGGGCTCAGGATCGGTGGGCCGTACTTCGGCTCCGAAACCGGCACCGGCACGGGCCCCGGTCCGGGTCCTCGGCCCCGGTGGCACTCCCACCGGCAGCGCCCACATCAGCGCCACCCCCGCACGGGGGACACCGGGGTGTTCAGGACCCGGGCCCGCACCAGCTCCTCCGGGCGCGCGGGACGCAGGGCCTCCGGCGCCGTCGCCCACTGAACCCCGCCATCAGGCGGACGCAGGTACACACTCCCCTCGTAGCGTCTCTCCACCACCCCGATCCGGTCGTTGTTCGCGGTGTCCACTGCGTACTCCACGCCCTCTCGCCGTCCCTTCGCAGGCACCTCACTCGTGCGCCCAAGTCGATGGCCATCTCTGCTAGCCGTTGACTGCGGTCGCGGGGGAGTCCGTCTCTACCGGCAGTCAGGGGCTGTACCCGTTACCTAACTCCCGCAGGCAACCGGGGGGTTAGGTGACGGGCGGAATTTCCCGGCGGTTCCCCTAGGGGGATTTGACCAACCATTTAACTAACGGTGTGTGCCGCTTCCTTTACTGTGCGGATATGACCGCTACGCGGAACACGGCCCTTGAGGCGTGGATGACCGAGCACGGCCACAGCTCCAACTCCCTTGCCAAAGAGCTGAATTCAGCGCTCGAACGCCTCACCGGGCGAGTGGGGCGCTACGACGGCCGTGCCGTGCGGGACTGGAAGGCGGGCCGGGTCAGATGGCCCAACGCACGCACCCGCGAGGCTCTGAAGAAGGTGACCGGCCGTACGGCGACGGACCTGGGGTTCGTGCCACGGGGCCAGAGCGCCGCCACCGCATCACCGCAGGAGGACCCCGACGTGAAGCGCCGCAACTTTGTGGGCGGCATAGCTGCCGCCGCCGCAACTGCCGCCGTCCCCGGTGTCACCACCACACGCCGTATCGGTATGGGCGACGTCGACCGCCTCACGACGCGCTTCGCTGAGATCATCGCCAGTGACCACCGCCACGGCGGGCAACGCGGGACCGAGCAGCGGGCCGCCTCGCTCGCCAACGAAGCGCTGAACCTGCAGAACGCGGGCAGCGCGAGCCAGCGCGTGCGCAGCAGCCTTTACGGCTCCGCTGCCGCCTTCCGCTCCTCCGCGATGTGGGCCGCTATCGACGGCCGCCGTTACGACGACGCGCGGGCGCACATGCGCGAAGCGCAGGCCCTGGTCGAGATGTCCGGTGACCAGGCGATCAAGTTCCGCATTTGGAGCCACGCGGGCACGATGTACCGCCACCTGGGCCGCCCGGCCGACGCGTTCGCCGCGAACGACGTAGCCCGCAGGCTGCACGTCACGCGCCAGGACCCCCTGTTCGCGTCCCTGGGCCTGGCCCGCCAGGGAGCCATCCACGGTGCGGCCCAGGACCGTGCCGGGTGCCAGCGCGCGTTCGACCAGGCGCAGGACGCACTGGAGCGCGCCGACGCCGACGGCGCCCGGCCGGTGTGGCTGAGTGCCTTCTACGACCAGGCCGAGCTCGACTCCCTGGCCTTGTCGGCGTACCTGGCGCTCGGTGACTACGAGACCGCCGAGTACCACGCCCACCGCTGCCTGGCCGGCCTGCGGCACCACATGGTCCGCTCCCGGGCTATCACCACCACCCGCCTCGCCCACGCGCAGCTCGCCCAGGGAGCAGCCGATGCCGCCACGGCCACCGCGATGAACGTCCCTGCCGACGCCGCTACCCATCACGCCCGCGTGGCGCGCATGCTGCAAGAGTTCGGCGCCGCCCTGCGCGCAACCGCTCCGGGCAGCCCCGCCGCGCAGACCTGGACCGAGCACACAGACGCCTGGAGGCCCGCCGCATGACCACGGCACCCGCGATCGAACTGCGCACCGCAACCACCCTCGCCCCGATCCGCGGCGACCTGCTCGCCATCTACGCCAAGGTGCGCGCCCCGCTGCTCCACCTGCCCAATTACGCGGTCACCGCCTTCGGGGAACGCCTGGACCGGCACGGCACCGACCCCGGCTTCGTGGCCGTCCTCGCCTACGCCGACGGGCATCCCGTCGGCTACGCCTACGCGAACACCATCGAGCACGGCGACCGCTACTGGCGGCGCATCACCCCGCCACCCGCCCACCACTACACCGAGCGCCCGGCCGTAGCCCTGAAGGAAATCGGCGTCGCCCCCGCGTGGCGGGGCACGGGAACCGCCCGGCGCATCCATGACGCGCTCCTCGACGGCCGCGAAGAGCCCTACGTCACCCTCATGGTCAACAAGGCCGCCGGAGACGGAAAAGTCCACGCCCTCTACCAGACGTGGGGATACACAGACATCGGGCAGAGCCAGCCCTCCCCCGCCTCACCGCTCCTCACAGCGATGGTCCGCACTCTGACCCCGCCACCACGATGACCCTCCCAAACGGCAACAACAGCCCGCTCACCCGTCCGGGAACGAGGCGGCCCGCGAGTCGGCGCCCACCCGGCACGGCCACCAGCGACACCGGAGGCCACGCTCCGTCCGCCCTCCCCTGGGCGACGAAACGCGCCTCGGAGAGCGTGAAAAAGGCGCTGCCCGCCCCGGGAGTCTCCCACCTCGGACAGCGCCTCATTCCGTCACGTCACATCGATGGTCAACGCCGCCGGAATTCCCATCAGAAGCCCCTCCAATCAATGGTGGTGACCTCGGAGGCGAACGCGAGCCCACCGCCGTCGAGCCGCCAGTAGAGCGGCTTTCCCCCGGGCCGGTCCCGAGCCAGAAACAGCTTGCCGACCCGGGGGTCGTAGAGGGCGAGGGCGAACATGCCGTCGAAGCCGTTCAGGCAGGACGGGCCTAACTTCGCCCAGGCCCGCAGCACGAGGTGCGCGTCCGTCTCCCGCTCGCCGACAGGGATGCCCCAGGACCTGGCCTGTTGCCGCCAGTTGTAGATCTCCCCGTTGAAGGCCAGTACCACCCCCGAGGAACGGTCGAGGTAGGGGCCGGGCAGCGCCTGCGGGTCGACGATCAACAGCGTGTTCATGGACAGCACCGCCCGTCCGTCCGGGCTCGCTGCGTACAGGGTGCCGTCCGGGCCACGGTAGTTCTGTGAGAGACCCATGGCCTGGACCGTGTCCAGGTGCCAGCGGGCGTCCGACCCAGCCAGTCCTGCGATTCCGCACATCTGGTTCACCCCCGAGCATGAATATCGTGGTGCACTCTCGGCGGCCACCGCCGGAAGGAGCCTCGCCAGTTCCGGCGGTGGCCTGGGCCCTCATCACACCGGGCAGCGAACCGGCCGGGAAGGGCTCGCAGGGGGGCTCACAACTCGCGAACCCGGTTCATCCAGGGCCCGCAGGCAATACCCTCGGTGACCCAGCACATGCGAGACGTACGACTCCTCGGAAGCACGGGCTCGCATGGGCAACGCTTCAGTCACCGGCAAGGGGGCCGCCGTGGCATCGGCCGTCCGCCGGAGCCGTCCGCCCAACACGGACTTGGCCCGGCTCATCGAAGCCTGTGGTGCGAGCCACAAGTCTCTGGCCCACCGCGTCAACCAGCTCGCCCACCAGGCAGGGTCCCCGACGGACTACTCGCATACCTCGATCGCGAACTGGTGCGTGCGCGGCATGGTGCCCAAGTGGCCGGTGCCGAAGCTGCTGGCGCAGGCGGTCTCCGAACGGCTCGGGCGGCCCGTCGGTCTCGCCGAAATCGGTATGGGCGAGGCGGAGACAATCCAGGCGGATGTGGGGTTGGATTTCCCGCGAGATCCCGCCGACGCCGTCCGCGTCGCCACTTCGTTCTGGAGCTCCGTGAACCGCCGCGACTTCCTCAATCAGGCCGGCTCCGGCTTTGCCGTGTCCGCGTTCGCCGTCCCCGTCACCCGTTGGCTGGTCAGCCCCGCCGACGAAAGGGCCGACCATCGGGGCTCGGGCCAGGTCGGCAGGGCCGACCTGGACGAACTGCGGGACGCCGCCGACGATGCCCGCCGCTGGGACTCCAAGTACGGCGGGGGGAACTGGAAGGCGAACTCCGTCACCGACTGCCTCGAACGCCGCGCTGCCCCTCTCCTGGAGGGCACCTTCTCCGACGACATCGGCTGCGAACTGTTTTCCGTGACCGCCGAGTTGTCGCGGCTCGCCGGGTGGACCGCGTTCGATGTCGGCCAGCACGACGCCGCCCAGCGTCACTTCATCCAGGCCCTCCGCCTGGCCCGCGCCGGCGGCGACGTACAGCTCGGCTGCTATGTGCTGACCACGATGGCCATGCAGTCCCTCATGCGGGGCTTCGCCTCCGAGGCCGTCGACATGGCCCAGGGCGCCTTCGAACGCGCCAAGGGCCATGCCGTGCCGAGAGTCCTTGCGTTCACCAAGCTCATCGAGGCCCGTGCCCATGCCCGCGAGAGGGACGCCAAGGCCGCCTCTCGGGCCCTGAAGGCATCCGAGGACCTCCTGAACCTGGCCGAGGCATCCAGCGGCTCAGAGCCCGCCTGGATCGACTTCTATCACCACGCCCGCCTTTCCGCGGACGCCGCCGAGATCTTCCGCGACCTGAGGAACCCGAAGGTTGCCCTGGCCTGGAACAAGCAGGCCGCCGCCATGCCCACCGGGGTGTTCACCCGCTCAGTCGGGATGCGGTTGGCGATCGTAGGAACCGCTCACCTCCAGGCCCGCGACCTCGACCACGGCCTGGAACTCGGCAACCGCTCCGTGGACATCCTCGCCCGCGTCCAGTCCTCCCGCGCCAAGGACTACGTCCGGGAGTTCAACACCGCCCTCGCCCCCTGGCGGCGGGAGTCGGCCGTCCGCGAGTTCATCCACCGCACCCGCACCGAACTCGGCGTCGCCGCCTGAGCACGTTCGCGCGTCCTGCTGACCGGGTGATCGGTGGAGTCGCCCCCGCCGCTGCGCGCGGCACAAGGGCGTGCCGGCAGCGCCCCTGTCGTGCCAGCCCCTGCGGCCCTCTGTGCGCGAAGAGCACACCCCGCAAGTCGCTATAGAAGTGCTATGGTCACTCTATGGCGAATACGACGATCCAGGTGACGAAGCAGACCCGCGACCACCTCGCCCAGCTCGCCGAGGAACGCGGGCTGAACATCGGGCAGCTCGTCGACGTGCTCGCGGCCGCGGAGCCCACCGCCGCACAGCGGGCCGCGCAAGTGGCGGCGGCGCGGGCGCATGCGCGTGAGGTGATCGGCGTCGATATCAGCGACGAGGAGTTCGCGACGCTGGATGTGCTGGGGAATCTGCGGCGGATCGCGGCGGAGAAGCTTCTGGCCCTGCCTGGCAGGGACGCCGCGTGATCATCGTCGACACCAGTGCGGTCATGGCGCTGGCCGCGGGGCACAAGGCGCTCAACGCGCTCGCGGTCAACATCACCGCCGGCGGCGACCGGCTGCTGGTGCCGGCGCTGTGTCTGGCCGAGGCCGAGGCGCGCCAGCCGGGAGCCGCCCGGGCCGTCCTTGGCTACCCGTGCGCCGACGTCGAAACGCTCGGGCAGATCGACGCACCGGCCGTGGGCACCATGGTCCGCGACGGCTACGGAGCCCTGGACACCTGCCACGCCCTCTACACCGCACTGCGCCGCACCGGCACCGGCGGCATGCCGATTCTCCTGACCGACGACGAGGACCGCTACCCGCCCGGCATCCTCGCCATCGGCATCGACACCCCCGGCATGCTCGGCTTCCACTGACCTGCCTGCCTGCCTGCCACCAGACCTGGCCTCGGAACACCCTCGGCACGCCCGGCACCTCGGTCAGGACGGCTGGACCTCGTCGAAGAAGGTGAGGGCTTCGGTGAGGTCCGGGCTTACGGGGCGTTCCAGGCCGGGCGTTGTGATCTTTGCCCAGAGGCCGGGCCCGTGCCCACATCTTTCCTCGAAGGCGCGGACGGCCTCGTCCAGGTCCGCGGGGCCGGCGCCACGGGTCTGTCCAAGCACGACCGGCAGCGCGCCTCCGGTCCGCATCCGACGAGGATGCTGGACACGGGCCGCTTCCCGGCGCCGGCCAAGGCCGTGTACGACGGCACGGACGTGGACGCCGAGACGTCCTTCGCCACTGGCCTGGAGTGGGTCCTGGACGCCGTGGACGCCCAACTCACCCGGCCGTCGGCGTGACGCTTTCCGGGTGCGCGCGGGTGTTCTGATCGGGGCGCGTCCCCCGTACAACTGAAGTGATCTTTCGTGCGTCTCAGTACGTGCGTGGGGAGTCGGAGAGCCCGGGGGGCTGTTCTGTGCTCGGGGTCGCGGAGTTCGCCGCGCCCGTGTGCCATCCCATGCCCAGAGATGTTCGGGAGCAGCAGCAATGAAACGTCACACACTCATACGGAGTGCGGTCGCCGCGGTTACGGCGTTCGGGCTCGCGGGGGCTATCGCCCCCTTGGCGGCGGCTCCGGCCTTCGCGGCGGACGCGCCGGCGGAGCTGACCGTTCCCGCCGAGCGCACGCCTGACGCCAACGCGACCGTGATCAACGGGGCGGGCGAGACGGGTTATCTGTCCGGGTGGACCAAGTCGGGGTTCAACTGGACCTCGTACGCGGGCGGTTCCACCGAGCGGGTCGTCATGCCGGAGGGCATGGACACCGCCTGGGGCACCGGCACCGACGTCCTCGTCCTCACCGGCAAGGACGCCGGGTCGGTCGTCCAGCGCAACATGAAGGACGGCACGCAGCGGACCGTACCGCTGCCCGCGGGTCAGCGGTTCGCCGGGGCTTTCGGTGACGTGGTCGTCAGCCAGGGCACGCTCGGTATGCGCCTGCAGTACTGGGAGGGCGACGTCCTCCAGGAGAAGGCTGTCAGCGGTTCGGGCACGCTGGAGTCGCTCTACACGCACAACAAGGACGGCATCCTCGTCCAGCAGAAGATCTCCGGTATGACGCTGCTGTGCTGGCTCGGCAAGGACGGTGTCGCCCGTTCCACCCACCTCACGGCGGACGAGTACGACAACGGCCGCATCGAGGTCGGTGGTGACCGCCTGGTCCAGTGGACCAAGGACGGCAAGGCATCGGTCTGGAAGACCTCGGACTTCTGGTCCGCGACCGACCACCTCACGATTGCGGGCTATGACAGCGCCCAGTTGCTCGGCGCGGTCGGGGACAGCGTTCTGGTGGCGCGCCGTATCTCCACCGGCGGCCAGGAGCACTACTCCTCGCTCGACTACCGTGTCGTGGCGGTGCCGTTCACGGGCGGGCCGGAGCGCGTCGTGCTGGAGAAGGCGACCGCGATGGCTCGCTTCAAGCCCGACGGGACCATGCTGATCGGCGCGGTCGTCGACGGCCACCAGGGCGTGTACGCGGTCGGCTCCTCGCTGGAGCCCACCAGGGTCCGCGAGTCGCCGTCCCTGGCGTCGGTTCCCAGCGCGCTCGCCGTGGCGCAGGGCCGGCTGACCTCGGTGGACCGGGTGCCGGACGAGGAGGGCGGGCACACGCGGCTGAGCGGGATCGACCTCTCGGTCACGGGTCCGCTGGCCGCCGGGCCGCGCACCGACCGGGGCACGGACGCCGCCGACTTCCCGGTGGCCGGCACCCCGGACATCCAGGCGACCGGTGACGGACGTCTGGTCTACCGGCTGGCCGACGGCACCGTGAAGGTCCTCGACGCGGGTGCCAAGCTGCCCGGGCGGACGCTGGGCGTCAAGGCGGACCTGCTGCGTGTGTCCGGCCGCTACCTCGCCACCTGGCGCAAGGACGAGCGCGTCCAGGTCACCGATCTCGATACGGGGTCGGTCGTCTACACGGGTACGTCTTCCCGTAGCTTCGCCCTCTCCGGCAGCACGCTGTGGCTCGGTGGCGAGCCCGGTCTGTCGCGGGCGTTCGACGTCCGTACGGGCAGGCCGACCGGCAAGGACATGATGGCGCCGTGCCTGACGACGTCCCTCCAGGCACAGGGCACCGACGTCTACTGGGAGTGCGACCGGGACAAGTCGGGGGTGTACGACACCCTGACCGACAAGAACACCCTCCTGCCCGCGCATGAGGGCGCTCTGCTCGGTGACGGCTATGTCGCCTGGCAGAAGGACGGCCTGCTGAGCGTCACGGACCTGCACGGCACGAAGGGAACGCACCCGGTGGGCAAGCCCGCCGTGGCCGCGCCCGGCCGGGGCTGGACCGTGGACCGCTTCGGCGGCACGGTGGCGTACGTGGACGCCCAGGGCGACACGAGGGTGGCCCCGTCCGGGGTCGCGAGCACTCGTCTCGCCGCGCTGGACACGGACTTCCCGTCGAGCGTGGACGCCAAGTCGGCGGCCCGCAGCGTGCGGTGGTGGGCGTCCAAGCCGCTGGTCTCCTGGGATCTGGCGCTGGTGAACGTCGCCACCCGCAATACGGTCCTCATGGCCACGGGTGTGGAGACCCGCGGTGTGGTGCGCCTGGACTGGGACGGCAAGAACTCCGCCGGCAAGGAGCTGACCCCGGGCGCGTACGAGTGGAAGCTGGCCATGGTTCCCGCCGACGGCGGTCCGGACCAGGAGATCACCACCCCCTTCGATGTGAAGGGCACGGTCAGGACCGCCCCGATCTGGCGTGACTACATCGCCAGCCCCGTCGACTTCGCCGACCTGCTGGCCGTCACGCCCGGCGGCACCGCCGACCTCCGCGAGGGCGACGACGGACTGCTCGACGGGAAGGTGTCGGGCTCCGGCTGGACGGACGCGCACACGATGTCGGCGGCTGTTCCGTTCGACGACGTCGACGGCGACGGGACCAATGACGTCCTGGTCCGTCTGACCAGCGGGGAACTGCGCCTGTACAAGCCCGCGGGCAAGGCGCTGACCCCGTCGACCCCGTACGCGAAGATCGGCAGCGGCTGGAACATCTTCGACGCGCTGACGTCCCCGGGCGACATGACCGGTGACGGGCACGCGGACGTGATCGCCCGCGAGGCGTCCACGGGGGACCTGTACCTCTACGAGGCGAACGGCTCGGGGAACTTCAAGGCCCGTGTGAAGATCGGCAGCGGCTGGAAGTCCTACCTGCTGGCGGCGGGCGGAGGAGACCTGAACGGGGACGGCAGGACGGACCTGATCGCCCGCGACTCCTCGGGCGTCCTGTGGCTCTACCCCGGCACCGGCAAGGGCACCCTCGACACCCGGGTGAAGATCGGCGGCGGCTGGCAGGTCTACGACACGCTGGTCGGTGTCGGTGACATGACCGGTGACGGCAAGCTCGACCTGGTGGCCCGCGACACGACTGGCGTGCTGTGGTCCTACGCCGCGGACGGCAAGGGCAACTTCTCCGCCCGGAACAAGGTCGGCGGCGGCTGGCAGATGTACAAGTACCTCTTCTGATCCACTGCTCCATCCCAGCGTGCGGGCCCGTGCAGCTTTTGCACGGGCCCGCACCCATGTACGTCACGGTGTACGCGCGGGACTGCCCCCTGCTGCGCAGCTTCGCCTTACGTGGCCGGGACCCGTAGAGACGCCAGTACCGGCAGGTGGTCCGTGGCTGCTCGTAGGTCTTGTTCCGGGAGGTGGGGCAGGCCCATCGGTACGCCGCATCCCAGCACGTGGATCTTGGGGGTGGCGAAGACCGCGTCGATGCGTTGGAGGGGGTCGCCCAGCCGGGTGGTGTGCTCGCGGCCCCAGGGTTTCGTCGCCCAGCCGTCCTGGAGGACTCCCGCGAGCAGGTGGAAGGTGCGGCCGTCGGGGCGGTCGTTGAGATCGCCCGCGGCGACGGCGTGCGGGACGTCCAGGGCGGACAGCTGGTCCAGGAGCAGCCGGCCCTGCTCGTAGCGCTCCTCGTCGTCGATGCTCAAGTGGCAGCTCAGCACGCCGAGCCTGGCCCGGCCGAAACGCAGCACGGCCGTCGCGAAGCCACGCTGGTGCAGGCCGGGGGTGCGCGGCAGCAGGACGTCCTCCGTGCGCTCCACGTGCGCACGGAGGGAGGAAAGGATCATCGGGCCCGAAGCAGTGGCTCCGCCCGTGACGTAGACGAGCCCCGACGCCTTCGCCAGGCGTGCCGCGGCCTTGCGCCAGCGGAAGAACCGCGGCGCCTCCTGGACGCAGACCACATCCGGACGGCAGGCCCGGATCACCCGGCCCAGCGCCGCGACGTCGTCACGCATGGAGCGGACGTTGTAGCTGAGCACCCGTACGACCGCGGAGCCATCGGGCTCCGTCGCCGACATCGGCAGGTCCTCCACGCCTTCCCCTCCCCTCTCCGTGTTTGCCGTTTCCACCTGGCCTCGTCCCGCCTCACCTCACCTCACCTTGAGCGTTTCCCTGTCGTCGGGGGTCAGCTCCGGCGTGAGTACCAGTCGAATCGCAGGCAGAGCTTGCCCCCGATCCAGTACTCGACCCAGGGGCCCACGTCCATCGGCTGGCAGGTGGGCGGGAGGGTCAGGTCCGTGGGCGGGGTGGTGGGCGGGGTGGTGGGTCTCGTGGCCGGGGGAAGCGTAGGCGCAGGCGGAGGAGGCGTGGGTGGGGCCGTCGGGGGCGTGGGCGGGGGTGTGGGCGTGGGCGGTGGGGTGACCGGGCTCGGCGCGGGCGTGGCCGCTGGAGGCGATACCGGAGGTGTGACCGGCAGTGGGACTGGCAGTGGGGCTGGAGGTGTCAGCGGCGGCAGTGGTACTGGTGGTGTGACCGGTGGAGTCACGGGCGGGGTGACCGGCGGGGTTACCGGGGGTGTGACCGGGGGCGTCGGGGTTGGTTCCGTGCGGCCGAACAGGAGCGTTCGGTACACCTTCGCCGCCTTCGGGTTGGCGTCGCACTGCCACACCCCGTGCGGGCAGTAGTCGGTGATGGTGTTGTACAGCGGTCTGTGGGTGTCCATCCACTCCAGCATGCGCCGCATGTATTCGGGGTTGTCACCGTTACGGAAGAGCCCCCACTCCGGGTAGGAGATCTGCTTCTTGTGGGCCGCGGCGAAGTCGACGTGCTGCTGGAGGCCGTACGGTTCCTTGACCTGTTCGTCGAAGCTCCGGCCCGGTGGCTGGTCGTAGGAGTCCATGCCGATCACGTCCACGACGTCGTCGCCGGGATAGCACTCGGTCCACGGCACGGCGTCCCGTCCCCGGCTCGGCGCGAAGTCGAAGCGGAACTTCTGGCCCGGTACCGAGCGCATGACGGTGACCGCGCGCCGCCAGTACGCCTTCCACGCCTCCGGGTCGGGGGCGCAGCGGTGGGTGTAGGTGGTGCCGTTCATCTCCCAGCCGAGCACGATGACCGTGTCGGGGATGTTCAGTGCGACCAGGCGTTCGGCGAGTTTTTTGAAATGGCTGTCAAAAAGGCCTTCCTGGCCTTGTTTCAGTAGTCTGCGGACGCCGTTGTCGGAGATGCCTTCCTCGTCGTGGGCCTGCATCGGTACGTTGAGGACGAAGAGGCGGTCCTCGCGCTGGCGGCGCCAGCCGGCCCAGCGCTCCAGGAAGCGCGCCCGGCCCTCGATGTCGCTCCAGGTCTCCCCCGGCAGATAGGTGTGCCCCACCCTCAGATCGGCTCCGCCGAGCCATTTCTCCAGCTCTGCCATCCGCTGCACGCCCCGCTCGTCGGACTCCAGGAACGCGCCGAACCAGGCGGTGGAGGGGTGCTTGAGGCCGGGGTCGGCGCCTGCGGGGGGTGCGGGGTCGCCGAGCGGGGGCGATACCGCGAGGCACGAGGCGAGGGCGCCCGCCGCCACGATCGCGCCCAGCGCGCGGCGGGTTGCCGTGGCCGAGGGGGTTTTCCGCCGGTGCTCCGCGGTGTTGCTTTTTCCGTTGCGGTGTTTCCCCTGGCGCATGTCCACTCCTCCACGACGGATTTCCCCCCTACCCGATATACCCGATCGCAAAATATTCTTATTACGCTGATCGGGAAGATAATCCGTCGGGTGCGTTGATCCCCCTATTGGGGGACGGGGAGGAGGAGTGCCCGGGCATGCGTGTGCACCCGCGGGGAACTGCGCCTCGCGGGTGTGGAGTTCGGTTGCCGGGGTGGTTGCGCGCCTGTGGCGTCTCGTCCGGGTGACGTATCCGCCGTACGGGTGAACATGGATCGGCGGGGCGTCGCCGGTGTGGTGCACTCGACGGTGCGTGATAAGGCGCCCGTCCGCCAGCCGTCGGCTCTTCCTGCCGTGGACGAGCGCCCCCGATGTGACGGTGTGTCACCGTCTCCCGGCCGGGAGAGCGCCCTCCGGCTCTCCCGGCCTTCTTCTGCCTACCTGCCGTTGCGGACGGCCGCCGCTGCGGCCGTGCCCCTGCGGTAGAGGATCCCTCCCCCGACCAGCAGCGCCACGGCTGCCGCTCCCGCTACGCCCAGCATGTCCGCGTCGCCGCCGGTCGCGGCGAGCTGCGGACGGCCCGGCGCCTCGGGCGCGGTCTCATGAACGGCCGGGGCCGCCGGAGCCGCGTGCCGGGGCTTGTACGGGCGTACGGGCTGCGGCGGCATCGCCCGGGTCACAGGCGGGGCCACGGCGTGCGGCGGCGTCGCGGGCTGTGCGGGCACCTCCGGCTTGGCCGGTACCTCGGGCCTGGCCACCTGCGGCGTCTGCTTCTGCGGCGGCACCTGCCCGGACGGCTGCGCCGGCGGCATGTCCGCCTTCGGCGGGACCGTCACCGGCGGCGTCACCTTCGGCGGCGTGGCCACGGGCGGGGCGACCACCGCCGGCTGGGCGGCCGGGGGCTGGGCCACGGGCGGCTGGGCCACAGGCGGCTGCTGCGGCGCCGGCTGCTCGTGCGCGGGCGGTACCTGCGTCATCGGCGGCCTGGGGGCCGGGGGCTTGGGCACGGACGGGTGGTGGTGCACCGGCGGCTTCGCGTGCTCGTGGTGCACGGGGGGCTTCGCTGCCGGAACGTGGTGCGCCGGCGGCTTGGGCGCCGGGGCGTGTACGACCGGCGGGTGCGCGACCGGCGGGTGAGGCGCTGGGTGGTGGGGAGCCGGGTGGTGCGGCGCTTGGTGCTGCGGCACTTGGTGGTGCGGGGCCGCATGCTGCGGAGCCTGGTGGTGCGGTGCCTGGTGGTGCGGTGCCTGGTGGTGCGGGGCCGCCTGGTGCGGAGCCGTCTGGTGCGGAGCCGTCTGGTGCGGAGCGGGGTGCTGCGGCACTTGGTGGTGCGGTGCCTGGTGGTGCGGGGCCGCATGCTGCGGGGCCTGGTGATGTGGCGCCTGGTGCTGCGGTGCCGCATGCTGCGGTGCCTGGTGGTGCGGCTTCGGGGCGTGGGGCGCCGGGTGGTGGGGCGCGGTGTGGTGCGGTGCCGGGGCGGGGGCCGTCGGCGGGGGTGCGGGGACGTGTGCCCGGGGGGTCGGGTGGGGGTGGTGCGCGGGGCGCGCGTGGCGCGGGCCGGCGCTCTCCGTGGTCGTGCACGTGCTCCCGAACGCCGGGTTGAGCAGAGCGATGATGTTGACGGTATTGCCGCACAGGTTCACCGGCGCCTTGACGGGCGCCTGGACCGCGTTGCCGGACAGGACGCCCGGGGAGCCGTGCGTCTCGGCGTGGGTGCCGGAGGGCGCGACGTGGTGGCGCTCCTCGCGGCGGTAGTCGTCCCGGCCGTACGCGTCCCGGCGGTAGTCGTCGCCGTAGCCGTACTCGTCTCCGTAACCGGAGTCGCGGCCCCGGTCGTAGTCGCGGCCGTGGTAACCGCCGTGCTCGTACCGGTCGTCGTGGCGGTCGTCGCCGTAACCCCCGCCGCGTCCGCGTCCGTACGGGCCGTCGTCGCCCTCGTCGTTGTCGGCGTACCGCTGGTAGGCGCGCTCGTACGCCCGCTCGTACGCGTCGTCCTCGTCCGGTCGGTGCGAACACCCGTTGCCGAACGACGGGTTGAGGGCGCCCACCGGGTTGGCCGTGTTTCCGCAGGCGTTCACCGGGACGTCCAGGGGTGCCTGAATGGAGTTGCCGGACAGGACGCCCGGAGAATCACCGGTTTCGGAATGCGCATCCGCCGCGTGAGCGCAGGCGCCGCTCATGGAGAGAACGCTGCTCGCCGCCATGGCGGTGAACAGCGTCTTTTTGATGACCTGTCGCAATGCGGTGCCTTCCTGGGGGCTCACGGTCTGCTCGCGCTCTCGGTTCGGGAGTCGGCTTCGGGGTGTGCCGCCGCACGTCCCGAAGCCGACGGGAGAAATCCCTGGTGCGGTGTCAGTCGTTCTTGCACTCGTTGCCGAACGCGGGGTTCAGCAGCGCGATGATGTCGATGGTGTTGCCGCACACGTTCACGGGGATGTGGACGGGCACCTGGATGACGTTGCCCGACAGGACACCCGGGGAGTGGGCCGCCGCGCCCTGGGCGCCGGCGTCGGCGAGGGCGGGGGTGGCCGCGCCGGTGGCCATGACGAGGCCGGCCAGGACGGTGGCGGTCTTCATGTACTTCACTTGTTTCTCTTTCCTTTGAGAAAGGCAGCGCAACGAATAGTCGCGCACGGCGCACAGGAGAGCACCGCTGACGGATTGATAACGATCCGCCGCGGTAAAGGAAACCAGCGCCCGGGCGCCTGCCGCATATTCACTCGCTTGGCAGTCGCGCCGTTACGGGCACGAACACCGCAACGCGCTAAGAGGGGTCGCCGCGAGAACCTGTTCCGAGAACAGGGTGACGAATGTGCGAAAAAGAAAACGAAGCTGCCGGCACCCCGGGAAAGGAGGTGCCGGCAGCTCTGTCACTCAGTGAACTCGCCGAGAGCGGAGATCAGCTGCCGGACGCGCCGTTGCCCGAGAGGACCGGGATGTTGTCCACGATGTGCGACAGCTGCGCGTCGCCCTCCTCCTGGGAGGAGTTCTCGGTGCACTGCTGGTTCTGCTGCTGGGTGAGGACGTAGATGTCCTGGATGCCCACGTTGACCAGAGCCACGATGTTCTGCACGTCGAGCTTCTGGAGCAGGCCGATGCACGGCTTGTTCAGCGTGCCCTGGACCAGGCTGAGCTGCGGGCTCATGTCGCCCTCGGTCTTCTGGTTGCCGTACGCCTGCTTCGAGCCGTTGCCGCTGTAGGCGGTGGGGCCGTTGTCGTTGCCGATGGCCATGGCCTGAGGAGCGGTGACGGCCGCGGCACCGAGGATGGACGCGGTGACCGCCGTAGCCGCCATAACCTTCTTGATCACAGGGTGTTCCTTTTCTGGAGAGAGGAGTTCACGCGTTTACCGCACTCCGATCAACTGCCTTGGTGGAGTTTAGTGACGCCCATTCACCCGATCGGTGGGGAACCGAATTCGTGCTGCCACGCGGCGCGCCATGGGGGCGGGCGTATGCGGGCCGTTTATCATTCCGTTTCGTTTCTCACCACCAGGAGGCCCTTTGAAGCGCGCGAGCGCGCCCGACGCGGGCGCCGGCAGACGGCGGCGCCGCGGTTTCTGGAGCGAGCGGGAGCTCAGGCTCGTCGACCGGCTGGCGGCCCTGCACCACCAGTTGGACGCCCTGCACCAGGAACGCGCCGCCCTCATCTCCTACGTGGCGCGGCTGCACGGCGGTGATGTCACCGCAGAGCGTACGGGCTGGTCGCTGGTGCACGTGCACACGGCGGCGGGGCGACTGTCGTGGCGGGTGTCGCCCGACGACTGGCACCTGTTCGCCGGGCTCGGCGAACAGCCGGCCGCTCCATCCCGCTCCGGCCCGCCCCACCTGCGATCCGCCGAGACGAACACGCGTCTGGCGTTCCTGCATCTGCACCGCCGCCCCAACAGGTCGGCCCCCCGACCCGGTTGAGGTCCCCGGCGGTCAGCCCCACGGGTGGTGGCGCGTCCGCCGTACGGGTGAAGGGGGGAAACCATAGCGCGACAAGTCAGTTGATCCAGATAGCTCCGACAGCTCCGGACGGGGCTCCATTCCGGACGGGGCTTCCATGAGGAAGGGACCAGCGTGTTCAAGAAGGCTATGGCGGCAGCCGCCGTTTCCGCATCCGTCGTCGCAGTTTCGGCGGCTGCGGCGCCCCAGGCCCTGGCCATCGGGAACGAGAACGGCCCCACGGCGTACAACGGCAACAGCGCGATGCAGTACTACGGCAACTCCGCGACGTACGGGGACATGAGCCCGCAGATCGCGCTCATCCAGGGCTCCTTCAACAAGCCCTGCATCGCCCTGCCGGCGAAGGCGAACGTGCAGAACATCCTCGCCCTGGTCAACGTGGGTATCCAGGACATCCCGATCCTCACCCAGCAGCAGACCCAGCAGTGCACGGAGAACTCGACCCAGCAGCAGGGTGACGGGCAGCTCTCGCACATCCTCAACAACATCCCGCTCCTGTCGGGCAACGGCGGAAGCGGCAGCTGACACGACGTCGAAGGGCCGCACCGCCTCGTCGGCCGGTGCGGCCCTTCGACGTACCCGGTGCCGGGCGGGGTCAGACGGGCCAGCAGGGGCGGGCGGCGACGGTCCGCCACTCGCGGTCGGGGCCGCCGGGCAGGGTGCGGCCCTGGGCCGCCCAGGTGGCGGCGAGTGCGCGGTAGATGGGCGGCGCGGCGGGGTCGGCCGGTTCGGGGCTCTCCTTGCGGCTGGCGGGGATGAACGCCTTTCGGTGCCAGGCGTGTTCGGGCTGCGGCATCTGTGTCACCTCGGCTTCTCGCGGATTCCCCGACACCCATACCGTGCGGCGGGCCGGTTCACGGCTGGACTGCGCCATTCGGGCTATTCATCGTCACGGACAGCAACCGCTTCCGGTCGTATCCGTTGATGGTCACAGATCTCCGCCCGTGGAGTCTGAGTCAATGAGGAGCCAACATGCAGAAGTTGTGGTCGGCCGCGACCGTTGCCGCAGCCATCTCCGGTGTCACGATGATGGTGGCGCCCCAGGCCATGGCCATCGGGAACGACGACGGCCCCACGGCGTACGACGGGAACGAGAGCCGTCAGGCGTACGGCCAGTCGAAGACCGAGGGCGACATGAGCCCGCAGATGAGCCTGGTCCAGGGCTCGTTGAACAAGCTCTGCCTCGGCGCTCTCCAGAAGGTCGACGTGCAGAACATCGTGGCTCTGGTCAACGTGGGCCTGCAGGACATCTACGTCCTCACCCAGCAGCAGAACCAGCAGTGCACCGAGAACTCGACCCAGCAGCAGGACGACGCGCAGCTGTCGCACATCCTGGACAACATCCCGGTCCTCTCGGGCAACGCCGCCTCCGGCAGCTGACGTTCCCGGCCCGGTGCCGCCGCGCGCGGCACGGTCCGGGCCCACCGGGGTGGGGGGGGGGGGGGGGGGGGGGGGGGGGGGGGGGGGGGAGGGTTTTTTTTTTTTTGTTTTTTTTTTCCTCCC
>NZ_JBWKEI010000015.1:0-191794 GCF_056435525.1 Streptomyces sp. NPDC043908 | reverse complement strand
CTCCGCCAAGCACCCCCCCCCCCACCCTCCCCCCCCCCCCCCCCCCCCCCCCCCCCCCCCCCCCCCCCCCCCCCCCCCCCCCCAGCCCGGCTTTTTCCGTTCGGGCGCTTTTCCCCGCGCCGCCCACGTCCCGTTTGCCGTACTGGCTCGTTGGGCTGGGTGAGACGAGCACGAGGAGGCAGACCATGACCGCCCCGACGACGCAGCGCCCGGCCCGGATGCGCAACCCCGCGGTGGTGCTGCCCGGCGCGATGCGGTCCCTCCTGGACGTCTTCGAGGCCGCCAAGCAGGGCGGGGTTCCCCAGTCGACGCTGGAGCTCGTGCATCTGCGGGCCAGCCAGATCAACGGGTGCAGCTACTGCGTGCACGGGGGCGTGATGAGCGCCAGGAAGGCCGGGGAGAGCGATCTTCGGCTGCACGCGGTGGCCGCGTGGCGCGAGGCGGGCTGCTTCACCGGGGCCGAGCGCGCGGCGCTGGCCCTGGCCGAGGCCGCGACCCGGCTCGCCGACCGCCCCGACCCGGTGCCGGACGCCGTGTGGGACGAGGCGGCCCGGCACTACGACGAGCGGCAGCTCGCCGCGCTCACCCTGCTGATCGCCCTGACGAACCTGTTCAACCGGCTCAACGCGACGACGCGGCAGCCGGCGGGGGCCACCTGGTAGCCGTGCCGTGCCGGGGCGCGTGGGCGTCTCAGAGCGGCAGCGTTATCCCGAGCTCGCGCATCGCGGAGGACGGCGGGCCGCCCTCGGAGCGTTCGGTCTTGCGGCCCTTGCTGCCCGGGGCGAGCGTGCGCGGGTCGATGGCCTCGGCCGGCGCCCCCGTCGCGTACAGACCGTCCGGTTCGCTGTCGCGGTCGTGGGGCAGCACCCAGAACACGCGCCGGCGCCAGGTGCCCGAGGACGGGGACGCCTTGGCCTTGGGGCCCAGCAGCGCGTAGCCGACCATGCGCCCGTCACGGTGGTAGGCGGGTTTGCTGCGCCGCGTGGGCAGCCGGTCAAGGCTCTGGCGTACGTAGTCCAGACGGGAGATGTCCTCCAGCCAGACCAGCTCGGTCTCGTGGCTGATCTCGTCGTCCGTGATCAGGGAGCTCATGCCCTCTCCTCGTCGGCGAGCAGTCCGATGCCCGGGTAGTACTTCCGCGAATTGGACAAGATCATCTCCTTGGGCGAGGCCAGCCCGACCAGTTCGCGTGCGCGCGCGGCGAACGCGCGGGAGGTGATGACGGGTGCTCCCTCATTCTGACACCAGGCCCGGTACGCGGCGTAGAGGCGGGTCTGCTCCGCCCGGTGGTCGGGGTGCAGGGCGCAGGTCTCCTCGAAGAAGCGCCCGGTGTGGTCCTCGGTCTCCGCGTACACGGTCGTGGCGATCCGTACGCGCTCGGGCCCGGTGAGGTCCTTGTCGCCGCCCAGGTAGCGGCGGGCGCCCTCGATCAGCCAGTTGAGGATGCCCGGGCCCTCCTCGGTGACCAGGACGTCCGCCAGGTTGTCGATCTTGCGTTCGTCGGAGACGACGCGTTCGAAGGGAATCAGCCGCATGCGGCGCCAGAAGGCGAAGCCGCCGGTGCCGACCTCGGGGCGGTGGTTGCCGAGCAGCCAGAGCTTGTGGGTGGGCTGGAAGCTGAAGAAGTCCTGGCGCATCCGGCGGGCCTTGATGCGGTCGCCGCCGGTGAGGAGCTTGACGCGGGCCTCGTCGAACTTGTCGCCGGGCTTGACCTCGGAGCAGACGATGACGCGGCGGCCGTGCAGCTCGGCGAGGTCCGTGGGGTGGCCCTCGAAGGGGCGGGCCATGAGGAAGCCGGGCGGGCCGGCGTCGGCGTAGTCGCCGAGGAGTTTCATCACCACGTCCAGCAGGACCGATTTGCCGTTCTTGCCCGATCCGAACAGGAACGGCATGATCTGCCCGCCGACGTCGCCGGTGATCGAGTAGCCGAGCAGCAGATGCAGGAAGCCGATCATCTCGGCGGACTCGGCGTCCTCGCCGAAGGTGTCGGTCAGGAACCGGTTCCAGCGCGGGGTGGGCATCTGGCGCGGCCCGGTCGAGGTCGAGCGGGAGTGGAAGTCCTTGTTCGGGTCGGGCGTGCGCAGCAGCCCGGTGCGCAGGTCGACGATCCCGGCCGGGGTGCACAGCGCGTACGGGTCGGCGTCGAGGAGCGCCGCGTTGAGGACCATGCCGGGCGCCGAACGGGCCTGCGCGAGCATGGCGTTCATCCCGGCCGTCGACAGGGCCCGGCGGCGGTGCTGCTGGAGCGCCTGGGCGGTGTAGAAGCCGCGCGGGTCGCTGTCGGCGATGTTCTCGGCCAGGTCGCCCGCGGCCCACATCACCGTGTCGTCCTCGTCGAGCTGCCAGCGGGTGGTGTCCCAGCGGTACCAGCCGAGGCCCGGCACATGGCGGTAGTCGTCCGCGAAGAGCCGTACGAACAGCTTGGCGTTGCCCCGGTCGGTGAGGGTGTCGGGCAGCAGGCCGGTGCGGGCGGCGGAGGGGACGTGCCCGGGCGCCTCCGGAGCCGACGCGGACGGGGCGGCGGCCCGGGCTGCTCCCGTACGGGCCTCGGAAGGGCCCTGGCTGCCCGTCTGAGCGGGCAACAGGGCTTCCCCGGACGGGGAGTCCGGGGTGTGCGCCAGGATCTGCGAGGCGACCGTCTGCGGGTCGAAGTCGAAGAGCACGTCCTCGTGGGCCCGTCCGCGGCCGCCGCCGCCCTTGCCGGGGGCGCTCACGGGCGGCTCCGGAGTTCCAGGGGGCGGCGCAGGCCCGCGGCCATGCCGCCGCGCACGATCGGGGCGGCCCGGCGCTCCTGGCCCGGGCGCGCGTACTCGGCCGCCTCCAGCAGCACCCGCTCCCCCGCGTCCTGCCCGAGGTACCCGGCCGCGACGAGCCCGCCGACGGTGTAGGCGGCCCGGTTCAGCTTGTCGGTGAAGCCCGCGCCCTCGGCCACGGCCGCGCAGTCGGCGACCTCGGCCAGGGCGGCGGCGAGGACCCGGGTGGCCTGCTCGCGGCCGCCGCCGGCGGCGATGACGGCCTGGCGGGCGCGGTTGGGGCGGTGGAGGGGCTGGGGGGCGGGCACCCGCTGCTTCCGCAGATGCCCCGTCCGCTCCAGCTCGTCGGCGAGCCAGGCAGGCAGGAGGGCGGGCTCCTCCGCGCCCTCGAGAGGGGTGTACCTCCCGGCGGAGGTGACCGTTCCCGGAGCGACGATGTAGCCGCCGTGCGCGCGTACGTCGACCTGCCAGGCCAGGGAGCAGCCGCCGCCCTGGCCCACGGAGGAGTGCCAGCGGCGGCCGTCGCCCGCGGCCCGGTACCAGACGTGCAGCCCGCCGGAGGGGGTGCGCACGCGCAGGGTCGAGGGGTCGTCGGCCGGGCTCTTCTCGCCCCGCAGGGCGGCCAGGACGGCCAGGGTGTGGAAGCCGTTGGACATGCCCCGCAGGTCGACGTCGTCGTGGATCGCGATGCCCGGCAGGATGCGGTCGCGGCCCGGGAGCGGCTGGGGGTGGTCGTCAATGTCGATCACGACAAGGCCCGCTGCTCCGCAGGCGACCCCGACCCCGAGGTCGGGGCGGGGGCCCCACCAGCGCTCGATGCGGGCGCGGTCGACGGTGGCGGCGTGGAAGCCGTGGCACCAGCGGCCTTGGGACTCGAGGCACTGGCACCCGCTTCTGGTGTGGCCCGGGCGGCTGCAGTGCTTGCAGTTCGCCACCGGGGTCTTGCGGCCCGCCGCCAGCGGGTGCACCGGCCAGTCACGGGCAGCGCAGCCCCGGGCCAGGGCGAGCGGACCCATCCCGGCTAGCTCAGCAAGCGTCGGCTCAGGGGCTGACTGCTCTGAGTCGCTGCGTGAAAAACGCAGCTCAGCAGTCATGTGGTTCCCCTACTCAGCGACTGAAGCGACTCAACGACGGACATAGGTTAGCGAAGCATGGAGGCGGGTGAGCGCAGGCCCACGGAAAATGCCCTGCCGTGTCGGGGCGGGCCGGGAGCGGGCCCAGCTGCTCAACGAGCGACCAGCGACTGAAGGGCAGCGACTGAGGATTTTTCAGTCGCTGCCTTCGGTGCTGCCTAAAACACCAGGTCAGGCGCCATGTGGAGATCCATTAGCGACTGACAGCGACTAAAAACCCCTACTTATCACTCAGACGCGCACACGAGGAAAAAGCCAAAATGGCTACCTAATATAGGAGCCAGAGTCGCTTCAGTCGCTGTTCTGCTGGCCTCCACGCCTCTGACCTGCGGTTTCATGGCAGCGACTGAACAGCTACTGAAGCCCTCCCGGTCGCTCGCTTCAGTAGCTGGGAGAGCAAAACGCCCAAATCGCCTTCACCCTTACCGGGCGTAACAGCGACTGAAGGCCTCCGCAGCGACTGAAGGGCAGCGACCGAAGGGCCTCCGGGCCCAGCTACTCAAGCGACTGAAGCGACCGAGTTCCGCACCTGCCTCTGCGACTGGTCCGGGACACGCCAAAAGGTCCGGGCCTCAGTCGCTTCGGTCGCTTCAGTCGCTCCGCCGGCGGTCACCCCGGCCGGTCCTCGCCTGCTGGGCCTTCTTTGTGTTCTGGCCCGAGGCTTCTCCGGCCTTGAGTCGCTCCGGTCGCTTCGGTCGCTGGACCCGGCGGCTTTTCGGTCGTTGGGCCCAGCGACCGAAGCGAGACGTTTCTGCCAGGTCTCGCGCACCCTGCGCCACTCCTCACCGCAGCGACCGGCCCGCTCACGGGGGAGCAGCTCCGTCCCGACCAGGTCGGCGGTGCGGGCGGGGGCGGCGCCGTGGAGGAGGCAGAGGTGGTGGGTGGCCCGTAGGAGGTCCGAGGAGTGTTCGTCCCTCGCCTCTTCGCCCCTCGTCGCGCCACCCGGGTCCGGATCCGCGTCCCCGGCCGCCGCCGACAGCTCGTACTCCCGGGCCGCCGTCCTGAGCTCCCGCTCCCCCGCCGGGCCCCGCCGGATCAGCATCAGGGCGGCGAACCGGTCGGCCGTGTCCTCCTCGGCCCGGTCGCCCAGGTCCAGACCGAGGACGTCCGCGAAGGCGTGCCCCGCCTCGTGGAAGACCGTCTCGGTGAGAACGGCGGCGGCCTCGTCGTCCGCCGGGCGCACCCCCGCCGCCACGAACAGGGCCCGCTCCTGGGCCACGTCGTCGTAGCAGATCTCGATCCGCCGGGCCTCGGCGTCGTACGCCGAGCCCTCGCCGTCACAGGAGCGGGCGACCACCTCGACGGCCGGGCCCAGGCGTTGGCCGGGGACGAGGGCGTCGAGGTCGGCGGAGGCGCGTTCCAGGAGCCGGCGGCCGCGCAGGAAGGCGGCGTCGGGGCGGTCGTGGGCCGAGGGGGGCTCGTAGCGTACGGAGAAGCCTGTACGGGGCGCTGGGCGGCTGCTGTCCCCGCTGGGGCCGCTGGACGAGGCCGGGGCGTCCGGGGCGGCTGAGGGGCCGCAGGCGGCCGTGCAGAGCGCCAGCAGGGTCAGCAGGGTCAGCAGGGCCGTCGGGGCCAGCAAGGCCGCCGCTGGGCGGGCCGTTGTGGACTGGTCGTCACCCCGTTTGCGCATGGGCCGCATTAAACGCGCTGACGGATCGTTTCGTCAGCGCGTTCGACGCCATGGGTGGCGTGGGTGCGGTCACACGTGGGCAGGTCCTGCCCGTCGGTGACTCCATCGTCACCTGGGTCCGCCGGTGCGCTCGCGCGCGGGGAGGCCGGGGGTGGGTACGTCCGCGTCGCCGCTGGGCACGGGAGGCGTGCCGAGACTCGGCAGCGTCCGGGTGTCCCGGCTCGGGCACCCGGCCCCGCGCGATGCCCGGCAGGGTCCGGCGACGGGCCCCGCACTGCCGGTTCTGGCATGCGCGCGGATGGCAGTCCCCCGTGACAGCGGACGTACGGACCGGAACAGCCCCAGGCCGCGGGCCTCTCCGGTCGGCCGGGCCCAGCATGCAACAGCGTGGACCGCGTTTTCTCCTGATGATTTTTCCGCCGAAAAACCGTGCGGGCAGTGGACGCCGCCACTCCCCCGCGGCGCTCTCCGCGACCGCTCCCCCGCGCGCCCTCACACGTCGTCGATCAGCCGTTCCGCCGACAGCGCCCAGCGGTACGTGAGTTCCGCCAGCGTGGACACCTGCCACAGCTCCCGCAGCTTGCCGATCTCCTTCGAGAGCGTGCGCAGCCCGATCCCCAGCCGCTGCGCCGTGATCCGCTGCTCGATCCCCGCGGCCGTGTCCCGCAGGATCTCCCGCTGCAACCGGGTCGTCCGGGCCCCGGCGGCCACGTCCGAGACCCGGGGGTCGCCGTGCCAGATCTCCGCGCGGCGCCACTCCTGGTCGAAGCCCTCCGCCATGTACGCCACCGCGGCCCGGTCCAGGATGTGCCAGGCGGCGTGGCTGGGGACGGAGTTCACGATGTGGTCGGAGATGAACGCGGTACGCCGGTCCACGATGATGCACCGCTGGAACGGCCCGATGAGCGTCCGGAACTGGGCCCCCCTGCCGGTCATCACCCGCGCCCACTGCCGTGTCGCCTCGTCGTCGCGGACGTTGTCGCGGTACAGGGTGCGCACGCTCACCCCCCGCTCCAGGGCGCGGCTGTCCCGGTCCATGGCGAGGGCGAGGAGCTCCGGGGGGCGCGGTCCGCCGGGCTGGGCCGTGAGCAGTTCGTCCTGGGCCTGGCTGATGGCGTGCTCGATACGGGCGTTGACCAGACCGGGTTCCGTCAGGAACTCCGAGCCGCGCCCCGAACGCCACTTGGCCCGCTCGAAGTGCACGCTCAGCTCGTCCGCGTCCTCCGGTATCGCCGCCATGCGCGCCGCCCGCGCCGCCATCTCCCGCAGATCCGCGTCCAGTTGCCGCCGGGCCGCCTCCTGTGGGTCCAGGGCTATCGGGATGTCCGGCAGATCGGCGTCCACCGCCACCAGGCCGCGCTCCCGCAGCCGGGCGAGCACCGGCCCGTCCTCGGGCGTCAGGGGCTCGTGGCGGGTGATCCGCCCGTACAACTCGACCGCCTCCGGCGGCAGCCGGTCCGTGCGCCGCGCCGGATTGTCGCTCTCCACCTGGTTCGCCCCCGTCGGCGCTCTGCGTGTCTGCGCCGGGCGCACACACGCAGCCGCCACCGCTTGATCGCCACCTGTCCGACCAGGCAGCGTACCGGTGGGCCTGTACGGCACCGGCTCGCACGAGGGGTTCATCAGGGGTTCACGAAGGGCTCTGGGCCAGGCCGGAAACGTTCGCACGGAGGTGCGGTGTTCGACTGCCCAGTGCTCCTTCCGGGGAGGCTGAACCCCCGTACCGGCACCAGCTCAGCTCACCGAGGCGGCCGCCCGTGACTCTCCGACGGGGCCGCCCACGCATGGGGAACACGTTTCATGGACAAGGTTGCTCTGCGCGGCCTGCTGCGCGAACGCCGCGCCCGCATCACCCCCGAGAGCCACGGCCTGCGCCGGCCCACCCGGCAGGGCCGGCGCGCCCCCGGTCTCTCCCAGGCCCAGATCGATCAGCTGCTGCACCGCGCGCCCGACACGTACGGGCGCCTGGAGTCCGGCCGCTACGGCAACCCGCCCGCCGATCTCCTCGAAGACGTCGCCCGCCTGCTGGGCATGAACGAGCAGGAGTGGATCGCGCTGTGGCGCTACGGCCTCGGGCAGGATCCCCCCTATCCCCTCAACGCGCGCTCCGGCGAGGAGGTCCCCGGGGTCTGGCAGGAGGCCGTCGACGGGATCGCGCACATGGCGTACGTCCATGACCGCTCCTGGAACCTGCTCGCCCACAACGCCGCCTTCGCCGCGCTCTTCCCCTACGGCCGGGCCCCGCACAACGTCATGCGCTGGATGGCCCTGGACCGCACGGCCCGTTCGGTGCTGACCGACTGGGACAACGCCTGGGCGCCGTTCGCCCTCCCCTATCTGCGCGGTGCCCTCGCGGCCGACCCCCACGACGAGACGCTGAAGCAGATCGAGAAGGAGATCCTCGCCGACCCCGTCTCCTCCCCCATCTACGAACGGGCCGTCGCCCACCTTCCCCTGGACGGCGACGAACGCCCCTTGCACCACCTCGCCCTGGGCCCCGGCTGGGTCACCCTCTGCGCCGCCCAGCCGATGGCCGCCCCCGGCGCCCGCATGATCATCCTGGTCTTCCATCCCGGCGAGCGGCGTCGGCAGGCCGCCCGCACTCCGATGCTGCGAGCTATCACGCCGTGATAGCTGGCGCGGCCGGACCTATCACGGCGTGATAGGTCCGGCCCCCTCAACCACCTTCGCGCTGCGACCTATCACGGCTATCACGGCGTGATAATCCGGTCCTCTCCACCACTCTCGATCACTCTCGCGCCGCCACCTATCACGGCGTGATAGCCCCGGCCGACCTATCACGCCGTGATAACTGCCCTCCCCCGCCGTCCACTTCACCCCTATTGGGTAGTTTTCACCCCCTCTCCCCCACCCCCGAAGTCAGAAAGCTAACGTGTCGGTCCATCAAAGGATCTTCGGCGTTAGTACAGTTACGTTCCATGACCTCACCCACCTCACCTGCATCCAGAAGCGACCGGGAGAAGGTCGTCTCGAAGCTTCCGCTGCGGCTTCGCCAGGAGTTGAAGATCCGGGCGGCCCAGCTCGGTGTCGACATCCAGGAAGCCGTCGAGACCGGCATCACGACCTGGCGCAGCCTCGGCTCGAACCTCTCCCCCATCGACACCTCCGGCGCCGAGTCGTTCGCCACCTTCCTGCCCGCCGAGCAGTGGTCCGGCTTCCGAGGCGACTGCAAGGACCGGGGCGTCTCCCTCATCCAGGGCCTCGCCCAGTCCGTACAGGTCTGGCTCGACCACCACCCCGCCCCCGCCGTGCGGCGCCCGGCGATCGTGCGGCGCATCGTGGTCTGCAACCAGAAGGGCGGTGTCGGCAAGACCGCCATCACCGCCGGTACGGGTGAGGCCCTCGCCGAGGACCCCGCGACCCTCATGCCCGTACGCGTCTCGAAGCACTTCGCGGCGCTCCTCGACGACGGCGAGGACGGCCGGGGCAACGACCCCCTGGCCCTCGAAGACCTCCCCGGTCTGGGCCAGCGCGTGCTGCTCGTCGACTTCGACCCGCAGGGCCACCTCACCAAGCAGCTCGGCCAGGAACCCCTCCCCATGGGCGGTGATTCCCTCACCAACCACATGGCGGGCGACGCCAAGGGCGAGCTGCGCGAGGTGATCGTCGCCATCGACGAGGACCGTTTCGGTGACCGGCTCCACCTCCTGCCCGCCTGCACGGACGCCTTCCTCCTCGACGTACGCCTGGCTTCCGTACGCGCCCGGGAGGCCGCGCTCGAACGGGCCCTCGCCCCCATCGAGGCCGACTACGACGTCATCCTCATCGACTGCCCGCCCAGCCTCGGCCTGAGCATGGACGCCGCCGCCTACTACGGACGCCGCCGGCCCGACGAGGTACCGGGCAACTCCGGCACCCTCATCGTCGTCCAGGCCGAGGACAGCAGCGCCGACGCCTACGACCTGTTGACGTCGCAGATAGAGGACATGCGGACCGACCTCGCCCTGGAGCTCGACTACCTCGGCATCGTCGTCAACCACTACGACGCCCGGCGCGGCTACATCGCCACCTCCTCCCTCCAGTCCTGGATGGACATCAAGGACCCGCGCGTCGTCGGCGTCATCGGAGACCTGAAGGAACAGAAGGAAGCGGTACGGGTCAAGCGTCCGCTCCTGTCGTACGCCCCGCGCTGCGACCAGTCCGTGGGGCTGCGCGCCCTCGCCCGGGAGATCAGCAAGTGAGCAGCAAGGCCAAGAACCTCGGAGCCGGGTCGTCGTTCGGGCAGGCGCGTGCGGTCTCCGCACGCCGGGCCGCCATCGGCGCCGCCACCGTCGCGCCCACCGCCGGCGTCCCCGACCCCACCGAACTGCCCGTCGGCCGCATCAGCCAGAACCCCGACAACCCGCGCGAGCAGCTGCGGGATCTGGACGGTCTGGCCGACAGCATCCGCGAGATCGGTCTCGTCAACGCCATCACCGTCGCCTCCGTCGAGGCGTATCTGCGGGAGCGCCCCGACCGGGCCGACGACCTCGACCCCGAGACCCGCTACATCGTCATCGACGGTCACCGGCGGCTGGCCGCCGCCAAACTCGCGGGCGTCCCCACCGTCCGGGTCAGCGTCGACAACGCCCTCGTCTCCACCGACGAGGCGCTCCTCGAAGCGGCCTTCGTCGCCAACGTCCACCGCGACGACATGAACCCGCTGGAGCAGGCGCACGCCCTGAAGAAGCTGGTGGAGTTCTACGGCTCCCAGAGCCGCGCCGCCAAGCGCCTCGGCATCGCCCAGTCCACGATCTCCTCCAAGCTGTCGGTCCTCGACCTGGCCCCGGAACTCCAGGCCGATCTCCTGGAGGGCCGCCGCAAGGTCGAGCACGTACGGAACCTGTCGAAGTACGACGCCGAGCAGCAGCGGGCCCAGGCCGACGCCCGGGCGGCTGCGGCGGAGGAACGCCGGGAGGCGAGCAGGCGGGCGGCCGAGCTATCACGGCGTGATAATCCGGGCGGGGGGAGCGACGCGGAGCGCGGCGAGCTATCACGCCGTGATGGCTCGGCGAGTGATGCGGATCTATCACGGCGTGATAACCGGGAGCCCGAGGCCGACCTATCACGCCGTGATAGCCCCGAGGACGAGGTGGATCTATCACGGCGTGATAGCCCCGAAGGTGCAGCGGAGCTATCACGGCGTGATAGCCGGGACCCCGGGGCCGACCTATCACGGCGTGATAATCCGGGAGCGGCCGTGGCGACCGGGACCGCGGCCGGGTCGGGCGCCGGGGGAGTGGCCGAGGTATCACGGCGTGATGGCCGGGGCCCCGAGGCCGACCTATCACGGCGTGATAATCCGGTCCCTGTTTCCGCGCCCGAGCCCGCCCTCAAGCCCGCTCCCGTGTCCCCCTCCCACGGAAGCGACCTCCCGGCCCAGCGCCCCGAGGCCCCCGCCGCTCGGCCCGTCGTCAAGATGCCCTGGACCGACGGCGTCGCCTGTGCGGAGATCGCGATCTCGCGGATGACGCCCGTGGAGCGGGGCCGGATGGTGGAGCGGCTCCAGGAGGAGGCCGCCCGGGACCGGGCCGCCGCCTCGACGGAACCGTCGACGACCGGCTGAGGAGGGGCCGAACGAGGGCGACCGGCCCCCTCTGACACCCGGCCCCCCTGACACCCGGTCCCCCGTCGCCCGGACACCCGGTCCGACAGCGGCCAACCGGCGACGGACGCGCGGGTCTCGCGCGGCCGGGGAACCCCGCGAGCTATCACGCCGTGATAGGTCGAACGGGCCGCGCGGGCGGTCGTCGACCTATCACGGCGTGATAATCGCGGACCGCTACGGGCCGCTCCAGCCGGGGTTGTCGGCAGGCGTCAGCCGGCCGAACAGGGATGTGCAGGTGTCGCCCCGGGCGGTCTTCAGGACGTACGCGGGGGTGGTCCGCGCGACCGCGTCCCGCAGCCGGGCCAGCAGCAGGTGGACGGGCGGCAGGTCGAGGGAGAGTGCTTCCGCCAGGCGGGCACGGCGCGCCGTGAGGTGGGGCTCGACCCGGCGCAGGTCGTTCTCCAGGTACGCGGCCGCCGCCCGCATCGCCGTCAGGCTGCCGCCGCCCGAGAACCGCAGACAGTCCTGCCAGCCCGGCAGTCCGACGATGACGGCCAGCGCGTCGCCGAGGCTGTCCGCGATCAGGCCGCCCTCGCCCTCGGGGCTCGCGTACACCACGGCGCGCTGCCCGCCGGGGTCGCCGCACAGGAAATAGGTACCGCCGACGTCGTCTCCGGCGAAGCCCTCCACCGGCACGCCCGAGGGCACCGTCAGCACCTCCCCGTGGTCGCGGCAGGACATGTCGAAGCCGCACAGCGCGTACATCGACTCGGACAGGTCCGGGTGGTCGCGGAAGCGGGCCAGCAGCTCCTCGACCGACGACACCGCCCGGCCGTGCGAGCCGGACGAGCCATACGAGCCATACGAGCCGTGCGAGTCGTACGGGACGGCCGTCGGCCCCGGGGGAGCGGTGGCGCGGTGGACGGGGCTCGCGCGGCAGTGGGCGGGCCTGCCCCGGGTGTGGCGGGGCGGGGCGGGCGGCAGGGGGAACGTCCGCCAGGTCGTCAGGGTCGCCGGCGCCACCGTGCCGTCGTGGACGGGCCGCGCGCTGATGGAGACCGGAGTCCTCTCACCCCCGTCGAGCAGACTCCATGTCTCATACGCCCGTGACCCGTGCGCGTCCTGCCGTAACCACGACAGGCGTCCGGTGCCGTCGCGCGGCGCGAGGGGCGGGGCGCCGCCTCCCGGGCCGTTCACCGCCACGCGGAGATAGGCGTGCTCGGCCTGCCGCTGCGCGGTGGCCAGACTGCTGAAGAGCAGCCCGCCCTCTCCTTGCGGACCGTCCGGCCAGCACGTCTCGTACACCACGCTCCGGCCTTCGTACCCGATCTCCCGGTCCGGTGACGCGAGGCTGTGCATGGATCCCCTCCTGCTCGTGGCTCTTGCCGTGCTGCCGCGTTCTGCGCGGGACACGATGCCTATCGAAGGAGCGGGAACTCCACCAGGAAACGGCGCTTCCGGAAAGGGGATTTCCCAGCGAAATCCGGTCACTTGGCGGACGGCGTGACGCCGCGCGCCCCGCTTCTACCGGGAGGCGGACACAGCGTCAACCGCCCGTGGTGAGGGAGGGAGAGTTCTCGCCATGGTCGTTTTCCTGGGGGTGCGGTCTTCCTGCCGGGGCGTCTCGGGGCGTGGGACGTGGAAGTGGCTGGTGGGGGGGGGAGGGGAGGGTGGGGGAGTGGGTCAGCGGCCGGGGGTGGCGCCGAGCGGCGGGGGGCCGGTGGATTCGGCGGGATCGGTGCTCTCGGGGTCGCAGCCGAGCAGGGTCATCAGCGCCTCCAGCTTCTGCCGGGGGAGCGCGCCGACCGCCCGGAAGGCGTGGGCGCGTACGCCCCGGTCGTGCAGGAGCCGTTCCATCTCCCGCTGGGCGGACTGCCGTTCCAGCTCCTGGAGCCGCTCGCGCAGGACGCGGGCCAGGGCGCGGTCGGCCGGTTCGGTGAGCCAGCCGGAGTGCACCCGGAACCACTCGCTGATGCCGAGGACCGTGTGGACGCTGGGGACGGCGGGATGGTCCGGTTTGCGGTAGGCGCGCAGTGCCTGGGGGGTGACGCCGATGCCCTGGGCGATCTCGGCCTGGGTGTGCGGGGCCACCGCTTCCCCCACGGGCCGCACGACGCCGTCGCCGCACCTCCTGCGGGTGTTCATCAGCAGCTCCAGGCGCTGCTGGACCCGGGCCGCCACCCCCGGGTCGGCGACCCGCCCCCCGGCGAGCAGCTCCCGTACGTCCGCCGGGGGCACCCCCGAGGCGTAGGAGAGCTCCACGGCGTCCAGGACGTCCTCCGGCCGCCGTTCCAGCTCCTCGATCAGGGCCTGTACGCGGTCCAGCATCGCGTCGAGCCCGCAGGCGTCAGTCACGGCACCCCCTGGTCGTACCCCGCCGTCGCTCCTCGAAGGCCCGAGCGTAACGACTGCGGCGGCTTGAACCCACCCCCCGGGGCAAAGCCGGCTTTCCCCGGCGGGAAAGCCTGGTTGACATGGGTGGTGGGGGAGTTGCAGGATCACGACAAAGGTGACGGAGTGTCAATACAACGTCGCCGCGCGGGACTTCACCAGGCGGCCGCCCCCAGGGGAGCGGCCCGGGGATCCCGCACCACGGGGACGGGGACGGGGATGGCCATGACGGTGGGTATGCGTGAGGTCTTGGGGTTCGAGAACCCGGCGCGGGCGGGGACGGGTGGCCGGCCCGCACGCCCCGAACCGCTCCAGGAGCTCATCCGGGGCCGCCGCAGCCGCCTCGGGCTGAGCCAGGAGGCCGTGGCCGAACGGCTCGGGGTCAGCTCGCGCGCGTACGGCAACTGGGAGCGCGGCCGGGTCAAGGAGTGGACCGACGGCAAGCTCCTCGCCCTCGCCGACGTCCTGGAGATGTCGGACTACCAGGTGGAGCGGCTGTTCCGGCTCACCGTCGGCCGTTTTCCCGCCCGGGTGCGCCGGCCTCCCGTCCACGGCGGACGGGCATCGTGCAAGGCAGCGCAGGCGGTCCTCGCCGACTACGACGTCATGATGAACGCGCTGTCGCTGCCCGCCCTGCTGATCGACCACCGGTGGGAGGTGCAGGCCGCCAACGACGCCTACCACGACCTGTTCGCGGGTCTGGGCGCGCACGCGGACGCCGATCCCGCCGTCAGCTTCCTGCGGTTCGGCCTGCTGCATCCCGAGGCCGGGAGCATCCTCGCCAACCACGCCGACTGGCGGATCTCCCTGCTGTCCGCGCTGGCCGCGGCGCGCGAGCAGTACCCCCACGATTCCGCGCTGCGCGCCCTGCACGCCGATGTGCACCGCCGCCCCTCGCTGCGCGCCCTGTGCCGCGACGCGCTGGAGGGCTGCGCCCCGGACGGCGCCGCGGACCTCGCCCACCCGGAAGGCCCGCTGCGCGTTCTGCGCCATCCCGATCCGCGGCGCGGCCTCCAGGTCTGCCGGCTGGTCGAGGAGATCCCGACCCGCGCGCACGCGCTGGGCCTGACGCGGCTGACCTTCGTCCTCACCCCGTTCGACTTCCCGGGCGTGGCCGCGCCGGGGCGCGAGGGGAGAGCCCGCCGCGCGGCGTGAGCGGCGGCGGGGGAGGGGCGGGCGGCCGGTGCCGGGTGCGCGAGGACCCCGGTACCGGCCGCCCGCCGGGCGGGTCCGTCAGCCCTCGGCCGCCACCGGCTGCCCGCCCGGCAGCCGGTCCCGCAGCCCCGCCACCAGCTCCGGCCGCCCGGCGACCGCATCCGGTACGCAGTCCGGGGCGAGCCGCACCGCCGCGTCCAGCACGTTCACCAGGTTCAACGGCTCGTCACAGCCGTCGAGATGGCGGTACTCCACGGCCGTCAGGACGGCGAGGCGCTCCCACAGCCCGAGCCCCGGACGCCGCAGCTCCCGCAGCACCACCCGCGAGGCCTCCTCCACTCCGGTACCGGCGCGGTGCAGCTCGTGGACGCGTCCGCGCACCTCTTCCACATACGCCATGTACGCGCGCACCTCGTCCTGCCCCATGAGCGGCCCGTGCCCGGGCACGACGACGCGCGGGCCGAGGGCGAGGATCCGCGCGCAGGCCGCGATCACCCCGTCCAGGGGTCCGGCCCAGTGCACCGGCACGTCCCCGGCGAACAGGACGTCCCCGGCGCACACCACACCGCTTTCCGGCAGGTGCACCACCAGGTCCCCCGCGGTGTGCGCGGGGCCCACCTCGTACAGCTCGACGGGCGTCGAACCGACGAGGAGGTCGAGACGGCCGCTGAAGGTGCGGGTCGGCGGGACGACGTCGATTCCCGTGTAGTCGTAGCGGCCGAAGTGGGCGAGCAGATACCGCTCGAAGGGCACCTCCGCCCGGCACCCGTCCAGGACGGCCTGGAGCTGCGGGGGAGTGGGCTCGGCGCACAGGTGCGCCAGGTTCGCCTCGGTGCTGATGATCTCCGCGTCGGGGAAGAGGCCGTTGCCGTAGCTGTGGTCGCCGTTGGCGTGGGTGTTCACGACGGTCGAGAACCGGGCCCCGGGCGGAAGGACCTGGCGGGCGGCCGCGAGCAGGGCGCGGGTGAGGCCGGCGGTGTAGGGCGTGTCCACCAGCAGGGCGTCGGACTCGGAGCCCACGACCACGCAGTTGGCCATGCCCCAGGTGCCGGGGGAGTGGGGCAGCCAGGCGTGGACACGCTCGTCCAGTCGCAGGAGTTCGGAAGGAATCAGCATGCCCGCAATTGTGGGGGCGAGGCTTTCGTTCCGGTGGTGCATTCCGGCGCCGGGTGGGCGGGGATGGCCGAACGGGGCCCCTCGCCCCCTCTACGCGCCGATCCCTATGCCCCGCTGCCCTGACGGGAGTTGGGCCCGTTCGCGCGGGACGGCCTACCGGCCGTAACCGCCTGGCGCCGGGCGCGCAGCCCCCGTACGATCACCGCCGCCCGGCGCCGCGCCCGCAGGTATCCCGCGCACCACCACAGCAGGGGGGCCGCGCGGGTGCCGTGGGCCAGCAGGAAGCGCTCGTTGCGGACCGTGCCGGGGCGCCAGTGGCCCTTGTACGTCTCGGAGCCGCGCAGCATGCTCAGTACGGCGCGGCCACTGCCGTCCAGGCGGCGGGCGGAGGTGCGCAGCAGCATCGTGGCCACGTCGACCTTGTGCGCGCGCAGGACGGGGTGGGCGCCGTAGAGGTAGCCGCCCGACAGGGACGGGGACTGGAGGGTGAGGTCGCAGGCCACCACCGTGCCGTCCAGGCGGAACTCGGTGAGCACCGCCTCGCCCTGAGCCACCATCAGCCGCGCCGCGCGGTCCAGGTGTTCGGCGAACCGGGAGCGCAGGTGCTCGCGGGTCACCCCGCGCCCGCGCCACTGCAACCGGTGCAGGGTGAGCAGGGTGTCGAGGGCGGCGGGGACCTCCCCGGGCGCCACCGCCCGCTCGTCCACCGCGAGCGCGTCGATCCTGCGGAGTTTGGCGCGTACCCGCTGGGCCGCCTTCGAGGGGAGGCGGGCCAGCAGCTCGTCCAGGGGGGCGGCCGGGAGCTCCAGGCACACCGAGTCCGGCAGGCGGGCGCTCAGGCCGGGCCAGTGGGCCAGCAGCAGTTCGGCCGCGCTGCCCGGCCGTACCTCGTGCAGGTCCACCAGCGCGCCGCCCGCCGCCTCCCGCACCGCGGCCACCAGCGTCCGCGCCGCCTGCGGCGCGCAGGAGTCGTCCAGCAGCACGTCGGTGAAGTCGGTGATCGCGCCGCCCAGCGGCACCAGGGTGCGGAAGGGCCGGAAGACCAGCATCAGCGGGGCCGCGGCGACGAGTTCGCCGTCCCGGCGCACCAGCACCAGGCGCAGCCTGCCGCTCACGCCGTACGACGTCCACCACGAGTGCAGCCAGGCGTGGCTCTGGAAGGGGGTGGCCGTGCGGCAGCGGCCGTGCAGGTCCCGCCACTCGCGCGCCAGCCCCGCGAAGCGGCCGCTGTCCGTGCACACCTCGGCCACCAGGGCGGTGTCCCGGGCCGTCGTGACCGTCACCGGGCGCCCCCGTAGGGCGCGCCGACGGGCAGGGCGGGCGCCGGTACGGGCGCGGGCTCGCGCCGGGCGGGCCGGACGAGCAGGACGAGACCCCCGGTCAGGCCACCGGCGCAGCCTCCCACCAGCGCGGTCAGGGAGGGGGACGCCGAGGAGGGATCGACGGGGCGGGCCGCTCGCGAGAACTGCACCAGGCGCACGCCCGTACTGGCCTCGGTGTGCGCGCCGTTGACGGTGAGCGAGCGGGCCACCGCGTTGGCGATGTCGGCGGCCTCGGCCGGCCGCTCCGAGGTGCCGGTGATGGCGATCATCGGCGCGTCCGGGGAGGTCGCCGTCTGCACCTTGCGGCGGATCGTGTCGGCGGGCACCCCGGCCCAGGTCTGCGCGTCGCCGACCACCGCGACCTGGGTGGCGACCCGCCCGTACGCCTGGGCGAAGCCGAGGGCCGTCGCCGGGTCCGACGTGCCGGTGGGGGTCACCACGACATAACTGGTCGCGGAGTACTCGGCGGGCCGGGCCAGCCCGTACACACCGCCCGCGGCCGCGCCGAGCAGCGCGCACACCGGCAGCGGCCACCACCTCGGCAGCGGCCGGGCAGCGGGGTGCGACTGCATCCGGCGCCAGGGGCTGGGGGATCGGCTCATCGTGCGCTCACTCCTGACGTGACTGACGGGTCTGAGGGGTCTGAGGGGTCTGACGGGGCTGAGGGGACCGGGGTGTTGGTGGGGTCCGGGGTGTCGGTGCGGGCCGAGAGGTCCGGGGCGTCGGGGGTGGCCGGGGCGTTCGCGGCGAGGGGCGGGTGCTGTCTGCCGAGGACGGGGGTCGTGCTGTGCAGGGCGGCCTCGTAGACGGCCGTCAGACGGGCCGCCGAGGCGGCGATCGTGTAGTGCGCGACGGCCGGGGGCACGGGCAGGCGGCCGGGCGGTGCCTGGCTCGCGGCCCGCAGCGCGGTGAGGAAGCCCGCCGGGTCGGCCCGTACCGCGCCCGGCGCCTGGCCGGGGGGCAGGTCGTCGACGGCGGGGCAGGTCGCGTAGACGACGGGCAGGCCCGCCGCCAGCGCCTCCACCACCGCCAGGCCGAAGGCCTCGTCGGCCGACGGCGAGGCCAGGACGTCCGCCGCGGCGAGCAGGGCGGGCAGGTCCAGGCCCCCGCCGCCGCCCTCGTACGCGCACTCGCCCGCGAAGCACACCCGCCCGGCCACGCCCAGCCGCGCCGCCAGCGCCCGCAGCGCCGTCTCCTGCTCGCCGCCGCCCACCAGGAGCAGACGCGCGCCGGGCAGATGGGGCAGGGACCGGATGAGGACGTCGAAGCGCTTGCCCGCGACCAGGCGGCCCACCCCGCCGATCACGAAGGCGTCGTGCGGCAGGGCGAGCAGGGTGCGGGCGCGGGCCCGCAGCAGCGGGTCGAAGCGGAAGCGGTCCGCGTCGATGCCGTTGGGCACCACGTGGATGCGGCGGGCGGGGACGCCCCACTCGCGCAGCCGCCGGGCGATCGTCGCGGACACGGCGACCGTGGAGGTGCCCAGGCGTTCGGAGGCCAGGTACAGGGCGCGCACCCCGGCGCCGAGCGGGCGGCCCTCGATGGTGGCGGCGCCCAGCGAGTGCTCGGTGGCCACGACCGTACGGACGCCGGCGAGGCGGGCGGCGGCCCGCCCGTACAGGCAGGCGCGGTAGAGGTGGGTGTGGACCAGGTCGTAACGGCCGCGGCGGATCAGGCGGGTCAGGCGCGGCAGGGCGCTCAGGTCGCGGTTGCCGGCCATGCCGAGGTGGTGCACCCGTACGCCGTCGGCGGTCAGGCCCTCGGCGACGGCCCCGGGGTTGGTGAGGGTGACGACCTCGCAGGAGGCGGGCAACGCGCCGATGAGCAGGCGCAGTTGCTGTTCGGCGCCGCCGACGCCGAGGCCGGTGATGACGTGCAGGACTCTCACCGTGCCTCCTGGTCCGGCGCCGGACGGCTCGCGGCCGGTTCCTCGGGGGCGGTTCCGGGGCTGTTGCCGTCCTGGGGGCGGCGGGGCGGGGCGAGGGGGGCCGGGCGGTCCTCGGGCAGGAAGCCGGCGCCCGGGCCGTCGCCGGGCGGGCGGCGCCGCCAGCGGTGCAGCCGGCGTTTGAGGTGCAGCCGCCAGCTGGTGTCGCCCTCGCCGATGTGGACGCGCGGCAGTGCGTAACGCCCGGTCAGGGGGCCGGGGTCGATGGCGCAGGCATAGCTGTAGCCCGCCGCGCGCACCGCGTCGAGGGCCCGCTGGTCGCAGCGGCCGTACGGGTAGCAGAACCCCGGCACGTCCCGGCCGGTCAGCGCGCGCAGCAGGGCGCGGCTCTCCGCGGTCTCGCGGCGCAGGGTGTCGTCGTCGGCGGTGGTGAGGTCGGTGTGGAGCAGGCCGTGCGAGCCGATCTCCATGCCCCACGTCACGGCGCGCCGCAGGCCCTCCTCGTCCAGGAGCGGGCGGCGCGGGCCGAGCGGGTCCCAGTCGTTGGTGCCGCCCAGGTGTCCGGGCAGGGCGAAGACGGTGGCCGTGCAGTCGTAGCGGCGCAGCAGCGGCAGCGCCTCCTCGGTGAAGTCGGCGTACCCGTCGTCGAAGGTGAGGCCCACCAGACGGGTGCCGCCGCCGGCGGCGCGGGACCGCAGCAGCTGGGCCATGCCGACGCCGAGCAACCCCCGGGCGCGCAGCCAGCGCAGTTGCCGCTCCAGGCGGCGGGGGGTGACGGTGATGCCGTACGGGTCGTCCTCGCGGGCGTCGGCGCGGGCGCCGACCGAGTGGTACATCGCCGCCCACAGGGCGGGGGTGTCAACGGGCATGCCTCGGCCTTCGGGTCAGGGGGCGGGTCAGCGGGCGCGACAGCGCCCGCAGCAGCGTCAGCGGCGCGAAGCCGCGGACGCGGGCGGCGCGGGCCAGCACGGGGAAGGCGGCCGTGGCCGCGAGGGAGCCGGCGGCGAGCGCCGCGGCCGGGTCGGCGACACGGGCCGCGCACCACCAGCAGGTGGTGGCGGCCCCCGCCCCGGCCGCGGTGAGCTTCAGCAGTTCGCCGCCGACGCGGAGCCGGGCGAGGCCGACCGGGCGGCGGCCCGCGCCGGCGAACAGCAGCAGCGCGCCGCAGGCGATGCCGAGGGCGTTGGCGGCGGCGATGCCGCGCGCCCCCCACTGGGGCGCCGCCCACGCCCCGGCGCCGGCCGTCACCGCCAGGCACACCAGCATGGTGGCGGCCGGGTACCAGGTGGGGCGGGCCGCGGAGAAGAAGGAGCGGACCAGGACGCCCACCATGGTCTGGGCGAGCAGGCCCAGCGCGTACACGCGCATCACGGCGGCGGTGGCGGCGGTGTCGGCGGGCCCGAACGCGCCGCGCTGGAAGAGCACTTCGACGATCTGCGGGGCGCAGCCGACGACGACGGCGCCGCCGAGCAGCACGATCGCGCCCGCCACCAGCAGATCGCCCTCGACGCGGCGGCGGGCCCGCTCGGTGTCGCCCGCGGCCAGCGCCCGGGCGACCACGGGGAAGGTGACCGTGCACAGCATCAGGGAGAGCACCATCGGCATCTGCGCCACTTTCTGGGCGTAGTTGAGGTGCGAGATCGCTCCGGCGGGCAGCGGGGCCGCGAGGTGGCGCTCGATGAGGGTCTGGCACTGGCGGCCGAGCGCGAAGACGACGACGGGGGCGACCATGGCCAGGCGCACGGCGCCGGCCGCTTCCCCGGGCCGCCCCGGCCGCTTCGCCGGTGTGCGCTGCCCGGGGATGGTGCGCGGGCCGCGCCCGTGGTGCCCGCCGCCATGTCGCCGCAGTGTGCGGCGGGCGCCGGACCGCCGGTCGCCGCCGGGATCGCCCCGGCCGTGGGAAGCGTCCCCGACGGGGCCGGGGTCGCGCCACCGCGCCCCGCGCCGTCCGGTGCGCCGCATCCCCCGCCACAGCGACGGCACCTGGGCCGCGACCATCAGGGCGCCGCCCACCGCGACCCCGGCCGCCGCCGCCCGTACGCCCCAGGCGCGGCCGCACACCAGCAGCACGGTGATGATGCCGGTGTTGTACGCCACGTAGATCGTCGCGGGGGCGAGGAAGCGGGCGTGGCCGCGCAGCGCGGCGCTGCAGTAGCCGGCGAGGCCGAAGGTGAGGGCGCAGGTCGCGGTGGCGCGGGTGCAGTCCACCGCCAGGGCCCGCTCGGGCAGCCCGGGCGCCAGCAGGTCCACCAGGGCGGGCGCCGCCGCCGCCAGCAGCGCCGCGGCCGCCGCGAGGGCCGCCAGCAGCCGGGGGAGGGTGGCGGCGACCAGGGCCCGCACCGGGTCGGGGCCGCCCCGGTCGCGCCGCAGGGCGGCGAGGCTGAACGCGGGGACGAGCACCAGCGCGAGCCCGTCCTCGATGAGGAGGGTGGCCGCGACCTCCGGCACCGTCCAGGCCACCAGGAACGCGTCGGTGTCGGGGCCCGCGCCGAAGACGTGCGCGAACGTCCGGTCGCGCAGCAGCCCGAGGACCGCGCCCGCGACCGTGAGCGCGGCGGTGACGGCGGCGGCCCGCGCCAGGAACCCGCCGGAGTTCGGCTCCGGGGCGGGACCGCTGTCCTGGCGGTGGGCCGGTACCGGGCCCGGCGCGGTGGGGGAGGCGTCGCTCATCGCCGTACGGCCTCTTCGGGTACGGCGTCGCCGTGCGGGGCGAGGGCCCACCAGGCGGCGAGGCCGAGCGCGAGGGCGGTCAGGACGGTGGAGGGGCCGCCGATGTCTCCGTAGAAGAAGTTGACCAGGAGCCACAGGAGCAGGCCGGTGGCGGCGAGACCGCAGTCCCGGTCGCGGCGGCGGCCCGCGGCCGCCGCGTACAGCCGGCGCAGGGCGGCGACGAGGAGCGCGGCCCACCCGGCGACCAGCGTGCACACCCCCACCAGCCCCTGCTCGCTCAGGACCAGGAGGTACATGTTGTGCGGGGAGAGCAGCGGCTGGCGGCGGAAGGCGGCGCCCGCGCCCGCGGTGTCGCTGCCGGAGGACAGGGCGAGGGGGGCGTGGCTGTCGCGGTGGGCGGGGAAGCCCTTGAGGCCGACGCCGGTTAGGGGCGCCTCGCGCCACATCGCGGCGGCGGCGCTCCACAGGGTGTACCGGTCGGTGACGGACTGGTCGGGGGCGTCGGTGACGCGGGTGATGCTGGTGAGGCGTTCCTGGAGGAGTGCGGTCCCGGCTCCGGCGCCGCCGACGACGACCACGGCGAGGGCGAGGACGGCCGCCGCGACCGTCACCGCCCGCCGCACGCCCGCCAGCAGGAGCAGCGCCGCGCAGGTGACGGCGGTGGCGATCCAGGCGCCGCGGCTGAAGGAGAGGGTGAGGGGGAGCAGCAGCGCGGCCGCGCACACCAGCGCCACCGGGCGCTGGGCGCGGCCCGCGCGGGCGTCGGGCGCGAGCGCGAGGCCCACCGCGCACACCAGCCCGAGGGCGACGACGGTCGCCATGCCCATGATGTCGGAGGCGCCGAACGTGCCGACGGCGCGGATGTCCTCGCCCATGTAGGAGGCGCCGGTGGCGGTGGCGTACTGGTGCACCCCCACCGCGCCCTCGGCCAGGGCGAGCGCCACCAGCGCCCAGGCGACGACCGTGAAGTCGCGGCGGTCGCGCACCAGCAGGAGCACCGAGACCGGTACGAGGACGAAGACCTCCAGATAGCGGGCCAGCCCGGCGAGCGCCTCCCCGGCCTCGCCGGCCCCGGCGGCGGCCACCGCGATCCCCGCGGCGGCGGCGCCGAACAGGCCCGCGGCGGCCGGGGCCAGGGGGCGCGCCCCGGACCGGAGCGAGGAGCCCAGCGCCCACAGCGCGAGGACGGCGCAGGCCGCGTCGGCGGGTGTTCCGGTGCCCGTTCCCTCGCCGCCCGCGCCGCCGGGCGGCGGCGCGGCGAGCAGGACGAGGACGGCGAGCAGCGGCAGCAGGTGCAGACGGCGGCGCACGGCCGGGTGCGGGGCCCGCAGGGGCGGGGCGGTGGTGCGGGGCGGCGCCGCCGCGTTCCGGCTCATCGTCAGCTCCCTGTCGGACGCGCCAGGGACGCCACGGTGCGCAGCAGCACGCACACGTCCTGCCAGGGCGACCAGTGGTCGATGTAGTAGTTGTCGTACCGGGCCCGGTCCTCGATGGAGGTGTCGCCGCGCAGGCCCTCCACCTGGGCCAGGCCCGTGATGCCGGCGGGCATGCGGTGGCGGGCCCAGTATCCGGGATGGGACTGGCCGAACTGGGCGACGAAGTAGGGCCGTTCGGGGCGCGGGCCGACCAGGCTCATGTCGCCGCGCACCACGTTCCACAGGTTCAGCAGCTCGTCCAGCGACGTCAGCCGCATGAAGTGGCCGGTGCGGCCGATGCGCTCGTCGTCCGCGACGCTCCAGCGGGTGGCGGCCTCGTGGGCGTCGGCGGGGCGCAGCGTACGGAACTTGCACAGGGTGAAGGGGCGCCCGTCGCGGCCCACGCGCTCCTGGCGGAAGACCACGCCGGGCCCGTCGCCGGCGCGCAGCAGCAGCGCGCACACCACCAGCACCGGTGAGGCCAGCAGCAGGGCGGGCACCGCCACACACAGGTCCAGGACCCGCTTGACGGCGAACCCCGGGCGGCGCACCCCGGCCGCCTGCACCCGGCGCACCGGGAACCCGGCGAGCTCCTCGCCCCGCACCGCCCGTCCGGCCACGCCCGGGGCGCGGGTGTCGACGTACCACAGGGCGCAGCCCCAGCTCTCCAGCTGGCGCAGCAGCAGGGTGGGGTCGGCGGCGTCGGCGTCGGTGAACAGCACGTCGCGGACGCCGTTCTGGATGACCGCGCGCTGCACCTCCTCGATGGTGCGCAGCACCGGCACCCCGACCGGTTCGGGCACCGGCTGGAACTGCGGCACCACCACCCCGACCGGGCGGATCCCGCCGCTCGGGCGGCGTCCGAGCGCCGCGGTCAGCCGCAGCGCGCCCGCCGGGCCCACCACGAGGGCCGGGCGCGGCGCGCGGGCGGCGCGCCACCGGCGCAGCGCGTACGCGGCGGAGCGCCCGGCCGTGCTCGCTCCCGTCTGTACGGCGCAGGAGGCGGCCAGCACCGGCAGCGCGAGCGCGGGCCCCGGGAGCACGGCCGCCAGCACGCACCACGCCACGGCCGCCCGGAACGCGAGCGCGGGCACCTCCTCCAGGGCGCCGCGCGCGGCGGCGAGGGCGCCCGGCCGGTACAGCCCGGCGTGCCCGTGCAGGACCAGCACGCCCAGGACCAGCGCGGCGGTGGCCGTCCGCGCCTGCTCCGCGCCGCCCGCCGCCGCCGCGAGCAGGACCGCGCAGGCGTCCACGGCCATCAGGGCGGCGTCCGTACGCGGCCGGGGCGCGCGCCGCACCGGCAGCGGCGGCGGGACGGGCGTCCGGCCGGGCGCCGCCACCGTCGAGACGGATCCCGCCGCGGCCGCGCCGCCCCGGCGCGGACCCGCCGGGGAAGGAACGCCCCCTTTGGGGGAGGGAACGGTGTTGTCCGCAGTCACTTGAAGGTGGGTTCCCTGCACTCGGAGCGCCGGGCGCCGGTCAGTTCGCGGTAGAGGTCCGCGATCGCTTCCGCCGTCCGGCGCACATCGTGGGTGGTGGTCACGTGCTGGTGGCCCTGGTGGCCCAGGGTGTCGCGCAGCGGCGCGTCGCGGAGCAGAGCGCCGACGGCCCGGGCCAGCGCCCGCGGGCTGTCCGGCGGGACGAGGCAGAGCGGGGCGTGCCCGGGCGGCAGGCTCTGGGACGAGCCGCCCACATCAGTAACGACGACGGGTTTCTGGCAGGCCATCGCCTCCAGGGGGGCCAGCGCCATGCCCTCCCAGCGCGAGGGCAGCACCACGACGTCGGCGGCCCGGTACCAACCGGTGGGGTCCTCGACCGCCCCGGCGAACAGGACGGACGCGGGCGCCGCCGCGCGCAGGGCCGCCTCGTCGGGGCCCTCGCCCACCAGGACCAGGCGGGCGGCGGGCAGTTCGCCCGACAGCTCCCGCCAGGCCTCCAGCAGCACGTCCTGGCCCTTCTGCCGGCACAGCCGCCCCACGCACACCACCAGGGGCGCGTGCGCGTCCACTTCCCGCAGGGCGGCCAGCGGGGCGCGTACGTCCTCGCCGGGCGCGGGCGGGCGGTGGCGGGTGAGGTCGACGCCGTTGGGGACGACCACCGAGGGCCCGCGCACCCCGGCCCGCTCGCCGGTGCGCAGCTCGCCCTCGCTGACGCACACCAGGCGCGCGGTCCAGCGCACCGCCGCCCGCTCCCAGGCGCGCGAGGCGAGCGCGAGGGGGCCGGTGACGGCCTCGAACGACCAGGCGTGCGGCTGGAAGACGGTCGGCACCCGGCCGCGCACCGCGAGCCGCGCCGCCACCCCGGCCTTGGCGCTGTGCGCGTGCACGACGTCGGGCCGGAGCCGGCGGATCAGGCGCGCGGCCCGTACGGTCTCGCCGGGCAGGCCGGGCCCGGGGGAGCGGGTCGCCTCCCAGGCGTACGTGTCGGCGCCGAGCCGGGCCGCCTCGGCGCCCAGGCGCCCGCCCGGACAGGCCACCGACACCCGCATCCCGCACCGCAGCTGATCGCGCACCAGGTCGGCGACGACCCGGGCCACCCCGCCGTCGACGGGCTGCACCAGGTGCAGGACGTGCGGGGGGCGCGGGGAATGCGGGAGGTGCGGCGCGGGCCGGGTTTCCGGTCCGGTGTCGGGGAATTGCGGCTGCACGCGAGGTCACTCCGCCCATGGGAAGGTATTCGTATAAGCGGCCCGCCGAACGGGTGTCGTTCCCCCGGGTCGGCCACTCAATTCCGCATTGCTGAGCCGGATGGCCGAGCCTCCGGCGCACTGCTGTTTCACGTGGGCAATGGGTGGGCAGCAACTGTAGCCGTATTTGCCGCCGGGGATCGTCATGAATGTGTTTCGGAGTGTCCCATCGGGTGATCATCCGTATCCAGTCGTCAACCGCCTCGTTGAGGGAAGTGCCTCATCTTTGCCCTGAAAGGAAAAAGTGATGAAGCGAATGGTCAAGTCCGTGGCGATGGCGGGCACGAGCGCCGCCGTCGTGGCTCTCGGCGCCGGTGTCTCGTCCGCCGACAGCCACGCGTCGGGTCAGGCGCACAACTCCCCGGGCGTCCTGTCCGGCAACCTCCTCCAGGTGCCGGTGCACGTGCCGGTCAACTTCTGCGGCAACACCGTCAACGTGATCGCGCTGCTGAACCCCGCCTTCGGCAACGAGTGCAAGAACGACTGAGTTCACCCAGTCGGGCCACAACTCGGGGCCTTTGACCTGCGTTGACAGACAGGCCGGGCGACAACGCCCGGCCACCGTCCCCCATCAAGAGGAGCGCTTCTTCATGTCGCGTACCGCCAAGGCTCTCGCCCTCTCCGCCGCTGCCGCCGCGGCCGTCGCCGGCGGTGCCGGTGTCGCCGCCGCCGACGCCCACGCGGGAGGCGCGGCGACCAACTCCCCGGGCGTCCTGTCCGGCAACCTCCTCCAGGTGCCGGTGCACGTGCCGATCAACCTCTGCGGCAACAGCATCGACATCATCGGGCTGCTGAACCCGGCGTTCGGCATCGAGTGCAAGAACGACTGACGCGCCCTCGCGTCGCCTCAGCACGGCCGGGCCGTGTGCGGACCGCCCTCCCCCGCGGGGAAAGGGCGGTTTCGCCGTTTTCGGGGACTGGCCCCCTGGGCGGGGGCTCGATGCCTACAGGATGCTGATACGAGGATCTTTCCAGTAAGGGCACCAGTGCGGCCCACTTCGTACGAGTGGTCCGGCGACGTTTGCCGGATTGCTGGGTTTCCCTCGGGCCGGGGGGTCGTTAGCCAAGAGGAAGCGCGTGCCACTTCCCCAGGGCGCAGAGGCGCACACGCAATCAGTGAACCGCGACGGAATGTCGCCACCGGAAGGACATGATGATGAAGCCGATGAAGGTCGCCGCGGTCGTAGCCGGTTCGCTGGCGGTGGTGGGGTCCGCGGGTTCGGCGTTCGCGGCCGGCGGCATGGGCGGCAGCCCGGTCCCCACCAGCCTCAACGGCGGTGTGGAGACGCTGGCGAACGAGGCCCTGACCAACCCCGCGCCGCCGACGGTCGTCCAGACCGACGCCCTCGACCCGCACAGCAAGGACTCCCTGTTCCACACGGTCTCCCAGGCCACGGGCAGCGCGAACAAGACCAATGGCATCGGCCCGGGGGCCCTTCTCGGCGGCCTTCCGATCCCCCACTGACGAAAGCGAAAAGCGGCGCGTTTCCCTCGCGGGAACACGAGGCGGTATTTCGCCGTATGGGGGGCGAATTGCGGAATTTCGGTGAGGGAATCCTGGGAGCGCCGACGGTCCCGGTGCCCGGGATGGGACCCGACGGAGCCGGCGGCGCGGGGCCGAGCCGGAAGGGACGGCGGCCGGACAACCGGGCGCCGGAGCGCGGCGCAATCCGATTCGCCCTAACGAGTGGCCTTTGTTCCTGGTGTCCCCCTCATGTCGCTAGAGTCCCGGCATGACCTCAGCTACCAGTGCCGCAAGCCCTGCCAGGACCGCCCAGTTGGGCACGCTCTCCCTGCTCGCGTGGAGCGGCCCGCACTTCGAGGAGGACCGCGACGTGGCCTTTCTCATGGTGTACCCGCTCGGTGACGGCGAGGGCGGTGCCGAGGGCGCCGAGGCGGCCGTCCGGGAACTGCTTGAGGGGATCGGCATCCCGGCCGGGACCGTCCACGACGCCGCCCACGGGGCGCGGCTGCCGATGACGCTCCTGCTGGAGGGCGGCCAGGTGACCCTGACGCTGCCTCAGCTTCGCGTCCAGTGCGTCACGCCCCCCGAGTGGATGGAGGCCGCCAGGGCCGAGGGCGCCGCGCATTTCATCTTCACCACCCGAGCCTGGCCCGAGGCGGTCCCGGGCGCCCGGCTCACCGAGGAGGCGATGCGGGCCTTCGTCGGCGATGAGCGGACGCTCACCGGTGCGGGGCACTGTGTTCTGCCGGTCAGCCGCCTGCGCGGGTAGTCGCCGACCGGTCCCCGAGGCAGGGGAGCGTACGGAAACGGCGTGTGCCGCGGACGGGAGGTCCGCGGCACACGCCGTTCTCATGTGCCGACCGGCCGGGAGCTAGAGCAGCCACCCCAGCACACCGAGGAGACCCTCGTGGTGCCGGTAGTCGTCACGGCCGTTGTGGTCGTAACGGCCGTGGTGGTCGTCGCGGCCCTCGTGGCCGTAGCTGCCACCGTTGTCGTAGCGGCCGTGGTCCCGGTGGTCCTTGTCGTTGCAGTGGTCGCCGTACCCGCACGAGAGTGCCGCCGATGCCGGGGTACGGGCCGTCTGGGGCGCTGCCTGGGCGGCGCCTGCGACCGGGAGGATCGCCACGGCGGACAGGGCGGCGACTACAGCTATCTGACGAAACGTCATTTTCGGTGCTCCTGAGGTGGTGAACACGGACACCTAGGACGCTAATCCGATCATGTGGACTTGTCGCGCTGAGCGAGCGCGCCGCTACTGCAAGTGAGTGTCGGGGGCTGTCGGACCGTCAGCCGGCCACCGGCCGGGCCGCTCGGACACAGGGTCACCGAGTGCCGGGCTGTCAGGTGCCGGGCCGTCAGAAGGGCCCGCAGCCGTCAGAAGGGGCCTCGCCGGGCACGCGTCCGGGCCGCGCGCCATCCGGGGGAAGGGGGGAGACCTCGCCGCCCGCCACGGCCGGGTAAAGACCAAGGCCCCGGAAGTGTGATGACTTCCGGGACCCCGGCAGGCGTTCATTCTCCTCTGCCCTACCCGCTCCAACGACCGGCCGCCCCGGACGTCACGGCCGATTGCCGGATCCGACGCCAATTGATCAATCTCGACCGGAACGGTTTCCGGCCGGTCTCGTTGTCCCGAATGCCCCCTTGTGAACGATCAGCCCCGGCCCGTACGCACCTGGTCGGCCCCCGGGCAGAACGGAGACCCTGTGATCACCGAAGACCCGGTACCGAGGCGCCGCGCCGGCCTGTTCCGGCCCCGCCGCCCGCACTGGACCGCCCCCGCCTCCACCCGCCGCAATGTGCTGCGCGGACTGTTCACCCTGTCGGTCGTCGGCTTCACCGGCGGCACCCTCGCCCGGATCGACGCCGCCCAGCGCACCGGAACCGGCCCGGCCGATCCGGCCGACACCTGGACCGGCACCGACGACAAGGGGTCCCAGGACAGCGGCCTGCCCTTCGCGTTCGACGAGAACTACCGGGGCCGGCGCATCCAGGGCCGCACCGTCCTCGCCGACGTGCACGCGCAGGCGACCGCCGCGGCGACCGGCCGCCTGCCCGAGCGCCCGCCCGGCACCCTCGCGGTGCTCCCGCACGCCGGGCCCGGTGGCACCAGCGCCGCCGGGACGGGGTTCGAGGCGCTCATCGACGGCCGCCGGCTGCATCTGATGCGCCGCGCGGACGGCACGTACATCAGCGCGATGGACCACTACACCTCGTACGCCACGCCGCTGGAGGCCGTCCGCGCGGCCGTCGACGCCCTGGGGCCCGCCCGCCTGGCCGAGACCCCGCTCCACGGCAAGTGACCCCGCACCCGACAGGCCAGGTGAGACAACCCGCATGGTGTACATCCGCAAGAACCAGAAGAACCTCACGAAGGCCGAGAAGCGGGCCTTCGTCAACGCCGTCCTGGAGCTCAAGCGCCGGGGCCGGTACGACCGGTTCGTGCGCACGCACATCGAGTACTTCGTCGGCGACGGGGACGAGGGCCTGCGCGTCGCCCACATGGCGCCGTCCTTCCTGCCCTGGCACCGCCGCTTCCTGCTGGACTTCGAGAACGAACTGCGCAAGGTCAACCCGAAGGTGACGGTCCCGTACTGGGACTGGACGCGCGACAACTCGCCCTCGTCGTCGCTGTGGGCCGAGGACTTCATGGGCGGCACCGGGCGCGGCGAGGACCTCCAGGTGACGACCGGGCCCTTCGCCCACCGGCACGGCAACTGGACGATCGAGACCGCAGTGACCGAGGACCCCTTCCTCACCCGCGACCTCGCCAACGCCCACGGCCGCGGCGGCCGGATGGACCTGCCGCCGCGCGAGGACCTCAACCGGGCGCTCGCCGACTCCGTCTACGACGTCGCGCCGTGGAACTCGCTCAGCCCCACCGGTTTCCGCAACAAGATGGAGGGCTGGACGGACGGCACGCGCACCGACACCATGCGCACCCACAACCGGGTGCACCGCTGGATCGGCGGCACCATGATCGGCGGCGGGGCCGTCAACGACCCGGTGTTCTGGCTCCACCACGCCTTCGTCGACCTCATCTGGTCCCGCTGGCAGGCCCGCCACCCCAAGTCGGGCTACCGCCCCGCCCGGCCGCCGGGCCGCGACGACCCCCAGCGCGGGCGGGTGGCCGCCCTCAACGAGCGGATGCCCCCGTGGCACACCACCCCGGCGGCGCTCCTGGACCACAGCAAGATCTACAAGTACGCCGACTGAGGCAAGAGCTACAAGTACGCCGACTGTGGCAGAGCTACAAGTACGCCGACTGTGGCCCGGGCGGCGCCCGCCGCGCGCGGCGGACACACGGACGGCCCCCGGGAGAACCCGGGGGCCGTCCGCTCATGGGCCGAGCCGTCGAGGACGGCCCGGCTCAGTGCCCGTAGCTGCCGCCGTGGCGCCCGTGGTGGTCGCCGTGGTGGCCGCTCTGGTTCTCGCAGTGGTTGCCGAACACCGGGTTCAGCAGGCCGATCACGTTGATGGTGTTGCCGCACAGGTTGACCGGCACGTGGATCGGGACCTGGAGCAGGTTGCCGGACAGCACACCCGGGGAGTTCGACGCTTCGCCGTGCGCCCCCGCGTCGGCCGTGGCCATGCCGGCACCGCTCAGCGCCACCGCGCCCGTTCCGGCGAGGACGGCGACGGTCTTCGCGATACGAGACATCAAGTTCTCCTTGTTTGTTCCAACGCTTCAGGGCTCCCGAGGGCCGTCGGCCACCGCAAAGCCGCAGTTGTCATGGCTAAACGCGCCCGGCGTGCAGAAGTAACGGAGGTTTACTGCGTCTGCTGATGCCGGGCCACGCGCCGGCCCAGCGCCACCACGGCTCCACCGGTGATCAGCAGGGTGCCGCCGGCCGCCCCGAGGAAGAGCGGAAGCCGGTCACTGCCGGTGTGCGCCATCTGCGGAGGCGTGGTGGGGGGCGGCGTGCCGGGCTGCGGGGGCGTGCCCTGGTGCGGCGGCTGCCCCTGCTGCGGGTACGTGTTCTGCTCCGGGGGCCCGCCGTGCTGCGGCGGCCTGTCGTCACCCGTGGGGGTGTAGTGGCCGGGAGGCGGGGTGTGGCCGGGGGAGGGGTGCGTGGGCGGGCTGGGGGCGGGCTTGGGGTGGTGCGGGGCGGGGTGGTGCGGCGGGTGGTGCGGGTGGGGGTGGGAGGGGTGCGGGCGGGGGGTGTCGCCGCCATGCTCCTGCTCCTGCTGCTCCTCGCCGTAGTCGCCTCGGTGGGGGGTGCCGGGGCCGGTGCTGTGGTGGTGGCCGGTGCCGTGCCCGTGGTCGGGGGCCTGCCCGGCGCCGTGGTCGTATCCGGGGCCGTGGTCGTGCCCGTGGTGGTGACCGGGACGGCCGTATGCGTCGTGGTCGTCGCGGTCGTCGCGGTGCCCGCCGTCGTCGCGGCCCTGGTGGGACTGGTGGGTTTGGTGGGCCTGGTGGCCGTAACCGCCGCTCTCGCGGTCTTCGCGGTCGTCGCGGGGGCCCGAGGCGGAGTCGGCGGTGGTGTCGCCCGTACGGTCGCCCTGCCGCGCGGCCGCCGTGCCCCGTTGTGCCGAGGCGCGCTCCCCGGCCGGATCGCCTGGGGCGGCGGCCGCGCTGTAGGCCGTACCCAGGGTCGTGACCAGGCCCGCCACCACGGCGGCCCGGGCGACGGAACCAGAGATGTTGTGCATGCCGGACAAACCCTTCGACAGGAATGCGGAGAGAAGACCAGATCGTCATAGGAATACTCCGGGCATCACCGGAAGGGCCGTATCCGTGGGCGTGTCCGTACCGGATGGGCGTGCGGCAACCCGTCTAGCGCAAGTCGGATGATCTGTTCGGGTGTGCGGGATGCGCGGGGTGTGGGGGATGCACGGGGTGTGCCGGGTTCACGGGGTCAGCGCGTCGTGCGGCTCTCCTCGGCCGTGAAGGCGCAGCGCTGCGCCCGTACGCGGTTGTCGAAGCTGGAGTGCCCCAGCTCGGGCATCCCCACGGCCCGCAGGGCGTGCGGGCGGCTCAGCAGTTCGCGCAGCAGGGCCTTGATCTCGACGCGGGCCAGATGGGCGCCGAGGCAGTAGTGCGGGCCGCCGCCCCCGTACCCGAGGTGCGGGTTGGGCTTGCGGGTGATGTCGAAGGCGTCCGGGCGGTCGAAGACGGTCTCGTCGCGGTTGGCGGAGGCGTACAGCAGCATCACCCGGTCGCCGGGGACGAACGCCTGCCCGCCCAGGACGTGAGGGCGTGTCACATGGCGGCGGAACTGGATGATGGGGGTGGAGAAGCGGACGATCTCCTCCACGGCCCCGTCCGCGTAGCGCTCGAAGTCGCCGGTGAGCAGTTCGCGCTGCTCGGGGTGGTCGGTGAGCAGGGCGAGCGCGTGGGCGATGGCGTTGCGGGTGGTCTCCACGCCCGCGACCATGAGCAGCGAGAAGAACGAGCCCAGCTGACGGGTGCTCAGGCCCTGTCCGTCGACGTCGGCGGCGACCAGGGCCGAGATGAGGTCCCCGGTGGGCCGCCGGCGCCGCTCGCGGCCGAGTGCCGCGACGGTCAGCTGCATCCGGGCCAGCGCCCGCAGCCCGCGCCCGGGCACCCGGACACGGGCCCGCAGCGTACGGGCGACACCGGCGTTCTCGGAGGCCCGGTCGACCTGGCGGGCGATCTCGACGCGGCCCGGCTCGGGCACGCCGAGCATGTCGCAGATGACCTCGAAGGCCATGCGCGATGCGGCGGCCGAGACGAACTCGTCGGCCCCGGTGGCCACCAGGTCGTCGACGATACGGGCGGCGAGCTCGCGGATGCCGTGCTCGGCGTCGGCCAGGACGCGGGGGGTGAAGGCGCGCGAGACGACCCGGCGCAACTGGGCGTGGCGCGGCCCGTCCAGGTTGACCATGGAGTCTCCGAACACCGCGCGCACCCAGCGGGGCGGCTCGGGCGCGGTGGCCCCGGGGGCGCTGGCGAACACCTCGGCCTGCCGGCTGGCCCCGACGACGTCGGCGTGGCGCACGAGGGCGTAGAACCCGCGCTCGGGCCGCCCACGGCCGGCGGCCCGCTCGACGAAGTAGGCGGGCCGTTCCAACTGTCTCAGCCGGGCGAAGGCTTCCAGGCGGTGCTCGCGGGGGAGCGCCCAGAACGCGGGGTCCGCGAGATCGCACCCGGCCCCGCCCTTACGGTCCGCGCTGTCCCTGTCAACGGACAATGTCCCACCCGCCATGAAAGTCGCACAAAAGGAAAGTCCGCCCTCGGGAGGAATTCCCCGGGGGCGGAGGAAGGCAGGGGCGCGTCTCGTCACACACTGCCCAGGTCCGGTCAGCTCGTCAGCTCGCGCCCGGCTTCGACGGCGTCGCTGCCGGCCTTGACCGCCTTCTTGGCGGCGTTCACCCGCTTGTCCAGATTGCGCCCGACCACCCCTTCGGTCACCGGCTTCACCTGCCGCCCGGCGGCGCTGGCCGTGAGCGCGGCACCGCTGATGGTCCGGCCGATGTCGAGCGCCTGAGCGGACGGCGCCATTGCGGCCACCAACGCCGACCCTGCGATCGCGGTACTGAGAACTCGACTGACATTCATGTCCGTATCAACGCGATAACCGGGAAGAAGGCACGCCCGCGGCCCGGCCGCCCAATTCCCGGGCTTTTACGCGCGGGTGGGATCCGCGTCGGTTCGCGCGGGGCGGCCGACGGTGATCTCCAGACCGGTGGGTGTCGCCCGGACGGATACGGAGGTGAGGTCCTCGATCGTGAGGTCCGCGTCGAGTTCGTGGGCCGGGTGGGTCCTGGTCAGGGCGATCGTCGTCATTCCGGCCGCCCGGCCCGAGGCCAGGCCGGCGGGGGCGTCCTCGAGGACCACGCAGCGGGCCGGGTCGACGCCCAGGCGTTCGGCCGCCAGGAGGAACGGCTCGGGGTGGGGCTTGTGGTGGGTGATGTCGTCGACCGTGACCAGGTGGCGGGGGTGGATGCCGACCCCGCCGAGGCGGGCCTCGGCCACCCGGCGGGTGCCTGACGTCACCACCGCCCAGCGGTCCGGGGGGAGCTGGGCGAGGAGGCCGGGCGCGCCGGGGACGGGCTCGACGCCGCCCGCCAGCGCGTCGGCGACCTCCGCGTCCTCCAGGCGGGCCACGGCCCGTGCGACCTGATCGGCCGGAAGCAGCTCGGCCACGATCGCGGCGGCCGGGCGGCCGTGCACCTCGACGCGGGCGACGTCCTGGAGCGTCATGCCGTACGAGGCGGCCCAGCCGGTCCACGCCCGTACGACCGAACGCATGCTGGAGACGAGGGTCTCGTCGCTGTCGAAGAGGAGGGCGTCGGCCGAGAGGTGCATGATCGATGAGCCTAGCCGGGGCGGGGCAGCGGGACGGCTCCGGGGCCGTCCCGCTGTCCCGCCGTCCCGCTGTCCCGCTTTCCCGCCGTGCGCCGGGTGCCGTGTGCGGCGGGGTGGCGTGGGGGGGCCAGGTGGCATGTCGGCCAGGTGGCGTGGGCGCGCAGCCTCCCCGCGAGCCCGGCCACCCCGCACGCTCAGGCGTCCGCCACCGCGATCTCCAGCTCCCGCAGACGGTCCGGCTCCGCCACGACGTCGATCTCGCTGATCGTTCCGTCCAGGACCGTGAAGCGGAGCACCACGCGCAGGCGGCCGAAGGGAGCCATGGCGAGGCCGGCGGTCCCGTCGATCAGGGCCACTCCGGTGAAGCGGGCGCGGCCCACCGCCGCCATCGCCGCCTTGGCGACGGTGACCGCGCCGCCCAGGAAGATGGGCTCGGCACTGGGCACGACCGCCTTGTCGGCGCGCAGGACCACGTCGGGGTGGAGCAGGGTGACCAGGGCCTCGAAGTCGCCGTCGCGGGTGGCGGCGAGGAAGGCCTCGGCGAGCCGGCGTCCGCGCGAGGGGTCCGGGCCGGGCGCGGGTGTGGCACCCCGGGCGCGGCGGCGGGCGCGGCTGGCGAGCTGGCGGGCCGCGGCCGGGGTCCGCTCGATCATCGGGCCGATCTCGTCGAACGGTACGGCGAACATGTCGTGCAGGACGAAGGCGAGGCGCTCCGCCGGGGAGAGCGTGTCGAGGACGACGAGCAGCGCGTGCCCGACGGAGTCGGCCATCACCGCTTCCCGCTCGGGGTCGGGCCGGCCCGTGTCGCCCGGGGCACCGGTGGGAGCGCCCGGGCCGAACTCCGCGTCGGGTCCGGCCGCCTCCAGCGGGTCCTCGCCCCGGGTACGGCGGGTGCGGAGCATGTTCAGGCACACCCGCGCCACGACCGTGGTCAGCCAGCCGCCGAGGTTCTCGACCTCGCCGATGTCGGCGCGGCTCGCGCGCAGCCAGGCGTCCTGGAGGGCGTCCTCGGCCTCGCTGAGGGAGCCGAGCATGCGGTAGGCGACCGCGCGCAGATGGGAACGGTCCTGCTCGAAGCGCTCGGTCAGCGCCTGGGTCTGCGCCGGTGTCTGTGTCTGGGGCTGTGCTTGGGGCTGTGCCTCGGTCTGTTCCTCGGTCCGTGGCTGTGCCTGCGTCTGGGGCAGTGCCTCGGTCTGGGGCTGCGCCCGTACCGGAGCCGGTGCCTGCGTCTGTGCAGATGCCGGAGCCGGTGCCTGCGTCGGTATCTGCGCCTGCGCCTCCGCCCCCGGTTCGTTCCGGCTGTCGCTGTGCTTCTCGTGCTGCTCGTCCATCGGCCGCATTCCTCCGGTCCCCCTCGCCCGCGCGCGGTGTGTCAGAGAAGTAGATCACCGCGGACCTGCTCATCTACCCGGGGGAGTCCAACGAACCGAGGAGCAGCAGGGATGACGTCAACGATCCTGGTCACCGGTGGCACGGGCACGCTCGGCGGGCACGTCGTGCCGCGTCTGCTGGACGCGGGACACCGCGTGCGCGTCCTCAGCCGCCACGACCGCCCGGACGCCGACCGCCCGGACGCCGACCGCCCGGACGCCGACGGCGTCGAGTACGTCGCCACCGACCTGCTGCGGCCCGAGGGCATCGACCTCGCCGTCGAGGGCGCCGATATCGTGCTGCACCTGGCCGGCGGCCCCAAGGGCGACGACGAGGCCACCCGCAACCTGGCCGGCGCCGCCTCACGGGCCGGGGTCCGCCACCTCGTGTACATCTCGGTCATCGGCGCGGACCGCGTCCCGCTGGGCTGGTTCGGTACGAAGAGGGACGCCGAACAGGCGGTACGGGCGTCCGGCATCCCGTGGACGGCCCTGCGCGCGGCCCAGTTCCACGACCTGATCCTGCTGTTGTGCCGCAAGATGGCCCGGTTGCCGGTCGTCCCCGTTCCGGCGGGCCTGCGCTTCCAGCCGGTCGACGCGCGCGATGTGGCGGACCGGTTGGTGCAGTTGGCCCTCGGGGACCCGACCGGGCAGGCGCCGGATCTGGCGGGGCCGAAGGTGTACGAGATGGGGGACCTGATCCGTACGTACCTCCAAGCCCGCGACACGCGTCGGCTGCTGGTCCCGGTGCCCCTGCCGGGCAAGGCGGGGCGCGCCTACCGGGCGGGCGACAACCTCTCCCTGGACGGCACCGCCGTGCTGGGCGAGCGCACCTGGGAGGACTTCCTCGTCGAACGACTGGGCTAGTCCCTATCCCTCCGTCCCATGCGGAAAACGCATCACCGGTTGGTAGGGTGGGGCGTATGGGACTGGGGTTGGAGGAGTCGCTGCGGCTGACGGTCGCGGCGCTGATGCAGGCGACGGGCCAGTCGCAACGGGACCTGGCCGAGGTGCTCGGCCTGACGCAGACCCAGGTGTCGCGCCGTCAGGCGGGCACCACCGCGTGGAGCCTGCGCGACTGCGACGTACTGGCCGCGCACTATGGGATCGGCCCGCTGGACCTGCTGGCCGGCCCGACCCGGGCGTGCGAGGCGCTGCCGGCCGGGACGCGCCGCGGCGGCGGCAGGAGCGGGCGGAACGCGAACGTGAACGTGAAGGTGAACGTGAGGGACGGGGTGGCGGGACGGTGAGCGACTTCGACGCGATCGACTCGCTGCTCGCCTCGGTCGGGCCCGAGGCCGCGCTCGTGCCGCCCGAGGAGCGCCTGCGGCTGCGCGAGGCCGCGCGCCTGTCCAAGGCGCAGGTCGCCCGCGCGCTCGGGGTCAGCCCGTCGACGGTGACGGGCTGGGAGACCGGCCGCGACCCGTCGGGCGAGGTGCGCACGCGGTACGCGTATCTGCTGGAGGGGCTGCGGGAGCGGCTGGAGGAGTATGGACAGGAGCAGTCCGAGACGGAGGCGGAGGCGGAAGCCGTGCCTACGGGTGAGGGCGGGGGCGGCGACGCTTCCGGGGGGCTGGGCGGCGCCGAGGGTACGGGGGGCACGGAGGGTGCGGAAGTAGCTGACGCCGCCGAGGACGTCGAGGACGTCGAGCAACTCGTCGTGCCCGAGCCGTGCGTGCTGTGCGGGCGTCCGGCCCGGCAGCGGGTGGCGGGGTTCGCGCAGCACCTGGATCCGGGGGAGTGCGGGGAGGTGGCGACCGGGGGCGCGGAGGGTGTGGCGGCTCCGGACGCACAGGCTCCTGTGGCTCCGGGTGCGGGGACCGGGGCGGCTCCGGGCATGCAGGCCCCCGTGGCTCCGGGTGCGGGGGCTGCGGCCGCTCCGGGTGTGCGGGCTCCTGTGGCCGAGCCGGTTGCCCCAGGCCCGGCGGCGGTGGCGACCCAGCCCGCTCCCTCTCGTACGCGTACCCCCGCTCGTGAGGAGAACGGCAGCACCGCCTCCACCCCGCCGCCCGCACCCCACACGAACCGGCACCCGGATGCTTCCGCGTCCTCCGAGCGTCCCGAGCCCCCCCAACCCCCCAAGTCCCCGAAGCCCCCCACCCGCCGGGCCTTCCAGGCCGCCCGCCCCGAACCCTCGGACCTGGTCGTGCAGGCCGTGCGCGCGGCGCTCGCCGAGCACCGGGGCGATGTGGACGCGGCGACGGCCGCGCTGGTCAAGCGGGCGATCCCGGACGCGATGCGGCTGCTGGACGAGACGCGCAAGGGCGCCCGTTACGACATCATCGCCCACCCGTGGATCCCGGACGTGCTGCGCAAGCAGACGGCGAAGGGCGCCGACCAGATCTGGGAGGCGCGCCCCAAGTGGACGCGGCACGCGCTGCCCCCGGGTGAGCACGAGGTGACGGCGCTGGACATCAACGGCGCGTACCTCTCCGCGCTGAAGACCCATCTGCCGCTGGGGCAGCTGGAACACTCCACGGGCTTCGCGCACGACCGGCGCCGGGCGGGCGTGCATCTGATCACGCCGCCGGTGTGGGAGCACGAGGACGTCCTGCCCAACCCGATCGGCAACCGCGACGAGCCCGGCCCGCTGTGGGTGACCGAGCCGACCCTGCGGCTGCTGCAGCGCCTGTCGGGACCGCGGTACGGGCTGTGCGAACCGCCGGAGATCCACGAGTCGTTCACGTCCGGGGCGACGGAGAACCTGCTGGAGAAGTTCCGTATCGCCCTCAAGGACGCGCGGGACGCGGCGCTCGCGGACGGGGACGAGGTGACACTGGAGTACGTGAAGGCGATGTACTCCAAGTTCGTCTCCACGATGGGCGAGTCCAACTACAACAGGGAGCTGTACCGTCCGGACTGGATGCACATCATCCGCTCCCAGGCGTTCGCCAACCTCTGGATGAAGGCGTACAAGGCGCACGACGAGGGGCTGACGGTGGTACGGGCGATGGGCACCGACGAGCTCCATGTGATCGGCGACTGGCGTGCGGTGTTCGCGGAGGGCCGGGGCGTGACGGAGGTCAAGGTCAAGGACACGTACACGGCGGGCGACCCGGCCGACCAGGGCGAGCCGGTCGAGCAGGGCGAGGAGGGCTGAAGTGCCGGAGCACAGTCAGGAGTTCGGCAAGTACGGGGCGCGCGGCGTCAAGGGCAGCGAGGCGGTGTCCCGGGTCCTGGACTCCCTCGCGGGCGGCATCGCGACGCCGGTGACGGTCAAGCGCGGCCTGATGGCGCGGCTGCACTACCTGACGCGTACGCCGCACGCGTGGGCGGCGGCGCGGGAGGCGGGCCTGACCGTCACCGACCGTACGGTCAAGGCCTGGCTGGCGGGCCGACGCACCCCCACGGCGGCGAACCTGGAGCGCATCGACCGCGCGTACTGGACGGTCCGTCGGCACAACGTGGCCCGCCACCTGCTGCGCCGCCTCAACGCGGCGGGCGGCACCCGCGTGGAGCTCCACCCCCTCAACCAGTCCCAGGTCCCGCGCCCGCGCCAGCGGATGGTGGAGTACCGCACGATGAACGTCCGCCGCTGGGACCGCATCGTGGCGGCCTGGGCCGAGGCGGACGCGGAGGCGCTGGACGGGGCGTGGACGGACGTCATCGAGGACCTGGGGTCGCAGTGGGGGCAGTACGAGTATGTGACGAATGTGGGGTTCGCGGCGTAGGGGGTCAGAGGGTGGTGCCCGGGGTCGGCCCGGGCGCGGGCCCGGGGAGTCACGGGGTGGTGCCCGGGGTCGGCCCGGGCGGGGGCGCGGTGTGCTCGTGGACCGGCTCCGGTGTGCTCGGCATCATCCTGAGCCTGTCCTGCCCGAGGGTCACCAGGTCGGTGACGGCGTGGACCGTGCAGACGGTGCCCGCGGCCCTGGGCGGGAGAGCCCAGTGCGGGCCGGGCCGTGCGGTCAGGTCCGGGCGGGGCACGCCGAGCCAGGTTCCGGGACCCAGGCACTCGGCGCCGGGCACCTGCCAGTGGCTGTGCGTGCCCGGCGGGACGAGGGCGTAGTACCAGACGCCGACGCCGTACGCGTCGTGGATGACGGCCCCGTCCCCCAGGGCTCGGGCGAGGAAGGTGGCCACGGCGTCCGGGTCCTCGCTCCCGGCGGCCGCGTGGACGACCGCGGCGGGCAGGCGGACCGCGTCGAACCGCACCCCCGTCGGCACCAGGGCGATGCCCACGTCGAACTCCCGCCGGGCCTGGGCGGGTACGGGGTGCGCGGAGGCGAGCCACTCCGTGACGGCCCGGCCGGCCGGGTTCAGCACGGCGTGCTCACCCCGGCCTCGCTCGCCCCGGCACAGCCGCGGTGCGCGTAGCTGGAGCGGGCACCGCCGGTGCTGCCGGCGACGAACAGCCGGACGACGGTGTCGGCCCCCGGCTCGTGGCAGACCTCGCAGGGGCGGTACTGGGCCGGGTCGCCCGGTTCTGTGGAGTCGGTGAGTGGCTGTTCCCCGTTCACCCGTGCCGGTGGTCCGCCGTTCATGGCAATCCCCTTTCCCCTACGGTGAGTTGCGTGGTCGTCGTCGCACCACCGACGGTATGAAACCCGAGGGGCTGCCAGAAGTGACCCCGGGTACGGGTGGGCGGCCTTGGGAACCGGTAAAAAGGGGGCGCCATGAGAGACCACCCGGCCACCACCACGACCGGCGGTAAGGGCAGCACTCCCCGGACTTCCCGTGCGCGCGGCGGCATCATCTCCGGTTACGTGTTCCGGACCGTCCGAGAGTCCCTGGGATGGACGCAGGAAGCGCTCGCCGAGGAGTTCGCTGTCTCCCCTGACACCATCGCCGGATGGGAGTCCGGGCGCCGCCCGCTGACCGCCCTGCCGGTCGGGCAGACCCTCGTCCACCGGCATCGCCTCATGCGGCTGGGAGCGACGCCCGCCGTCATGGCAGTGCTCGACCGGGCCATGGAAGCCGACGTTCTTCTGGCCAGTGCCTTGCACGAACGTGCCGCTCCGGTCGGCAGTGATCCGCTCGGGGCCTGGGTGATGCAGCGTGACCTCGTCGAAGTGCTGGCGTGGCCGCTCAGCGGCGTGGCTCCCGGACCGCTCAGGAACATGCCGGAGCCCAGGCGCCCGAGGCGCGGGCCGGTGCCCGGCGGGCCCGTCCTACACACGACCGAACGCACACGGTTCTTCGACCGGATGCGCGAGACGGCCGAACGGGCCCGAGGACCGGGCAACTTCCTGCTCCGCCGTCAGGCCCTCTATCTCGCCGGCTACGACGACCGGTCCGACACTGCCGACTGGCTGGCTCGGCAGCAGCGGACCGAACGCCCGGACGACTGGCTGCGCTGCTGGCTCAACAGCCGTTCCGTTGCCGCGGTCGCCGCGCGCCACGGAGACACGGACCGCATGGAACACTTCATCAGCCGTACGCTCGCCGACGACGCGGGCGAGGCGGCGAATCTCAACTACTGGGCGTACTGGCTGGGTGAGGCGCCCCATGTCCAGCTCTCCGACGACTTCATCGCCGATGGCCTCGGACCCTGGCCGGGCGACCGGCTCCTGGCTCATCTCGTGCGGGGACTCACCCCGCGCCACGGGTTCTTCGCTCTGAACGTCCACTCCCTGTGGGCTCTGATCGCCGCCCGCCCCGCCCTGCTGCGGGACAGCGAGGCCCTACGTGCCCTGCGCGACCGCCTGCCGGTCATGTTGGATGGTGCCCGACTCCCGGTGCGCACCCGCCGGGAGCTGGAAGCTATCCAGTACGCGACCCGCCTCGCAGAGGCGTGAAAGGAGGCGGACGTGACCGACCTGTCCGCGGTGGCGCACTTCCTGTACGAGGCGGGCACGCTCAAGCAGGCGCGGCGTACCGGATGGTGGATGGCCGGCGTCCGTGATCCGGAGAGCGTCGCCGAGCACTCCTGGCGCACCTCCCTGATCGCCTCGATCATCGCGAAGCTGGAAGGCGCCGACCCGGCGCGCGCGGCCTTCCTCGCGGTGTGGCACGACACGCAGGAGTCCCGCACCGGGGACGTGAATCACCTCGGCAAGAAGTACGGCGGTGGCGCGGCGGACCCGCGGGCGGTCACGGCCGACCAGACCGAGGGAATGCCCGAGGTGCTGGCCCTCGCCGTCCGGGAGCTCGTCGAGGAGTACGAGGCGAAGGAGTCGGCCGAGGCCGTCTGCGCCAGGGACGCGGACAAGCTGGAGTGCATGCTCCAGGGCATCGAGTACCTGGCGCAGGGGCACCGGCACGCCCAGCGCTGGATCGACAACAGCCGAGGCCGCCTCGTCACCGGCACGGCGATCCGTCTCGCGGACGAGCTGCTGCGCCAGGACTCGCTGGACTGGCTGCGCTCGGCGCTGGGGGAGACGAGCGACTGACCGGTCCGGAGGAGCGGAACTCCCCCCCCGCACGCCCGGCGGCCGGCGTACCCCGCCCCGGCACAAAAAACTTCCGGGATCGTGTCACGTTCCCCCACCCCCACGTTTCACAGAAGCAGAGCCGCCCCGAAGCGCGGCTCGCCCCGCTGGAAGTGGGCGGGGTATGTGGAGCGAGTTCTGGAGTGTGTGGTCATGGCGTCTCCCATCCTGGTCACCGGTGGTACCGGCACCCTCGGGCGGATCGTCGTCCCCCTGGTGCGGGGGGCCGGGCGCGAGGTGCGGGTGCTGAGCCGGAATGCGCGGCGGAGCGATGACAGCGGTGTCGCGTACGTCGCCTGCGATCTGCTCGCCGGGGCGGGGATCGAGGACGCCCTGGACGGGGTCGACACCGTGCTGCATCTGGCCGGCGGGCCCAAGGGCGACGACCTGGCGACCCGCAACCTCGTCGCGGCCGCCTCCCGCGCCGGGGTCAAGCACCTCGTGTACATCTCCGTCATCGGCGCCGACACCGTCCCGCTCGGCTACTTCCGGGCCAAGCTCGGCGCCGAGCGGGCCGTGGAGGAGTCCGGCATCCCGTGGACGACGCTGCGGGCGGCCCAGTTCCACGACCTGGTGCTGACCATGATGGAGAAGATGGCCAAGCTTCCGGTGGTCCCCGTCCCGGGCATGCGCCTCCAGCCCGTCGACGCGCGCGAGGTCGCCGCCCGGCTCGTCGAGCTGACCCTGGGCGAGCCCGCCGGGCGGGTGGCGGATCTGGCGGGGCCGGAGGTGTACGGGATGCGGGACCTGACCCGTACGTATCTCGGCGCCCGGGGCAAGCGGCGCCCCCTGCTGCCGGTACGGGTGCCGGGCAAGGCCGGGCGCGCCTACCGGGCGGGCGACAACCTCTCCCTGGAGCACGCCGTGACCGGTACGCGGACCTGGGAGGACTTCCTCACCGAGCGCGTCGAGCGGGTCGAGCGCGTCGAGCGGGTCGGGGAGCGGGGCCGCAAGTGAGCCGGCGGTCTTCGGCCCCCGCCCCTCACTCGCCCCCCAGCCTCCCGCTCAGCCACGCCAGCGCCGGCGGGATCTCCCGCCGCCAGGTGTTGAAGTTGTGGCCGCCCGTGTCGAGCGTGATCGACGAGACGCGGGCGGGGGCGCGCACCTTCGCGATGAAGCGCCGGGTGGCGCGGTAGTTGGTCTCGCCGTGCTTGGACGTGGTGACCAGGAAGGACGAGGTGCCCTGCGGCAGGTGGTCCAGGCTCCACAGCAGGTCGGCGCGCTTCTCCTCGCGTCTGTCCCCGTGGAAGAGGTCGCCGGAGTCGCGGTCCACCTCCGCCTTGTAGTCGGCCGACAGGCCCACCCCCGCCGCGTACGCCTCGGGGTGCTGGAGGGCGAGCTTGAGCGCGCAGTAGCCGCCCGTCGAGTCGCCCATGAAACCCCAGTTGCGGGGCGCGGTGCCGACCCGGAACGTTCCCGAGATGGCCCGGGGCAGGTCCTTGGCGAAGAACGTCTCCGTCTGCGGGCCGCCGGGGATGTCGATGCACTGCGTGTTGCGCGGCGGCGCGACCGTGGGCCGCATCATCACCAGGACCATCGGCCGCATCTTCTTCTGCTTGACCTGCATCCACGCCGTCTTGGGGTACCGCAGCCCCTTGAGCAGGTTCTCGGCGGTGCCGGGGAAGCCGGTGAGGACGACGGCCGCCGGGAACCTCGTGTTCGCGTACTCCTTCTGGAAGTACTCCGGCGGCAGGTACACGTACGCCGGGCTGACGATCCGCGACCGCTCGCCCTGCACCGAGATCTTCTGCACCTCGCCGCTCAGGTGCGGCGACCCGGCCCCGGGGACACCGACCTCCTGCCGGGCCACCAGCTTCACGCCCGGGTTGCCGATGGCCTGCGTGCCCAGCACCCCCACCCCGGTCTGGCGCCCGAACAGGTCCGCCCAGGAGCCGTAGAAGAGGAACGTCCTGTTGGCGGCGAGGCCGACCGAGGAGAAGAGGAGCACCTGGATCGTCAGGACCAGGCCCACCCTGCCCAGCACCGGCATCCACCCCCGCCGCGCCAGGTATGGCCACAGCCAGACGGTGGCGGCGAACAGCAGCGCCGTGCAGGCCACGGCCAGTAGCAGAACGGTGGTACTCGTCAGACCCATGAACCGTGCGAACTCTCTGCCGAGGCCGAGGCCGAAAACGATGCCGAAGATGAAGCCGATGCCGATGCCGATGGGGTCCGGGCGTTCCGCTTGCGCGGACCGTCGGACGTCCAGTGTCGGACAGTCAGATACGGATTGGGGGCAATCCGTTCCCGGGGCGGGTCGCTTCGGTCGTGTCGGTCGCTTTCGTCGCTCCGGTCGCTCCGGCGCCCCGCTCGTTCTGCTCGAAGTGGCTGGGGCGGCCGTCCCGGTGGACCGGGCGGCCCAGTTGTGCCGCCGCCGCCCGGGGGAGCAGCGTCCAGGTGCCGTCGGCGCGGCGCAGGGCGCTGGAGTGCCACGGCGTGGTCCAGGCGTCGGGTGCGTCCAGGAGGCGGATGCCGAACTTGTCCGCGCCCACCGGCTGCGGGTGGATGGACAGGCGCACCGCGCCGGGGTGCTGCTCCCCGATCAGGGCGCCCCAGGCGCGGCTGCGCTGGATCACGCCGTACGCCCGTTGGCGGCACTCCCGTTGCAGCGCGGAACGCGTCCCCGTGAAACCGGCCGTGTCCTCGACCAGGAAGCGGGTGATGCCCCGGTACAGGCCGAGGGTCTGCGGGTCGCTGCGGACCTCGGCGCGCAGGGCGTCCACGCTCGGGGCGTAGCGGTCGTGGACGTGGGCGCGCCGGGCCTCGTACGGCAGGCCGCCCAGGGCGTCGCGCAGGTCGAAGACGGAGAGCCGGTCCAGGCGGGCGGCGGCGATCAGGGTGCGCAGCTCGTCGGCGTAGGCGTCGATGTGGTGGTCCGGGACGCGGACGAGGTCCCCGAAGACATGACCGTCGGAGCAGATGACGATCCGGGCACCCGGTGGGTATATCCGGCCGATGTCTCTGCACAAGGCGTCCAGGAACCGCAGGGAGAGGCGTTCGCCCTGGTCGGGGAGGTGGCCGAGGACCTTGGCGGGGTTGGGGGACTTGCAGGGGAAGCCGGGGAGGGTGAGGACCACGGGTGCTCCGGCCTCCACGAAGGCCTGGATACGGCGCAGTTGGCGGGGGAAGGCCGACACGTCGAGGCCGGGCGGGTGGGGGTCGGTGGTGCGGTGGTGGGGGAGCAGGAGGTCCAGGATCGCGGCGCTCAGGGGCGTGGTGAGGGGACTCGGGGCGGTCTTCAGCGGCATGGGTTCTCCAGGTGGGGTGAGGGTCGGGGCACGCGGTACGGGGGCGCGCGGGCATGGCGGCGGGGCGCCTCGGCCGGGTGCCGGGCGCCGTAGCCGTAGCCGTACGGGAGGAGGGGGCGGGCCCCCGGGGGCGGGTGTCAGGTGTGGTGGTCGTGCGCGGCCGGCCGTTGTGTGCCGGGCGCCGTAGCCGTACGGGAACGAGGAGGACGGAGGGGGCGGGCCCCCGGGCCGGGTGTCAGGCCCGGTGGGCGTACGTGACCGGCAGCCGCGCCGTCCCCCGCCCCAGCACCGCCGGGATCCACTCCAGCTCCTCGTCCGCGACGGCGAGCCGCAGCCCGGGCAGCCGGGCCAGGAGCGTGCCCAGCGCGATCCGCAGCTCGGCGCGGGCCAGCGCGGCCCCGGGGCAGAAGTGGATGCCGTGGCCGAACGCCAGATGCGGGTTGGGGGAGCGGTCCAGGACCAGCGCGTCGGGGTCCTCGAAGCGGCGCGGGTCGCGGTTGGCGGCGCACAGCGAGACGATCACCGAGTCCCCGGCCGGGACGCGCGTGCCGTGCAGGTCGTCGTCCTCGGCGAGGAAACGCCACGTGGTGAGCTCGAAGGCACTGTCGTAGCGCAGGAGTTCCTCGACGGCGCGGGGCAGCAGCGCCGGGTCGTCGCGCAGCCGGACCAGCTCGCCGGGGTGGCGCAGCAGGGCGATGAGCGCGGTGGTGATCTGGTTGGTGACCGGCTCCTGGCCCGCGACCAGGAGCTGGAAAATCATGGAGTCGAGCTCTTCGGGGGTCAGCTCGTCCGCGTCGCGGGCGGCCACGAGCCGGCTGAGGAGGTCCTCGCCCGGGTGCGCGCGCCGGTCGGCGACGACCTCGGCTATGTAGCTCTGGAGGCCGTGCAGCCGCGCCTCGTACGCCGGGCGTCCGGGGTCGGTGGGGCCGACGGGCTGGACGACCTTGCCCCAGTCGCGGTCGAAGCGGGCGGCCAGGGCGGGCGGCAGGCCGATGGTCTCGGCGAGGACCTGGAAGGGGAAGCGGGCGGCGAAGGCGGCCACCAGGTCGGCGGGCCCGGAACCGGGCAGCGCGTCGACGAGGGCGTCGGCCAGCTCCTGGAAGCGGGGGAGCAGCTCCTCCACCCGGCGCGGGGTGAACGCGTCCGTCACCAGCCGCCGCATCCGGGTGTGCCGGGGCGGGTCCTGGTGCAGCAGGTGCACCTGGAGCTGGGAGTGCTGCGGCTCGGGCATGATCGAGGCGCGGGCGCGCCAGCGGTCGTTGCCCCGGTCGTGGTTCTTGCCGAGGCGCTCGTCGTTCAGGGCCGCGTGGGCGGCCTCGTACCCGGTGACGAGCCAGGCGTTCACCCCGCTGGGGAACACCACCCGGTGGACGGGCCCGTCCTCGCGCATCTTCTCGTACAGCGGGTACGGGTCGCGCTTGTACGGGCAGCCCATGAGCGGGACGGGCTCGGCGGCCGGACCGGTGGCCGGCAGCGGTTCCTGGATGGTCATGGAGGGTGCTCCTCAGAGGGCGAGTTCGGGCTGGTGGTGGTCCAGCCACAGGGCGAGGTCGACGACGCGTTCGAGGCGGAGCCGGTGGCCCCACGGGAGTTGGTCGGGCGGGGTGTCGAGGCACGGTTTGAGGCGCGTCTCGTCGGCGAGGTCGCGGAGCCGGCCGCCGCACGCGTCGAGCGCGTCGCGGGCCATGTCCTGAAGGCCCCGGTTGTAGTCGGGGTGGTGGGTGGCCGGGTAGTGGTTCTTGGGCCGCCACAGCACCGACTCGGGCGCCAGCCCCGCCCCGGCCGCGCGCAGCAGGCTCTTCTCGCGGCCGTCGAAGCTCTTGAGGGCCCACGGGGTGGCGAAGGCGTACTCGACGAGCCGGTGGTCGCAGTACGGGACGCGGACCTCCAGGCCCTGCGCCATGCTGAGCCGGTCCTTGCGGTGCAGGAGCTGGCGCAGCCAGCGGGTCAGCGACAGGTGCTGCATCTCGCGCTGCCGGTGCTCGTCGGGGCTCTCGCCGTCGGCGTGCGGCACGGCGGCGAGCGCGGCACGGTAGGTGTCGTCGCGGAACTCGGCGATGCGCAGGCCGAGGTCCGGGTTGAGCGGCATCGCGGCCTCGTCGCCGGTCACCAGCAGCCAGGGGAAGGTGTCGGCGGCGAGCGCCTTGGGGTTGTGGAACCAGGGGTAGCCGCCGAACACCTCGTCCGCCGCCTCGCCGGAGAGGGCGACGGTGGAGTGGCGGCGGATCTCGCCGAACAGCAGGTAGAGCGAGGTGTCCATGTCGCCGACGCCGATGGGCGAGTCGCGGGCCGCCACGACCGCCCGGCGGTGCTCGGGGTCGAGCAGGGTGCGCGGGTCGAGGACGACCGTGCTGTGGTCGGTGCCGATGTGGGCGCCCGCCTCGATGGCGTACGGGGTGTCGTGGCCGGTGCGCAGCACGTCGCCGGTGAAACGCTCGGCCTGGTCGCTGTAGTCGACGGCGTAACTGCGCAGCCGCGCGTCCGGGCCCTCGCGCAGGCGCAGTTCGTCGGCGAGCAGCGCGGTCAGGACGGTGGAGTCGATGCCGCCGGAGAGCAGCGCGCACAGCGGGACGTCGGCCTCCAGCTGGCTGCGGGCGGCGGTGTCGAGGAGGTGGCGGACGTGGTCGACGGCGGTGTCCCGGTCGTCGGTGTGCACCCCCGCCTCCAGCCGCCAGTAGCGGTGCTCGCGGACGCCGCCCCGGTCCAGGAGCAGCAGGCCGCCGGGCTCGACCTCCCGTACGCCCGACCAGAGGGTGGGTCCGGTGTTGAAGAGCAGGCTGTACGCCTCGCGCAGGCCGTCGGCGTCCACCCGGGGGCGTAGCTCCGGGTGGCGGAAGAGCGCCTTGGGTTCGGAGGCGAAGGCGATTCCGCCGTCCACGGCCGCCCAGAACAGCGGTTTGACGCCGAGCCGGTCGCGTACGAGGAGCAGGCGCCGCGCGCGGGCGTCCCAGACGGCGAACGCGAACATGCCGTCGAGGTGTTCGGCGAGCGAGGCGCCCCACTGGGCGTAGGCGCGCAGCACCACCTCGGTGTCGCTGCGGGTGTGGAAGACGTGCCCCAACCGGCGCAGTTCGGCGCGCAGTTGGTGGTGGTTGTAGATCTCGCCGCTGTAGCAGAGGACGGCCGTGGGGGCGTCGGGACGGTCGGGCATGGGCTGGACACCGCCCGCCGGGTCGATGACGGCGAGGCGCCGGTGGCCGAGCGCGGCGTGCTCGTCGAGCCAGACACCGCCCGCGTCCGGGCCGCGCGGGGCGAGGGCGGCGGTCATGGCCTCGATGACCGGCCTGCGCGTACGGTCGCGGGCCGCGTGGGCTGCGTGGGCTTCTCGGTCCGCGCGAGCCCCGTGGGTGGCGCGGGATGGGTAGGGGGCGTGAGGGTCGTGGGTGGCGTAGGTGTCGTCGTGGAAGGACACCCAGCCGGTGATTCCGCACATGGGGGCAGCTCCGGGGTCGGGGGTCAGGGGCGGGCGGCGGGCACCGGATCGGTGTCCGGCGCCGGACGGGGTACGGGCCCGGCGGGGACCGCGAGCAGGGGGACGGCGAGGCAGGCGGCGACGGCGGCCAGCACCAGCCCGGCCCGTACGCCGTCGCCGTCGCCCGTGAGGCACCAGACGGCCGTGGCGAGGGCGGGCCCCAGAGTGAAGCCGAGGCTGCGGGCGAGCTGGACGGCCGAGCCGACGGTCGCCGCCCGTTCGGGGGCGGCGGCGCCCATCACGAGCGCCTGGGTGAGGCCGCCGTTCAGCCCCATGCCGAGGCCCGCGAGCGCCAGGCGCCAGGCCACGTCGGGCGGGGACCAGGTGTCGCCCAGGGGGACGAGCAGCAGCAGCCCGGCCGCGGTGAGCACCGCGCCCGCGGTGGCGATCGGCCGGCCGCCGTACCTGTCGGCGAGGCGTCCGCCGAGCGGCCCGGCCAGGCCCATGCCGAGCGGGAAGGCGAGCACGGTCAGGCCGGTGGCGGTGGCGCTGCGGCCGTCGTCGCGCTGGAGGTGGAGGGCGACCACGTAGTGCATGGCGGCGAACGCGGCCGCGAGCGCCAGGACCGCGCCGTGCGCCCGGTACAGGCCCGGGGCGCGCAGGGCGCCGGCCACCGGGCGCCCGCCGGGCCCGCGCAGCCACCACCACAGCGGCGGTACGGCGGCGGGCGCGGCCAGCAGCCACCACGGGCCGTGCGAGGCGGCCAGGGTCAGCGTCACCAGCAGGACGCTCACACCGGTGCCGACGAGCAGCGCGTCGGCGGCCGAGCGCCGGTCGGGGGCGCGCAGGCGCCCGCCCCCGGGCATCGCCTTCCACGCCACGGCCAGGGCCGCCGCGCAGACGGGGAGTTTGACGAGGAACACCGCACGCCAGCCCAGCTGGTCCAGGAGCAGCCCGCCGAGCGCGGGCCCGGTCACCGCGCCGAGCGGGCCGAGCGTGGCGGGCACGCTCATCGCCCGGCCGCGCAGCTGGGGCCGTACCGACCGCATCGCCAGGAGGGGCATCAGGACGAACAGCACCGCCGCGAACGCGCCCTGCCCGATCCGGGCGGCGATCAGCCAGGCCGCCCAGGGCGCGAGCGCGGCGAGCGCGCCGCACACCGCGAACCCGGTGGTGGCGGCCAGCAGCGCGGGGCGCGGACCGGCCGCGTCGAGCCAGCGGCCGACGGGCAGCAGCAGGGCGACGACGGGGAGTTGGTAGCCGAGGACGGCCCATTGGGCGGTGGCGGCCGATACGTGCAGATCGGAGGAGATGTCCGCGAGCGCCACGTTCACGATGTTCATGTCGAGCATCGCGACGAAGGAGAGCAGCCCGGCGACGGCGACGAGGGACCAGCGGTCGACGGAGGGAGCGGCGGCATCCGGGGGGCGGCTCATATGCGTATCTCCGTGAGGGGGGTGGGGTCCGGGTCCGGGTCCGGGTCCGATGCGGAGGCCGGACCCGATGCGGATGCCGGACCCGAGGCCGGGTCCGCTGCCGGAGCCGGAACGGAAGACGCGTCCGCCTCCGGGCCCGAGCCCGTGCCCGCGCCCAGGGCCGAGTCCGCCTTCGCGCCCGGGCCCGTGGCCGCGTCCGTGCCCGTGCCCGGGACTGCACCCGCGCCGGGGACCGCGCCCGGGACCGCACCCGACGCCACCTCCGAGCCCGTGCCGCCGCCCCCCTCCGTCACCGCGTCCACCGGGGTCCGGTGGTCGAAGGCGATCAGGGGGTCGCCCGTCAGGGGGTGGTCCACGACCGCCGCGCGGACGCCGAACACCTCGGCCATCAGCGCGGGGGTGAGTACCTCGCGGGGTGTGCCGGAGGCCACGACGTGGCCGCGGTGCAGGACGTGCAGCCGGTCGCAGACGGAGGCGGCGGCGTTGAGGTCGTGCAGGGAGACCAGGGTGGTACGGGCCTGGGCGCGCAGCAGCGCGAGGAGTTCCACCTGGTGGCGTACGTCGAGGTGGTTGGTCGGCTCGTCCAGGACCAGGACGTCCGGCTGCTGGGCGAAGGCCCGCGCGAGCAGCACCCGTTGGCGCTCGCCGCCGGACAGCTCGGTGAAGCGGCGGTGGGCGTGCCCGGCCATACCGGTGTCGGCGAGGGCGCGCGCCACGATCCGGGCGTCGGTGGCGTCCTCGGCGGCGAAGGCCCGCTTGTAGGGGGTGCGGCCCATGGCGACGACCTCGCGCACGGACAGCTCGAAGTCCCCGCCGCGCTCCTGCGGCAGCGCGGCCACGTGCCGGGCCGCCCGGGCGGGACTGAGCTCGCGCAGGTCGGTGCCGGACAGCAGCACCCGCCCGGCCAGCGGCTTCAGATGCCGGTAGACGGTCCGCAGCAGTGTCGACTTGCCGCTGCCGTTCGGCCCGACCAGACCGGTGATCTCGCCCTCGGCGGCGAGCAGCCGCGCCCCGGCCAGGACGGTACGGCCGCCGTAGGCGACGTGCAGGTCCTCGATGTCGATCCTCAACTGCCGCTCCCCGGCTTCGGTCTTCAGCTCCCGCTCCCCCGCGTCGGCCCTCAACTGCCGCTCCCCAGCCGTCGGTCCAGCAGATACAGCAGCGCCGGGGCGCCGATCAGCGAGGTGACGACGCCGACGGGCAGCTCCTGCGCGTCCATGGCCGTACGGCACACCGTGTCCACGACCACCAGCAGCAGCGCGCCGAGCAGCGCCGAGAGCGGCAGCAGCCTGCGGTGGTCGCCGCCGACGAGGAGCCGGCACACGTGCGGGACCATCAGCCCGACGAAGGCGATGGCCCCCGACACGGCCACCAGGACCCCGGTGAGCAGGCTGGTGACCAGGAACAGCTCGCGCCGCAGCCGTACGACGTCGATGCCGAGCCCGGCGGCGGTCTCGTCGCCCATGAGCAGCGCGTTCAGGCCCCGGGCGCGGGCCTGGAGGACCAGCAGCGCGAGCGGGACGGCGAGCGCCGGGACGGCCAGCAGCGGCCAGGTGGCGCCGCCGAGGCTGCCCATCAGCCAGAACAGCACGCTGTGCGTCTGCTGTTCGTCACCGGCCCGCAGGACCAGGTAGCTGGTGAAGCCGGACAGGAACTGGCCGATGGCCACCCCCGCTAGGACCAGCCTGAGCGGCGCGAAGCCGCCGCCGCGCCGGGCCACCGCCCACACCAGCGCGAAGGTGGCCAGCGCCCCCGCGAACGCGGCGCCCGACAGCCCGAGCCCGAGCGCGCCGCCCGCCCCGGCGCCGAGCACGAGGGCGGCGACGGCCCCCAGCGAGGCGCCGTTGGAGATGCCCAGGAGGTACGGGTCGGCGAGCGGGTTGCGTACCAGCGCCTGCACGGCCGTGCCGACGACGCCGAGCCCGGCGCCGACGAACGCGGCGAGCAGCGCGCGCGGCACCCGCAGCTGCCACACGATCAGGTCGTCCGTGCCCGGCCGGGGCGCGTCCCCGGACAGCCTGCGCCCCACCACCCCCCACACCTCGCCGGGCGGGATGGAGGTGGAGCCGAAGGACACGGCGGCGGTGAGGGCGGCCAGCAGCGCGAGGGCGAGGACGGCGGCGAGGGCGGGAGCGGACAGGGCCCGCTTACGGGCCCCCGGGTCCGGGGCCGTGTCCGGGTCCGGATACACGTCTGTGTCCGTGTCCCGGTCCCGGTCCGTGTCCCGGTCCGTGTCCCGGTCCGGTGTGTTCCTCCGCGAGGAGACGAGTGACACCACGGCCGGTCAGCCCACCTTGCCGGGATACAGGATCTTGGCGATGTCCCGGACGGTGTCGGCGTTGGAGACACCGGCGATGGTGGTCCGCTCGGAGCCGATCCGGACGAAGTGGCCTTCCTTGACGGCCTTCAGGCCCTTGGTGGCCGGGTTGTCGTGGAGCCACCGCTGCGCCTCGTCGAACGCGGCCCTGTTCGCGGACTCGCTGCCCCGGTCGCGTACGCCGAGCTGGATCCAGTCGGGGTCCTTGGCGATGACGTCCTCCCAGCCGACCGGCTTGAAGTCGCCGTCGCAGTCGGCGAAGACGTTGCGGGCGCCCGCCAGGGTGATGACCGCGTGGGCGACCTGCCGGTTGCAGACGGCCACGGGCTGCTTGGTGCCGGCGTCGTAGTCGAAGAAGAAGTACGTGGGGCGGGCGTCCGGGGCGGCGCCGCCGACGGCGGACCGGACGGCGTCCACGGTCTTCCTCATGCCCGCGACCAGCTCCTTCGCCGTGGCGGAGGTGCCGGTGACGGCGCCGAGGGAGGTGATGTCGTCCTCGACGGCGGACAGATCGGTCACGGGGGTCTTGCGGTCGGCCGCGCAGGCGGTGGACTTGAGGAACACATGCCTGATCCCGGCGGCCTTGAACTCGGCCTCGGTGGGCGCGTCCCCCATACCGCCGCCCATACCGGCCATCGAGGCGAAGGTGTCGAGGTAGAGATCGGCGCCGGAGCCGAGCAGCTTCTCCTTGGCGATGACCGTCCTGCCGAGGACCTTCACCTGCTGGGCCCTGGCGTCCAGTTCGGGGGGCAGGGTGCCCTTGCCGGGCGGGAAGCCGGTGCCGGCCACCTTGTCCCCGGCGCCGAGGCGCAGCATCAGTTCGAGCCCGGCCGCGTTGCTGGTGACGATCTTCTTCGGGGCGGCGGCGAAGGTGGTCCGGGTGCCCGCGCAGTCGGTGACGGACACGGGGAAGCCCCCGGTGGCGGAGACGGCGGCGCCGCCCGCGGCGTCCTTGCCCGAGCCCGAGCCCGCGCCCTTGTCGGCCCCGTCCCCGTCACCGCAGCCCGCCGCGAGGAGGCCGAGCACCACGGCCGTCGTAGGCCACCACACGCGAGAACGCATCACAACTCTCCAGGTCCACTCGGTACGCGGGCGGACCTCCGCCGCCCCGTTGCCAGTAGTCGGAGCGGACCGTCGGGGAGTTCCCGGGGGCGCCGCTCTCGTACGAACCCGGGGGGCGGCGAGCGTCACATATCGGCTCCCACCTGCGTAAAGTCCGGCAGGATGGCGGTATGAGCGTGATCATCGACATAGCCGGTCTGCCGCCCGAGCGCCTGGTGTTCGGCCCCTCGCCGCTGGCCGAGCTGTTCGCGGCGCTGCACGCGCTGGCCGAACCGGGGCACCACCCCGGGCTGCACGGGTGGACGACCGCGACGAACGCCGCCCTCAAGCCGGACCTCGCGGACCGTCTGTGCGAGGCGGACTTCCTGTGGACGTCGTCGTTCTCCGACATCTCGCTGCCGTTCGCGGCGCTGCCCGACGCGCACGGGCGCCCCGGCGCCACCCTCGCCGAGGACCTGGACCAGCTGGACCGCCTGGACGACGACGTGTTCGTCGACGCGGCCCTGGAGATCTCCTGCACCAGCCAGTACGGCCGCGGCGGCCCCTCCCCGCTCAGCGACGCGAACGCCCGCGCCCACGCGCTGGAACGCGCGGCGGCGCGCGGCCCGCGCCAGGTGGAGTTCGCCACCCGCCTCCTGGAGGACCCGCCCGCCGTACGGGCCTGGACGCGGCGGCTCTTCGAGGACTGCGCGGAGGCTTTCTTCGACGACGTGTGGCAGCGCGTACGGGTGGAGCTCGCCGCCGACGCCCGGCACAAGACGCAGGTGCTGCGCCACAAGGGCCTGGCCCAGGCGCTGGCCGAGGTATCGCCCGCGCTGACGCTGGAGGGCGACGGGACGCGGATCAGCGTCGACAAGCTGACCAGCGGCCGCACCAGCGCGCTGGACACGGCCGTCGGCCCGGGCGTCACCTTCGTACCGTCGTCCTTCGGCTGGCCCCATCTGTGGGTGCTGCACGCGCCCCGCTGGCGCCCGGTGATCCACTACCCGGCGGCGGCGCCGTCCCTGCCGGGCCCGGGCTCCCTGGACCTCCTCGAACTGCGCATGGAGGCCCTGGCCCACCCGATGCGCATCCGCATGTGCCGCTATCTGGCGCGCTCGGCGTACACCACGACGGAACTCGCCGCCGCGCACGACATCAGCGCGCCGGAGGTGTCCCGGCACATCGCGGCGCTGAAGAAGGCGGGCCTGATCACCACGCGCCGGCGCGGCCGGTACGTCCACCACCAGCTGAACCTGTCGGTGGTGGCCCGGCTGGGGAGCGACTTCATCGAGGGCGTGCTGCGCTGAGCGCCCGGCTCCGATGCGGGTGCGTACGTCGGAGGCGGTGCGCCGGTGCATACGACGGGCTGGGCGCAGGGGAGGCGGGTCAGGCCGCCATGCTGCCCCGGCGCCATGAGGACGGGAACTGACCTACTTCCCCCGTAATTTGGATGTTGTACGGCAGCGCGGGGAGGCAGCGGGCCTCCTCGCACGGATCCAAGGGCGGACATCATGGTCACTCACGTTCCGGCAGAGGCTCACGGCGACGAGCGCGGGGCGCTCCTGGCGTTCGTCGAGGCCCAGCGGGGCGGCGTGCGCCGCACCCTGCTCGGCCTGACCGAGGAGCAGGCGGCGAGCCGCCCCAGCGCCAGCGAACTCTCCCTGTCCGGCCTGCTCAAGCACGTGGCGGAGGTCGAACTCACCTGGCTCCGCATGGCACAGCAGCGCCCGAACGAGAAGCAGCGCGAGCAGTCGACGTGGCACGAGGGCTTCGCCCTGTCCGGCGAGGAGACGGTGCCGCGGATGCTGGAGTTCTGGGACGCGGTCGCCAAGGAGACGGAGGAGTTCATCCACGCCGTACCGTCCCTGGACGACACGTTCCCCCTCCCGCCGGCCCCCTGGTTCCCCGAGGACGGCCGGGTCTCGATGCGCTGGCTCCTGCTCCACCTGATCGAGGAAACGGCCCGCCACGCGGGCCACGCGGACATCATCAGGGAGTCACTGGACGGGAAGACGGCGTTCGAGTTGGTGGAGATGGCCGGCGCTTGATCCGGGGGGCGGGGTGCCGGTCGGGTTCGCGTGCGCGGGAAGCGACACCTTGCCCGGTGGGCGGTCACCTCGTCCTCCCACGCCGCCACGGTGTCGGCCAGGGGAAGGACGGGGGCCGGAGCGGGGTGGTGGGCCGTGGGGCGGGGCCGCCGGCGGAGTACGGCCGGGCGGCGGGGGGGGGGGGGGGGGGGGGGGGGGGGGGCGGGGGGGGGGGGAGGGGGGGGGGGGGGGGGGGGGTTCCCCCCCCCCCGAGCCGCCGCTACGAGTGCTTGATCGTCTGGCCTTCGGGGACCTGGTAGCAGCCCGAGACCACCTGGATGCCGAGGCTCGGGACGTCATCCTTGCTGTACGCGACGACCGAGACGCTCATCTTCTTGGCGTCGTTGTCGGCGACGAGGTTGAGGTTCTTGTTGGGGCTGTTGTCACGGTATTCGTCCTTGAGCACCCAGTCGCCCGTGCTGAGCTTCTCCTTGAGGTGCTTCATGGCGACGTCGTTGTCCGCGGGGGATTTCGGCGCGAAGTTCCACGGGTGGTAGACCTGGAAGTACTTCTCCGGGTCCCTGCCCGGGCACGCCTTGACCCCGGGCCCGGGCTGCGAGGCCTTGCCGGGCACGCCGGTGAACTCGTAGACCTGGCTGGAGACCGCCTTCACGGCGGCGACCGCGTCATCGGTGCCGGCGGTGCCCGCGAGGGGGATGTTCGAGGTGTCGTCGTCGCTCATGCCACATCCACTGAGAAGAAGGCCGGTCAGGACGAAGGGGAACAGGGCGCTGCCCGGGCGGCGTCGCCGGCGTGCAGCGGGGAACGGTGCGCGGAACATGCGAGTCCTTGGGGGAGTGCGGGGGGTCGATCGGGGGTGCGGCGCCGGGCGTTGCCGCCGTACGCCTCGGGCGTGCGGCGCATCACTCGGGAGCGGTGACGTTGTCGTACTTGCCGACCACGACCAGCGCCTGGTTCTTCAGGGCCGTGGTGTCCCGCCCCCAGTACTCACTGTGGCCGTGCGCTCCCTTCGTCGCCGACGGTCCACTGCCCTCGGGATCCGTGTTCATCTGGTGCGCGCCGAAGGCGTCGTCGCTGGGGATGAGGAACACGCCGCCGCCCATCTTCCACGAGCTGCCGCCGTGGCCCCAGCGGCCGATGTCCGGCACCTTGTCGCCATCGGCCTCCTCGTTCCACACGTGCCCCTTGGGGACGTCCATCTCGTCGGCCGAGCCCACCTTGACCCCCGGACTCCCCGCGAAGATCACGTCGTCCGCGTTGAGGTCGCCCTTCTGGGCCGCCGCCCCGATGAGGGTGGTGCCGTAGGAGTGCCCGATGGCCGTACGGTGCGGCTCGCCGGGTGCACTGTACGAGGCGTCGAGGCCGTCCATGAACTTGCGGTAGGCGGGCGCGCCGTCATAGGCGTAGTGCTCGAACGGCGCGTCCTTGACGATGTCCTGCGGGGCGTCGTAGCCGAGCCAGGCGATGGTCGACACGGACGCGTCGGGTGTCACCTGCTGCGTCTGGCGCCACAGCTCCGTCGTCCGGTCGATGCTGCCCCCGAACCCCTCCAGGTTCGACGTCGTACCCGGTACGTACACCGCCTGGTGCCGCGCCGTGTCCGGGTTGCCGTTGGCGACGATGGCCCGCCCGTGGCCCTCGGGGCTGAAGCCGAGCAGATACGCCTCCGGCAGCCCCTCCACCCCGGTCTGGTCGAACCGCTTCTGGATGCTCTCCATGCCCTTGAGGGACGACTGCAGGTGCCGGTACCGGTCCCCGTACTTGTTCTCCCAGTCCATCCATTCGTCGGTGTGCACCTTGGCGGGGAAGCCGCCGCCGCCGTTGATCCATGTCCATTCGTTGGCCGGGGGTTTGGGGATGCCGTTGAGTTCCGTCCGGTACTGGCCGTGCCGCTCGTCGAGGACCATGCGGTTGGCTTCGTCGCGGACGGTGGCGGGCAGGCCGTCGAGGGCGCCGACGGTGTCGGGGTGCAGTGCGGTCCAGGCGGCCTGCTGGTCGGGGCTCAGATGCTTCCACCAGTCCGCGTTGGCCTTGGGGCTGCCGTCCTTGGGGGGCTGGGGCAGGGAGTCCAGGTAGTGCTTGCCCGCGCCGCTGACGCCTTCGGTGTCCTGGGTGACGTCCGCCCAGTCGCCGTCGGAGACGACCAGGTCGTCGTCGGCCTTGAGCTTGCGCAGCTGCGGCGCCCACTTCTGGTCGGCTTCGGTGGCCTCGTTCACAGCTTCGGCGATGCGGTTGGCTATGTCCTGCGCGACCTTGTAGTGGGGGTTGGGATCGAACCTGGCCGCCTGGCCCTGCAGGCCGCGGGCCCCCGCGTCCGTGGTGCCTCGCGCGGAGCCGGCTCCCGGCGGTGATCCGCCCGGGTTCTGTCCGGCCGCGGGGTAGCTGACGGAGCCGTCCGCGCCGACGGTGAACTTGTGCTCGGCCGCCTCGGCCAGGGCCCGCTTGAGTTTGTCCTGGGCGGGGCGCATGTCGGCGGCGAACGCGGTCAGGGCGGTGGCGGCGAGGCCGCACTCGACCTGGACGTAGTGGAAGTCCTTGGCGACCTCGCGCAGCTGGCTCACCGCCGCGTCGGCCGCGGCCCCCTTGAGGGCCTTCTGCATCTGGGCGGTGATCCGCTGCTCCAGCGCGTCCTTGGCGCCGCTCGCCAGATCACTGGTGGTGCGGTATCCGTTGGCCGCTTCCTCGAACTCGTGCGGCTTCAGCGCCTTCAGGGTCTCGATGTCCACGGCTCAGATCACTTTCCCCCGCCACCGACGCCTGGGGTGTCCTGGTACTGCTTGCCCAGCTCCACGAAGAGGCCCTTGATGTTGTCGTCGGTCAGGAGGAGGTCGTTGCCCGCCCGCTGGAGGCTGCCCTGGAGTGCGGTGCACCGCCCGGACAGCTTGTCGAGGTAGGTCTTCCAGCTCTGGTAGACCTCGGCCTGCGCCGCCGCGCTCTCCACGCCACCGCCGGCGGCCAGTCCCTGCTGGCCCGTCTCCAGGGCGGTGAGCGCCTTCTTCACGTCGCCGCTCAGCTCGCCGACGGCGCTTCCGGCCGCCGTCCAGGCGGCCTTGCTGGACTGCACGTCCCCCTTGCCGCCACCGCCGCCGTCATCGGCGTGGGCCAGTCGCATACCGCCCCCGCTGCCCGAAGGACCGCTCTTGAGCTGCGCCCATTCGTCCGCGAACGACCCCATCCGTTCCCCCTTGGATCACACCCGTCTCGTACGTCACTGCGGCGCCGCGCCGCCGCCAGGCTACAAGGACCGGAACGCGGCCTCGTGAGTACCCGTACTCAGACGCCGGTTCCGGGGGTGTCGCCGGTCCGCTATAGTAGATCTTGAGCTTGCGGCCGCGAAGAGCGGTGGCAGGACATGCGTTGGTGGTCCAAGGAAAGGCGCCCCACTTCCTGTGGGGAGATGCAGGTGCAAGGCCTGCCCAGCGCTCGATGAAGAAGGGCCCTGGTTCCCGCAGTCACTGCGGGAACCAGGGCCCTTCTTCGTGCTGGGCGCGCCGGCCTTCGTGGGGGTCCACGGACGGTTCCTTCTCCTTCGCCGGCTCTTCCGCCCCCCGGAAAACGCGTTGTGCCCCCACCGCGCCGCCCCCGAGGATGGGGGACCATGGGACATCTTGAAGCCTCGCACCTGGAGTACTACCTGCCCGACGGGCGAGTGCTGCTCGGTGATGCCTCGTTCCGGGTCGGTGAGGGCTCGGTCTCCGCCCTGGTCGGTGCCAACGGCGCCGGCAAGACCACACTGCTGCGCCTGCTCAGCGGGGAGCTGCGCCCGCACGGCGGAACCGTCAGCTCCAGCGGCGGTGTCGGTGTCATGCGCCAGTTCGTCGGCTCGGTCCGCGACGAACGCACCGTGCGCGACCTGCTGGTGTCGGTCGCGCAGCCCAGGATCAGGGAGGCCGCGGCGGCCGTGGACGCCGCCGAGCACCTGATCCTGACCGTGGACGACGAGAACGCGCAGATGCGGTACGCGCAGGCGCTCAGCGACTGGGCCGAGGCGCGCGGGTACGAGGCCGAGACCGTCTGGGACATGTGCACCACGGCCGCGCTCGGCACCCCGTACGACCGGGCCCAGTACCGCGAGGTGCGCACCCTGTCCGGCGGTGAGCAGAAGCGGCTGGTCCTCGAGGCGCTGCTGCGCGGCCCCGACGAGGTGCTGCTCCTGGACGAGCCGGACAACTACCTGGACGTCCCCGGCAAGCGGTGGCTGGAGGAGCGCCTGGCGGAGACCCGCAAGACGGTCCTGTTCGTCTCCCACGACCGCGAGCTGCTGGCCCGCGCCGCCCAGCGCATCGTCGCGGTCGAGCCGGGCCCGGCCGGATCCGACGTGTGGGTGCACGGCGGCGGCTTCGCCAGCTTCCCCCAGGCGCGCGAGGAGCGGTTCGCCCGCTTCGACGAACTGCGCCGGCGCTGGGACGAGAAGCGGGCGCAGCTCAAGCGCCTGGTGCAGGACCTCCAGCAGTACGCCGCGCGCAGCGACGAGATGGCCTCGCGCTACCAGGCCGCCAAGACCCGGCTGCGCAAGTTCGAGGAGCTGGGCCCGCCCCCGGAGCCGCCGCGCAAGCAGGACATCCGGATGCGCCTGACGGGCGGCCGGACCGGCGTACGGGCCGTGGAGTGCCGGGACCTGGAGCTGACCGGCCTGATGAAGCCGTTCTCCCTGGAGGTCTTCTACGGCGAACGCGTCGCGGTCCTCGGCTCCAACGGCTCCGGCAAGTCGCACTTCCTGCGGCTGCTCGCGGGCGAGGACGTCCGGCACACGGGCACCTGGAAACTGGGGGCCCGGGTGGTTCCCGGCCACTTCGCCCAGACCCATGCCCACCCCGAGCTCGTCGGCCGCACCCTGGTCGACATCCTGTGGACCGAGCACGCCAAGGACCGGGGCGGCGCGATGTCGGCCCTGCGGCGCTACGAGCTGGAACGCCAGGGGGACCAGCCCTTCGACAAGCTGTCCGGCGGCCAGCAGGCCCGCTTCCAGATCCTGCTCCTGGAACTCGCCGGGACCACCGCGCTGCTCCTGGACGAGCCGACCGACAACCTCGACCTGGAGTCGGCTGAGGCCCTCCAGGAGGGCCTGGAGGCGTACGAGGGGACGGTCCTTGCGGTCACCCACGACCGCTGGTTCGCCCGCTCCTTCGACCGCTACCTGGTCTTCGGCTCGGACGGCGTGGTCCGCGAGAGCGCGGAGCCGGTGTGGGACGAGCGCCGGGTGGAGCGGGTGCGCTGAGCGCGGGCGGACCCGCCCCCAAGGGCGCGCGTCACCACGGGATTCAACGCACGGCCCGGGGGCACCCTCAACTCCACGGCGCACGCGGCCAGTTCACTCCACGGTGGACGCGAGCGGTGCGCGGGCGCCGACACGAGCCGTCGAGGGGAGCCGCCATGGGAGCGCCGCCATGACAGGAAGTCCCGGTCTCCTCCAGGCGCTGCTCGTCCCGGCGACGGCGGGAACGACCAAGCTGGTCGTCGTCGTCTTCTGCGTGAGCCTGGTGGTCATCGTCGCGTACTACTTCACCAACCGCGACGGCAAGTGACCGCGCCCGCCGCCCCGCTCCACCTGGAGTGACCGCGGCCGCCGCCCGCTCCACGCGGGAGGGACCCCGGCCGACGTACGTACGTCGGCCGGGGTCCCTCCGTGCTCCGGGTGCCGGGGTCAGCGGCGCAGGGTGAGCAGCCCCGGCCGGTACGGCAGCTCGTCGTACGGGCCGGTTGCGGTGGGCGACTTGCCCTGGTAGAGGAGTTGCAGGTTGCAGGGGTCGACGGTCATCGTCTGGTCGGGGTTGGTGCGGACCAGGTCACCGTGGCTGATGTCGTTGGTCCAGGTGGCACCGCTGTTGGCCTTGCCCGCGAAGGGGTTGCTCTCGCTGGCCGCCTGCGGCGTCCACGTACCGCTCAGGCTGGAGGCCGTGAACGAGCGGAAGTAGCGCTGCTCGTTGGCGCCCCGCGCCTCGACGATCATGAGGTACTGGTTCTGGCCCTGGACCTTGTAGACCTGCGGCGCCTCGAACAGGTTCTTCACCGTGTCGCTCATGACCGTGGTGTACGAGGAGCCGAAGTTGCCGGGGAAGTTCCCGATCGGCATGCTCGCCCGGTAGATCTTGCCGTTGTCACCGGCGAAGAACAGGTACATGTTCTGGCCGTCGCCGATCAGCGTCTGGTCGATCGGGGCGCCGCCCGGGACGCTGCCGGTGAACAGCGGCTGCGGCGCGGACCAGCCGTTGGGGTTGGAGGGGTCGCTCGACGTGCGGTAGATGAACGGCCACGCGCCCCACTGGTAGGCCAGCACCCAGATCTTCTTGGGCGCGAAGTAGAACAGGGTGGGCGCCACCGCCTTCTCGTTCATCCCGGTCTGGCGGGCCGAGGACATGTCCGACCAGCTGGCGAACGGCGCGAAGGCCATCGAGCCGTACGACTTACCCGACACGTTCGAGCCGTAGACCAGGTGCTTGCCGTTGTACATCACGTGGGTGAAGTCCTTCACCGACTTCCACCCGTTCGCCGGCTGCGCCAGCGCTCCGGTCGAGGACCACCGGTAGGTCGAGGGCAGGGCGCAGGTGCTGCCGCCGGTCGGCGCGGGCGAGGTCGGGGCCGGCGTCCCGGACGGGACGGTCCACTTCTGGTTGGTGCCGGACCAGCAGGAGTGCAGCTGGATCTTCGTGCCGTTGGCGGTGGCGGCGCCCACGGCGTCGAGGCAGAGCCCGGAGCGGACGCCGGCGATCGTGCCGTTGGCGTTGACGTTCCACTGCTGGTCGGCGCTGCCGTCGCAGTCCGAGATGACGGCCGGGGTGCCGTTAGCGGTGCCCTTGTTCCCGGCGGCCAGGCACTTGTTGCCGTACACCATCAGCTGCTTGCCGGCGGTGCGGGTCCAGCGCTGGTTGGTCTGCCCGTTGCAGTCCCACAGCTGCGTCTGGGTGCCGTTGGCGGTGGAGAAGCCGTTGACGTCGACGCAGCGGCCGGAGGCGACGCCCTTGATCTCCCCGCCGGAGCCGGGCTCGCCCGGCGTGGTGCCCGGCCCGCCGGGGGCGGGGCCGGTTCCGCCGGGGGTGGCGGACCCGCCGGGCGTCGGGCCCGGGGCGGACTTGAGGGCGTTCATGACGGCGGTGTAGGCGGGCTTGGGCTTGCCGTTGTCGTCGAACAGCAGGGGCTTCTCGCCGCCGCGCCAGGAGTCGCGGTCGCGGACGCCCCACACCGTGACGCCGGTGCACCGGGCCACGGACAGGCAGGCGTTGACGGCGCCTGCGTAGTGTGTGGGCGAGGCCCCGGCGATGTCCAGCTCGGTGAGCTGGACGTCGACGCCCAGCGCGGCGAAGCCGGACAGGGTGGTCCGGAAGCTCGACGGCGGCCCGCCCGCGCCGAAGTGGCTCTGGAACCCGACGCAGTCGATCGGCACGCCTCGGGACTTGAAGGCCTTCACCATGCGGTAGACGCCCTGGGTCTTGGCGTCCGTCCAGTTCTCGATGTTGTAGTCGTTGTAGCAGAGCTTGGCCGAGGGGTCGGCCGTCCGGGCGGTACGGAACGCCTCCTCGATGAAGCCGTCGCCGAGCACGTCCTGGAACACCGAACTACGGTGCCGGCCGGAGCCGTCGGCGAACGCCTCGTTGACCACGTCCCAGGCGTAGATCTTGCCCTTGTAGTGGGTCATCTCGGTGGTGATGTGGTTCTTCATCACCGCGCGCAGGGTGTTCGCGTCGTGGATGGAGCGCACCCAGGCGGGGAGCTGCGAGTGCCAGACCGTGGTGTGGCCGCGCAGCCGCTGGCCGTGGGCCTGGGCGTGGCTGACGATCCGGTCGGCGGCGCCGAACGTGAACGTGCCGCGGGACGGCTCGATCGCGTCCCACTTCATCTCGTTCTCCGGGGTGACCATCGAGAACTCGCGGTCCGCTATCGCGGTGTACGCCGCGTCGCCGAGCCGGCCGGAGGCCAGGGCGGTGCCGAAGTACCGGCCGGAGGGGGCCGCCTGCGTCCCCAGGGCGGCGGCTCCGGCGGAGTTCGGGAGCAGCGTCACGGCACCGGCCACCAGCGCGGCGGCCGACACCCCGATCGCCACGGTACGGCGACGCCGGCTGAGCCGGTGCAGGCCCTTCATGCTGTTCCTCGGGGGTCGTGGAGGTGTCGCGTCATGAAAGCGGCTTCCTTCAGGAGATACGTCAACGGGCAAGTCGGGGCCCCTGCCGCGCCGGCACGCCGGGCGAGCGGCGGGAAGAGCACCCCACACAAGAGGAGGCCGCTGGAACCGCGGTCCCGTAACGGAAAAGTGGCGCGGGGCGGCGGATCGCCCGGTGATGCATCTCGCGGGAAGAAAGCGTTACGCGGGGCCCGGTGGGCTGGTCGTGCCGCGGGAGCGACGGGGCCGGCGGGGCCCGCGGCGACGGGGCCGGCGGGGCTGCGGGGAGTGGCTGGGCTGGGGAGGCGCCTGCCCGGACCTGCTCAGGGCGGAGGAGGGAGCAGGAGGAAGCAGAAGGGGGCGGGTGGGAGCGGGTCTTCAGGCCCAGGGCCTGCGCAGGACGAAGGAGGCCTGCCCGGCGAAGGCGCGGGTGCCGTCGGAGCCGTCGAGCCAGATACCGCCGTCGCGCCACCGCAGAACCGACCCGGGGTAGTTGTGGGCGTGCAGGGTCACCGACCCGGCGACCGCCCCGGGGCTCGGGCAGAAGGTGGCGTCCTCGCGGAACAGGGCGCTGCCGTCACTGGTGCTCAGCCGCAGCCGCAGCTCCCGGTGGCGCAGATAGCGGCCGTCGGCGGCGCGGAAGGTGACGCACCGGGTGTCGGCCAGCCCCCTGACGACCGTGAAGGTGAACCGCTGCCGCGTCGGCGCGTCGCTGGAGGCGGAGACCGGGCCGAGCGCCGCGAGGTCACCGGCGTACGTGAGGTACCGGCCGGGGGCGTCCACGGACTCCAGCGACTGGGCGCCCAGCGCAACCGAACCGGGGGCGGCGGACGGACTCACCGCCGGGGACGGCCCGGCCGACGCGGTGGTGCGCGACGGGCTCGGCGTGGCAGGGCGCGAGGAGGAAGGCGCCGGAGGACCGGCCGGGGGACGGCCGGTCGTGGAGCGGCCGGGGGTGGGAGCGGCGCTGACACCGGGTTCCCGATGTGCCGGTTCGGGCCAGGTCACGTAGACGGCGGTCCCGGTGACGAGTACCGCGCCGGTGGCGAGGGCGAGCAGCGGATGCGCGGTCACCGCGGAGAGCTTGCCGATCAGCGAGCCGTGCAGACCGCCGCTTCCCGCCGCCGTGCCGAGGGCGACGGGGGCGGAGGCCAGCCCGGCGGCGCCGGCGGCCGTCCCCGACAGCAGGCCCTTTGCGGCGAGCGCGGCGACGAGCCCGGCCGGGACCGCCAGCGGCGCGAGACCGAAGAGCAGGTGCTCGGCCGGGACCCGGGTCGCCGTCGTCGCCCCGCAGACCGGGCATCCGCGGGTGTGCCGCGCGATCCGCTTGCGCCACACCGAGGTACGCGCCCCGTCCCACCCGGCGACGGCCTCGTCCAGCCCCGCACAGCGCGGCTCGGCCGCCAGCGCGGCGACGATCGTCCGGCTCAACTCCAGTTGCTCGCGCATGCGTTGCAGACGTACGCCGACGTGGGCTGTGGTGAGCCCCGTCGCGGCGGCGACGTCGTCACGGCTCAGCAGCCCGGCACGCTCCTGCCACCACAGCGACAGCAGCATCCGGTGGTCGGCGTCGAGCCACCGGGTGGCTTCGACGACCTGCCGGCGCTCGTCGGACATCCGCAGACGCAGCAGCGTCGCGTCCTCGGGCTCGGCGCCCGCGTCCGGTATCTCGTGTGCCTCGTCGATGACCGCGGTCCGCCCGGCGAAGGCGCGCTGCCGGTCCCGGTGGGTACTGATCTGACGGATCGTGATCGACACCAGCCAGGACCGGAAGCTCTCCGGGGCGCGCAGGGCGGGCAGGTCGCGCACCGCGCGCAGCAGGGTCTCCTGCACGACGTCGTCGACGTCGGCATGGCCGCTCAGCGCCCGTCCGACGATGTTGTAGAGCAACGGCAGGTAGGCGGCGACGAGTTCCTCGCGCGCCCGGTCGTCCCCGGTCTGCGCCGCGACGACGAGCCGAGCGTGTTCGGCGTCCATGAGCCCCCCTTCCCACCTCCCGCAGGGGAGCGATCCGCCGAGTACGGCGCCACACCTTAACGTCGGCACGGCTGGGCGGCCAAAGCCCGTACGTCGGCTGACGGCCGGGCGCGCGCCGGGAGGGGGGAGGTGGCAGAGGTGAGGAGGCGGCGGAGGTGGCGGAGGTGACGTACGTACGGAGGTGAGGGAAGGGGGCTGACGTGAGCCACGTCACCACCGCCAGTGCCCACCCTCCTCCGGCACCCTCCTCCGGCACCCTCCTCCGGCACCCGCCCCGCTCACCCCGGCAACCCCCGGCAGACCACCCCGGCAAACCACCCCCCACCCGGCAAACCACCGCACCCCCGAACGGCGCCGGGTATCTTGGCCGGGTCGACGGATGGACCCGCCACTGACCGAGGCGGGTGTGCCGGGGCCGGGCCGGGGGCGCCCGTATGTTCGTCTTGCCAGGGGGAGACCGTGATACCGCAGCCCAGCCGGGGGCCGGCGCGCCGGAGTGTGATGGCCGGGACCGTCGCCGTCGCCGCGGCGGGGTGTGTGCCGGGACGCCGGAACGCCTCGGACCCGGACGGGCGCGGCGGCGCGTCCCCGAGGGGCACGTCCCCCACGGGCGGGCCGCGCGGCACCGCCACCGTCCTGCAGATCGTCGCGCACCCCGACGACGACCTGTACTTCATGAACCCCGACCTGGAGCAGTCGCTCACGGCGGGGGACCGCCTGGTCAGCGTCTATCTGAACTGCGGCGAGAAGGACGGCATCAACAAGGTCCCGGGCCGCGGGCCCGCGCCCCGCCCGGACGAGCCGGGCTACGCCGGGGCCCGGCGCCAGGGGCTGCGGCAGGCGTACGCGTACATGGTCACCGGCCGCCCCGACGCGCCCTGGCGGACCGGACCGCTCGCCCTGCCCGGCGGCCTGGCGGCCGAACTGGACACGCTGGAAGGCCACGACCACGTACAGCTGGTGTTCCTCGGCATCCAGCAGTACGGCCCGGACTGGGTGCTGCCCCGTCTGTGGGCCGACCCCGCCGCCGTCACCCGGACCCGTGTCAGCACCGGCTCACCGGTGGCGCGCTCGTACGCCGTGACCCGGACCGGGCTCGTCGACGCCCTGGTGCATCTGCTCGACCGGTACGCGCCGACCGTCGTACGGACCATGGACCCCGACCCGGACCGCCAGCCCCACGACGCGCCCGGCGGCGGGAACAAAGGCGGCGGCGGGGACAACGGCGGTGGCGGGAGCAATGGCGGAGGCGGGAACAACGGCCGTGGTGCGCCCGGCCGCCGCGACCGCGACAAGGCGAACCGCCTCCACCACGACCAGCCCGGCTACTCCGACCACCCCGACCACACCGCCACCGCGCTGTTCACCTTCGCCGCGCTGGAGCGCCACCGCCGCGCCCGTACGGCACCGCCCGTGGCGGTCGTGCCGTACCGCGGCTACTACAACGAGCGCTGGCCGCAGAACCTGCCGAAGCAGCTGGTACGCCGCAAGGCGCACATCCTCAACGTGTACGGGGGCTCCCCGGGCTCGTGCGGCTTCGCGGCCGGGTGCGGCGACTACGACGTGGGCCACGACAACTCCCTGGGCACCGGCTGGGTCCAGCGCACCAGCCCGCGCCAGCCGTTCGCCGCGCCCCGGGTCGCACCGGACGCGGCGGGGCGCCTCCACGCCTTCGGGGTGCTCTCCGGGCAGGCGGTGATGTGGCAGGAGACCACACGCGGCAGCGGAACATGGGGCGCGCCCATACGGGTCGGTGGGGACGGGATAGCGCTCGGACTCACCGCGCTGCTCGACGCGCAGGGCTGCTGGCACCTGTTCGCGGCCCGGATCACGGGGCTCGGGCCGCACCCCCGCGACAACCGGCGCGACCTCGCGCACACCCGCCAGACCCGCCCCGGGGGCGCGTTCGGGGCGTGGACCTCGCTGGGCACCCCCGACCGCGACCCCGAGCGGGGCCGCCGCGTCGGCACCCCGGCGGTGGCGAGGGCGGCCGACGGCACCCTGCACCTCTTCGCCCGGAACTGGGAGCGGGGCATCGCCACCCGCGTCCAGCACCCCGACGGGAGCTGGACCCGCTGGACCCCGCTGGGTACGACAGCACCCGTACCGCCCCTCCAGGACGGCGTGGCAGCGGTGACCGACACCGGGGGCCGCGTCCACGTCTTCGCCACGGGCCGCGACGCGGTGCACCACTGGACCCAGCAGACCCCCGGCGGCGCGTTCACCGAACTCCCCACCGGCCTCCCGGCGTCGGCGGACCCGCCGACCGCGCTGCCCCGCCCGGACGGCTCGGTCCTGCTCGCCCTCCGCGAACCGGTCACCGCCCGCCCGCTCCTGCACCGGCTCACCCCCGACGGCACGTGGCGGCCGGAGCCCTCCTCCGCCCTCCCCGGCCGGGGCTACGGGGCGTTCGCGCTGCTCGCGGTGGGCGGCGGAGTGCTCCTGGCGGGCCGCAACAACGCGGGCACCGTCAGCTGGGCACGCCTGGGCGACGGCCCGCCGAACCCCCACTGGTCGACGCTGCCGAGCCGAACGGTCACGGGCCCGTCGCTCGCCCTGACCCCGGACGGCCACCCCCTGCTCACGACCCTCGCACCGGACGCGACGCTCCGTTCGCTGACGGTCCCGCTGACGGCACGGGTGACGGACGGGCCGACGGAGGGGTGACCGGCGGGGCCCTTCCCGAAGAGGGCCGTGCCGCACGAGGGAACGCTCGTCGCGGCCCGCGCCCCGCCGCCAATGGCCCCGATGGCCGGCAGAGCGGTCCTGATCCTCCTGCGGGCCCTGACCGCCCGGGCACTACCGGCCGGACCATGGACGGCCCGTACCGGGCGGGGAACGCGTCAGAAGGAGCGGTAGAGGACACCGCTGGTGTCGCGCCGCGCCGAGGGGTAACCGGTTGTTCAGGCGGCGTCGCGCGTCCGGCGGTGGTGTACCGCGACTGCGGTGCCGCCGCCGGTGACGCCGAGGGCAGTGGCCGCCCGGCGATCACGGCGGGGTTGCCGTCAGTCGTACCGGTATCGGCGATTACGGCTTACTTCTCGGCCATGCCGCCAGTGGTGGCGGGGCCGGACCCCGGGGCGGTGGCCGACGGCGCGTAAGCGGAGGCGGAGGAGGGGGAGGCGGAGGTGGAGGAGACGCGGTTGGCCTTCATGGTCTTCTTGATCCAGTCCGCGTACGCGGGCGCGCTGGTGTAGAGGCCGGGGCCCTCGGAGCAGGGCACGTTCGGGGCGCCGGGCCCCGAGGTGACGCCGATCAGCTCCCAGCGGCCGTCCCGGCCCTTCTGGACCTGCGGTCCGCCGGAGTCCCCGAAGCACGCCATCGCCCGGGGCACGGTGGTGATGGTGCACAGCCGGGTGCGGTCGGCGTACCCCGGCGCGCACTCGGACGCGGCGCCCCGGCGGGTGTTCAGCTCCTGCAACCGCTCCGGGAACGCGAACGCGGTGTCGACGGTGGTGCCGAAGCCCAGCAACCGCGTCGGGGTGCCCGGCCGCCCGGGCTGTTCGGCGATCCTGATGGGCTTCTGGGAGACCGGGCGGTCCAGCCGTATCAGCGCGATGTCGTTCGTGTTGGCCGCCTTGTTGTCGCCGTTCACATAGCCGGGGTGGACGAAGGAACGGTCGATCCTGCGTACGGTCCCACCGGACTTGCGGTGGTCGCTGCCGATGCGCACCGTGCCGTCCACCTCCAGGCCCTCCCCCTTGAGGCAGTGGGCCGCCGTCAGCACCCACTGCGGGTCGATGAGCGAGCCCCCGCAGTTCCCGTCGTACAGACCCTGCGACGGGGCCGACTCCGGGATGGACGCCATGAACGGGTAGCGCTCGGTGGAGTCCGTACCGCCGACGATCGCTCCGGCGCTGCCGGCGAGGACGGTGGCGCAGGCCGCGACGGCGAGAGCGCCGACGGCGGCGGTGCGGACGGTACGGCGGCGCGGCGGCTTGAAGCTGAACACAGGGGGGTTCCTTCTGCTCGGTGGATCTTGTGCGTTCAGCCTCGTCGTACGAGGTCGGCGCCACCATCCGGGCTACGGGCCGGTCGGGGCGGGGGCTGGCCCCCGTGCGGGGGCGGGGGCTGTCCCGGGCCTGCCGGGTTCACCAGTCCACCCCGGCCGCCACCGGCCGGTGGTCGCTGCCGGTGGCCGGCAGCACCCACGCGCTCCGCGGCTCCACCCCGCGTACGAGGATCTGGTCGATCCGCACCATCGGGAACGTCGCGGGCCAGCTGAACCCGAAGCCCTTCCCGGCCGCGTCCTGGGCCGAGCGCAGCCGCGCCGTGATGCCGTCGAACGCGCGGTCGCCCGTGGTGCCGTTCAGGTCGCCCAGCAGCACGACCCGCTCGTTCCGCTCGGCGGCCAAGGCCCCGGTGAGCGCCGTCGCGCCGCGGTCCCGGCTGCCCGTCCAGAACCCGCTGGGCAGCACGCGTACGGACCCCAGATGCGCCACGTACACCGCGAGCGGACCCCGGCCCGTGGCCACCGTGGCGCGCAGCGCCCGGTTGTAGGCCAGCTTGACGTCGGCCGGCTTGGTGGCCGCCAGCGGCCCGTAGTCCGTCGCGACGTCGACCGTCCGTATGTCGGACAGCGGCAGCCTGCTCCACACTCCGACCGTGCCCAGCACGGAGTGGTACGGATACGCCTTCGCCAGGGCCTTCTCGTACACGGGTTTCGCCTGCGCCGTGATCTCCTCCAGCGCCAGCACGTCCGCCCCGCGGGCCGCCAGGTCCCGGGCGGTGCCGGCCGGGTCGGGGTTGTCGGCGTCGACGTTGTGACTGACCAGGGTGAGGTCGCTGCCCGGCCGGGACCTGTCGCCGAGCACCCCGCCGAAGAGGTTCAGCCACACCGCGACCGGCAGCAGCAGCGCGACCACCGCGGAGGCGGACCGGCGCCACAGGCCCGCGACGAGGAGCACCGGGACGAACAGGCCGAACCACGGCAGGAACGTCTCCACCAGGCTGCCCAGACCCGCCCGGTCCGTGACGTACGCGTGCAGCAGCATGAGCAGACCGAGCGACAGCGCCAGCGCCGCGAGTACGAGGCCGCGCTTCCAGGCTCCGGGCGCGCAAGCCATACGCATCGCCCGGCGGACGCCCGCGCGCCACCCACCGACGCCCGCAACCCGGCCGTCGGCGCCGCCCCGCCCGGCCTGCCGGGCCTGCGGCGTGTCCACCTGCGTCATGGCTTCTCCTTGCTGCTCACTGCCGGTCATCGCGTGTCGTCGGGTCCTGGCACGGGAGCGGTGTGCGCCCCCCCCGGTACCGGTACCGGTACTCAAGGCGATTCCGTGTTGCGGAGACGTATGCGGTTTTCGATACGCGGGCGATAGGCGCCGGCTCGTAGCATCGCCACCATGCGCGTGCTGATCGTCGAGGACGAACCCTTCCTGGCCGAGGCGATCCGCGACGGCCTGCGCCTGGAAGCGATCGCGGCCGACATCGCAGGTGACGGAGACACCGCTCTGGAACTGCTGGGCGTCAACGCCTACGACATCGCCGTCCTCGACCGCGACATCCCGGGACCGTCCGGCGACGACATCGCCAGGACCATCGTCGCCTCGGGCAGCGGCATGCCGATCCTGATGCTCACCGCGGCCGACCGCCTCGACGACAAGGCCTCCGGCTTCGAGCTCGGCGCCGACGACTACCTCACGAAACCCTTCGCCCTCCGAGAACTCGTCCTCAGGCTCCGAGCACTGGACCGCAGACGCGCCCACAGCCGTCCCCCCGTACGCGAGATCGCGGGGCTACGGGTGGACCCGTTCCGCCGGGAGGTCTACCGGGACGGCCGTTTCATCGCGCTGACCAGGAAGCAGTTCGCCGTGCTCGACATCCTGGTGGCGGCCGAGGGGGGTGTCGTGAGCGCGGAAGAACTGCTGGAACGGGCTTGGGACGAGAACGCCGACCCGTTCACCAACGCCGTACGGATCACGGTCTCGGCGTTGCGCAAGCGGCTGGGCGAACCCTGGATCATCGCGACCGTGCCGGGCACCGGCTACCGCATCGCAGCCGAGCCGGAGACAGGACACGGGGGCCTCGGGGGAGGGACCGAAACCGGGGATGCCGAGGGGAACAGAGCATGAACAGGGCACCCGGTATGAGCGTCCGCCTCAAACTCACCCTCAGCTATGCCGGATTCCTGATGCTGGCCGGAGTCATGGTGCTGGCGGCGGTATGGGTGTTCCTCCTCAGATACGTCCCCAACCGGGCGATGCTCATCAACCCCGACGACAGGCCCACCAACGGTGTCTTCCCCATCAGGTCCGCGCTCCTGGAGGTCTTCGCCCCGAGGGCAGCCGCGGTACTGGGGTTCCTGCTGGTCTTCGGCCTCCTGGGAGGCTGGCTCCTGGCGGGCCGCATGCTGGCGCCGTTGACCCGCATCACGGAGGCCACCCGCGCGGCCACGCACGGATCGCTCTCCCACCGGATCCGGCTCCCGGGCCGCAGGGACGAGTTCCGCGAACTGGCCGACGCCTTCGACGCGATGCTCGAACGGCTCGAAGCACACGTCGCCGCCCAGCAGAGATTCGCGGCCAACGCCTCCCACGAACTGCGCACCCCGCTGGCGATCTCGAAGGCGCTCCTGGACGTGGCCCGCACGGATCCACCCCGTGACACCGGCGCGCTCATCGAACGCCTCCACACGGTCAACACCCGGGCGATCGACCTCACCGAGGCACTGCTCCTGCTCAGCCGCGCCGACCAACGGTCCTTCACCCGCGAACCGGTGGACCTGTCGCTGCTGGCGGAGGAGGCCACGGAAACCCTGCTCCCCCTCGCGGAACAGCGAGGCGTCACCCTCGAAACCACCGGCGACATCGCCCCGACGACCGGCTCGTCCACGCTCCTGCTGCAACTGACCACGAACCTGGTGCACAACGCGATCGTCCACAACCTGCCCGAGGGCGGCGGGGCGGTGTGGGTCACGACCACCGCGCGCCCCGGGAGCGCGCTCCTCACCGTGGAGAACACGGGTGACCAGATCACGGAGGACCTGGCCGCGACCCTGACGGAACCGTTCCAGCGGGGCACCGAACGCGTCCACACCGACCACTCCGGCAACGGCCTCGGCCTCGGCCTGGCCATCGTCAAGACGATCACAGAAGCCCACGAAGGAACCCTCACCCTCACCCCACGCCCGCCGGGCGGGCTCCGCGTCACGGTGGAACTGCCGACGACGACCTCGCACACCGGCAGGCGGGCGCGGGCGTTCGAGGAGGGTGCTGAGCAGAAGGCGAGCGGCCGGTAGGGAGCGAGGCGAGGTCCCGCGTCACCGGCTCCACGTTGCGTACGCCCAGGTCTCCCCTTCCCGGGGTTCCCGCAGCCAGGAGACGGTTTCGAAGGCGTCCAGGCGCCCGCGCAGGACGGCCTCCTCCGAGACGCTCACTCCGAACGCATCAGCTATCGCGTCCAGCGTCCGGCGCGGGATGAGGGTGGTGGCGCCCTCCGCGTCGCCGTCGTCCGTACGTGAAGCCGCTCCCCGCGGTCCCCAGTACAGGGGGGTGTCGCCGGTGGAGGTGACCTCATCGCCGTCCACGGCGAGGGAGTGCACGAGTCGGCCGTCCTCGGCGAGTGAGACGTAGAAGCTCTCCGGCCGGCCGTCCAAGTGGTCGGAGGCGTGGTCGGCGACGATCGTCAGGGCCCGGGTGCCGCGCGAGGCAGCCACCGCGGGGGAGACGAAACGTGCCGTACGCCCGCCTCTCCAGGCCGTGGTGTGGGCGAAACTCCATCCGGCCCCACCGACGCCCGCGCTTCCGGTGCGCACGATCGCCCTGCTCTCCCACTTCTCGCCGCCCTGGATCTGGTACCGGAAATCGGCATCCCAGATCGTCAGGGCCGGGAGCAGCGGACCGCCCGATCCCAAACGCCGGTGCAGTTCGGCGGGATCGACTCCTTCCACCAGCAGCAGCCGGAACCCGTGCCGCAGCGACTCCGGGCCCACCAGCCAGCCCAGGCCGTCGGCGTCCGGCACAGTCCGCTCTCCCGCCGGGGCGGCCGCCGTGGCGGTGCGGAGTTCCGTGACTGCCTCGGCGCCACCGCGAGGCGTGGCCAGCAGCGCACGCGCCCGCTCCGGGGTGATCACCGGGCGGAGGACGGAATCGGCGAGCAGACCCACGGGCGCTATGTGGTCGGTGGCGACGGGTCGCCAGGAGGGCACGGCCGCCGCCAGGGCCCGCCATGCCGCCTCGGGCCGCGCCTGCCGGGCCAGCGCCCGGGTGGCGTCGACCGCTTCGCCGAACGCGCCTGACGCCTCGTACCGGTACGTACCCTCACGTATCCGCTGGAGCGCCCCCGCCACCAACTCGCGGTCCTCTTCGGGGTACTGCTCCAGAAACCATGCGTCGTCGTCGCGCCCCGAGTCCGCCTGGCGCAGACAGTCGAGCGGCATCGCCTCGCGGGCGACATACGCGTCGTGCAGGGAACCACCGCGCTCGGGGGTCGTCCCGCCGGACGCACCCGAGAGCATCCGGATCTGGTCGAGCATGCGCGCGGCCCGGGGGCGCCCGCACGCCACCGCCTGGGCCAGCACCTCGGCCGCCGGCTCGTACGCACCACCGAGGGCGTCCTTCCGTGCCTGCTCTACGGCGGCGTCCAGGGACCGTGTCGTCTCGTTGGCGAAACCGGGCAGGCCGGCGGACATGGCGAGGAATTCCTCGTACATGGCCTCCATGAAGTGCTTGAACGACTCGTAGCGGTCGGGAGGGGACCCGCGCCAACTGGCATACGTACGGACGGCCCACTCACCGCGCTCGTCGACGTCGTCGGGATCCAGCAGGACGTCCACCATGTCGGACTCCAAGGACAGTTGGAGCGAGCGCTGCCACACTTCGGCCTCCCGGACCGCCTCCTCGTCCTCGTCCTCCTCCCCGGATTCCAGCCAGATGTCGCGCATGCCGTGCGGATCCCCGCACCAGTCGATCTGCTCGGTCCCGGCCAGCCGATAGACGAAGTGCCCCGCGTGCCGCCAGCCATCGGTGACCTGGAGGAAGGAGCGCAGTGACGGGGGCAGCGGCCGCCCCAGCCGCTCCTCCAGCGCCAGCAGGCGCTCCTCGTCGGCGGGATCGAACCCGAGCCAGCGAGCGGCCCGGGCCTGGCGGTCGCCTTCCCCGGGCTCGTCCTGCAATTCCTCTGCGTCGGCCCATTCCCCACTCCATCGATCGAGGAACGGCCGCCATGCGAATCGAATCATGTCCCCGATGGTGGCAGCCACCACTGACAACTGCCGTGGAGCGCTGGGGAGCACGGTGCTCCCCCCCCCGCTACCGCCGGAGGATGGGAGCGCCGGATCTGCGGTGCGTGAGTGGGGGAGTGGCCGGAGACGGCCGTCCCGCGCACCACCGCTGTAGTGCGACGACCCCCCGAATTGAACGCGTTCAAAACACCTGGCAGTATGGCGATCGGCCGATGGGCGAGTCACGCTCGTACGCCTTGTCGCGAGGGGGCTTTGCTGTGGCGCACGAGCGGTCTGTCGGTCGGATGCTGTGGATCTCGATGGTGGTGCTGTTCCTGGAGGCGGTGCTCGCTCTCGTGGTGGCCGTGGTGTACGGCCAGACGCGGGAGTCGCCCAACGCCGGCGGCGGTTACGCCCTCGGGCTGCTGGCCCTGCCTTTCGTGGCAGCGGCAGGCGCCTTCCTCGGAGCCGCCCTCTCGGCGGTCTTCGTGTTGCCCGCGATCCAGGTCGCCGCAGCGCTGGGGCGGCGGTACGGCGGCCGGAATGCCTGGTGGTGGGTACCCCTGGTCCTGGCGGCGGCCTTTGCGCCCCTGGCGATGGGGGCCGCCCTCCTCGGTGCTGCGGACTGGACGACGGCTGGGGGCTCGTGGATGGTGGCCACCGTCGCGCTCACCGTCCCGGCCCTGGTCGGCCGGTCGCCGCGAGGAACGTTCGGCGCGGTGGCCGGGTGGGGCGTGTTGGCCGTGATCAGCGTCGGTGTCCTCGGCGGTGTGGCGCTCCAGACGCACCTCCTCACGACGTACCACCCGCCGACGATGTCCGCGCCGGCTCTTGTCGGCACCTGGTCCGATGGCAAAGGCGCAACGCTGACCTTCACCGCGGACGGCAGGGTCACCGCGTCCGGCGTCCAGGATGAGCGGCTCGACGAAAACCTCGGCTCTGAGGTGGCGCGGTGCACAGGCGAGGGCACGTGGACGTTCGACGCCGGACGGGACACCTGGAGCCAGGAGGTCAACGTCAGCGTCCAGGACTGCCAGTGGCTGCCCTGGAACGTGGGCGGCACACGGGAACGGCCCACCCTCTACCAGTACATCGGCGACCCCGACTCCTGGGACCTGTACAAGCTGAGGAAGGTATAGCTCCTCCGACCGGAAGGGGGGCGGAATGCGAGGGGCTGCTGTATGGGCGACCTGGGCTGCGCGGGACGGTCCACAGCCCGCCCCAATCACCCCCCGCCCCATGCCCAGCAACGCGCGGATGCAGCAGCCCGTCCGGTGGCTCAATATTCCCTTCAACCACCTGATGCACCGCCTGTAGGCTTCAGCCACATCCCGGGGGGGATCTCGGTAGTTCGTCGCGCGGCCATGCACGGCATGGCCAGGCGGCCGCGGAATCGCACCATGCGCGCGCCGCGCCGCTCCGCACGAGGAATGTCTCCGAGGAGCGTCCGCGCGCTCCACTCACCACCTGAGCCGCGACGCACCCCACCCCCCCCGGTTTCACTCACCTGTTCCCTGGGGGGAATCTTGTCTTCTGTGCGCCTTTCGCGTACGGGCCGTCTCGCGGCCTGCACCGCCCTCGCCCTGTCTGCCGGGATGCTGCTGTCCGGCACGGCGTCGGCCGACGGAGCGCCGCCGGCGCCGCACACGGCCGTCACACCCGCCAAGCCCGAGGCCGCGCACCCTACCGGGACGCTTCCGAAGGGCACGGCTCACCGCAAGGCGGGCGCGGTGGCACCCGCGGCGCCCGCCAAGCCCCGTGCCGACATGGACGGCGACGGTTACAGCGACCTCTTCTACCGCACGCCGAGCGGCAAGCTGTGGCTGCGGACGTTCGTGAAGGGCAAGGAGGACGTCGAGTACACCTTCGCCGATCAGACGGAGTGGCAGAAGGACGTCCTCGCCCCCGGCGACCTCAACAGCGACGGCCACCCCGAGCTGCTGACGCTGTCGTCGACCGGCACCCTGTCCCTCTACACCAACCCGAGCGCCGGGTACGCCGGTTACCGCACCTGGTCGGGCGGCGGCTGGAACGCGTACAACAAGCTCCTCACCCCGGGCGATGTCACCGGCGACGGCAAGATGGACGTCCTGGCCCGCACGCCCGGCGGCGACCTGTACCTCTACCCCGGCAACGGCAGCGCCGACGCGGACCCCTTCGCGGGCCGGATCAAGGTCGGCGGCGGCTGGGGGGCGTACGACCAGCTGCTCGGCGCGAACGACGTCAACGGCGACGGCATCGCCGACGTCCTGGCCCGCACGCCCGGCGGTGACCTGTACGTCTACGCCGGCACCGGGGACAGCGCGGCGCCGCTCAAGGGCCGCGCCAAGGTCGGCGGCGGCTGGGACACCTACAACCAGCTCCTGAGCATGGACGACGCCAACGGCGACGGATACGCGGACGTCTTCGCCCGCACCGCCGACGGCACGGTCTACCTCTACCTCGCCGACGGCCACGGCAACTTCCAGGACCGCAAATACTGGGGCGAAGGCTGGGAGGTGGGCTCCTGGTTCGGATCGCAGGGCGGCAACCCGTTCCTCGGCAAGAGCGAGATCCTCGCGCGCACCACCCAGGGCACCCTGTTCTACTACTCCGCGACGAACAACGGCCAGCTGGGGAGCCGCCAGCAGGTGGGCGACACGGGGGGCTGGGCGCACGCCGACGTCCGGTTCGCCTCCTCCCTCGACAGCGACGGCCAGCCGGAGCTCCTGGAGATCTACCAGAACTGGCTGTACAACCGCGGCACCGCGGTGAGCGGCGGCTGGGGCGCCTACAACCTGGTCACCGGCCCCGGCGACCTCAACAACGACGGCCAGGGCGACCTGCTGGCCCGCGACGGCTCCGGCACCCTGTGGTTGCAGCGCGGCAACGGGACCGGCACCGGCTTCGCCTCCCGCCTGAAGGTCGGCGGCGGCTGGAACGCGTACGACAAGATCGTCGGCGCCGGCGACCTGACGGGGGACGGCCTGGCGGACGTCGTCGCGCGCACCGGCGACGGCAAGCTGTACCTGTACGCGGGCACAGGCGTCTCCACCTCGCCGTTCAAGTCGCGTCTGTACGTCGGCCCCGGCTGGCAGCAGTTCAAGAACCTCGCCGCCCCGGGCGACATCAACGGCGACGGCCGCGGAGACCTTTTGGCCTCCAACTCCCGCGGTGAGCTGTTCCGTTACAGCTCCAACGGCTACGGCGGCTTCCAGCCCCGGGTCAAGCTCGGTGACGGCTGGAACACGTACCGCGACCTGTACTGAGCCCCGGCGGCGGCCGAAGGTGTGCCCGCGCGTGACGAGTTCGCGGAGACGGGTGCAGTGAACGTCAGCCGGTCAGGCCCGTGGGCAGCTGGTCGTGCAGGGGGGCGGTGTCCTCGTCGTGGGACGGCGGGGTGACCGGTACGGGGGTACCCAGATCCGTGAAGGAGAGTGTCATCACGGCGTGCGTGACCGTGCGGTCCTTGAGGGTGAACCGGGCCTGCACGAGGCGCCCGTGGTGATCCACCCAGGCCTGAGCCGCGATGGGGAGGTCGCTGCCGTACGCGTCGCGCAGGAGGTCGGCGTTCTCCCGGGTCTCCGTGGCCAGGCGCAGGGTGAGGGTGCGATGGTCGAGGGTGCCCCGGTAGCGCTCGGTGGGCACACCGTGGACGGTTTCCGTGCCCTCGGCTCGTACGTCCTTCATCCGCGCGACCTGCTGCAGGGTATAGGCCGGGTCGTTGAGAGGCGGCCGGAAGGGGGTGTGGGTCTCGGCGGTGCGCCGGAGGTCCACACCCCACCGGTCGTCCAGCTCCACCGCCACATCCATGGGTACGGCGGGCCGCATGTAGACGCGCTCTTTGTAAAGGATCTCCTCCGCCCCGACGGCGGAGGAGCTGTGCGTGACGGTCATCCGAGCGTTCCCGGTGGCCAGATCGATACTGCCCGAGGCCTTCACCTGCGGCGGCTTGGCGGGATCGACGACGGGGGTTGTCAGTGTGGAGGTGAAGCGGGCGCTGGTGTGGCTGGTCGCGGTGACCGCGTCGCGTACGGCGGCGGCAGCCTCCGCACGTGGCTTCTCGTCGTCACCCGCTCCGGTGCAGGCGGCGCACAGCATCGCGGTGGCGGCGAGGAGGACAAAGGAGCGGCGCATCGAAACCTCAAGGAAGACCGGCGGAACACATGGTGAGGTCGCCGACGGATGTCGACGACTCGGTGGGTGTCGGGGGGCTGTCGACGGCTCGCTAGGCGTCGGGGGCGCGGCGTGCGGTTGTCTGCGAGGACCCGGAACGCCTGGTGGGGGCGGCCCCACAAGCGGGCCGCCCCCATCCTCACGACGCTGCCCCCCTCCCTACGACTTGTCCACAGACCGACCGACGTCCTCGGCCCGGGGAGGGTGGGATCAGATCAGGTTGAGGGAGTTGTAGCCCCAGCCGATCTTGACCCGGCTGTCGAACGGGTCACGGGAGCCGCCGTTGCCGGAGTAGCGCCACAGTGTGCCGTCGTTGCCGCGGGCCACCAGGTCGGAGCGGCCGTCACCGTCGAGGTCACCCACCGAGAGAATCCGGTTGTAGGTGTTCCAGCCTCCGCCGATCTTCACGCGGCTGTTGAACGGGTCGTTGCGGTTGCCGTTGCCGGTGTAGAGCCACAGGACGCCGGCCTTGTCGCGGGCGACGATGTCGGTGCGCCCGTCTCCGTTCAGGTCACCCTGCCCGGCGATTTCGGTGTACTGGCCCCAGCCGCCGCCCACCTTCGTGCGGGCGGTGACGCGGCCGTCGGCGTAGCCGAGGTACATCCACAGCACGCCGGACTTGTCCACGGCGATGAGGTCGGATTCGCGGGCCCCGGCCAGGTTGCCGGGGGAGAGGACCTTGTTGTAGATCTGCCAGCCCCCGCCGATCGTCTTCGCGGACCCCGTGTTGGTGCCGGCGTAGTAGAGCGTGCCGTCCTTCAGGATGCTCCAGGCACCGTCCTTTTCCCCGTCCTTGTCCTGGTCAACCTGGATGAGGTGCTTGAAGCCGCTGAAGTCGGCGGCGGTGGGCCACGACGCCTCGAACCCGCCCCGGCCGTCCGGGAAGTACCAGTTCAGCCACCCGTCCCGCTCGACGGCCGCCATCGGGAAGGTGGCCGTCTGCTCCCAGGAACCGGCCGCCGCACGCGGCGCGGCCGGCTTGCCCTTGGCGGCCGGGACGTGCTGCCGCTGCTCGGCGGCCCGGGTGGCCGCGTCGGCCGGGTTCCCGGCCGCGAACGCGGTACCGGCGGTTGCGGCCAACGCGGTGGCGACGGCGGTGGCGACGGCGGTGGCAGCGAGCGTGCGCTGGATGAACTTCATGGACTGGCCCCCGGCTGGTCAGGAGAGGGCGCGATTGGTCTGGACCGCGCCTTCAGGTCTCTGGCACCATACACAGGCACTTCACTGCTCCCTCACATGGGGGCCATGTCATGTTCGCGCGGGCGAACATGTAGTGATGGCGTCGAGGCCGGTCGCACCGCACCAACTGGTTTGTGGCGCTGCCAGGTCTCCCATCGAGGGGAGCGCTGCGGGGAAAACCAGGGGCCATTGTCCGTGGCCTCCCCTACAGTCCACTTCCTGACGTGGAGCGATCGCAGTGGATGCGCTCGGCGTACGTATTTCCAGGGGTGGGATTCATGAGTAAGCGGCATGTGGCAATCGGAATGACGGCCGCGGTTGTCCTGGCAGGGTTGACGGGTTGCACGGCCCACGAGGCGAAGGACACCGCGAAGTCGGCGGCGGACGCGACCGATCAGGCTCGCGGTGCGGTGATGGCGGCGCTGGCGCGCACCACCGGTATGACGGAGCGGGCCAGGTCCGCGGACATCACGGCCACGATCACGGGGGCGGGCCAGCCGGCACCGATGACGGCGACCGGCACGTACACCTGGGGAACCCGGCCCGCGTTCGACACGCAGATCAACACGGCCAGTGCGGGCATCAAGGACCTCCGGTCGGCGCCCACCACCCGCATGCTCTTCGTCGGCGGGGCCTACTACTACCAGATCGATCCGCAGGACAGCGGCCCGCTCAAGGGCGTGCACTGGATGCGGGTCGACGCGAGCGCCGTCTTCGGGGAGCGCGGCGAGGCGGCCATCAGCCACGGCAACGGCGACCCGACGGCCGGGCTGAAGGCGCTCAAGTACGCACGTGATGCCGAGGACTTGGGCACCGAGACCGTCCGAGGCAAGGTCACGCGCCACTACGTGGTCCACGTCGCCCCTCGCCAGTGGGGTGCCGCCGGGGACGCGCTCACCGGGCAGAGCAAGGGCAGCCTCATGGGGGAGTACACCGGCAAGGTCCAGGAGATCACCCTGGCCCTGTGGGTCGACCCCCGCACCAGCCTGCCCGTCCGCATGGAAGAGACGATCGGCGCCGCCCACGTCAAGATCGACTTCCGGCGGTTCGGAGGTGCCAAAACCATTACCCCGCCCCCGGCCGGCGACACCGCCGACGTGACCGACCAGGTCAAGGGCACCCCTGACAGCAAGTCGTCCGGCGATGAGCCGTCGGACGCGGACAACGACCCCGCCTGACCCGGCCGGACCGACCTCCGTCGGCCTCCCCTCTCAGGCCCTCCCAGGCCCTTTCAGGGAAACCCGCGTCACCCGTGCAGGGAGTGAACGTGATCGGGATGAGTGGCTTGGCCTGGGGTACGGCCGACGGGCGGCAGATGCTGGGCGAGGATACGGCGGAGACGGTCAGCGCCGTCGGGCTCGCCGGCGGCGTGTACGGCCTGCTTGGGCAGGAACGTCATGCACTTCTTGTCCGCGCTGAGCACCACGAACAGCCGGGGGGTCTCCACATAGCCGGAGAACGTCGGCCAGCCGGACCACTGGCGTTGGTGCGCGGTGGCCACCGTGAGCCCGCTGGGGTCCACGGTGATGTACCGCGGCCCTTCCGCCTGCGCGCGCCGGTGGGCCTGCTTGGCCTGCAAGCGAGGCGCGAACACCAGGGCGTAGGAGAGAAACAGCGCAGCGAACAGGAGCGGAAAGAGGTCGAAGGCCCCTCGGTCGACCCAGAGGTTGAGCGCCAAGGGGAACAACCCAAAGCCGATGAGCAGCCTGCGGTTGTTACGTCCGGCAGGAGAGGCCTGGAGCAGGACCTGCGTGGCCTCCCGGAACTCTTCACCCGTCGCCTGGCACACCAACTGCACCACGTCGTCCGCGTGCGGCACTCCAACCAACTGCACCACGTCGTCCGCGTGCGGCTCTCCACCGGTCTCACTCATCGTGTCCACCCCTCTGGCTTCCTGCACCGTCGGCGAAGTGCGCCCCCTGCTGACTTTTGCCGATCCGTGCCGACCACTACCGACGCCGGCCGGGTCATTATGCGGCACTCCGGGGCGTTCGGTGCGCGAGGGCAGGGTTGCTCGGTGCGGGCACCGCGTCGGCGTACCTGCGAGGGAGTACGAGGAGTCGGCGGCCGCTCGGATCGCCCGCTCGGATCGCCCTGGTCAGGAGACGTGTGCGTCCCGAAGTTCACGCAGAAGGGCAGTGAAGGACTTCGCGTCGTACAGAAGCCCGCTGGAGGCCCTGGGGACGGGGTAGCCGTCGATTTCGAGGCTGGGGGTACCCGGCCCGAAGCCTTCCTCGGTGCCCTTCGCCTCGTACGCCTCCTCGGATGCCCGAACGAAGGCCCGGTACTTCATCGTCTTCACCGCGCTGTCGAAGGCGGCACCGCGCAACCCCGGTACCCGCGAGGCGAGTTCGAGCAAACGCGCGGTGGTGTAGCCGTCCGACTCCTCCGGGGGCTGATTGCCGTAGAGCACGGCGTGGTACTCGGCGAACTTTCCCGCCTCCAGCGCCGCCCGCAGAGCGTTGACCGCCCGCTTCGAGCCACCACCCCCGAGCCGGTCGTCCAGGAACGAGGCCATCGTGTACTGCGCCCGCACCTCCCGGCGTACGACTGCCGCCGCCAGCGCCGGACCACCGCCCGTACGCTCGAACGCCTCACAGGACGGGCAGCGCGGATCCTCCAGCAGATGAAGCGTCACCGCGGCCTTGGGGTCCCCCACGCTGATGGTCGTACCGTCGAGGCCCAGCTGCTCGGGGACCGCGCCCGCATTCGCGTACGCCGCCGGCCCGACCCGCTCGCTCTCCGCGCGCGACGCATCCCCGCCACCGCATCCGGCGGCGAGCACCATGCCCGCACCCGCCCACACCAGCCACGCCCTACGTCTGCCGGCCACCACGCCCACACACCCTCCCCATCACCCGCGACAAAGCAGAGGCCGAACACCGACCCCGCACTGCTCCATGTGCTGCCGCCCCGCCGCTACGCGGAATCCCCTACCGCCAGGCAGCCCCTCCCGTGGAACCGGCACAGACTACTGGCCCCCGCAGCCCCGACAACGCCCAGGGCCCGGTGGGCGACGCGGCGGCCCCGGCCTCCGGGGGGCCAGCACAGGTTGGTGAGGCGCCCGCAGGGGAGCCAAAACACGTTGGCCGGACTCCGACGAGGCTGCGACGATGCTCCCGACTCCCGGATTCCCCGACTCCCTGGCTCCCCGACTCCCTGGCTCCCCGACTCCCCGACTCCCCGACGGAGGATGTTTGTTCGTTTTCGTGTGTGCGGGATGCGGCGCCGAGCTGACCATCCCGTTGTCCCGGGTCGTCCTGCCCGCCCACGCTCATCAGACGTACGGGAACGGGCTTCAGCTCCCGGTGCTCATGGAGTCGGGCACGTTCGCCGTCGACCCCGAGCCCTGGGGGCCGCCGTGGCGGAGATGGGAGGAGGTCGATCCGGACGAGGCGCTGGCCCGCGGCATCTACGCGCCGGTCCACGCCCTCTCCGATGGAGCCCCCGGCTCAATCGTCATCGCACCCGGTGATGCCCGCGGCACCCTGCTGATCCCGGAGAGGGCCGGCGGTTACTGCTGTGGCCTCGACGGCGCAGACGGCCCCAACATGGCCTGCGCTGCATGCGGTTTGCCCGTGGCGAGCCGGATCGACGACTGCTCACTGTGGCAGGCAGTGTGGCTCGCGCCCAACGCCGTGCGCCGCATTCTCCTCGACGGGGCCGACTCCGTACCGCTCACCTGGACAGAGCTGTTGCAGGCAGAGAACCGCACGCCTGCGTTCGAGCCCATCGACACCTGGGGGTCGCGGCGCGGGCGGAACCACTTCTGGTCGTGGAGCCCCCAGTGGGAGGCCGCGGCCGGTCAAGCACTCGCTCACCTGCTGGCAGCCTCGCAGGGCGCCCCGGTGACCGTCCCGGACGGTTTGAGCAAGGAGGTGTTCCAACGCGCCCTCGACGCCCTGCTGCCCGCAGGCCCGCCCGCACGGCGCGCCGTTCTGGCCGGTCCAGGACGCCCCGTCCCCGACACGGGCGCCGACATCGTCCTCGTACCAACCCATTCCCAGACCGGACAGACGTGGACCCCGGCCGGACCGGCTGCCTCGGCCTGCCCGGTGCCGCTGCCGTTCGGGGTGTGGCTGGAGCTGGCCTTTCCCAAGCCGCACCTGTCGATTCCCGCGTCGGGCGGCATGCCCGACGGCGTCCTCCGGGACGACCCGCCCCCACCCCGCCCCGGGTACTTGTTCCGAGCCGATCCGGGCGCCTTCCAGCGCACCCTCGTCCGGCTGCCGGCCGTCCGCAGCCAGTGGTTGAGCGACATCCTCGACAACCTCAGGCAGTACGTGCGTACCGGTCTCTTCTAGCCGGCTTGGTACCGGCGAACCAAGCGGCTCGACGAGGAGTTGGCGTCCGGCCCGGCGCAGCAGAGGCCTCACCAGGGTGCCCGCAACGCGCGCGGATCACGCGGTTTCCAGTTGCGCGGACGCTTCCGGATCCGCACCCCGCCGACGACGCACGCCAGTCCTGCCACGGCGATGCCGAGGTATGCGACGGACGGAAGGCCGACGACCTTGTGCAACCAGCCCCACTCCGTGCCGAAGAGGGCCTGCGAAGCGAAGCTGATCAGACCCTGGCCTCCTACGACGTAGCCGATGCTTTCAAGGGTGTAACCGATGGCCGTACGCACGGAGCAACCGTCTCGCGAACGCGCCGCAAGATCGTCCTCCCCAGGGCCGAATGCGCAGTAGGCCAAAGGATGCAGTCACTTGCAGTCGCTTGCGGGGAGCGTGGGCACGGCCCCAGCCGCAGCAGAGGAGCGGTCGACACCTCGACACCAGACAGTTCCAAGGCCACAGGCCACAGGCCAAGCCCAGCGCATGGGCTGGCCGGTCCCGAGCGACGCCCTCACTCCCACCACCTCATCTGCTTACTTCTCCCGCATGGAGAGGCCGTGTTTCGCGAACCACCCGCCGTTCCGCTATAGTCGATCTTGAGCTTGCGGCCGCGAAGAGCGGTGGCGGGACATGCGTTGGTGGTCCAAGGAAAGGCGCCCCACTTCCTGTGGGGAGATGCAGGTGCAAGGCCTGCCCAGCGCTCGATGAATGAGGGCCCTGGTCTCCGTAGCGGAGGCCGGGGCCCTCGTCCGTATGCACGGTACGTACCGAACGCGCCCATCTTGAACCGGACGTGCCCACCTTCGAAGCTGCCCGGACACACCCCCGGGTACGGTGCGAAGTGTGACCGCCCCCGTACCCCGACCATCACTCCTCTTCCTCGACGTCGACGGACCGCTCATCCCGTTCGGCGCGACACCCGACCAACTCCCGCACGGCGGCTACCCCACGTACGACACCGGGCACGTTCACCACCAGCCGGCGGCCGACGCCAACCCGCTCCTCACCAGGATCAACCCGGCGTACGGGCCACGGCTGCTGGCGCTGCCCTGCACCCTGGTGTGGGCCACGACGTGGATGTCCGACGCGAACGACTGCATCGCCCCGTGGCTGGGCCTGCCGCGCCTGCCCGTCGTGGACTGGCCGGACCCCGCCGACGACCATCCCCACGGCCTCCACCTCCACTGGAAGACCCGCCCGCTCCGGGACTGGGCGGCCGGACGCCCGTACGTATGGATCGACGACGAGATCACGGACAGGGACCGGTCCTGGACGCAAACCCACCACCCGGGCCGAGCCCTCCTTCACCGCGTCGACCCCCGATACGGCCTCACCGACGACGACTTCGCCGTCATCGAGCGGTGGCTGAGGGCGGGACGGGACGGTGCCCAGAACACGGCTCGGGGCAACGTGTCGTAGGCGTTCCAGCCGTCGACCCTCGTACGTGAGGGGGACAACGCGGCAGAGGTCGGCCGGTCCCAGTGACGCCACGGTTTGGCTGTGTGGGAGACGATGGGCCTCCGATCGGGAGAGGCCTTGGATGTACGAGCTCCAAGCAGTGATCGCTGATGGGGAGGCGCTGCGCGGTATGGCGCGGGGTCGCCTGACGGGCGCTTCGCGAATCCCGCGCGTGGGGGGAGTGCGAGTACGTCTGCGCGCCAGTCGGCAACGTTGCGATGATGGCTGGCACGCCTTTCGACTGGTAGGGGCACCGTTTCTGCCTGCCCCGGGCACGGCCGGTTGTAGGTGCCGGACAGCCGGAGTTGGCGGCGTCAACGGGGCATGAGCGGCGGCCTTCTAGCGGCTGGCGGCGGGGGAGTGCCCCTGAGAGGCCGGTCCGTCCGGGGCGGCGGTGGACCAGAAGTCGTCGTGGATGTCTGCGGGGGCGGGGTAGGGGACGTCGCGCGGCGGGGTGTTGGGAGTGGTGACGGGCTTCGGGATATTGCTGGTCTGGGTGAGGCAGGGAGTCCCGGCGGAGAAGATGAACTGGCCGGTGGCGCCCACCAGCATCGTGATCTGGAAGTTGTCCGGCGTCGTGGCGTAGATGGCGGGCATTTCCTTGTCGGGGTTCACTCCATTGATCTTGTACCCGTGTGCCTTCCAACTGCGCTCGACTGCCCCGAGCAGGCTGCCCCGCCGCTCGGCGGACACCGTGGTCAGGATGGCGATACGCCGCTTGACGGTGCCGGTCCCGGTGCCCTTGCCCAGGATGTTGCTGCACGCGATGTCGTTCGAGGGGCCGTGGTACCAACGCAGGGGCGGGGTGATGCTGCCCAGGGTCTGCTGAAGCATCGCGTCGGCGCGCTCGGCACCCTGGCTCATGTCCATGGCCGGCTTCTTGCGGTCATGGGTGCCGCTGCCCGTCGCATGGCTGTCCGGGAGTACGCCGCAACCGACGGCCATCGCTGCGAGCAGCAGGGATGCGGCCACTGGACGGAGGAATGAAGTCATCGGGGCTCCGGGGAGGGGGTGTTGCGGGTCGTCTCGTTCATGTAGGTGTCTGCGTGGCGGCCGTGGCCGACCAGACGTCGTCGTGGAGGCAAGGGAGGAGGGAGGGGTTTCCGGCCCTCGTTGACGGCTCTGCGCGTACACGTACTCCCCCTGGTCCCGTGCGACCTTCTTCCGTCGCCCCGCCAATGACGTTAAAGGGGCAGGTGGGGGCATGCGCAAGCGCAAACGGGGGAGCGGGATAAATTCGGGTGGTCGCGCATAACACCGTTGCCGGGGTGTGTGCAAGAGCTACCGCGCTCAGACGTACACGTCCGGAGCGTCAACTTCTGTGGCACGGCGCCTGGGTACCCGCGCAACGTACGCGGTCCGCGCAGCCGCTCGGGTCCTCACGTGGGTGCCGTGGCCCCCATTAAACGGTTGCCGCACCGGTGCGGTCGCGTTCCCGTCTGCCCTTCTCCTTGCTTGCAGACCTGCCGGGACCCGCGACAGCCCAGGACGCGGCGGAAGGAAATCGCGCGCTCGCGCGGCCCGGGCGGGCTATCGTCCCCGTATGAACGTCACCGGCCGAACCACCCCCGCGACCGCGCGAGCGCCCCGCTCGCCGGTTGCCGCCGTCTGACCTTCCCCCCTTTCCCACCGGCGACCGGAAACGGCCCGCCGGTGGTTCATGGCGTTCTCGGCCCCTGCCGCTACGCGTTGACCAGCACGGACCCGTTATCCGGTGCCTTCCCCGCTGTGACGCGAAGAAGCGAAGTAGCGCAGAAGCAAAGGAGCCGTCCCATGGACACAGAGACGATGGTCCGTACGTTCCTCGAGTACTTCGAGGAGCGTGGCCACCGCCGGATCAGCAGCTCGACACTGCTGCCAACCCCCGGCGACCCGGTGCTGTTCACCACTTCCGGTATGCATCCCCTCACCCCGTACCTGGAGGGGCGCCCCCATCCGCTGGGCCGGCGGCTGGTCAACGTGCAGCGTTGTCTGCGCACCACCGACCTGGAGGAGGTCGGCGATGCCACCCACCTGACGGTCTTCGAGATGCTCGGCACCTGGTCGCTGGGCGATTACGAGGGCTCGCTGAGCCTCGACTGGGGGTACAGGCTGCTCACCGACGGACTGGGCATCGACCCCGGCATGCTGCACGCCACCGTCTTCGGCGGTGACGACCGGACCGGGCCGGACACCGCTTCCCTTGAGGTATGGCAGGAGCATGGCGTACCTGTCGAGCTCACCGTGGAGGACAACTGGTGGTCCAACGGTCCGATAGGCCCGTGCGGTCCCGACTCGGAGATCTTCCTGTGGAGCGGCGATAGCCCGCCCCAGTCGACACCCACCCGCGACGACCGCTGGGTGGAGGTCTGGAACCACGTGATGATGCGCCACCGTCGACGGGAAGACGGCTCCCTGGTTCCACTTCCCCAGCGCAACGTCGACACCGGACTCGGCGTGGAGCGCCTGGCCTCGCTGCTCCAGGGCAAGTCGTCCGTGTTCGAGTGCGATGTCTTCGACCCCTGGCGCCGCATCGTGCCGGTCCTGTGGCCGCTGGACGAACCGTCGCTGCGCCTGGTCTACGACCACCTGCGGTCAGCCGTCGTCGTACTCGGCGACGGCGTACGCCCCGCCGCCACCGGACGCGGCTACGTACTCCGCCGCCTGCTGCGACGCGTACTCACCCTCCTCTGGCGGGACGACCCGTCGCGCACCCTGGGAGACCTGCCGGAGGAGCTCATCTCCCACACCCTGCACCACTTCCGCCAGGAGGTGCGCCCCGGCGACGTACGCCGACTGCTCCTCGAAGAGGAGCGCCGGTTCAGCCGACTCCTGGTACGGGGCCGACAGGTGCTGGCCCGTTCCCGTTTCCAAGGCCCGCTGCGGGACGAGGACTTCCAGTACCTCCACGACACACACGGTCTGCCTCGTGAACTCGTCACGAGCCTGCGGGAGGAGTGAGGGGAGCGAGTGACGGCCCGGGGAGAATTCGGAGAGAGCGGGCGCGGTCACCGGAGGTGAGCGGGGCGCCCCGCTCACCTCCGGTGACCGCCCTCGCGGCATTGCTAAGCTGCACCGATGACCATTTTGTCGGTGGACGAGTGCCGCGAGCTCCATGAGAAGCACGCCCCGTTCCGGGATGCGTACGAGTTGGTCTGGACCCACTGCGAGATCGTGTGGCAGATCGCCGAAGGGCTGCTGGACCGCTGCGGCGGGGCGGAGCTGGACCGCGAGCTGGTACGGGCGGGCTGTCTGCTGCACGACATCGGCGTCTACCGCCTCTACGACAGTACGGGCCGCCTCGATCACGCCAACTACCTGCGCCACGGCATCCTCGGTCACGCCCTCCTCGCGGAGGAGGGACTCCCCGAGTCCGTGTGCCGGTTCTGCTCCTGTCATACGGGTGTGGGGCTGACCAGGGACGACATCGAACGCCAGCAGTTGCCGCTGCCGCCCGCCGATTACGTGGCGGAAACGGCCGAGGAGCGGCTGGTGATGTACGCGGACAAGTTCCACAGCAAGTCCACACCCCCCAGATTCCTCACCCCGGCCGGCTACGCCGCCCACGTCGCCCGCTTCGGCCCCGACAAGAGCCGTGCCTTCGAGGAGCTGCGAGCCACGTTTGGTGACCCGCACCTGGACGGACTGGTCACGGCGTACGGCCACGCCTTGCACTGACCACCGCCCCCGCACGGAGCATGAGCTCGCCGTGCGCGCGGTCGAGCAGTCGTGGAGTCGAGCAGTGTGCTGTGCCGTGTGGTGACGTACCGGCCACGCCCGCTACGACCCGCCGTGCGTGGAAACTCGGTATCGCTCTCACCGGCAGTCAGCTGAGGATGGTGGCATGGACGCGCCGAAGGTCACCCTGCGGAAAATGACGCCGTCGGAGTACGAAGCGGCGACTGCGCATCGCGAGGCCGAGACGGCCCGCGAACTGGGCAAGTTCATGCCGGCAGAGCTGGCGCGAGAGCGGGCGCACCGGGGCACGGCCCAGTTCCTCCCGGACGGGTGTGACACCGCTGGTCATCACCTTGTGGTGGCGGAGAACGCATCGGGCCAGGTCGTGGGAGACGCGTGGATCGGCCCGGACCCACGTCAGGCAGCGGCCACCACGGACTCGGCCTGGCTGTACGACATCAACGTCCTCGCTCCGTTCCGGCGCCACGGGTACGGATCGGCCATCCTCGCCGCCGCCGAGGAACTCGTGGCCCGTGAGGGCATGGCCTCGCTCCATCTGAACGTCTTCGGGGGCAACGCCGCAGCCATTGCCTTGTACCGGCGCAACGGCTACGAGGTGTCTTCGATGTACATGTCCAAGAGCGTGCAACCGAGTTCGAGGGACCACGGGGCCAGCACGGGGCCGTAGTGATGCCGCACAGCGCCTGTCGGGTGTCGGGCTGCGGGGACGCTGCGGCCGGGCCGTCCGGCTCACGTACGCGTCGGCGTGGCTGACCAGAAGTCGTCGTGGATGTAGGGGCGGGGGAGGGGTTTGCCGCCCTCGTAGGCGGGGGTGTTGGTGTCCACGTTGGACGGGGTGGCCGGCTTCTGGACGGGAGAGTCGGTGAGGCAGGGGGTGGTGACGGAGAAGCGGAACTGGCCCTCGCCACCCACGGCCACATGTACTTGGAAGCCCCCGGGCGTGAAGGCCGTGATGGACGGGAGCTCCATACTCCGGTTCACCCGGGTGATCTTGTACGCGCTTGCCTTCCAGTTGCGTTCGACGACCCCGAGGAGCGCGCCGCGCCGCTCGGGAGAGACGACCGTCATGATCATGATGCCGCGAATGACGGAACCGGTGCCCGTGCCGGCGTTCTTCCAATCCGAGCAACCGATGTCCTCCGATGCCTCATGGACCCAGCGGAGCCCCGGGGTGATGCCGGCCAGGGTGTTCTGGAGGATGGCGTCGGCTTTCTCGGCGCCTTGCTGCATGTTCATGGTGGGTCGATCTCTTCCGGTGATATCCGAGTCAGTGAGCGAGCCACAGCCGGTGACTGTCGCGAGGAGCAGCAGGGTGACGACGTGGCGATGGAGATTCATCGGGGCTCCTGAGTGCTGATCTCACTGCCTCGACCCGCCACGATCTTGGCGATGTTGTCGGCGGAGTCCGCGTCCTTATCCGGGTTGAAGTAGTTCGAGTGGGCCCCGATGTCACCGATGGAAAGGTGCCCGGCGTCCACGACCGGCGGGCCGTCGGCCACGGTGAAGCGCTTGGCGCCGAATTCCGCGCTGGCGGGGTCAGTGCCGAAGTAGATCTGGCTGTCGTCGGACACGGCGTCACCGACCTCGTAGCCGGTGAAGGCTCCGAGGAGGCCCGAGCCCAGTCCTGCGACAGGCCCGAGGAGGGATCCGGTCTTATAACCGTTCTTGAAGCCTTCCCGGGCAGTGGCGATTTCGGCTGAGTTCGGCAGCTGGGTGACGAGGTCGTTCTTGGCGGCGCCGACGTAGACGTGGTCTTTGCCGACACCCAGCTGGTCGGCGGTGCGGGCTCCGGTGCCCGGACTGCCGACGAGAATGATGTCGTCGGCACCGGGGATGCCGCCCGACCGCTGCGCCGCCTGGCCGACGGTGAGGGAGCCGTAGGAGTGGCCGATGGCAGTGATGTGGGGATCGGCATTCTCATTCGTCGCCGAGATGCCCGCCATGAACTGGTTGTAGGCGGAGGAGCCCGCGACCGCGTGGTACGGGAACATCACGGCGAAATTGGCGCCGATCTTTTCTGCCGGCAGCTGAGGCGCGTCATAGCCGAGCCACACGATCGAGGCGCTGGACTGGTCGTAGAACCCTGCTCCTTTGGCGGTCTGGCGGGCCCGCTTGATGTCACCGCGGGCGAAGTCCGCGTCGAGTGAGGTGCCGAGACCCGGGACGTAGGCGGACACGTTCTTCGAGGTGTCCGGGTTGCCGAAGGCCACGATGGCGCGCCCGTTGCCCTGGTCGCCGATCCCGAGCAGGTACATGGGCGGGACGCCCGGCTCCGGTGCCGCCTGGAGCTGTTCGTCGATCGACCGCAGCCCCGCCAGCTTCGCCCGCGCCGCCTCGGTGTCCTCGCCCGACAGCTTGCCGATCAGCATCTGCAGGTTGTCGCGGTTGGCCTCGTCGCGGGCGAGGGCCGGGATGCCGTCCAGGTTGCCGAGGACGTCCGGGCACAGGGTGAGGTATTCGTCGCGCTGGGCCTGGGACAGGTGGGTCCACCAGTCGTGGCGCTCGGCGGGGGAGGCGTTCGTCGGGATGGTCTTCTTCAGGCGGTCGCCGGAGAGCTTGCGCACCGCGGCCAGGTCCGAGGCCGCGTCCTTCCAGGTCGCCTCGGTGACGTCCAGGCCGGGTTCGGCCTTCAGCCTGCTCAGGGCCGTACTGAAGTGTTCGTCGGCCTCGCGGGCCGCCGTGAGTACGCGGTGGATGCGGTCGGCGATGTCCTGGGCCTTGGCCCGGTTGGGGTTGGGGTCGGCCAGGCCGGGGTGGAGCGCGCCGAGGGTGGGCGGGCGGGACATGAGCGGGGTGTCGGCGCCGGCGCTGCCGCCGGGGACCGGCTGGTCCGTGACCACGTTCTGGCCGCCGGCCGGGTAGCTCACCGATCCGTCCGCCGCGACCGTGAACCCGAGACTGGCGGCGTCGTCCAGGGCGTCCTTCAACTGCCCCTGGAACCCGACCAGTTCGTACACGAGTGAGGTCACAGTCGTACGGACGAGACCGCACTCCGTACGGATGTAGTCGTAGTTGCGGTCCAGGCGGCGCAGACGGTTGACGGCGGCCGGGGACGCCATGCCCTTCTGCGTGGCTTCCAGGCCGTGGATCATCTCGCTGCTGATCCGGTCCCGGGCCGCGTCGGCCTGGGTACTGACGGCGCCCCAGCCGTCGGCGGCGTCGAGGAGTTCGGCGCACTTGAGGTCGTGCAACTGCTGCCAGGTGAGCACCCCCGTCACCGGCCCTTGCCGGCCGGCGCGGAGAACTGAGCCAGCGCCGACTTCACACCCGCGTCCACTTCGCCCTGCGCCCACGCCGTCCGGCGCAGAACCGGCTCCAGCGCGCCGCACTCGGTGTGGACGGCCGTCAGCCGCTTCTCCCACGAGGTGAGTACGGACTTGAGCGCGGCCATACTCGCCAGCCCGGCCGTGCCCGCCTCGGCACCGGCGTGTGCCGCGGTGAGCTTCGCCTTGGCCGTGGCGGTGTCCGTCTGCAGTGCGTGGGCGGTGCCCGCCGCGTCCGACCACGGCTTGGCGCTGTGCTTCAGCTCGCCACTGCCATCGTTGTTTCCGCCACGCGCCGGTCCCGCCGACGCGAGTGACATCGCCCCCGCCTGTCGGGACTGCCCCGGCTGCCCTGCCTGTCCCGACTGCCCCGCCTGGTCCAGCAACCGCTGCCAGCTCTGCGCGTACACGTACTCCCCCACGGTCTCGTGCGACCCTCTTCCGTCGCCCCGCAATGACGTTAAAGGCGCAGGTGGGGGCGTGCGCAAGCGCAAACAGGGGGGTGGCTGAAAAAAGTGCGGCCACGCATAACACCCGTATACGGGTGTGCGCAAGAGTGATCACGCTTAGGCGTACGCGTGTGCGCCGCCAAGTTCTGCGGTGCGGCGTCTGAGTGCTCGGGGTCGGCCTCGCATCGTGCCCCGCCCGCCCGACTCCTGTGGGACCGGGCCCGGGAACCCAACGGGCTCCTGAAGGTGCAGAACGGGCTCGGCAGCCGGAGAAGAGAACGGGTCACGAGTAGTGCAGCGGGCATGCGTTGCGCAGGCTGTGTTCGGCTGCGCGGAGGTACACCGCCGTGTAGAAGGCGGCATCGAGGTCGTTCTGCCAGGGCCCCGGGTGCGTTGCGGCCGCCCGCTGGACTTCCGTGCCGGTGAACCAGTTCGTGAGGTTGAGGTTGTCGCAGTACGCGGGTATCTGCGGGGGCAGTGCCAGCTGACGGGCCAGCGTCTGGGTTGCGGCGAGGACGGTGTGGGCGGACTGGGCGATCGTGGGGTCGCCGTGGGGCGCGGCCCGCAGTTTGATGGGGTGGGGGAGCGCGATGGGCAGGAGCAGGTCCCAGCCGAGCAGGGTGTTGCTGTGATCCTGGCCGTCCGGCTGTCTTTCGCAGAGGGCGCCGAAACTGCCCATCGGACGGTTGAGCTTCTCCTCGAAGGTGGTGCCTGACCCGGGGACGAAGCCGTGCCGCCGCGGGGGCATGAGGGGTGGCAGTCCGAGGCGTGCCAGCTCGGCGGTGAGGGCGCGGGCCGTGGGCTGGAGGACTTCTTCGTCGGCCCAGTCATCGGGGGTGATGCTGACCAAGTAGATACCCATGGCCGGGAATCTACGGCCGGGCACTGACAACGGACATGTGAGCGGACCTCGGCCACCCGCCCCCGCCCCGCTTCCCGCCCCCACCCCCACTCCCGCTCCCGCTCCCACCCCAAGGCGATCCATTCCTAGCCCACGAGAGCGATCTCCCGGCCGCGATTCCGCCTGTCACCGCCCGTCGGGGCCCGGCGTACCGCACTCTGCCCCTGGCGCCACACCGGTGGCCCGTGCCGTAGCCCAAGGAGAGGCCCATGCCCCGACGCCCGTACCTGGCCGGTATCGCCGCGACCGCCATCGCCCTCGGCGTACTCGCGTCGGCTCCCGCATCCGGTGACGAGCCGATCGTGTCGCACCCGCGGGTGGTCGCCCACTTCGACTTCACCGCGGGCGAGACGCCCGAGAACATCGCGCTCGAACCCGACGGCTCCGCCGATCTGACCTTCGCCTTCGCCCGCCAGGTCGCCAACGTCACCCGGCACGGGAACGTCCGCAGCCGCGTCACCCTGCCGGCCGTCGCGGACCCGAACACCCCCCTCGTCCACAACGCGCTGGTTCTCGGCATCGCCCGCGCCCACGACGGCACCCTCTACGTCACGTACGCCACCGGCACCAGCGAGACCGGCATCTGGCGCATCAAGCCCCACGGCGGCAGGCCCCACCAGATCGTGAAGCTGCCGCCGAACGGGCTGCCCAACGGCCTCGCCCTCGACGAACACCGGGGCGTGCTGTACGCCGCCGACTCCGCGCTGGGAGTCGTCTGGCGCGCACCCGTGACAGGAGGCAGGCGCACGGCGTGGGCCACGACGAAGGCCCTGCGCCCGGTCCCGTCCGGAACGGGCTTCGGCGCCAACGGCATCAAGGTCCACGACGGCGCCGTCTGGGTCTCCAACACCGACCGGGGGACACTGCTGCGCATCCCCGTACGCCGCAACGGCTCCGCGGGCAGGACCGGCGTCCGCGCGACGGGCCTCGACGGCATCGACGACTTCGCCTTCACCTCACGCCACGGAGACACGGTCCTCGCCACGGTGAACACCGCCAACCAGGTCGTGGTGGTACGCCCGAAGGGCACCCACTCCGTCGTCCTCACCCAGCAGGACGGCCTCGCGAACCCCACCTCCGTGGCCGTACGCGACCACACGGTCTACGTCCCCAGCGCCTCGTACTTCGCCCCCGAACCGGACCCGAACCTGCTCCTAGCCCGTCTGAACCGCGGGTAGGGCCCGACCGGCCCCCCGGGCGCCATCGAGAAGGGCGGGCCCGCTTTCCGGGGCCCGCCCTTCTCGCTCAGTGACCAGGGCCTGGCGACTGCAGGACCTTGACCGAAGACCGAACGGGGCCCGCTGGGCCGGGCGTTGTGGATCGTGAGGTCTACGTACGTACCGGGGCTGACCAGTAGTCGTCGTGGATGTCGTCGCGGGGTGGGAAGGGGACGTCGTCGCGCTGCGGGGTGTTGGGGGTGGTCGCGGGGGCGGGCAGGGAGTGGGGTTCGGTGAGGCACGGGGTCACGGCGGAGAAGCTGAACTGGCCGGTGGTACCGACCTCCAGGGCGATGTGGAAGTTGTCGGGAGTGGTGGCGTAGACGGCGGGCATCGTCTTGCTCGGGTTCAGGCCGTTGATCTTGTATCCCTGGGTCTTCCAACTACGCTCGACGATGCCGAGCAGACTGCCCCGCCGTTCGGCGGACACCTTGGTCAGGATGATGACGTGGCGATGGACGGAACCGGTGCCCGTGTCCCTGCCCGGCATGTTGCTGCAACCACTGTCGATCGAGGGACCGTGGTTCCAGCGCAGGGGTGGAGTGACGGCCCCCAGGGTCTGCTGAAGCATCGCGTCGGCCCGATCGGCACCCTGGCTCATGTCCATGGCCGGTTTCCTGCGGTCGTGGGTGCCGCCGCCCTTCGTCTGGCTGTTCGGGATCGCACCGCAACCGACGGCCGTCGCGGCGAGGAGTACACATGCGGCCACTGGACCGCAGAAGGACTTCATGGGGGGGAGAGCTCCGGAGGAGGCTTTCGGGGAGAGGGTGTGTCGTTCACGTACGCGTCGAGGTGGCGGACCAGAAGGTGTCGTGGATGTAGGGCCGGAGAGGGTATTGCCCCTCGCGTTCGGGGGTGTTGGGCGGGGCGGTGGGGGCAGCGACGGTTGTCCGGGTGAGGCATGGGGTGCTGACGCTGAGGAAGAACTGGCCTTCGCCGCCGACCGATACCTCTACGGAGAAGTTGTCCGGCGTGGACGCCACGATGGAGGGGAACCGCTTGTTGGAGTTCACATTGGTGACCTTGTAGCCGTGGGCTCTCCAGTCGTGCTCGACGATGCCGAGCAGGGTGGCGCGACGTGCCTCCGAGACGACGGTCTGGATCTGTATGCGGCGGTCCACGGTCCCTGAATTCTGTGGAGCCTGTGGGTCGTCCGCGCACGAGGCATCGGTCGAGGGGCCGTGCAGCCAGCGCAGCTCAGGCTTGATCGCCGCAAGGGTCCGCCCCAGGATGACGTCGGCTCGGTTCGCGCCCTGCTGCATGTTCAGGGCCGGCCTCTTGCTTCCACCGGGGTTGCTGTTGCCGTTGCTGTGGGGGAGCGGGCCGCAGCCGGTGGTGGCGGCCAGGAGCAGCAGCGCGGCGATGGGGCGGCGGGCAATCTTCATCGTGGTTCCTCAGGGTCGATCTTGTCGCCGTTGCCCGCCACGGCCCAGGCGGTGTTCCGCGCTGATGTGGGGTCTCTCGTCGGGGCGAAGCAGACCTGGTCCGGGCCTTCCAGGACCTCCGAACTTGTGCCCCGGGCGCCCGCCCCGGGACGGGACCTCCCAGGAAGGTGCAGGCCCCGGTGCCGCCCACCTCCTCCCTTGGTCCAGCGACCGCCCGCAGTTCGGCGCGTACATGTACTCCCCCGTGGTTTCGTGCGAGCCTCGTCCGTCGCCCCGCAATGACGCTAAAGGGGCAGGTGGGGGCGTGCGCAAGCGTAAACAGGGGGGTGGCAGAAAAAAGTGCGGCCAGGCATAACACCCGTATGGGAGTGTGCGCAAGAGTGATCACGCTCAGGCGCACACGTCCGCGCCGCCAAGTTCTCCGGTGCTGCGTCTGAGTGGGCAGTGGCCGCTCGGCGCCGACCACGGATCCCGTTGCACCCGTCCGGAGCCCCTATGCCGTGTCCGGGCGGCCGCCGCAAGCAGGATGCGCCGCGATCCGAAGGAAGCCTGCGGGCGTCGCTTGAAGCACCCTTGGTCACGATTCTGCATCCGGGCAATGGCGTCCAAACGGCGGTCCGCCGAAAGCCGGGCGCTGCTCCCGGCATGGGGCCGGGGGTCAGAGAGCGGCCTGCGGCTCGGGGATGCGGGACATGCCCAGGGGAAGGCCCGTGACGACGTGCAGCGAGAACGCGAGGTCACGTACCCCGCTCAGCGACGTGAAGTCCCGGGACAGATACCCCTCGACGGTCCTCAGATGGGAGCGCACCGTCACCTCCGAGAGCCCCAACGCCCGTGCGGTGGGCTCGACATGCAGGTTGCAGGCAAGCCAGGCCCTCGCGGTGGCGATCAGCCTGCGCCGGTCCGCCCGGGCGGGTCCGAGCAGTGTGTGGGCCCAGGCCTGGACCTCTGGAGCACGCAACAGCCGGTCCAGGCCGTTCGGGGACGCGGCCTCGTCCAGCGCGGGCGATGCGGCAGGCCGTGCGGTCTGCGCGGTGACGATGTCCAGAGCCAGGGCGACAGCAATCCGGTTGGACACTGCGGACAGGTCCATCGCCAGCAGTTCCTGGGCTTTGGCGACGCGGCGGGCCAGGGTGTTGCGGTGCAGGGCCAGACGCCGGGCGGCAACGGTGTAGGGGTAGGCGAGCGCGGTGGGCAGCGATTCGCGCAGCGGTTCCCAGTGAGCCGTGTCGCACATGACCGGCCGCAGCAGGGCAAGGGACCAGGCCAGGGCGTCCGTCGGCGGGAGCAGGCTGACCACATCGGTCTGCTGGACGGACAGGGCTACCGAGTTTCTCTGGCGAGGGGCGCAGCGCAGCGCTGTCAAGGCTTCTTGCAGGGCATCGGTGAGCATGCCGAGCCCGTAGACGCCACTGCCTCCCATGCAGGAACCGGGTCCCATGACCCCGACGAGGTGGACGAGGTCGTCGGCGAGGCGGTCGTCCGGGTCGCTGCCGGAGCGGACGGGGTGGATCACCAGCACCCTGGCCTCGCTGGTGGGGTCTGCGGCCACGAGTGCGCGTTGGCCCGCCACCGTCTCGCACTGGCGGACCGTCTCGTCGCGGTGGTTGGGCGCGGTCTCGATGACGTAGAGCCGGGCCGTTTCGGGGTCGAGGAGACCAGGCATGAGCACGGCCAGAACCCTGCGGGCTTTGTCCACCTCGGCCGACAGGAGCAGTTCGGCTGCCACGGAGAGCGTGGCATGGGTGGCGTCGCTCACCGCACGGTACTCACGTGTGGCCTGGTCGATCAGGCCGAGAGCCTTGGCGGCGTGTCGCACCAGGCGCATGTCGCTCTCGCTCAACGGAGTGCGACGCCCTACCGCCAGGACGGCGTTCCCGGTCAGTGTGGGGGCAAGCGGAACGAGCCGGATGTCGAGGTCGTTGGAGGGGTGAAACCGGCCAACGGACTGGCGGATGACGGCGCATGCCAGGTAGTGGACGGCTTCGGTGGACGAGGCGGTCAGGACCTGGTTCGGCCCACTGACCAGGACCTGCGCATGGAGGGCCTGGGCAAGCCAGTCCACCATGCGCTGCATCGCCCGCGGTTCGGCCAGGCGCGTGGGCAGTCGAGCGATCAGACCGTTGAGCTGGGCGCCCAGTTCCGCGGACGCCGCGAGGCGGGATTGCTGGAGGCGGGCATGGGCATCCTGCCACCGCTCGGTGGGCGCCGTTGTCACGAGCAGGGGAATCCCGGTCTCGTCGGCTACGTCGCACAGTGCCCGCGGGAACGGCTGGGGCGAGGGAGAGGCGGCCTGGACGGCCAGTGCACGGCAGCCGTCGAGCGCCATGCTGCGCAGCAGTGACTCCAACGCGCAGGCGGTGCGGCCGCGCAGCTTCGGCGATGCCGTACCGGTGAGCAGGACGAGAGCGCCCTTCGGTAATTCGCCGGGCCCGCCTTCCTGCGTCAGTGTCGCCACCGGCAGGGTCGCCAGGGTGGCGATCTCCGTGTCCAGGTGCGCGGCGGGCCTTTGCGGCCAGACGAGCCGCAGTTCCAGTTCGTCCCTGTCCGCGGCTAACGCGCCGAGGGTCGTCATGGGCGTTTCTCCTCGCGGGCCCGATGCGGCGGGCCTGCCCGGCCCGGAGCGTCGGCATCCCGGGCACTTGTGTCAGCGCGCTCCCTGGCAGCGCGCTGGTGGTGCATGTGCAACTACGGGCCCTGCGCAGCGGAGGGACGTCCGCGCCGCGTCTCGGTGCAGGGCGGCCCAACTGCCCTTCGAGTGCGGCAGGTTAGACATCCTCAGGGGTTGCCGACAGTGTGTGCAAGGTACAAGGTGTGCACTGTCGGCAGATTGTGCAAAGTGCCGCCGGAAGGGTGGAAGGGGGGTCCGTGTCCCGAGAACGGTCGGGTTCGACCATCGCGCACCGTGTTCTGGCCAACCGGCTCAAAACGCTGCGTGAGGGCGCCGGGTTGTCACGGGCCGAAGCCGCCGGTGCCCTCGGAGCCCACCAGGCGACGGTCCGCCGCATCGAGACGGCCGCGACCTCGCTGGACGAAGGCCAGGTGCGGACCCTCCTGCGTGCCTACGGTGCATCGCCTGCCGAAATCGAGGAGTTCCTCAAGGACCTGGCGACCGCCAACCTGCCCGGCTGGTGGCACCCCTGGCGGGCCGTCATGGAACCCTGGCAGCAGGACCTCATGGCGGTGGAGTCCGCCGCCGGGCTGATCCGCATCTGGGAACCGGCCCTGGTGCCGACTCTGCTGCGCACGCCCGCCTATGCCCGCGCGGTCGACGACATCCGCCGCTCGCACCTTCCCGCACAGGACCGTGAGGCGCGCACCGAACTGACAGTGGAGCGCCAGCACCGCCTGCGCCAGTCGCACACACGCATCTGGGCGCTGATGTCGGCCGCCGCCCTGCTCACTCCCATCGGGGGAGCGCGGGTGATGGCGGAGCAGCGTCAGGCGCTGGCGGCCGCCGCCGAACGCGGTGACGTCACGCTGCAGATCCATCCGCTCGACGGCCCTCTGCACGTGCTGGCCGGACAGCCCACGCTCATGCTCTACCGAGTCGAGGTGCCCGAGATCCCCGACCACGTCGTGCGTGACGGCGGATTGCCCGGAACCGCCGAAATGTCGAATGAGCTGACTACGGTCACGGCGTACCAGATGCTGTTTGACCACGCGTGCCTCGTGGCACCGCATCCGCATACCTCACTGGAGGCCCTGGCATGACTGAGCCCACCCCCAAGGCGACGACGATCGACACGTCCGTCGCGCACAGTGCACGGGTGTGGAACTACTGGCTCGGCGGAAAGGACTACTACCCGGCCGACCAGGCGGCGGGCGACGCCTACAGCGCCACCTACCCCAACATCGTGCCCTTCGCGGCGGAGTCGCGCGCGTTTCTGCGCCGCACCATCACCTACTTGACGAAGGAGGCCGGGATACGGCAGTTCATCGACCTCGGGGCCGGCCTTCCGACGAGCAACAACACGCACGAGGTTGCCCAGCGGATCGCTCCCGACTGCCGCGTGGTCTACGTCGACCACGACCCCATCGTGCTGCTGCACGTGCACGCGCTGCTGACCAGCACCCCCGAGGGAGCCACCGACTACGTCCAGACCGACATGCGGGACACCGACGCCGTCCTGGCCGGGGCGGCCAAGACCCTGGACATGAGCCGGCCCGTCGCCCTGGTCATCAACGACGTCCTGGGCCACATCGAGGACTGGCAGGAAGCGCTCGGCCTGGTGCGCCGCCTGGTGGACCGCCTTCCCTCCGGCAGCTACCTGGCGCTCAGCCACTCGACGGCCGCCGACCAACTGCACGCGCAGGTCCAGGAGGCGTACAACACCAGTGGTGCCATTCCCTACATCTTGCGCGAACCCTCCGTCTCCGTGCAGCTGTTCGACGGTACGGAACTGGTCGAGCCGGGCTTCACCAGCTGGCCCCGCTGGCGCCCGGACGCCAACACCGGAACCCTGACCGACCGGGCGGGCTGGGGCGGCGTGGCCCGGATCCAGTGACCCCGGGCGGCGGGGCACCCGCGCCCGTCCCGGCAGGGCGGGCAACCGCGTACCAGCTGGTGCGGCGGCTGCAGAAGGCGGCCGCCCACTCGGACGCCCGGCTGATAGCCGAAACCGCGGCACTGGCGGACGGCTGGGCGGTGCTGGTCAACCGAGGCGGCCGCCCCATCCAGGCCTGCCCTGCCGAGGCCGCGTCCAAGGGCGTCCGGGCCGCCGCCCACCCCCTCGCCCACCGTCACCTCGCCGTCCGCAAGACCGCCGACACCACTCTTGTGATCGGGCCGGGACCTGCGGTGTCGCGCAAACGGATCGCCCTGCTCCAGTCCACCGCGCTTGACCTGCTGCGCATGCGTATGCCCGCCCGGCGGGTGGAGGAGGCCCAGCGCCAGGAGCAGCGCCAGCACCGCGCGGTGCTGGCGCTGCTCCTGGCCGGCCAGACACGCCTGGCCACCGAGGTCCTGGGCTGCGACGCCCTCAGCCACACGACCGTCTACCGGCTCACGGGAGAGGCGGTCGAGGCCGCGTACGGAGATCTGTGGCACCGCGTGCACACCCCCCGCCGGATGGCGTCACCCCGCACGCTGGTGTGTCTGCACGGCGTGGACCTCACCGTTGTCGCCCTCCACGGTGAGCAGGGCGACCCCCAGCAACGGCACGCACTACTCGCCCGGCTGGCCCATGAGTACCGGCTCACCGGCGGGGTCTCCGAGCCCATGCCCCTCGACCTGGCCGCCACGGCATGGAACGAAGCCTCGAGGGCCCGCAGCGGCGCGACGACAGGCAGCCTGGCCCCCGCCGCCGACCTGGGTGCCCGCGGGCTCCTGCACACCATCCCCCCGGGCCGGCTGGCGGCCTGGTCGGCTGCCGTCCTGCAACCGCTGTCCCGCGAACTCCGCAAGACACTGGAGGCGTATCTGCGCTCGGGCTCCACGGCCGCCGCGGCGTCGGCTCTGGCCGTGTCGGAAGGAACGGTACGCCAACGCCTGCGCACCGCCGCCTCCGCGCTGTGCGTGGAACTCGACGATCCCGCGGCCCAGGCCCTCCTCCTTCTGACCGTCCGCGCCCCTTCCGCGCCGCCGGCGCCCACGGCGGGCAAGCGGCTCACCGTCCGGCCGCGCGTACCCCGTGAGCTGCTCAGCCCCCAGTACGCCCAACGCTGGGCGGCGGCCCTTCTGGAACCCCTGGACCGGCCGCAGCGCATCGCGTTGCGCTGCTGGCTGCTCCACCGCGGCCGCACCGCCCCGGCGGCCGCCGAGCTCAATCTGAGCCGCAGTACGCTCACGGAGTGGCTGGCGCGCTGCAGTGGGGCACTCGCGCTGGACCTGGCGTCGGCTGCCGTGCGGGCCGAACTGCACCTGGCCGTGGAGACCCTCGCCGGTGACAGTGACATCCCCGAAAACCTGCCCCGGCGCGGCGGACGCACCTATGGCGTGCGGCGCCCCTCCTGAGCGCACAAGGCCAGCCTTGCCATGCGCGTCAGGCAGGCAGGCGACATGGCCCGAAGCCCACGCCTGCACGTGAGCCCACGCCTGCACGTGGCGCCGGGAGCACGTATCCGGCCGGCCCCGACAGCGCGCGGTCCAGGCGTTCACCCCCCACGGCGCACGTCACGCGTGCATGGCCCGACAGGTCCCGCCCTGCTGCTCTCGCGCTGCGCCCCGCTGCTCTCGCGCTGCGCCGCGCTGCCCATCGCATCTGCACGGCGCGCCACCAGGCGCGCTCGGTGACATGGCGCTGCCGCCTGCGGGCACCGGTTCCCGCGACGCCCAGCCGTTCCGCGATGCCCGCCCACGGCGACGCGGGGTGTTCACCCAGCGCACGGGCGTCGCCGATGCTCTCCACCGCCGCGAGGGTCAGGTGCAGCAGTTCACCGTCCCGGCGCACCAGGCCCAGATCGGTGAGCTTGGCGAGCTGCCGGTAGGCGGTAGCACGCGAGATGGACGCACTTCCCCGCAGCTCGGCCAGGGTCTGCCCGTCCCGCTCGGCCAGCGCCGCAAGAACGGCGAGCCCACTCCCGCTCAGGCCACGGTGCGCCAACGCGTCCAGGCGCATGAGGTGTTCGGCGGTGAGGGAGTCGATATCCGCTTCCCCGGTGTCCGGTCTCAGCACTGGCCCACTCATGGCCCCCCCAGCCTGCGGCCGTTGAGGGGTGGGTTCGTTGTGCGACAGCTCCTGAGAGCGGTCGGTGCGGGACACCAGCATCCAGCAGGAACCCTCGGTGGGCGAGCCGGAGTCGAGCTGACGCAGCAGGCGGGCGTGGACAAGGCGCCGGTTGGACCGGCGGGCGGTGGTGCGGCTGCACCCCATACGCTCGGCGAGGTCGCGCTCGGAGACGGTGTGGTCCCAGCCTCCGGAGCGCGAGCAGATACCGATGCGCGCGATCAGGTTGCGCAGGTCGGTCTTGGCGGCCGTTCCGCTCCACCTGGTGCGCTCGACGCGGGCCCGGAAGTCCGCCAGAGCAGCATGGAAGTCCTGCCGGGTACGAAGCGGCTCACCGTCGCGTACATGGTGGCGGGCGCCCTCCCAGGCCCGGTGGAGCCAGGCAACGGCTCTGTCGTAACCGTGGCGGTGCTGCAGGGCGCGAGCGGGCCGGCCCGCCGCATAGGGACCGTCCAGGAGTACCTGCACGAAGGCGGCGCGGCTCCAGCCCGCGTGGACGCAGGCGACGGCCAGGGCGCGGGTGACGGCCCAGGCGTGGTCGGAGTCCGCCGCGCCGCTGCCGCGCCCGGCGGGCGAACCGGCGTAACTGTTCTCCCGGTCGCCGTCGACGAGGAGGCGCACCATACGGGGAGAGAGCGTCGGCAGCGGGGCGAGCAGGCCTGCCGGCGCGGTGCGCGCGCCCCTTCCGGCGGCGGTCACCGAAGGCCCCCGGCAGGAACGTGCAGGGTGCCGAACATGCCGTCGAGGCACTGGCTTTTCGGATGGGGAGACAAGCGCAGACGACCCGCAAATACTTTCATTTCGAACAGCAGTGAGTGACAGCGAGCACCGCAGTGCTGCATCATGATGGTGGTCCGTTCCCGGTGGTGGAACGTCAAAGCCCCGTAACGGGCGTGAGCTCCGTACTGCTGGAGTGATCAACCTGGCATCTCGGGCTAGGAGATGACGGGCCGTGTTCCCCGGCGCTTGACGGGGTGTTGGCGCACCTCGTCAGGCCGGAGGGGACCCGGGCACGGCGTGGCCGTACAGGGCTGTTGAGTTCCTAGGTCATCGCACGCCTCGACCTTCTGAAACGATGCGGCCGACACCGCTCATCGGTAAGTAGCTGTGCGACAGCACCACCGCGACCGCGTTCGAGGCGGCTACGGCTCGGGGCGGCGCGGTCGGGCCGGGTCGGCAGGGCCACAGTCTCTCCGTTCGAGGGCTCGGTCGCGGCGGGCGAGGAGGCATTGCGGACCGTGTACGGTGCGTTCGGCGCGGCCGCCTCAGGGTGGTTCGGGGCTGGTTCACGCCGTCGCCGCAGGCTCCTGCCCCACGGGGACGAACGTGACGCGAGTGAGCCCCAGGGCCTCGAGCGGCCTCGGCGACTCCTCCACCAGACGGAACCTCCGGACAGCCGAAGAGGCGGTGGGACGTACCTTTCGCACCGTCTGGGCATCGAGGAGGTCGGTTCCCGCACCGCACACGAAGGCGGGGAGCTCGTTCAGGTAGACGGCGCGCAGTGTGGGGTCGAGGAGGACCTGGCGGCGGATGGCCTGCAGCTGCGGGTGCCCGTGCACTTCCAGTCCCAGGGTGAGCTGCGCCAGGAGCGACAGCCGCCAGTGTGTGTAGTGCGCCAGAACCTTGCGGCCGTCGGGATGGAACAGCCCGAAGCGCAGGAAGTTACTCTCCGGCATGGCGCTCGGATGCACGCCTACCGCGGCGAACAGGCGGTGGAAAGCCTGATTGGCCGCCTTCGTGTCCCATCCGGCATCGACCAGCAGACTCGGCAGGCTGGTGGCTTCGATCGTGGACCGATAGTCGCGCAGGAGGCCCCTTTGCGCGGGGCTCAGCCGCGGGTGCGCGGTGTGTCCGGTGCGCGCGAGCTGCGGGGCCCGGTTGGCGGCGAGCCAGAAGAGGCGGCTTGTCTGGCCCGCGGTCATTTCCAGCGCGGCCGCCAGCGCAGACAACTTGAGGTCGGTCCAGGTGTGTACGGCGCCGCGCTCCCAGTTGCCGTAGGCGCGGGCGCTGATGTCCAGGCGGTGAGCGACTTCCTCCTGGCTCAGCGCGAGGTAGCGGCGCCGTCCTCGGATGAAGTCGTGCAGACCGCCGGCCGCCCGGCGGGCGGGTTGCGGCCGTGCCGGAGCCGTCGTGGATGCGTTCCGGTGGGTGCGCTGGGTGCGCTGGGGGCGGGGTGGTGCACATGCGCTTTTCGGCATACCCGCGGTGGAGGACCCGGCTTCGCGGCCTGTTCCGTGTACCGGCGCCGGGCGAAGGAGCGAAGCTGCATCGGTCATCGTTTCATCCTCTCAACGCGTCCCCGCGGGTCCGGGGACTGGTGCGTGCGCCTTCGACCGGCGCTGTGTCGCGGGTGACGGATCGGCCACGGCCAATCGGCCGTGCGGGGTGCGGGGTACGGGGTGGGGAAGGCGGAGGTGGGAAGGCACGTGACGGGGCGCACGCTGCGGGGAGCAGACGGCGCCCCGCCTGCAGTTGACCGCCGGTGCCCGCTGCGGGAGGCGCACGGGCACCAGCCGCTCGGGACGAGCGGCTGGGTCGGCTGCTTCATGCCCCCGGCCGTCAGGGGAGTCCGCGACCGGGAGATGGGAGACGTCGGGGGCTGAGTGCTTCAGTACCGCCGGGCATGGATACCTGGGGCTGAGCAGCCGGTTCCGGCCTTATGGTTTGCGCGGAACGCGGTGCGCGCTACCAGCAGCAGTGCTACCCAACACCGTGTCGGCGCAACGGCGTTCAAAAAGCCGGGCTCGGTGCGTCTGGCGTTGCCGGCGGGGTGCAATGGCGGAGCGCCCCTTGTCAGCACCCGTTGCCGGTTCTTCAGGCACGGGCCCGACTCGTGACGAACGGTCCAAGCAGGCCGTGGCCTGATGTGTCTGTACATGTTTAGCCCCAGGTTTGGGGGGTGCTGCCCGACGCGTCGCCGTCGACTGACCCGTTCGGTCCGTTGGCGCGCGGGTCTCTGGCAAGAGCTTGTGCCAACCCCGTTGAATCTGTCCCATGTGCCCAGACAGGGCGCCCGCCCCTACGGTGAGCGGGAGGGGCCTGTCTTGCCTCGTAAATCTAGGTATTCGGAACCGCCTGTGCCATGGCACCGGTGCACCAGTGGCAGCTGTTCCGGTTTCGGCTGTGCACGAGTAGTCGCGATCAGGGAGCACAGCTGCACCATCTGGCGGAAATGCGCTTCCACTGGTGCACCAGGGGTGTGCGGCCCCCCCACCGCAGTCCCGCGAAGACGCGGCTGTCGGACGGCGGCGTCCAGGCCAGGACAGGTGCTCACCGACCGTGGGGTCGGTGCCGCCGAAGCGCGTGGTGAGGGCTACGGCACAGATGGCTTCGTGGGTGGTTCCCAGCCGTGGGTGAGGATGTCGAAGATTGCCTCGACGGCGGCTCGGCGGTCCTGTCGACCGCGAGCGAGTGCCGGGATGTCCAGTACGAATCGGGCAAGAGCCACACAGGCGAGGTCGTCGTGGTCCACACCGACCTCGTCGGCGATGGCTGCGCTGAGACTGTCGGTGTACCTGGTCCACATCCGTTCCGCGTACGCGCGCAGCGCCGGTGTGGAGTCGACGAGGTGGGTGAACTCGGCCGCCTGAGGATGCGCCTCGATCGAGGGCCAGGTGTCGCGGACGTGCTGTCGGAGAGCGTCGAGGATGCCCTGACCCGAGGGGCGCTCCCGCACCGCGGCGATCAGCTCTGACTCCCGGTCCTGGTCCTGGTCGAACACCAGGGCTTCCTTACCGCTGAAGTGCTTGAACACCGTAGCGGTCGATACGTCGGCGGCGTCGGCGATGTCACGGATGCCTACGTGGTCGTAGCCATGCTCCAGGAAGAGCTGCAGGGCGGCGTCGGCGATGGCCTGCCGGGTGGCCGCCTTCTTGCGGTCGCGGCGGCTGACGGGGGGCACGGTCATGAGGAGAGCGTATCCGATTGTCGAACCGGTCGCTAATTAGAGTCGTTGCACTTTTATGTGCGTTGTGCTTTTGTGAGATCGCGGGTACCTCAACGGCGCCTCTTCACCGGCACGGCCATCGCGTGCACCGCACCGCCCGTCGCGCTCCTGCGCATCAAGGAGACGCACGACGCACGACCGCGGCCGAGGCCGACGCCGACGCGGGACCACACCGCCCCGCTTTGTCCCGCTCCTTCCGCCCGACGCCTCCTCTCCACCGACCGACAGGAAAACCATGAACTCCCCAGCCCCCGCCCAGGCCGGCATCAGCATCATCGGAGCCGGACCCGGTGGACTGACCTGCGCCCGCATCCTCCAGCAGCGCGGCATCGCGGTCACCGTCTACGACCGCGACCCGGGCCCGGACGCCCGCAACCAGGGCGGCACCCTCGATCTGCACGCCGACAACGGCCAGGTCGCCCTGCGCGAAGCCGGCCTGCTCGACGAGTTCTTCGCCCTCGCCCGTCCCGAAGGGCAGGAAATGCGCCTGATGGACCCCACCGGCAGGATCACGTCCCACCAAGTCCCGGCGCCCGACGAGCTCTTCAAGCCGGAAATCGACCGCGGCCAGCTGCGCGACCTGCTGCTCGGCTCCGTGCAGCCGGGAACCGTGCACTGGGGTCGCGCCCTCGACACGATCAGCGGACCCGCCGACGGGCCGCGGCGATTGCACTTCGCGGACGGCACGAGCATCGAGACCGATCTGGTCATCGGCGCCGACGGCGCATTCTCCCGGGTACGCCCGGCCGTGTCCCCCGCCGTCCCCGAGTACACCGGGGTCAGCTTCCTGGAAGCACGGTTCTCCGACGTCGAGAACCGGCACCCCGAGATCGCCGAGCTGGTCGGTTCGGGCAGCGCCCACGCAGCCGACGGCGCACGCGCGCTGTTCGCCCAGCGCAACAGCGGCAACCACATCCGCGTCTACATCATCCAACGCGTCCCGGCCGACTGGATCGGCACCCGCGGGCTGACCGCCGAGGACACCGACGGCATCCGCGCCGTGCTCCGCGACGAGTACGCCCACTGGTCGCCCCGCATGCGCCGGATGATCACCGAAAACGACGGCCCTTACATCGACCGCCCGATCCTCGCCCTCCCGGTCCCGCACACCTGGGAACACAGCGCGACGGTGACCCTGCTGGGCGACGCCGCCCACCTCATGCCCCCGCTCGGCGTCGGCGTCAACCTCGCCATGCTCGACGCCAGCGAACTCGCCCTCGCCCTCGCGAACGCCGCCACCGTCGACGACGCCATCCGCACCTACGAGAAGACCATGCTCCCCCGCTCCACCGAGACGGCCAAGGCCCTCGAACACGCCGCCGAACACCTGCTGTCCGCGGACATACCCGACTTCGGTGGCCCCAACGACGCCCAGCGCTAGGACCGGGTACGCAACGAGGTCTCCAGCCGGCACCAGCGGATGACGGCGCAGCCCAGGGTGACGAAGGCTTGGTGTACGTCGTCGCGGATCTCCCAGCGCATCCGCAGGCACCGGAACCAGTGGCAGCAGCGCAATCGCTCCCCCTCTCCACGACCCAGCGGTAGACCTCGCGACCGGAGCCGTGTTCGATGCGGCGCCGGGCGGCCACCGACGTGTTCTCGAACCTGGGGACCGGGTCACGGCAACTGCAGCGGTCGTAGCCGCAGCGGGTGTGGAGGCGCTAGGGGCGGTGCAGCACGTTTCCTCTCCTGCCGCGGACCGGCGGAACGGCCTGGACCAGCGGGACCAGCTCCGTGACGCGGTTGCGGTTCCCGTCGGCCAGGGTGAGAAGGCCGCCGACATGCCACGCCATAGGGAGGCCGTACGCCTCGACAATCACGTGGTGCCTGCTGCCGATCTTGCCACGGTCCACGGGGAGCACCCGATGGCCGACCCGCCCTTCCTCGCGCGCACGTGCGAAGAGTCGACGGGCGCGGTCTAAATGGCTCTGACAACAGTGGTTTGATCGTGTGGCTGGCTGAACAGGAGCCACCCGATGCCCAGTTGGTTGAGCCAGACTCGCAATACTTGTGTGACTCGCAAAGATCCACAGCAACCCAGCCTCATATGGCTCATTTCCCTACCGGTACGGCTAGTTCCCTCCTGTATTGCGTGGTGAGAACCACCTGATGCGGCTCAAAGGAGCATCAAGCCGGCCTCACGGGGCGGGAAGCGGGAGGCGAAAGACGGGGCTTCCGAGGCGCCGAAGGAGCCATCCGTGCGGGTTCGGATGGTGAAGAGCGGGGGCGCGGGGGCGACCAGCCGGACGGTCCGTGCCGGGCACTGGGCCGGGAGGCGGAGCCCACCGTCCCGTACGAGCGCCATTGACAGCAGGAGGCCGTGGGTGTCGGAACACCCACGGCCTCGGTATCCCCTGGATAGTCAGAACCTGGAGCGGTGGTCTGCTCAGATGAGGGCGTTGTACGTGTTCCAGCCGTCGCCGATCTGCAGCCGTGGCCCGAACGGGGCGTCGGCGTTGCCGGTGGCGAAGTAGATCCAGAGCCTGCCCTCGTGGTCACGGGCCAGCAGACTGCCTGCGTGGCCGTGGCCGGACAGGTCTCCGGGGCTGGTGAGGGTGGTGTAGGTGTTCCAGCGCCGCCGATGCGGGTGCGGGTGGCGAAGGGGGCGGCGGCCCGTCCGGTGCCCCGGTAAAGCCAGAGCACACCGTTGTGGTCGCGGGCGACCAGATCGGGGCGTCCGTCGCCCGTCAGGTCGGAGCCGCCCGTGATCATGGTGTAGGTGTTCCAGCCGCCACCGACGCGGGTGCGGGTGGCGAAGGGGGCGCTCGGGTTGCCGGTGCCCTTGTACAGCCAGAGCGTGCCGGCCCGGTCGCGGGCGAGGAGGTCCGGCCTGCCGTCCCCGGTCACATCGCCCGCGCCGAGAAGGGTGTCGTAGATCTGCCAGCCGCCCCCGACCCGGCTGCGGGACAGGAACGGGGCGCTGCTGTCGCCGCTGCCCCCGTAGTACCAGAGCACGCCGGAGCGGTCGCGGGCGACGAGGTCGCCGGTGCCCTGGACGCCGAAGGTGGAGACCTTGGTCAGCAGGTCGTACGCCTGCCAGCCGCCTCCGACGCGGGTGCGGGGGGTGTAGTACTGGCCGTGGTATTCGGGGTACTCGCCCTCCTGGTACTGCCACAGGACGCCGGCTGCGTCCCTGCCGTAGAAGGAGTGCCTGGCGGAGGCGGGGACGTAGTCGTGTTCGAACTGGAACTCCTGGTCCTGTCTCAGTACCTCTCTTCCTTCGTCGGCGAACGTGCAGAAAGCGCCGTTGAGGAAGCTGGCCGGAAGCCCCCAGGAGGCAGACAGACGCAGGTCCTCGGTTGCCTCGACCGGCTTGTCGGCTCCCCACGAGCGCGCGGGGAAGTCGAGGACGGCGGCGCCACTGGCATCGGTCGTCCAGGGAACCCGGGCGTACTGCGAGCCGTCCGTCGAGTACTCGACCCTCACCCCCTCGGTCAGCTTCGTGGCGCTGTAGCCGGCGGCTGCCAGCTGCCGCGCGGTGAATCGCAGCTGGGTGTGTGTTTTCGTCGGGGGCGAAGGCATGGCCCCCATGTGCGTGGTGAGTCGCATGTGGGCGGGCTGGGGGTAACCCGCGCTGACGACGATGGTCGCGTTGGTACCGGTGCCGTGCCCCGGGGAAACCCAACTGCTCGTGAACGACGGCGACGACAGAGGCATCATTATCGGGCCCTGCTCCAGGGCGTTGTCGAGGAACTGTCCGCTGGCACCGTCCACGAGGCGGCCGTACAGGGAGACGTGGTTGCCCACGCCGTATTCAGCGGCCACGTGCAGATGGGTCGTGCCTTCGGCCAGAGGTGCTCCGGGTACACCGTTGTGATCGCTGTCGGCCGCTCCGATCTCGAAGATCCTCCTGGACCCATCCGACGGGTCGTAGTGCGACGGCACGTCGGTACCGGCATCGTCCACGATGCGTATGTGGTCCAGTCCGGCGCCGTGGAGGTCCAGCCGGATATAGGTATCGCCGGCGGGCGGGCGGGTGACCGTGAGGTCTACGTCCCCGGGGGTGCCGTTGACGTAGACCGTGCTGGGGGTGCTCAGATCCAGTCCGGCTTCGGAGGCGCCGGCGTCGGCAGCCATGGCCGTCTGTACGGGGGTAGCGCCGATTGCGGTACTTAGCGCGGCGATCGCCAGCGCGACGCGGTGACGATGACTGATAGGCACGTGGGGAGGCCTTCCGGGGGGGGCTGGTCAGGGGGTGGAGCAGGTGTCCCGGCCCTCGGGGGCCGGGACACCCTGCGGCTGGGTCAGGCGAGGTCGCGGAAGGTGGCGAAGCCGCCTTCGTTGGGCCAGAGGCGTTGGGCGGTGCCGAGGTGGCCGTTGCCGTCGCCTGCCCACCAGTAGAGGTTGCCTGCGCCGGAGATCGCGGCGATGTCGGTTTTGCCGTCTGCGTTGAAGTCGCCGGAGGTCAGGTCGCGGAAGGTGGTGAAATCGCCTTCGTTGGGCCAGAGGCGTTGGGCGGTGCCGAGGTGGCCGTTGCCGTCGCCTGCCCACCAGTAGAGGTTGCCTGCGCCGGAGATCGCGGCGATGTCGGTTTTGCCGTCTGCGTTGAAGTCGCCGGAGGTCAGGTCGCGGAAGGTGGTGAAATCGCCTTCGTTGGGCCAGAGGCGTTGGGCGGTGCCGAGGTGGCCGTTGCCGTCGCCTGCCCACCAGTAGAGGTTGCCTGCGCCGGAGATGACAGCGACATCCGACTTGCCGTCCCCGTTGAAGTCGCCGGAGGTCAGATCCCGGAAGGTCTTGAAGTCCTCGTCCGTGAGCCACAGCTTCTCCGAACCGCCGAGACCGCCGTTGCCGTCACCCGGCTTCCAGTAGAGCGTGCCCACCCCACTGATGTCCGCGAGGTCGGTCTTGCCGTCCCCGTTGAGGTCGCCCGGGGCCAGGTCGCGGAAGGTGAGGTAGTCGCCGTCAACCGGCCACAAGCGGGCGCCGTTGCGCAGGCTGCCGTTGCCGTTGCCGTGCCAGTAGTAGAGGGTGCCGGAGCCGGAGATGGCGGTGAGATCGCTCCTGCCGTCACCGTCGTAGTCGTTCTTGGCGTATGGCCGGTAGGCAGAGCCCTCGAGGGTCTGGATGGTCTTGCCCCAGACGCGCTGGCTGATGTCCGCGGCGGCGGTGAACGGGTACTGGCCCGCCGCGGGTGCCCGGCCGGGGAACTCGATCAGGCTTCCGCCCCAGGTGGTGGAGACGAGATCGGCGTAGCCGTCGCCGTCGAGGTCACCGTCGGAGGTGATCGACGGATGGGCCAGCACGGAGAAACCGGAGCCGATCTGCTGGCGGGTGGTGATGTCGCCCAGTCCGGTCGGGTCGCCCACGCGGTTGTAGTACGCGTAGAGGGCGCCCGTGGTGGTGTCGCGCGCCCACAGATCCGGCAGGCCGTCACGGGAGGCGCCGCTGGCGGCGCCGATGTCGCCGGGGGCGAGGACGGTCATGCTCTGCCAGCCGCCGGCACCGATCTGGACCGGGTTGACGAAACGGCCGTTGCCGGCCCCGTGGAACAGCCAGAGCACACCGTTCTCCACGGTGACCAGGTCGTTGCCGCCGTCTCCGTCCACATCGCCGGGCGCGATGAGCTGGGTGACTTGTTGCCAGTTGTCACCATAGCTGCGGCACTTGGCTGCATCGAAGACGCAGTCGGGCCGGGTCACCGTCACCAGCTGGGCCTTGGTGAAGTCGCCGTTCGTCGGGTTGAGGTAGAGGTACAGCTCTCCGCCCTTGTAGGCGAACAGGTCGTCGACGGTCTGTCCGCCGTGTTGGGAGCCGCGGTGGGCGAGGATGGCCCCGGCCCACGTGGCGGTGGTGGGCAGTTTGCTGGGCGCCTGGTAGGCCGCGACAGTACCGCCGCGCGCCGGGTCGTCCGTGCCGACGGGGTACATGCGGATGTTCCCGCCGCCGTCCACGGTGGCGACGTCCGGCAGGCCGTCACCGGTCAGATCCCCCGCCACGGCCTTGGCGTTCGGATTGCCCGGCACGTAGAAGTCGTACTCGTACGTCCGGGAGCGGTTTCCGGCGTTGTCGACCGCGTCCACGTAGAGCACGTTCGTGCCCCAGTGGCCGGGTGTCAGGTTCAGGGAAGCCGTCCCGTTCACGGCGTCGACGGTCGTGGCGCCGCCGACCGGGAGGGACCGGTTGAAGGAGTATTCGAAGTAGTCGACGCCGCTTCCGCCGTCCGAGGCGCTGAGCCGGAACGTGCCGCCGAACCGGTCGTCCGCGTGGTGCGTCGTGACCGCGGAGCCGGAGGCGGGGTAGTCGTCCGACGCGACCGCCGGCTCCGACGGCGGTGTCCCGTCGACGCGGAAGTGGCAGACGGGCGTGGTGGCGGAGTGGCTGATGCCGTCGTCGGATCGGGCGTACCAGCCGTACAGATGACCGTCGGTGAGGGTGCCGACCGCCTTGTCGACGGTGGTGCCGCTGGAGACCCAGGCGGTACTGGAGCCGTTGTCGCCCATGCCGATGACGCTTCTGCTGCCGTCCGAGTCGTCCCAGATCCCGAACTGTCCGCGGACCTGCTGGTCGGCGTCGGCGTCGGCGACCGTGGCCCGGAGGTGGATTCCGTCACCGGCCGCGTTGGTCGCGCCGATCCAGCCGATGGTGTTCACCCCGCAGTCGGGCGTGGTGGGTGAGACGGAGGCGGGGGTGGTCCCGGGTGACGTGGGCACCTTGGGGACGGTGTTGTACTGCACGACCAGGGACGCGCTGGTCGAGAACCGCTTGAAGGCGTCCCGGTTGCTCTCGTCGGCGGCGAAGACGCCGACGGCCAGGCTGGAACCCGCGTCGTCGACGGCCGAGGTGATGTCGGCCTCGGCGAGCTGGTTGCCGGGGCAGTCGTTGTTGCGGGTGCCGGTGACCGAGGCGCTGCCGATCCTCTCGTGGGCGCTGGGCGCGGTGTTCCAGGTGATGCCCGTGCTGAAGGAGTCGGTGCGATAGACGTTGAGCCCGTACTTCTCGCAGCCGATCGAGGCGGAGTACGTCTCCGTCATGGTGAGGGTGGCCGAGTGGACGACCTTTCCTGCGTACGGGGACGTGTTGAATTTGTAGTAGACGCGCTCGATGCCGGTGTCGGTCTGGTACCCCTGGTAGCCGACGCCCGGGTTGCCCCACTTGCCGGTGTCCCAGGCGCTGTTCTTGTACGCCTCCCAGACGGCACCCCAGGTGTTGCTGTCGGTCCTGCCCGGTTCCCAGTTGGGATCGATGTACACGGGGTAGTGCGTGTCGGTGGCGGTGAGCAGGTGCTGGTCGGGGGTGAGGGTGATGGCTCCTTCGGCGGTCCGGGCCTGCAGGTCGGCCTGCTTGGCACCGGCCCCCGGCCCGTCGGGCGAGGAGCCGGTCTCGCCCGCGGCGGCCGTGCGTTCCTGTACCAGGGCCCTGTTGCGGGCCACCGACAGGCCGGACGTGGCGGAGCCGGACGCGGTGCTGGAGTCCCACATCGTCGGAGTGGGTGCGGAGAAGACCGCGGCTCCCGTGGTGTCCTTGGCGCTCAGGCCGCCGTGTGCGTCATCCGACAGCGTCAGTCCGCTCGTCGTCCAGGTGGCGAGCCGTACGGTGGCCAGTTTCGGATTCGTGGCGGCCTCGCGGGTCTTGACGATCAGGACCTGGGCGAATCCGCCCTGGTCCTGGGCGGTGACGCGGAGGTCGACGTCGGGAAGGACGTTCGGATACAGGGCGGCTCTGCCGGACACGGTGGGCGCGGGCAGGGGATCAGGCCAGGAGAGCGCGAGTTGTTTGCCCTCGGGCGTGGTCATCCTGGCGAGCGGGCCTGTCCCGCCCGGGGAGAACGCGAGCGCGGTGGGAGTCGCGGTGGTGGTGAGCGCCCCGTCGTCGCCGCGCCGGAGAGTGGCGTCGAGCGGCGTCCACTGACCGTCCTTCCGCACGCGTACGGGAGTGACGTTCTGCCTCTGGGTGAAGCTACCGTCCGGGTTGGCGGTGAGCGTACTGGTCGGGGTGGTGGCACTCTGCACGGGCACGGCCGAGCCGGTCGCCCTGGCCTGCGCCGCGGCCTCGGCTTCGGCGGCCTGCGGACCGGTGAGCGGTGTCGATGGCTCCGTGGCGGGGTGCTCGACGGGGTTCGGCTTCACAGGAGCGGGAGCGTCCCCCTCGCCGGCCGCTGCCGGGCCGGCGCCGAGTGCGACGGATATCAGGGCGCTGCTCACCGCCACACTCCAGGCCGAGGCGATCGCTTTTCGCCGACGCCGTCTTTCGGTCCCCATGCTGCTCCTGTATGGCTGCGGAATATGGAATTCAGCCCGCTAATTCAGCGAGCGCCCGGGGAGCATATACGGGGAGTCAGACATTCAGCGCGTGGTTTCATGACGGTCTGCATCGTCAATGGGTTGAATGGATGTATAGCGGCTAAGTCGGACTTGCGCTCCATGGGGAGTGGCACGGACGCCTCAGGCTTCATCGCGCAGGTGTAGAGGCTTACGTCCTGAATTGTCCTGCCCGTTGTGTGGTGGGCCAGTGGACCTTCTGTGAAGTGTCCGATCTGGGTCATCTAGCGCCTCAGTAAGGGATTTGAGTCCTTAATTTGCTCACTCTTTGCGCTCGCATGGGGTGAGCAGAACCTTTCCGCTGCTAGTTTTCCGGTCTCTTTTGCTTGCTGGGGTGGGGACTGTAGTGAGAAGCAGGGGCGGGTATTTCTCGCAATTTTTTGGCCGGATTCGACGTGCGGGCAGAACCCGGGACACGGTGGCATTGGCCGCCTGTTTCGCGTTGGTTCTGACGCTGCTGTCCGGGGCGCCGGTGCTCGCTCAGGGGCACCATCTGCCCAAGCAGTGGTCGCCGCGGCCACTGGACAAGGCGCACTCGGTGCCGGGGCACGACGTCGAGCCGCACCAGGCCGCCGCGCCCTCCGGTACTCGCGGGTCGTCTCCTGCCAAGTACCGTCCGCTGTCGGTGACCTGGCCGTCCGCGACCCGTGTCCAGGTCAATCCGGCGGCCGACAACAGCGCGCCCCCGCAGGCGCCCTCGCGGCAGTCGGTCACGAGGCTGCCCTATGCCGAGCCCGGCCCGGCCCATGCGGCCGGAACCCCGGTATGGGTCGGCCGCCCGGGCGCGCTGACCAAACAGCGCACGAACCAAGCCACCGGCACACCCACACCCACAGCCGTCACCGTTGCGGTCGCGGGCCGTACCGCCGCGCAGCGCGCCGGGGTCAATGGCGCAATGTTCTCCCTGACCGACAGCGCGCCGCGCCAGACGGGCGGCAAGGCCTCGGTCGGTCTGGACTACACCGGTTTCGCCGACGCCTACGGCGGTGACTACGCGGCCCGCCTCCAGCTGGTCCAGCTGCCCGCCTGCGCCATGACGACGCCGCACTCCCCGGCATGCCGCACGTCCAAGCCCCTGCCTTTCCGTAACGACTTTGAGAACCACCGCCTGGTGGCCGACGTCGCGCTGCCGGGCGCCGCCACGACAGGCAGCGCCCAGCCGCTCGTGCTCGCCGCGACGGCCGGCCCCGCCGGAGCCGGCGGCACCTACGGCGCCACCGCGCTCTCCCCCTCCGGAAGCTGGAGCGCGGGCACCTCCTCCGGCGACTTCACCTGGACGTACCCGATCGGCGTGCCCCCGCCGCTGGGCGGTTCCGCGCCTTCGGTTGCGCTGTCGTACGACTCCTCCAGCATCGACGGCCGTACCGCCGCGACCAACAACCAGGCCTCATGGATCGGCGACGGCTGGGACTACCAGCCCGGCTACGTCGAGCGCTCGTACAAGCCGTGCTCCAAGGACGGCCAGCCCAACACGGTCGGCGACAACTGCTGGGCGACCGACAACGCGACGCTGTCGCTCGGCGGTCGCACGGTCAAGCTGGTGAAGGACGACACGACCGGCATCTGGCGTGAGAGCGGCGACGACGGCTCGCGGGTGGAGCACCTCACCGGCGCGACGAACGGCGCCCAGAACGGCGAGTACTGGAAGGTCACCACGACCAACGGCACCCAGTACTACTTCGGCCTCAACCACGCGCCCGGCAGCACCACCACGCCCACCACCAACTCCACCTGGACCGCCCCCGTCTTCGGCAACAACACCGGGGAGCCCTGCCACGGGGACACGTTCGACACCTCCTGGTGCCAGCAGGCGTGGCACTGGTCCCTCGACTTCGTGGTGGACCCCAACCAGAACGTGACGACGTACACGTACAAGACCGAGTCCAACTACTACGCGCGCGGCACCTCCAACACCCTGACGCCGTACATCCGCGGCGGGTACCTCACCACCATCTCCTACGGGCAGCGGGTGCCGGACGCGGTCGCCGGGAGCAAGGCCGCCGCCCAGATCGTCTTCGCCACGTCCGAGCGCTGTGTCTCCGACTCGACGTTCACCTGTCCCGACACGCCGCCCACCGCGAGCACCGCCACCCACTGGCCCGATGTGCCGTTCGACCAGAACTGCGCCTCGACCGGCACGTGCTCCAACCACGCGCCATCGTTCTGGACCACCAGGCGGCTCGCGGCCATCACCACCCAGGTGCTGGTCGGCTCGGCGTACTCCCAGGCGGACACCTACGACCTCACCCACCAGTTCCCGGCCACGGGCGACACCAACAAGCCGGGCCTGTGGCTCGCGTCGATCACCCACACCGGCAAGGACGGCGGCACGCTCGGGCTGCCCGCCGTCACCTTCTACGGGACACGGCTTGCCAACCGGGTCGACACGACCATCGACAACATCCCGCCGATCAACCGCTACCGGGTCAAGGCGATCGTCACCGAAGCCGGCGCCCAGATCAATATCACCTACAAGTCGCCGGAGTGCGTCAAGGGCACCCACATGCCCGCTTCGCCCGACAGCAACACCATGGCCTGCTACCCCGTGTACTGGGTCCCGCAGGGCGCGAGCGCCCCGACCCTGGACTGGTTCCACAAGTATGTGGTCGAACAGGTCACCGAGGTCGACAACTCCACGCTCGGCGCCGCCGCCAAGTCCACCTCGTACGAGTACCGGGGCGGCGCGGCCTGGCACCACGACGACGAAGAACTGATGGACCCCAAGAACCGCAGCTGGGGCCAGTTCCGCGGCTACGCAGAGGTCGTCACCCACACCGGCACCGCACCCCAGGTACTGACGCAAAGCTCCTCCCTCTACCTGCGCGGTATGAACGGGGACCTGAAGGCCGACGGTTCCCACAAGTCGGTCACCGTCACGGACTCCGCGGGCGTCTCGGTGACCGACGACGATCAGCTGGCCGGTGTCGTCCGTGAGAGCCGGGCCTACGACACGGCCGGCGGATCCATCCAGGAAGCCACCTTCCGTACCCCCTGGGAAGGCCGCGTCACCGCGACCCACAAACGGGCCGGTCTGCCCGACCTGACCGCCCGGCTCGGGGGCACCGCCAAGGTTCAGACGAGTGCGCTGCGCGCCGCCAAGACCTGGCGCACCTCGGAGATCGACACCTCGTACGACACGGACGGACGCGTCGTCGCGGTCGACGACAAGGGCGACGGCACCTCGGCGACGCCGGAAGTCTGCACGAAGACCAGCTACGCGCAGAACGCGACGCCCTGGGCCAACATGATGGCCTTCCCGTCCGAGGTCATCAAGATCGCCGGAAGCTGTGACAGCACGCCGAACGCGGACAACACGCTCGCGGACAACCGCAGCATGTACGACAACAAGCCGTTCGGCTACGTCCTGGGCACGGGCGACGCCACGTCCACCCAGGTCCTCGACCACTACGACAGTTCCGGCACCGCCCAGTTCAAGACCATCGGCACGAGCACCTACGACAGCTACGGCCGCGTGACGAGCGTGACCGACGCGCTCGGCGCCACCACGTCCACCGCCTACAGCCCGGCGACCGGCGTGCTGCCGACCTCCGCCACGAGCACCCAGCCGGTCGTGGCCCCGGCCACCACGGGCTGGAAGAGCACCACCACCTATGACCCGCTGCGGGCCGCCCCGCTGACCACGACCGACGCCAACGGCCGCATCACCGACCTGGCGTACGACCCGCTCGGAAGACTCGCGGCCGTCTGGCTGCCCGGCCGGCCCAAGGCGAGCAAGAGCGCCAACAAGCGCTTCACCTACGCGCTCAACAAGGGCACCCCCAGCGTCGTCACCAGCGAGACGCTCCGCGAGGACAACTCCTACACGATCGACCACAAGCTGTACGACGGGCTGCTGCGGCTGCGCCAGGAGCAGCAGAGCAGTGCCGACGGCGGCACCGGCCGGCTGGTGTCGGACACCTTCTACGACACCCATGGCTGGACGGTGAAGACCAACGCCCCCTACTACAACACCACCAACCCCACCCCCTCGCTGTTCGTTGTCAACGACGACCAGGTGCCGTCGCAGACCGGCACGTTCTACGACGGCATGGGCCGCCCCGTGGCGCAGACCCTCTCCAGCCTCGCCGTGGAACAGTGGCGCAGCAGCACCGCGTACCCCGGCGTCGACCGCGTCGACGTCACCCCGCCGCCCGGCGCCTCGGCGACCAGCACCCTCACCGACGCCCGCGGCCGCACGGTCGAGCTCCGCCAGTACCACGGAGGCACGCCCACCGGCCCGTCCGACGTCACGCGCTACCACTACGACGCGTCAGGCAACCAGGACCAGGTGACCGACAGCGCGGGCAACAAGTGGAGCACCACCTTCGACCAGCGCGGCCGCAGGGCCTCCTCCACGGACCCGGACACCGGCACCACCACCTACGGGTACGACGACCTCGACCGGCTCACCTCCGTCACGGACGCCCGCCACAAGACACTGGCGTTCACCTACGACGAACTGGGCCGCAAGACGGCCGAGTACGCCGGGTCGACGAGCGGTACGAAGCTGGCCTCGTGGACGTACGACACCCTGGTCAAGGGACAGCCGACATCGTCGACCCGCTACAGCAACGGCAACGCGTACACCAACGCGGTCACCGGCTACGACGTGGCGTACCGTCCCACCGGCAGCACGGTCACGATCCCCGCGGCCGAGGGCAAACTGGCCGGCACCTACACCACCACCGCGGCGTACACGCCGAACACCGGTCTGCTGGACACCGCCACCATGCCCGCCGCGGGAGGCCTGGCCGCCGAGCCCGTCTACTACTCCTACAACCTCGCCGGCAAGCCGATGCTGGTCGGTGGAGGAGCCGACTACATCAGCGGCATGTGGTACACGCCGTACGGCCAGGTCCAGCGCAGCCTCCTCGGCGACGTGCCCAAGCAGGTCTCGCAGACCAACAGCTACGACCCCGCCACCGGCCGGGTGCTCAAGTCGACACTCGACAAGGAGAACGGCACCACGCCGGTCGACGTCACCAGCTACACCTACACCCCGTCCGGCGCGGTCACCTCCGCCTCGGACGTCCAGGACACCGGCCAGACCGACACGCAGTGCTTCAGCTACGACTACCTGAACCGGCTCACCGAGGCGTGGACCGACAAGGGCGGCACCACCACGGAGCCCGCCCCGAAGGCCGCGGGCATCGGCGGCTGCACCCACACCACGCCGAGCGCGGCCAACCTGGGCGGCCCGAAACCGTACTGGCAGTCCTACGGATACGACCTGACCGGCAACCGCACGAGCCAGGTCGACCACGACGTCACCGGTGACACCACGAAGGACGTCACCCGCGCCCAGACCTACCCGGCGGCCGGACAGCCGCATCCGCACGCCCTGCAGTCCCTGACGTCCAGCAGCCCGGCCACGGGCACCAGCACGGAGACCTTCGCCTACGACGAATCCGGCAACACCACCGCCCACACCACAGTCGCGGGCACGCAGAACTTCACCTGGACCGACGAGGGCAAACTCGACACGGTCACCAAGACCCAGACGGAGAAGGGCACGGACTTCGTCTACGACGCGGACGGCAACCAGCTGCTGCGCCACGACCCGACGACGTCGACGCTGTACCTGCCGGGCACCGAAGTGGTCCTGAACAAGGACACCAACGCGACGAGCGCCACCCGCTACTACGGCGTCCCGGGCTCCCTGACCCTGGCCCGCACGAGCGACGGCCGCCTCACCTACCTGGCCTCCGACCCGCACGGCACGGACAACGTCGCCGTGGACTCGGCGACGCTCACGGTCCAGCGCCGGCCGACGGCCCCGTTCGGCCAGAACCGGGGCGGCCCGACTCCCGCCACCTGGCCCGGCGACAAGGGCTTCGTGGGCGGGACCGTGGACACGGACACGGGCCTGACCAACCTGGGCGCCCGCGAGTACGACCCGAACCTGGGCCGCTTCCTGTCGGTGGACCCGGTCTTCGACGCGGCCGACCCCCAGGCGCTGAACGGCTACGCGTACGCGGACAACTCCCCGCTGAACAACGCGGACCCGACCGGGCAGACGATCTGCGACTTCAACCCGGAGAAGTGCGGCCGGGACTCCACGCCGGAGACGAAGAGCGAGGACGCGTACGCCACATACACGGCCACGACCGGCACCGTGTACGACACCCGGCCCGCACCGCCCAAGAAGCCCAAGCACCACCACTGGTGGCAGAAGGTCTGGGACAAGATCGAGACGGTCGCCGTGGTCGTCGTGATCACGGTGGTGATCGTGGCGGTGGTCGCGGCCTGCGTCACCCCGGCAGGCGTCGCCTGCGCCGGAGTGATGATGGCGGCGGCCACCGGAGCCGCCGAAGGAGCCACATTCGGAGCGACAGCCGCAGCGGCCGGGGCCGTGATATCAGCGGGCGGCGAAGCCCTGGCGGCGGTGGGAGCCGGCGCGGCAGTGGTCGGCGCGGCGGCGAAGGTCGCCAAGGGCATCTCCAAGGCGGTCTCGAAGTCGGGGGCCGAGGGGGAGGCGGGGGCGGCGGCTTCGCGTCAGGAAGGGCGTGAGGTCATGTCCGCCGCGCGTAGCGAGGCGGACAAGGCTTCGACAGTTACACCCGGGAGGGCGCGTCCCGCGGTAGCAGAGGCGATACGGCTACCGAACGGAAAGATCTATTCCAGTCCGAGTGTGCGAGGAGCGGCGCCAGATCTGCATCCTGATGTCCAGGAGATTTTGGAGGCGATCCCCGTGCTGGAGCGTGGCCAGGGGCATGGCAGATGCGGCTTGGCGGTGTGCGTATCGCAGGCCTTGAATGATGGGTTCGATCCGACCGGAGCTCGTGCGGCGGCTGTCACTGTGCGAAACTCGGTGGAGCACGCTAAGCACGGAATGGTTGTCGGGCCCTGTAACAGTTGTGTGGCGCTTGAGGATGCGTTCGAAATGAAATTCGAGGGACTCAATGGTTGAATTTTCCGCAGAGGTGGAACGCGAGCTCAGTTCTGCTGGTTGGTTTCAGGGAAGGAGTGTTGATACAAAGTCGTGGCTCGAATATTTCGAGTCAACTGGGCTGCATGCGCATCCGGCTGCACGGGGCTTTTTGGCGGAGTTTGGTGGCATTGCCGTCGACATTTCAGGCCCGGGCGTTAGTCGATCTCGAGAACCATTTGAGTTTGATCCTATGCAATGCCTGGGTGAGGAGGACCGATTCATGGATTGGAGTGAGCACATCGGTCGCTCGATCTTTCCCATCGGTGTGCACGATTTGGGGAGATTCTTCTTGGGTATCGACGAGGACAGCTCGATCTATCTCGTCGAGACGTGGCTGGCCTCTTTCGGTCGAATGCCAGAAGCGATGGAGAACTTGGTCCTCGGAGTGCGCGCAACTGTCATCGACGACGGGGCCGCGTGAGGACTTTTAGAGAGTAAGGTGCCCAAGTAGTGGGAGCGCGAGGGTCTTTACCGTCCCGGTTTAGTTGCGGATGTACTCCTGATAGAGGGTCGTTGGTCTAAAACTTGGTCCTTTCGAAAGGCGACTACGCACGGGCCGTGCGGCTCGCCGGTCGGCACCCGGCGCTGCGAACCAAAGGTGTAGTTACGGCAATCGGTGCAATTTTCGGCGTCGGAGCAGCGCCGCGCCGCAGGGGCGTCTTCTCTTGTGTGTGTGGACACGGTTCCGTCCCGGTCGGCGGGACTGCTTTCAAGACCACGCGGGCTATGATGCGGAAGAGTCCGGTTGCGACAAGGGTCGCCCGAGGCGCAGTAAATTTTGGCGGGGGCCAGGTGCTTGCGAGGTGTCCTCTCCAGCTTCCCCCGAGTGGCCACAACCCGGGCTAATCGCAGCTCGTCGAGTATTGCGCGCATTGCGTACCGGCTTGCATCGGTGGTTATGCAGATGCGGCGCCATGTGTGGCGGATATTTTGACTCCGAACGGCCTAGCGTTACTCGCTGAAGTGAGCATAAAAGTGTCACAGGATGAGATTCCGGGCATCGTGAGCGTGCTCGATTGAGTACTCTCAACTTTAGGCGCGGGAGAGGCTATAGTTATTTGCTAGGCAACCTTGGCGTGAGGCGGCGGCCTGTAAATTGGGTGTCCGCTTCAGATGCATTGCTGCAGATGGAAGTTGTTGAATTCCCTTATAAGTGCCTTGTGTGATGGCCGACTCGCAGGGACTTTACGGTGTGAAGTCGTTCACGACATGGAGTTCAGTTGAAGATCCGAATGTACACGATGCGACAAGCGAGAAACGTTTCTCTCTTCCTCGGCGGCGCATTGATCGCAGTAGCCGTGAGTCTGTCGTCTGTACTGGCTCAGGTGTTCCTCGGGCTCCTGGCGCTGCTCGTCGTCGTGCGGTTTTTGTCGCTACCCTCTCAAATCTGGGTCCGCGTCGACGCCGAGGCCATAGCTTGGAAGACCCCACGGGGCGGGGTGAAGAGTGGCCTCTCACCCTCTGGTTCCGTCCGTGTGGAGGACATCGTCTCGGCGGTCGTGATCAAGGAGGAGGCGAACGTCCGAGTTTTCGGGGCGCGGAAGCAGGTGGATATGCGGGGAGTGCGGTTGGGGCTGCGGTCCGGGGAAAGCATCGTGCTGCCGCTTCGGGTCGTCGCCACCAACGTGAGCACCACCTCGCCGCTTCGGGTACTTGTCGACGAATTGAAGCGCCAGCACCCGGAGTTGGCTTCTGGCCTGGCCGTACCGACCATGTGAGCCAAAGGGAAGCACCCGGATCGGTGACCTCGATGAGATCACATCTCGTCGGGGTTCGCCGTCCAGGAGGCGGCCTCGACGGTACGGGGCCGCATGCTGATGCTGGTGAAGTGGGCCGGTTTCCCCACGTGGGACGTCTGCCCTGCTGGGCCGGCGAGCCGGGCCGTCAGGAGGACCCCATGATCGGGTTCGCAGAGAGCTTCCGCGGCGTTGTACGGGCAGAGACCGCCGTAAGGTATCCCTTCATGTTCGGCGGGACGCTCCGTGAGGTGCGGCCCGCCGATGTCAGTGGTCCCTTGCTCTCCGGGTGTTACCACCCGCCGGTGAGCCGCAGCCGGCTGGTGAGCTGAGCGGTCCCGTCGTTCACCCACTGGTCGAGCTCGCCGGTGGCGTCGCTGCGGGCGATGAGGTGGTCGCGGCCCGGCTCGCGGAAGGCGCCGGGGGTGGTCTGCGTGTAGTTCCAGTCGTGGCTCAGAAGCTCCTTGGAGCGGAAGGTGCCGTCGGCGTTCGCCCTCCACAGGTACAGATCGGCCCGGCTGTCTTTGGCCATGAGGTCGGGTTTGCCGTCGCCGGTGAGGTCCGCGCCAGTGGTCTCGGTGAAGCTCCAGCCCCCGGTCAGCTGACGCGGGCCGCCGAAGGTGCCGTCCCCCCGGCCGGTCCACAGGTGGAGGTTGTTGGCGGTGTCCTTGGCGATGAGGTCGGGTTTGCCGTCGCCGGTGAAGTCGGCGGCGGTGGTTTCGGTGAAGTTCCAGCCGGTGGTGAGCTGGCGGGGGCGGTCGAAGGTGCCGTCGCCTCGGCCGGTCCACAGGTGGAGGTTGTTGGCGGTGTCCTTGGCGATGAGGTCGGGTTTGCCGTCGCCGGTGAAGTCGGCGGCGGTGGTCTCGGTGAAGCTCCAGCCTCCGGTCAGCTGACGCGGACCACCGAAGGTACCGTCACCGTGGCCCGGGGCGTCGATGTCCTGATTGCCGGGCCACAGGTACAGCGCCCCCTGGCTGTCCCGGGCGATGAGATCCGCGGTGCCGTCCCGGTTGAAGTCGGCGGCCGTGGTCTGGGAGTAGCGCGGAGCAGGACGGGTGGCCGGGGCGGGAGCCAGTACGTCGGCCATCGCCTGGTTGCCGTTGTCGTTGAGGTGCAGCCGGTCGTCGCCGCGGGTGTAGTAGCCGGCGAAAAGCCGCGTGGGGTTGAGCGGGTCGCGCGTGGCCCGGTCGAAATCGACGTAACTGTCGATGTCCCGGGTCGTGCGGATGTAGCGGTTGTACTCCTGGCGCACCTGCTCCTTGGCCGCGCTGTAGTCCGGATTCCCCTCGAACGCGGGGAGGGTGGCGACGGTGAGGGTGCGGCCGGCGGCGTGCGCACGCTTCGCGAGGTCGCGGACCGCCGCCACGAGGGCCTCGCTGGTGGCCTCGTTGTACAGGACGTCGTTGACGCCGGAGTACAGGATCAGATGCGTGGCGTTGGGCTGTTCCAGGGCGTCGCGGTCGAAGCGGCGGACCAGCGCGGGCCCGTACACGGCGCGGGCACCGGTGCTGTCGGTCAGCAGGCGGTTGCCAGAGATCCCGGCGTTGACGACGCCGCTGGGACGCCCTCCTTGTTGCAGCGCCCGGCTGTAGGCGTCGGTCCACCGCCGGTTCGTGTCGGGAGTGGTGTGCCCGCCGTCGGTCTGCGAGTCACCGATCGCCACGACGGTGCCACCGCCGGCACTGGCGGTCACGTCCAGCCCGCTGAGGTAGGCCCAGTGCGGGAAGCGCGCGGGAAAGCTCTTGGAGCCGCTCGCTGCGGCGAGGTCGGAGTCATCCCCCGGCGCCGACGCGTACGAAGTCGTCAGCGTGTACTGGTGGTACGGCACGGTGGTCACCGGCTCGGGCAGGTACAGGCTGACGAGGAGGTTCTCGTCGGCCTTGACGGGAAAGTCCACGGGGTCGCTGTCGATGCTCTCGCCCGGTGCGATCACCGCTTGACGCGTACCGCCGAACGACAGGGACACGTGGGTGTCCTGGGCGGCGGCACCCTGGTCCTGGCGGGCGATCGTGGCGTGCCCGATCGTCACGGGTTCTGTGCTGAAGGTGTTGGCCAGATGGATGCGTGCGGAGCTGCCGGCGATGCTGGTGTGCACCACCATGCGGATCGTCTGCCGTCCGGTGACCTTGGACTCGGCGGAGGGGGCCGCCGTGCCGAGGGCCGTGCCCCAGGTACGGGTCCACTCGGCCGCCGCCAAGCGGGTGGCGGCGACGGGCGATGACGCCGGGGACCGCTGGGCGGCCGCCGCGGCGGAGGTGTCGACGGCGAACAGGGCGGCCGACAGCCCTGTCGCCACCATCACCGTCCCGCGTATACGTGTCATCCCCCGGTACCTGCGCGGGCGGGAGGGCGTCATCGGTGGTTCTCCTCGTACGGGTTGCTGTGTCAGGCAGTGGTCGAGACGACCTGGCAGGGGGTGTGCGCGGATGTACGCACACCCTGCCGTCGGAACGGAAGTGCGGCCGGCATGCGGCAGCCTCGCCAGGGCTATCCGGTTATGAGCGCCCGTGCCGGGCAGCGTCGCTGTCCGGCACGGCTGTTTCGCTCGGTGGAGCCCAAGGGTTCGGGCGATGCAGAAGGGGTCTTTGAGGCAGGGGCAAGAACCTTGGCCCTGATAGTGCCGTTACCAGTTGTCGGTGAGTCGAAGGGGGTTGGTGAGCTGCGGGTTTGTGGTAATCCACTGGTTGAGGTCGCCAGTGGTGTCGCTGCGGGCGATGAGGTAGTCACGGCCCGGGCCGCGGAAGGGTCCCGCAGTGGTCTGGGTGCTGGCCCAGTTGCGGCTGAGGAGTTCCTTGCCGCGGAAGGTGCCGTCTCCCTTGCCCTTCCAGATCCAGAGGTCGCTTCGGCTGTCCTGGGCGACGAGGTCGGTTCTGCCGTCGCCGTTGAAGTCACCCGCAGTGGTCTGGGTGAAGTCCCAGCCGCCGGTCAGGCGGCGGGCGCGGTCGAACGCACCGTTGCCCCGGCCTGTCCACAGCTGGAGGTTCTTGGCGGAGTCCTGGGCGATGAGGTCGATCTTGCCGTCGCCGTTGAAGTCGCCGGTAGTGGTCTGAGTGAAGTTCCAGCCATCGGTCAGGCGGCGTACACGTCCGAAGGTTCCGTCGCCGTGCCTCGGGGCGTCGATGTCCTGGTTGCCGGGCCAGAGGTACCGAGCGGGCTCGCTCAATGGCGTGGTCGCCAGGCCGATTGCCGTGGCGGTGTACCGCACCAAACGCTCTCACGCGCGCGGTGCGGGCTCCGGCCGGGACGTCGTTCCCTGGCGACGGTGGGTACCAGTGCACCGAGCTTCATGTGCATGTGGAGGTCGCTGGCACGTGCACCGGATGGCCGCCACGATCTGCCGGACGGCGACTCACGACGTCAGGCTCGGGCTCAGGAGTTGACTGTCAATCGCTCGGGCGCCTTCCCCTCTCGGATCCACGCCGTGGCGATCTTTCTGGCGACAGCCCGGTAGACGACGTTTTCGATGCCGTCTTCGGGGTGGAGTTTTTCGTTGATCTTGTCGAGGATCAGGAAACGCTCTGCGTCGATGCCATTCGAAAACGAGTAGCGCACCTCCTGCTCGCTCTCGTCGACTTTCTTGACTTCAGAGAAGATTGCCATCGTTCACTCCCAAGGGGCGTTGTAGTCCTCGCGTCCGGGGGGCGTGATCTCGCTCGCCTCCCAGTTGGCAACTTTGTTTGCCGCCGCGTGAGCTTCTGAGTACGGAGCTCCAGGATGATCGACATAGTACTGGTGCTCGGCGAGTTCATGCTCGAAGAGCAGCAGGTCGGAGTCGGTATGGCGACCGGCCCGCAGGCGTACCCATGCCTCCGCCATGTCGGGGTTGGGGTCGTACCGGGCATGGACTATCTCACCGTCGTAAGACGTCAAGGGGTGGGTCTCTTCGAATATGTGCCGCTTGACCGCGGCGATCTCATCCCTCGAAAACCCTTCACCGCCATGGATGCGCGGGGCATTCTGCAGCGATCCCGCCAGGGCGTCGACGTCATCTGCGGAGCGGAAGGATTCGTAGGCGTCAGTGGCCCATGTCTCCGTACGTTCGTATGCGCGAACCGATCCGTCATCACGCGGGCGGAGCGAACCCCCCGATTGATGAAGGTCATAGCCTGGGGGCATTTCCCCGGGGAGGGGATCTCTCCCGCCCGGCAGCGGAACGCGGGCACCGCCCCACTCGGGACCGTAGGCGAGGTCCGCGAGGGTGAGGCGCGGGCCGGTTCCGGACAGGAGATTGCCCCACCCTCCCGATTCGCCCGCGACGCGCGCAGTGGCTCCACCCGCCCCGAACAACCCGCCGTACAGCATCCCGTCAGTGGCCGCAGTGCTGGCTTCGTCGAGGCTGAACCCGTCCTGCAGGCCGGCGGCAATCTTCAGGGGCTGGGCGACAGCGAGGTCGACAGCCACGGACTCGACGCCAGCGAAGGCCGCGGTGGCGAAAGCGGCACCCGCGATGGTGGCGACCTCCGTCGTGAGGGCAACCCCCACGGTGGCGGCCATCTCGACGATCGCAGCCGTGGCGGTCGCGGCGGCGGCTTCGGTCGCGCCCAGCGTGAAAAAGGCGAGAGCAGTGCCGGCGACGATCACGGCGCCGGCGATCTCGAGCTCGTGATCGAGCTTCTTCTTTGCGCCCGCGACGGCGTCGGCGTACTGGTCGATCCCCTTCGCCAGGTCACGGGGAGCATCGACGAGGTCCTGGAGCCAACCCTTCTTGTCGTGGTAATAGCGGCGCCAGAAAGGGTCGTTGAAAGCCGAGATCGCTTCGCCGCTGTTGTGATGGATGAGCTCCTGAGCTGCCTTGTCGGCGGCCGCGGCGACGTCTTCCATGTCATCTGCGAACTTCCGCCAGGCGTCGGCGATGTTGCGGAGCTTGCCCACGTCACCGGCGGGCCACTCGATGCCGGTGACGTCGGTGACTATCTCCCGGACCTTGTCACTGGCACTCATTGCTCCTGCCCCCGGTGGTGATTCCCGGCCTCCTGCGGCTCGAGCGGCTTCGGGACGGCCCTGCGGAACATGGAGCCGACCAGGGCGTCGTTGTCGATGTGTCCGTCTGCCATGTCCGACATGGCCAGATGAATGCTGGCCAGGCCGTCCTTGATGATCGTGGCGGACTGCTCGATCCGGGTGACCAGCGGGCCGTACTTGTCGTGGAACTTCTTGCCCGGGTCGTCATCGCCCCATGCTGCGCCCGCTGCCGCCAACGACGACCGGAGCGTGGTCAGAGCCCGCTCCACCGCCACGCTCTGCACGTGGAACGTCGGTGCTGTCGCCTTGAGATCGGCGGTCTTGATGTCAAGGACCTTGCCGTCGTCACTCACCGTTTCCCCCTTCGTCCGGCGGCTGCCACCCTAACCGCCGAACATTGTTCGCGACTGCGAGCACATAAAAGATCAAGCAAAGAAACGCTTGGCGCGCTCAGCGAGTGCGGTTGCAGGGTCGTCAAACCTGCCCGATGGTGGGTCAGATGAGTGCGGGGTAGGTGCTCCAGCCAGTGCCGATCTTCATGCGAGTGGCGAAGGGGTCTGGGCGCCGGTTCCGCGGTATTGCCACAGGCTGCCGATATGGTCCACGGCTAGGATGCCGGGCTTGCCGTTACCGGTCAGGTTGTTGCGGTACCTTCCGGGGCAGTCGCCCCACAGGCTGGCCCTGGACCTGATGACGAACCTCCGGTGCACGGTCGAGTTCGACGCCCCGAAATGCTACGGCAGAGTACGCCAGGTACAACCACCCCCTAGCCCGTACACGATCGCGGCGGAGGTCTTCTCGTCACCAAGGGACGCGAACCCGCCGCCCTGCGGGCGTCCACGCGCCGAGGGCAGCTTGCGGTCTGGCAAGCTCCCGCAGCCCGTCCGGATCGTTCCCACCCCACCGCCCGCTTCGACGTCGAGAACAGACCGGCGCAGCAGTCTCCTTCAACTGTGAGGCGGCTTCCTTGCCGGCGGCCAGGTGAATCCGCATCGGTCTGAGCCGCTATGTGACTTGGAGGAGAACGGTTCCAGTTCGCTGGCGACACGTACCGCGACGTCACCCACGGCGGCTCCGAATGACTTCCGCGGCTTGAACGACCCGTCACCGGGCGCGTGCAAGACATACGTCGCGCTCGTCAGGGACGTGGAAGAACGCGGGGACCGGCTGCGGGGCTGCAAAGAGGCCCGTACGTACAGTTCAGGAAGCTGTCGACGCCGTCGGTCGGGGGCTCGGCGTGCGGTGGCGCGTCACGCGGGATCGGGGGCACGTTCGTCCGGGGCACCGGCCGCCTTGAGCTGCGCTGGTCCGGCTGCGGCCGAAGGTGCTGTCGCGGCCCATCTGCCCCTACCGGGCGTGAGTAAAAAGCAGCCCAAGCCCACCCCATCGAGTTGCAAAAGCAAATCAATTTTTAGGTGTGTTGGACGAGATCATATCCCTCTAGTCCGGTTTGACTCCTATCGGGTGACTCTTCAAGACTTCGCCTTCATCTCCCCTTTACTTACGGGGGCATTACGTGATGAAAAGGGCTAGTCGAACCAGCATGGACAAGCAAGACATCACCCCTGCGCGCATGCGCCGGGTCATCACCCGCGGCGTCGTCACCACCACCGCTCTGGCCGCCGTGGCCGGTGTGGCCGCGCCCGGCATCGCCATCGCCAGGCCCGCGCAGGCCGTGGCCGCGGCCGCCGCCGTCGGCACCGACGAGAAGCAGCGCGTGGAGGCGGCCGCGGTCGTCGGCCTGGACGCCACTTGGGACGTGCTCCAGCGCGGTGACCTGGACTTCATCCAGGAGCTGTGGCGCAAGGCCCGCGAGGGCGGCGAGAAGTACGAAGCGGTGCGGATGGCGGCCGAGGAGGCCATGCTCAGCCCCGACGCGGAGGCCCACGTACGGTTCATCGCCAGCGGCATCCACGAGGCGTACGCGACCGACAAGAAGCGCGAGCAGGAGCGCGAGGCCGCGGCCCGTGCCGACCGTTTCGCCAAGTCGCAGGCGCTGATCGCGGTGGGCATCCCCAACAGCCCCGACCTGCTGGCACTGAGCGACGACAACTTCGTCCGCGCCATCATGAAGCACTCTGCCTCCGGCCCCCAGGTCAAGGCCGCCGCCGCGGCGGCGCTCGCCGGTGACGCGGCCGCCTGGCGCGAGTTCATCACCAACGGCGCCCGCGAGGCCCACCAGCGCGATGTGGCGGCCGAGCTCAAGGAGCTGGAGGAGAAGAACCGCGAGGAGGCCCGGCGCCAGCAGGAGCTGGCCGCGCGCAAGGCCACCGCCGCGCTGTTCAACCTCACGCCCTCCGAAGCCATGCTCGGGCTCAGTGACGACAACTTCATCCGCGAACTGCTGCGCCAGGCCGTCGCCGCCAACGGCCCCGAGCTGTACGCGGCCGCCCAGAAGGCGGCCCTGAGCCAGAGCGCCGCCGACTGGAGCGAGTTCATCCACACCGGCGCGGAGAAGGCGTACAAGACCGACGCGGAGAACCGCCGCAAGCAGATCGCCGAGGCCAACAAGCTGCGCCTGAAGCAGATAGCGGCCGCCCTGGCGAAGACCGGGGTCAACCCCTGGTTCGTCACCAAGGCCAACAAGGCGCTGACCGGTACGGACGAGGAGGTCGTCGACTTCCTCAAGGAAACGAACCAGTACCGCGCGATGCGCCAGTCGCTCCAGCCCGCCGCCGGCAAGCCCGCCGGCTTCTTCATCCGGCAGTCGAAGGTGGACGCCGGCGAGGCCTTCGTCGCGCCCGTTGCCGCCAAGGGCAAGCAGGCCGACCGCGAGGACGCCACCTGGGTCGTCGTGCCCTCCCTCGCCAAGAAGGCCGACTGCTACTCCTTCGAGTCCGCCCGCGACCGCGGCTCCTACCTGACGCTGAAGGGCCAGCGGGTCGTGGCCGCCGCGCACGACGGCAGCGACGGCTCGGCCCAGGCCGCCACCTGGTGCGCCCGCCCGGGCCTCTCCGGCTCGGGCAAGTCCTTCGAGTCGGCGAGCCAGCCGGGGCGCTGGCTGCGCCACTTCGCCGGTGACGTCTACGGCGCCGGCAAGGACGGGAAGAACCGCTTCGACGGCGGCAAGGACTTCGCCCAGGACGCCAGCTGGAAGCTGGTCTCCCCGCTCGCGCCCTGATCCGGCCCGACCGGCCCCACCGGCCCCACTCCTTCGCAGACCTGAACAGAACGGAACACCCGATGTCCCGGATCATCCGAGCCGCGCTGGCCGCCACCGCCGGCCTGGCAGCCCTGGCGGGCACCGTCACCGCCGTCCACGCGGACGACACCACCACGAACAACGCCGCCCCCGAGGTGGCCACCGTGCAGTTGCAGGCGGCGCACAGCGGCAAGTGCCTGACCATCGACAAGGCCAGCCTGCGCAACGGAGCCAACGCGGTGCAGAGCACCTGCGCCGACGGCGCCGACAACCAGCTCTTCGAGATGGCCCCCGTCGGTGACGGCACGCTCGAGCTGCGGCCCGCGCACAGCGGCAAGTGCCTCGAAGTGGAGAACAGCGGCACCGCCGGCGGCTCCAACATCCAGCAGTGGTGGTGCAGCGGCGGCGCCAACATGCGCTGGCGCCCGTTCCTGGTGGATGTCGCCAAGGATCTGTACGAGCTGCGTCCCGCACACGCGACCGCGGCCCGCTGCCTCGACATCAAGAGCGGCGCCGCCACCGACGGCGCCAACGCCCAGCTGTGGTACTGCAACGGCAGCGCGGCCCAGCAGTGGCAGATCAAGCCGGTCAAGGCCTGACAACCGGTCCGGTCAAGGCCTGACAACCGGTCCGTTCAAGGTCTGACGGCCGGTCCTCGCACCGGACCTCGTACCGGTCCTGGCACCGGCATCCGCCCGGACCACAACCGGTCCGCACCGGACCCGGCACCGGCGTCCGCCCGGGCCACCACCGGTCCGGCCAAGGCCTGACAACTGGTCCCCGTACCGGACCTGGCACCGGCATCCGCCCGGCCACAACCGGTCCGCACCGGACCCGGCACGCCCCGGCATCCGCCCGAGCCCGAGCACCCCCCACCCCCGAGAGGAAACCCACCACCCCATGTCCCGGATCATCCGTGCCACGCTGGCCCTGACCGCCAGTGTCGCCGCCCTGGCCGGCACCGCGACCACCGTCCATGCCGACGCCGCCGAAGACGCGGCCAAGGCCGCACGGGAAGCCGCCAACACGGCACGCGCGAGCGCCGAAGAGGCGGCAGCGCGGGCCAAGCTGCCCGAGACGATCGTCCAGCTCCAGGTCGCCTCCAGCGGCAAGTGCCTGGAAATCAACAACGGCGCTGTCAACGACGGCCTGCCCGCCCAGCAGTGGGACTGCAACCCCGCCGTCGTCGCCCAGCACTGGCGCATGGTCCCGAAGGGAGGCGCCTCCTACGAGCTGCGGACCGTAACCGGCAACAAGTGCCTCGAGGTCGAGAACAGCGGCACCAAGGCCGGCGCGGCCGTCCAGCAGTGGACGTGCGGCAGCGGCGCGCAGATGCGCTGGCGGATCGTGCTCGTCGACCCGGTGAGGAAGCTCTTCCAGGTGCGGCCCGCCCACACCGAGGACCGCTGCCTGGACATCATCAGCGCCAAGGCGGAGAACGGCGTCAAGGCCCAGTCCTGGTACTGCAACCAGTCCGACGCCCAGCTGTGGCAGATCAAGCCGGTCAAGACCACGTGAGGCCGACAACGAGGCGCCAGGGGTGGGCCGCGCGGGCCACGGCCGTAGCCCTGCTGGCCGGCGGAAGCGTCCTGGCGGCAGGAGCGGCACCGGCATGGGCCGACGCGCCGCAGTCCGCCACCGCGTCTGTCTCCACGGCGGAGCAGCCGGCCGACCCGACGGCGGCGATGAAGGCCGCCGCGGCCGCGAGCGCACGCGACTACGTCCACTCGATCGCCGTCTCCAAGCTGCCCGCCGAGCTGCGCGTCTCCGCGTGGAACGCCCTGCGCAGCACCCGCGGCGACGACGCGATCGCCGAGTGGATGGCTCCCGGCGGCGGTTACGCGTACACCAAGCAGCGCCTGAAGGACTCGCGGACGCAGAACCGCAGTTTCTGCGAGCGGGTCGTGGCCACGCACACCGCGCAGTTCTCCCCGGCGGTGCGCGCCGGGGCCGAGAAGGCGCTCAAGGGCTCGGACGCCGACCGGGCCGCCTTCGTGAAGTCCGGTTACGCGCAGGCGCAGAAGCGCGATCGCGAAGCGCGTGCGGCCGACGTCCAGCACCGGCTGGACGTATCGGCCGCGGACCGGGAGTTCGTGGCCGCGCTCGCCCAGCACGCTCCGGGCGAGCAGGTACGGGTGGCCGCGCAGTGGGCACTGCGACCGGGTGCCACCGATGCCGACATCGCCGAGTTCTACGGGTACGGCTGGGCCACCGGCGGCTCCTTGGACCTGGAGGCGTACCGGCTGCACGTGTCCGACGCCGAGACGGCCCGGCGCGCCGCGCTGTCTCAGCTGATCGCGAAGGCGGCGGCCGCCGAAGAGGCGGTCAAGGGCGCCGCCGACGCCGCGAAGGCCCGCGCCGAGGCGGAGGCCGCCTGGAAGGCGGTGTCCGAGCACGCCGGCGCGGCGCAGAAGGCGTGGCTGGCCGAGCAGGAGGCCGCGGCCGCGCAGGCGGAGAACTGGCGCGGTATCGCCAAGGCCGCCAAGGAGTCCGCGAACGAGCTCTGGAAGGGCATCGGCGATCCCGCCGACGCCAACCAGACGTCCTGGGCCGAGGAGCAGGCGGGAGCAACCGCGTCGGCCGGCTTCTGGAAGGACATGTTCGAGCGGGCCCGGGACGCGGAGAACCGCGTCAAGGGCTGATCTCCGGATCCGTCCCGGGTGCCGGCCGGTGTGACCAGCCGGACGGCACCCGCAGGCGTCACGCGTCCAGCGGGCTCCTGTCTCGGCGCGCGTTTCGCCTGCTTCCCGCGCGTGTCCCTGGTGCGCCGCGTTTTTTCTGTCCTCCCTGCTCCTCCGTGCGGTGACGCCGGGGGGCAGGGAGTGCTTTCTGTTTCCATAATTGAGGGGGATTCATCCCGTGATGGGTAGATTCTGGCCGAAGGCCGGAAGGATACGCGGTCGTCGTGCGACCGCGGCAGCGTCGGGGGCCTTGTCCGCGACCCTGGTGCTGGCGATCCTGGGCGGCTCGACGGCCGAGGCCGCCGCCGCCACGACCGCCCGCGCCGAGCAGGCCTCGTACACCAACACCCTGGCGGCACTGGACCGTGCGGCCGCGGCCCTGCCGAAGCCGTCCGCCACACCGCCGCCCGCCCCGCGCTCCGAGCTGGACAAGCTCAGCGCCGAGCGCGACCGCCAACTCGTCGAGGACTACGCGGAGTTCGACGAGGAGGACGAGGTCCGCGAGGCGGCGAAGAAGGCGCTGGAGAGCAGCGACCCGAACGCGATCAAGGAGTTCCTGGAGCACGGCGAGGCCGAGGCCCGCCAGCGCGCCAAGGACAAGCGTGACGGCACCGACGTCAAGAACCGCCAGCAGATCGAGGCTCTGCGCGGCACCGGCGGCCCCGTGTTCAACGCCGAGGTCGAGCGGGTCCTGAAGTCCGACGCCAAGGCCCGGGCCGACTTCCTGGCGTTCGGCGCGGACCTCGCCCGCGCGCAGGACAAGAAGAACGAGCAGAGCGCCAAGGAACGCGCGGCGGAGCTGCGCAAGCGCGTCGAGATGCTGGTCGCCTCCGGCGGCCCCGAGGTCAAGAAGGCCGCCGCGGCCGCCCTGGCCACGAACGACGACAAGGTGATCGCGGCCTTCCTCGAAAAGGGCTACCAGATCGCGTCCCAGAAGGACGCGGATGACCGTGCCGCCCACGAGAAGGCGCTCAAGGAGGCCCAGGAGGCGGCGGACAAACTCCGCGAGCTGGCCGAGAAGGCCGCCCGCGCCGCCGAGGCCCGTACCAAGCTCATCACCGCCCACGGCACCGCGGTCAAGGCCCTCAAGGAAGCGTCCAACGCGATGACTTCCGCGGCCGGCCAGGCACGCCAGGCGGACCGCATGCTGTCCGCCGACCGCGCGGGCAAGACCCTGTCCTCGTACGAGAGTGTCAAGGCCGAGGCCGTCCGTCAGGTCGGCATCGCCGACGGCGCCGCGAAGGCGGCCCAGATCGCGGCCGCGCAGGCCAAGGTCCAGGCGGACGTTCTCGTCGAGACCGGCCTGACCTACGGCACGCAGTGGTCGGATGTCGCGGCCGGCATCGCCGCGGCCGCGAGCGCGGCCGTCAAGGCGAGCCAGACCGCGCAGCACGCCATCGACGCCACCGAGGCCGACGCCAAGGGCCTGAACGCCAAGAACCAGGCCGAGCTGCACGAGCAGCAGGCCAAGCAGTGGCGGGCCAACGCCGAGCAGCACGCCGCGGCCGCCGCTTCGCTGGCCGACGCCGCCGCCAAGCAGGCCACGATCGCCGCGGACGCGGCCGCCCGCGCCAAGACGGCCCGTATCGCGGCCGAGAAGGCCGAGAAGGAGGCCTGGGAGCACGCCAAGAAGACCCGCGAGGCCCGCGTCGAGGCCCAGCGCCAGGCGAAGATCGCGGCCGAGCAGCGCGTGATCGCCGAGCGCGAGCGGGATCTGGCCGCGGCGGCGCGGGTCCGCGCCGAGAAGGAACGCGACATCGCGGCCGCTGCCCGGGCCCGCGCCGAGGCCGAGGCGCGCACCGCGTCCGCGGCCCGCGCGGACGCGCAGGCGGCCGCGGCCACGGCGGCGGGAGCGCGTGCGCACGCCGCCGAGCAGGAGGGCATCGCGGCGAAGGCCGACGAAGCGGCCCGCGGCGAGGAGACCAACGCGCGCAACGCCCGCGCCAAGGCGTTCAAGGCCGAGCAGGAACACCAGGCGAAGGAATCCCGGGCACGGGCCACCGAGGCGATCGCGGCCTCGGGCCGGGGCACCGTGGACGCGGGTACGGCCCGAGCGGCCGCGGACTCGGCACGCGAGGACGCCAACACCGCCAAGACGGCGGCCGGCCAGGCCCGCGGCGCCGCCGATACGGCGAGTGGTGCGGCGGTACGAGCCCGGTCGGCGGCCACCGAGGCCGCGGGAGCCGCTGCCCGGGCGCGAGCCGCGGCAGCCGAGGCCACCGCGCACGCGGCGCGCGCCAACGCCGCCGCGAACAAGGCCGAGGCCGCCGCTGCTGCTGCCAACGCCGCTGCCAACAAGGCCGAGGCCGAGGCAGCGGCCACCCACGCGGCCGCGCTGCGCGCCAACACCCAGGCCGCCGAGGCCACCGCTCAGGAGGCCCGCGCCGGCGTCGCCGCGCACGAGGCCGCCCGGCTGGCGGGGCTGGCGGCCGCCGAGGCCAACAACGCGCTCCAAGCGGCCAACCGCACCAAGGACGAGGCCGAAGGCGCGGTCCGCGAGGCCGCGATGGCCCGGCTCCAGTCCGGCATCGCCGTCCAGGCCTCCATGGCCGCCCGCACGACCGCGGCCGGTATCGCCGACCCGGCCAACACCGCGATCGAGCTGACCGCGCCGTTCTCCGGCAAGGACATCGACGCCGACTTCGCCGCAGCGGTGGCCGCGGCCGCCCAGGACCTCGGTCAGGAGCACGTCACCTCGGCCGATGCCAAGGCAACCGAAGCGGTCAAGGCCGCAGAAGCCGCCGAAGCGGCCGCACAGCGTGCCAGTGCCCAAGTAGCCCCCGCTTTCAAGGCGGCCGCAGACGCGGCACGATCCTCCGCCAATGCGGCACGCTCGACCGCGGCGGCGATGAAGTCCGCCGCGCAGGCGGCCGAAGACGGCGCCAAGGCCAGGGCCGCCGCGGCTCGGGCCAACCAGGCCGGCGCCCAGGCGCAGCAGGACGCCAAGGACGCCCGGGCAGCGGCGAACCAGGCGTACGCCGACGCCAGCGCGGCCCGTCAGGCCGCCAACCAGGCCGAGGCCGAAGCGGCCCGCGCTCGTGGCGCCGCCGCAGAGGCAGAGCAGCACGCCACCGCGGCCGCGGGCGCCGCTGCCCAGGCTGAGAAGGAAGCCGCGGTCGCCCAGAGCGCGGCGACCCAGGCGGAGAACGACGCCGCCGACGCAGGCAAACTGGCGGAATCCGCCGAGACGCATGCGAAGTCCGCGGAGACCGCGGCCAAGAATGCCAACACCTATGCCCACGAGGCGGACGAGGCCGCCAAGAAGGCTGAGGAATACGAGCGCGAACAGGAACGCAAGCGCCGCGAAGAAGCCGCGAAGCAGGACGGTGCGGGCGGTGGTCCAGCCCTGACGGTGCAGGAAGCCCAAGCGCTGGATGAGGCGCATATGTCGGCGGAGGACTATGAGAAGTCCCGGGCGCTCGCTGACAAGTCGATAAAGGACTTTCTGCTGGAAAACGGCGGAGAGATCATCGTCGACCTGCTCTTCGAGGACATCAAGAAGTGCTTCGGCGAAGGTAATGTCGAAAGCTGCTTCTGGGCGGCGGTCGGCGCTCTGCCGTGGGGCAAGGCCATCCAGGTCCTCAAGAAGCTCCCCGCAATAACCAAGGCTGTCACTCGAATTGTGGGTGGCATCGGTAAGTTCCTCGACGAGTCCGCTGCCGCGAAAAAGCTGATCGGCAAGGGAGAGGATCTCCTCGGGAAGTTCCGGAAGACTCCGGTATGCGCGGTCGGGGAAGAGGCCAACAGTTTCGTCCCTCAGACCCCGGTCCTGATGGCCGACGGCCTGCGTGAGCCGATCGGGCAAGTGCGGATCGGCCAAAAGGTCCTGGCCACTGACCCCAACACCGGTGAGACCGGGCTGCGTACGGTCACCAATGTCATCATTGGTGCTGGATGGAAGCATCTCGTCGAGATCACCATCGACACCGATGGAAGCCTGGGGAACGCGACCGGTACGGTCACCTCCACTGGCAGGCACCCGTTCTGGGTGGACGGTCGGGGCCGCTGGCTGAACGCCGAGGATCTGAAGGCGGGCGACCAGCTTCGCACTCCTGACGGGCATCTGCGTGAGGTCATCGGCACCCGTGCTAGGACCGCGGTCCACAAGGTGTACAACCTCACCGTCGAGGGTCTCCACACGTACTATGTGCTGGCTGGCGGCGCGCCTGTCCTGGTGCACAACTCAAGTTGCCGTGTTCTGACCAAGACGGACCGGATCACCGAACATCTCAAGTTCAGCGATCTGGATGCTGCCAAGCGTGAACTCGGAGGAGAGGTCGTTGCGCGAAAGCCGGACGGCACCCCCTGGGACCACATCAAGGAGGTGCGGGACGCCCAGAACGGCCTCTTGAAACGCATGCACCAGCTCAAGGTCGACATGTCGAAGGCGGGGGTTGATGACCCGCGCTACGCAGGGCTTCAGGAAGAGCTGAGCCAGGCAAGCAAGATGTTGGACTACTCAGAGAAATATGTTCCGAGGCACTGATGGTCGATTTCCACGGCATGCTTGACAAGGCGATGTCCGGAACGCTGGACAGTCGCGACTTCCACACTGCTTTGAATGCGGTTACGGATGGCCGAGTCGACAACGGCGATCTCTACACAGCACTCCACGTAGTCGGGCTCGCGGGATCACCCGCGCATGCGGGGGCCGTCCGCAGGTACCTCCACGCGCCGGCCGACCCGATGCTCTCGCGGCTTGCCCTGCAGATCCTCTGCGACTATTGGGGAATGACCTCACAGTTGCTCCCCGAACTGCAGGCGTTCCTTGCGGGAGTCGAGTGGGATGTCGACGGAGACGTCCGAGAGATGGCATTGTCGGTCACGGGAAGTTACCTTCGCGAGTCCGAAGGGCCAACCGCATTGGCCCGCATGCTCATGGCCATTGCCGAAGACGAGAACGAGTTCCCCCTCACACGAGAAGCGGCAGTGCGAGCCCTGGCGAGTGCGCTGGGGGATTCACTGAAGGAACCCTCCTCTCCGGCGGTGCGCGTACGCCTGCAGACCCCGCTCGCTGCCGATGTCCTGGCGCGCGCGGCAGCGAAGTATGCGCCGTGATGACAACTGCGCACGGCGATCGCGTGAAGCAAGGTCTGTAAGACGTGCCCAATAGGCGGCTCTGCCAGGACCCTCGGGTCCTGGCAGAGCTGTTTCGTGGGCCGGCCGCAGTGTCATTCCGTACGGAAGCATCTGAACGCTGTGCTTGCATATCCCGACCGCCCCGACCACCTCCGCTACGGCATGAGGAGCTGGCTGACCTGCAATCCTTCGTCGCGTGAGTTCACCCTCGCACCCGGGTGTGACGCTCGGGCATACCTGCATCGGCCACCAGGTTAGGGTTTCCGGGCAACTGTGCACCACCACGGGGGAATACCGGATGAGCGACGACAAACTGCCCGAACCTTCCCAGCTGCCGCTGACTCCTGACGAGCTGAAGAAGCACAACTCCCCCTGGGCGGCGGGCCCGACCAAGGCCCCGCCCGCCGACAGTTACCACGACCCGCTCACCCCTGCCTTCCCGCAGGGCCCGTACCCGCAGCCGCAGTACCCGTTCCTCAAGCCGCCGCCCAAGGCCGGGCCGCACCAGGAAGGGGAGGTGCTGAGGATCGAGCCGTCGGTCCTCACCGCGGCCGCGGGCAGGGCGGACGAGATCCACACGGCCTTCACCAAGGCCGCCGCCGCGCTCGAAGGACCCGCGCAGGCGGCGGCGTCGGCGATGGGCGGCTGGGAGACGGCGTTCGCGCTGCGGGCCGGGCACAAGCAGTGGGAACTCCAGGCCGGCACCGTGGCGGGCTGGCTCGCGCGCATCGCCGAGAGCCTGCGGGTCGGCGCGCGGGACTTCACGAAGACGGACCACGCCATCGAGGAGGAGTTCCGGGGGATCAAGCCCCGCCGCTCCCTGGTGGACGGACTGTGATGGCGTCGTTCTACCGGGAGATCCTGGACACCGACCTCGGTCCGCTGCAGAAGCTCGCCGACCAGTGGCGCACCTCGCACACGGAGATCGGCAAGCTCGGCAAGCGGGTCCACGACGAGATGCTTCAGCCGCTGCGGGACAAGGGCTACTGGGAGGGCGCGGCGGCGCCGTACGCCTGGCGCATGATCGACGACATCGAGCGCCAGCTCCAGGACGCCACCAAGGTCGCGGCGGCCGCGGTGGGTGTGCTGGACGACGCCCTGGGCGAGCTGAAGGCCGTACGGACGGACCTGGAGGGCGCGGTTCGCCGCGCCGGTGAGCGGGGTCTGCACGTCGACGGCGACGGGGCCGTTTCACCGACGATGGTCCACGGCCAGTGCAAAGTCATCGAGAAGGGGTCCGACGACGCGAAGGCGATCGAGGCGGCCCAGCACGAGATCGTGGAGATCGTGAAGCGGGGCATCGCCGCCGACCAGAACCTCTCCTCCAGTCTCATGTCGGACATCGGGGTGGGCCAGTGGTTCAACGCCAAACCCCAGCACCAGAACATCGACACCACCAACACCATCGGGTACGAGGAGTACAACGCCCTCAACCGCGCCATCCAGGGCAAGTCCCCCTACCAGTTGCCCGACAGCGACGACCCGTACGACCTGGGCTTCGGCTGGCTCCTGGGCGAGGGACCGCGGGAGCGGAACTACGAGGCGGGCGACAGGATGACCGAGCTGATCCGCTCCAGCGAGAGCATGAAGCAGCTGCGTGCGGACACCCTCGAGGAGTGGCGCGCCCAGGGCAACGCCAAGGGGACGGTGCACTACTCGATCTCCGACGGCGGCAAGGCCGGCGCGCTGAAGAAGCTGGTCCTGACGGACATCCCCGCCATCGCCACCGGGGACCCGGACCACCTCGGCGAGGCCTTCGTCGGCTCCTACTCCCTCGACTACGACGTGCGGGGACAGGACCCCGACGGCTCCCTGGTCGTCCAGTACAAGCTGAAGAACGCCACCAGCAACGAATCGTTCCTGCACTACCTCGGCTACTACGATTGGCTCAAGAGCACGAACCGGGACGAGGGCGTCCTCTCCACCGTGCGCCAGGAGATCACCTGGACCGAACGCATCCCGGCCGGAGGGAAGACCCCCGAATGACCCGCACCCTGCGCGCGCTCGCGGCGGCCGCGACCCTCTGCCTGCTGGCGTTCGAGCTCACCGGGTGCGGCGCCGCGACCGGGCGCTGCATCCCGCCCGAGGCCTCGGCCGCGGACGGCAGCGACCTGGCCGGCACCTACCGGGGCAAGCACGCGGCGAAGGACGTCCGCCTCACCCTGGCGCTCACCGCCGGCCGCAACGGCGGCACCCTCACCGTGGAGAACTGGCCCACCGGCGACTACTACCGCTCGGAGCTGGGAGACACCTTCAAGGGCGCGGGCACCTGGGAGGTCGACACCCGCTCGAACGCGGGCCGCCCCCTGGTCCACCTCTCCTTCACCGCGCCGCACGACTGGATGTCCGGCGACACGATTGACCGGCTCTCCGTCGCCATGGACACGACCAGGACGGTTCTCTACGAGAACGCCGATCCGGACGTCTGCCCCGACTTCCGCCTGGACCTGGCCAAGGCCGGCTGAGACGGCTGCGGTCCCGGCGACCGCTCCCCGCGACCACCGAACCAACCACCGAACCAACCACCGAACCAACCGGCGGGTCGGGCCGGACCGGTCGCCGAAACCACCCGCCTTGGTACCGTCCTGGGCGCCGCCCTCACCACCGGCCCCGGCCGGACCGGCCCCCTGCAGGGACCCGTTTGCGATGACAGGATGTCTTGTCGGGGAGCCGAGTCGCGAGGTCACAGGGGTATGAGTGGCAGGTATAGCGCTGGAGGCGCTGGACGATGTGCCGTGGGAGCAGCTGGAGTCGGCGCTTGAGCAGTACCCAGCCCGGGAGATGCGGCGAGCACTGCGTCGCCTGGCCCTCGGGGGCGGTGCGGCGACCGAGGAAGACTGCTCTCTCCTGTTCGACTGTTACGCGTTGTGCACCGGGCGCGTGGCGTCCGTCTCAACCGCTGCGCTGCCGTTCGTCGTCGCACTCGCCGGCGATCCGGGCATGGGTACCAGAACCACGCTCGTTCAGCTACTGGTGAGCTTGTCCGAGGTGGCGGCCGAAGCCGATGCGGGCCGGGTGGACGCGGGGTGGCACGAGGCATGGCAGGCCCAGCGTCCCCGGATCCGGGCGCTGCTCGCGGACCCCGCGCCCGAGGTGCGCCGAGAAGCGCTGCCTCTCGGAGAGAGTGCCGGCGTGCTGCTGGAGCGGTGGCACGCCGAGACGGACCCTACGGTTCGGCTGCCTGTGCTGCTCGCGATGGGACGCGCCGCAGCACGTTCCGCTCAAGCCGGCCCGGTGGACCGGGTGCGGGCGGTGCTGGCCCAGGTGCTGCGTACGGGCACTCCCGTCATGCGGGTCGCGGCCGTGCACGCCTGGGCCGCCTTCGATCCCCAGGCATCGGTCCGTGCGCTGAACCTGCTGGTTGCGGCCCTGTCCGACCCAGCCGTACGTCCACGGTTCGAGGAGATCTGGTACGTACCGGATACGGACAGTGCCTTCACGCGTGAGGAGGTCGTCTCCTGGACGGCCCGGCTGTTCGAGGGTGCGCCGCGGACGGCACTCGCCTTCGTCGTCCGGCTCATCGGCGTGGCGCGCCGGAACGGGGACACCTTGCTGTGCTGCGCCGCGCTGGACGAGGGATGGAGGTTGTTGGTGGTCCGGCCGTCCGCGGCGTCATCGCTGTTGCCGCTGGCGGGCGCGTTGCTTGCCGAGCCCGACGACGGCGTAAGGTACCGGGCCGCGCACCTGCTGGCCGTGCTCGGTTCGCGGGCGGCTCCGTACGCCGACGAGCTGGCCGCTCTCCTCGACGACCCGGGCGAGGCGGAGTTGCTTAAGGGCACCGTCGGAGACCACGCCCGCTGGGCGCTGACCCGCATCGGCGACGAGCGCGCCCTGCCGGGGCTGGTCGAGCGGCTGTGCGCGCCGTACCGGGCCGGGTACTCCCGCGGATACGTCGAGGGCGAGCCGCGCCTGCCGGAGGTCGAGGACGTGCTGATCCCGTTGCGGGCGCATGCGGAGGTCCTGCTGCCCGCAGTACGGGAGCTGCTCCGGGAAGACGGTGTGGGCGGCTTGCTGACCTGCCGCTTCCTGGAAGTCCTTACAGCGTGGGGCCCGGTTGCGGCGCCCGCGCTGCCGGAAGTGGTGGCGCTGCTGGACGACGCCCGGTACTCGCTGTACGCAGTCGACGCGCTGGTGGCGATGGGAGAGGCCGCACGGTCTGCCGAGGCCGCCGTGCGCGGCTGCACGGTCCTCGATGTCCCCGGCAACCATCAGAAGGTGGCGTGGGCAGCCTGGCGCCTGGGCGGCGATCGCGATAAGGCGCTGCAGCTCATCGGCGAGGCGGTGCTGACGGAACAGGAACCGTTCTACGGTCCGGTCGCCCTGCTCGGCGATTTCGGCCCGGCGGCCGCGCGCTACGCAGACCGGGTGCTGCATCTCATGGAGCACGGTGACAGCTGGCTACGGCTGCACGCGGCGGTGGCGCTGTGGACGATCACTGGCGAGCCCGAGCCGACGCGATCCGTCATGGAGAAGCACCTCCTCCATGTCGCCGACGGGGGCGAGACCTACGGCTCCTTCCTCGTCGCGCTGCGCGCCCTCGCGAGGATCGGCACTGTCTCTCCGGCGGCGCGGGCGGCCCTGCGTAGGGTGCAGGCATCTGACCGGTGGCTGGCGACGTACCAGGACTACCGGGCCCTCCTGCGGCACGAGGAGATCTGGTCCGCGATCGATGACGTCCTCGCCCTGCCGTGACGACCGGTCGACGCGCACGCGTAGACGCCTTCCAGGACGGCCGGCGGTGTACTGGGCTGAGACGACAGCAGCCTCCGTTGCCCCAGCGTCGTCATAGGCTGCCGGTGGTGACGTGCCACACAACTCTGGATAGCCGAAACCGGTACATAGGCTGTGTATCAGCACTATTACCGTGATTGGCCGACTCTAACGGTTGACGGCTTGTGTGCATTTCGACCTAGAGTGATCGGGAATTCTTGATCAACGATCAACACTGATCGATTCCTGAAGTAACTGAGGTTTCACCGCATGAAGTTCCAGCACCTCGCGGCTGCCGTCCTGGCCACGGCAGTCGCGCCGGTCGTCTTCCTGGCCCCGCCCGCGTTCGCGGACCCGGCAGCGAAGCCCACGGCGGCCGCGCAGCCGGAGGCCGGGGACAAGCCCACCAAGGACAAGAAGCTCCCGGTGATGCCCCTGACCCTCACCGGCGACAAGAGCGTCGTCCCGGGGGAGTGGCTCAACTTGCGGCTGGACCTGAGCAACCCGGACCCCGCCGAGCTGTCCGGGATGCGGCTGATCTTCGTGACGGGTACGAACATGCACCTCCCCCGGGAGAAGGACATCGAGGGCACCATCAGGTTCGAGCAGCGGACCGAGAACGGTTCCTGGAAGTCGCTCGACCGTCAGCCCGGCCGGGACAATTTCAACGAGTTCTCCCTCGACGTCCCGACGATGCCACAGGGCGGAAAGGTGTCCCTCCAGCTCCGACTGCGCTTCGAAGCGTGGCTGTTGACGGAAAAGGCGACCAGCGGGTTCATCTACCCGAGCGTTGCCAACCCGGCACCGGACCGCGAGCGGGACGACTACCCCTTCCACCACTGGACGTGGACCCTGGCCACCCCCAGCCCCAAGCCCACCCCGGTCAAGCCAACCCCAGGCAAGCCGGACACCGGTAAGCCCGACACCGGCAAGCCGAAGCCGACCGCGACCACAGCGAACCCCACCGGCACCGCCGGAGCCCGTCCCACCCGGAACGGCGGGTCCAAGCCGACATCGACCGCCCCCACGACCGGCGCACCGGTCACCGCCGGCGGCACCGGCGATTCCGGCGGCGCTCTGGCCGCCACCGGAACGGGCAACGCCCTCCCGTGGGCGGCCGGCGCCGGCACGGCCGCAGTCGCCCTCGGGGCCGGGCTCTTTGTGAAGACCCGCAACCGCCGGACGCAAGCACGCTGACGCAAGCGGCCCCGGAGCCCGTGGACCGGAGCGGCGTTCAGCCGCTCTGTCCGGTCCACGGGCTCCGGGGCCACGCGTACTTCAGCGGCTCACCAATCCTCGCGTAACGTCCAACGCCCAGCCCCGTACCGGCCGTTCAACAGCAGCGCAAGGCACTCTGCTGGATCAGCCATGGACACCCTCCGCCGCCACCTGGCCCTCGCCTCCATACTGCGCCGCCCGCCACCCGACGGCCAGGACGGGGCGGTGCGTATGGAAGGCCGCTCGCCGTGCAGGCGACTGACGGGCAACTGCAGGTCATTGCGCACGCCGCCTCCTCCCTGCCTGGACCTGCATGGCCTCCTGGACCCCGTCGGCCGTCGCCTGGTACAACAACTCCACCATGTCGGCTGTGGGCGGCTGCCCTGAGTTCGCGTATGCCGTACCGAAGTTCGCGTATGCGGCACCCAGCGGTGTGAGGCTTACTCCGTCGTACGCGCCCTGGCCGACGGCGCCGAAGGAACCCCTGCGCATCGCAGCCGGGCTGGTTTCCGCAGGTCAGCCACAGTCGCGCACAGAACACAGTTCGACCCGCCTGATGCCCGGCAGCCGGCCGATCTCCTCTTTCAACCCCGCGCGCTGCTCCTCTGGCAGGTCGTCAGGGAACCTGACTTCGAGAAAGGATCCCTCATCCGACTCACTCTCATACGCATCTGTTGCTCCGAACTTCCAAAGGCGCCCCCGAGCCTTTGCGAGCCTCTCGCTGGACAAACCGGGCTCGGCATCGGCCCGAAACGTATGGGGCTTCGCCAGCGCGGGACCGACGAGGAAGCTCCAGCAGAACACCGCTGCTCCCACCAGAGCGCCCGCCGTCACCAGGGCGCCGACGCCGCCCATCACCTTCGCGGCGACCGGGCGTCGCTTCGGGTTCCCGAAAGCCGCCAACAGCAGCAGCACCGCCGATGGCCAGAACAAGAACATCCCCAGGAGGACGCCCAGGGCTCCCCAGGCTACGAGCCCCAGCCCTACGGCCAAGCAAGCGCGGACAAAGCTCTTCGAACGGCGTAGGAACAAGAGAGGAGAAACGGTGGACAAGCCGGTCAGCACATAGAGGGGGCCGAGGTAGGACGGCAGGCCCCAGAGCATCACCAACGCAGCGGTCAGCGCTGCACACACCGCGAGAGCCCCCTGCTGCCGGTGGGGGCGGTCATCCTCTTTCTGCCCGGCCGTCATGATCGCCCCTAGTCTATGAATATGCAGAGTTGAACGCGTTCAAATCGTAAGCTGCGCCTGTGGCTTTGGGAAGATCCGTACAGCCGATCCGCACCTCGACCACGTCGAGTGGCAGCCCTGAATACCCATGACATGTGATCAGCGGCGGGTGCCGTCGGCCCGGCGCTCGGTTCAGTGTCCCCGAGAGGGCGGGAGACCCTCGGCTATGCATCGTGCCGTCGAAGCCTGGACCCGCACTCTCCTCAACGGCGCCGCCCCGCGGGCCCGGGCCGCGCTCCAGGCACACGGCATGGGGCCGCCTGGGCGAAATCTGCCTGTGCTGCTGGAATCCGTGGCGGACAGCAACAGGCCCACTTCGCAAATCCGGACAGCCCTTGAGGAGTTCCTGCTGCCCCGCGTTCAGTCGGGCGCCGCGCTTCCCGCTGTCCAGATGCACGGCCAGATGAGGCTGGCCCGCACCTACATCTCCGCCCTCACCGGTGCGAGCCTTGGTCAGGTCGAGTGGTTCACGCCCGGCATCGTGTCTGCGCACTGGTCAACGAACGGCCGGGACCTTGTCCTCTGCCCAAACAAAATCACCGGCAGGATCGATGAAAGGCCCTGGCGCGAGTACATAGATGCGCACCACACCCCACCCCATCAGAGGAGGAGAGATGCTTGTAGTAGGGGCGGGCCGCTGGTATCCCGACGGCCCTGCAGGACTGGTGATCGTGCTGATCGCGCTCGCAGTGCTGGGAGCCATGGTCCTCTATGGCAGGGCGAAGCGGGGGCGCGGCAAGTAACGGATCCATCGTGTTGCTCCATCGGGCCGCCGACGGAGCGTGAGCCAGGTGTCCTGCGGGCTCGCTCGACGGCCTGTCTGGTCAGGCCGATCGTTTTGGCCGGTGTGCCGCACCAGATGATGTGGCGCTCACCGAGGGCAGCGCGGCTCACCGCCAGGACGGCTTTCCCCGGCTACGGTGAGGACGGGTAAAACGGGCTTGATGTGGAGGTGGAGGCGGAGGTCACCTGATGCCTGCACCGGCCGACCGCCGTCGGACTGACGGACGACGACCTCGTAGGCAGGGGGTCGACGCCACGAACCTCAAGCCGGGCGAACAGCTGGTACGGAGGTCGTTTACTCGTGCTGGCCGGTGGCGTTGTTCTTCGAGCCGTCGGCGCGGGTGTTCGCATTGTTGTTCAGCAGGCTCTGCACATCGCTGTTGATGTTCGAGTTCAGCGCCGAGATGTGGTCGAGGACATCCAAGTTGTTCAGGGTCCCGTCGGCGATACCGGCGTGGGCCGGAGCGGCAGTAAGCAGCGCGGTCACGGCGGCGAGGCCGGCGGTGGCGAGGATGTTGGTCTTCATGGCGTGATCAACGACGGTGGTTCAAGCGGGTCACCCGAGCTCAGATGATTGCTGAGCGCTGGCGCTGTTCGGTTTCGCTTCACCGCCTGCCCCGCCCGCCGTCTTCGCCCGTAAGCCCGCGCCCCCGGTCAGCCCGGAGGAACCGCCGGTGCTGTCGTACGCAACGCGTGGAGTGGCGACGCTATGGACCCCGGCACCCGCCCCTGACGCAACTGCCCTGGTGGCGCTGCTCGGCGCCACCAGGGTGAGACTTCTCGCCCTCCTCGACGAGCCATTGCCCACAGTCGAGATCGCCCGTCGCTTCCGGGTCACCCCGAGTACCGTGTCCCTGCACCTGCGTGTGCTGCACGCCACGGGCCTTCTGGTCCGGGCCCCGCGACGGACGGCAAGTCCTGTACTGCCGCAGTCCGCTCGGCGACCAACTGGGCAGAGTCGGCCACCTCCGGAGCCCGCCGCGCCCGATGGATGGCCATGGACCTCGGAGGGCCTTGGGCTACCCGGCCGTATGGGCGCGCGGCTGGTGAGCCCCGTGCGCTTGCGGGCGCACCGCTGACCCTCTCCGAGCAGCCGCCGGTCCTCCCGCGCATCCCTAAGGGCCGGTGGCCCTCGGCGCAAGGGCGGGCCAACTCCAAGTACGACCCGTACCGTACGGGGTGTTCTCGTTCGAGCAGGGATCCCTCCGATCGAGGTCCGATCAACGACTGACCGACCGGAAAGCCCGGTCAGGGGGCCGGTTCTGCCGGCCCGGCCTGGATTTCGTCCCGCCGCCGGTGGGCTGGCGCGCGCCGAGAGGTTTCGGGGCTGGCGTGAACGCGACTGGGGGGGCAGAGGCCCGTCGGCGGTGAGCGCGCTGCCCATGGTGGGGTGCCGTGCCTGAGTCCGAGCGGTACGGCTTGCTGCCCACGGCGAACGGCGCGTTCCGAGGCAACCCTGTCCGGTTTCCACGGCGTTGTCGGGAGGGATCTTGCGTAGGGTGAGCTTTCTTGATTTGGCGGGGACGGGGGAGCGATGGGCGCGTTGGCGGGTTTTATGGTGGGGCTTGGAGTCGTTGTCGCAGGCCTGGTGGCCGTGGTGGGCCGCCGCGGGCGGCGTGGTTCGGCGGAACAGGTCGAGGGGATACTGATCGAGCAGCAGGCGCGCCGCGAAGTGGAGCAGGTACGCAGCGAGGTGTTGGCGCTGCACGCGCATGCGGGCGTCACGGGGAGCTTCGGCTCGAGCCGCCTCACCCGCCGCTGACGGTCCGCACGGCGACTCCGACAACGAAGGCCCGAGTAAACGTACTCGCCGCCCACGACCAGAACGGCGAGCCGTACGTCCACCACGGGACCGATGAGCGGCAGGACCCGCCGGCGGTACGCGAAGCCGCATCGCCAGCCGACCCTTCTTCCGGAAGAGGGTGGCCTGACACGCGGGGCCGGTCCGAGTAGGGCCGGAGACGGCTTCGCCTCGCGGGCGTCCGAGGACCTGCTCACCGGCCAACGCCCGCTCCCTGGGGACAGGCGGGCGGGCGCCTCCAGGACCGAATATACGATTCACCCATGACCCTGCTGTCCGTCGATCAGACGTCCAAGAGCTATGCCGCAGGCCAGGTGATGGGCGTCGTGCTGGTCACGGCGGCCGTGATGTTCCTGGTATGGAAGCTGTCCGCATCATGGCGCGGCGCGGACGCCCGCAGGGAGGGTGTCGACGGCGAGTCGTCGGTTCCGGACGGGCGGCGTCGTGCCGTCGTGGTCGCGGTGATGGCCGTGGTCGCTGCCGTGGGCACCGTGATCGCCGCCGGGAATTACCATCCCGAGGCACGCGCCGCGCAGACGCGAAGTGGCGCCACGCCGACGGGTGCGGAGGGAGCCCCCGCGTCGCGTGTGGTCACGGCCCCGCGGGAAATTGCCGGGTACCGGCTCCTGACCGGCGACGAGGCAGAACGGGCCGGGGCGGCGCAGGGCACGTCCCACGCCGGGAAGCGCTGGTACTACGGCAAGGGCTCGGACGCCTCGGTACACGCGGTCCTCTTCGTCAATACAGTGGAGTGGGACTCCGAACTTCGCGCCGAGAAGCGCAGGTACTCGATCACCCAGGAGTTCCGCAACTTCTTCGCCGGAGCCAAAGCACGCGATGTGGCGTCCTTCGATGCGGGTCCGCTGGGCGGTCGCCTGAGCTGCGGATACCGCGACGGTCTCACGGGGGAGACCGTCATCTGCGCCTGGAGCGACGCATCCACTCTCGGCGCCCTGACTCTCACGGATGTGACCGAACTCTCTGAGGCTGCTCGAAAGACCACGGCGTTCCGCGAAGCCGCAGAAAACTGAATTTCGGCCATCACCCCCGGCCCCCCGGCCGGGCTGGACGTGCGTCCAGGAGGGAGTTTGGGGCGGCACGAGACGAACCGTCGCTCGCCCACCGGGCGCCGGACTCGGCACGCTCTCCACCGGCAGGACGGAGTGTCACATCCGCCCGGATCACGCCATTGCGGATCTCGGAGCAGCACCAACGGCAGCGGGCCCAGCTCCACTCAAGCCGGGGCTGCGCTCTCGTGCCGGCCCGATAGGGTGGGTGACATGGAGCGGGCTCGGCTGGGGGAGGACGGCAGGTATCACGGCGACCTGCCGTGCAAGTGGTGCGATGTACTCATTCCCCATCACGGGCGGAAGCGGCCGCGGCGATACTGCCGCATGACCCACCGTTGGAAGGCCTACGGTACGTATGTCGTGACCGTCGTTCTCGGCGTCCTCAGCTGACACGGCCGGATCCGACAACCGCCGCCGGACCGAGCCTCGTCCCGCATACCGTTCCCTCGCCCTGCGCACAGAACACCGCTCTCGACGGGCGGTACGGCATCGACGGTCCGGGGCGTCGACTGTCGTACCCCTGTGGCCGGCGAGAGGATGAGAGCATCATCGGGCAGGGTTGGTAGGGCGATGCTGTGTAGGGTCGGGATCGGTGATGACGTGGATGCGGGCGGCGGATCCGCAGACCCGGTAGCGGGCCATATCTCTTGCCGTGCTGCTCGTGTCGTCTTCGATTGTGTGGCCCAGGCCCAGGACGACGGCTTGCAGCTCCCCAAAAGTGACGCGGTGGGGTACTCAGGGGCGGGTTGAGTAGGTGTGCGGTGTTGCGGCGGTGGCCTGGGGGGTTTGATCGTCCGTATGCCGACGACCGACATGATTTCCTTGCCGCGCCGCGCCCGCCGGGCAGTCATCGTGGGGTTCCCCCTGCTGCTGGCGATGTCCCTCACAGGCGCTTGCTCATCGCTGGGGGGCCGGGTGCACTCGGCAACCGACTACCGCGAGCACGGGGTACGTACCAAGCAGGCCGGTATGGACACCGTCGCGCGGCTGCGGCCCGCCGCTCAGCTGGCGGGCACCGGGCCCGGTGCCGCGCCGGAGGCGGCAGCGCACGAGGAAGACAGCACCTCCTGTGTCGATGACTTCGGTTTCGACAAAGGCAACGTCACGCGCGGCGAGCCGCGTTACAGCTGGACGCTGCGGTACGCGACCCGCGCCGACTACCTCACGGCTCTGGCCCATCTCCGCGCAGGCTGGAGGGCCGAGGGCCTGACGGTAAAGGACCTGCCGGCCCGGGACCGGCCCGGCCGCCCGGGCCTGCCGGGGATCCAGACCACCGATCACGGTATCCAGCTTTCCCTCCAGCAGGCCTGGTACGCGGATGACCCCACGGTCTACGCGAGCGGGGAGTGCATGCGCTACCGCGAAGAGCAGTGATCCGTATGCCGAGCTGCTCGGGCGGGTGAAGCGACCGTGAAGAGGTTGCTGATCGCCGATGGCGGGGTGTGGCCAACACCGTGCAAGGCGGCTTTAGCCGGGCGGTGATCGGCCCCGGCCCGCTGTCCGCCCTGGCCCGACGCTGGTCGGCGCAGTTGTTGGCTGCGGGTCGTGGGGTGGGCCGGGGCTGCTGCGTCAGGCGTAGCGGTGGCGTGGTGCGTGCGGGTCGTCCCAGCGGTCGGCGTGGGTGAGGCCGAGCAGGCGTACGGCGTGCTGGAGTTCGGCGGGCGCGCCGGTGGCGCGCAGGCGTGCTGGGGCCTCGCGTACGAGCCAGGCGGTCAGTTCAGTCCGTACGTCTTCCGCTTCCTCTTCCGGCCAGACGCGCCATGGCCACCAGGGGAGTGTGTCCTCCAGGAGGTCCCGTTCCCACCGGTCGACCGTGTGGCAGAGGTGCCGGTCGGCGACCGGGTGGCGCAGGTCCTCCCAGAACCGCCAGCCAGGGGCCGATGTCGCCGGAGGCTTCGGCGCACAGCGGGAGGAGTTCGTGCACGGGGACGGCGGGTTGCGGGGTGAGGAGGGTGTGGGCCCACCAGGCGTGCAGGAATTCCCGTACGGCGCCGCTTTGCGGCGCGGGCCACTGCTGCCATGCGGCGCGGTGGAAGGAGGTGCCCACGTTGTCGATGTCGTACGCGTGGGCGCCGAGGCCGGCGGTCAGTTCGCGGGCGAACTGCGGCAGGACGCGGCGCAGCACGGCGCCGTGGTCGTTCCAGTCGGGAGTGCTCCAGGTGCGGTGCAGGAGGTCGGGGTCGAGTTCCTTGTCGGGGAGCTTCAGCAGGGCGAGTTCCTCCGGGCTGCCCCAGTGGCAGTCGCACTGAACCTCGTCGGCCCGGGCGGTCATTCCGCGGAACGTGACGGCCAGCCGGTCCAGCGCCCGGTCGAGCCGTGCGCGGGCGGCCGGGTCGGGTTCGGGTGCGCGTTCGGTCATGGTCAGTGGTGCCTCACCGGGACTCCGAGCCCGCTCGGGCCCGAAGAGCGCGACTCTACCCGTAGCCGGATCAGGCCGGGACGCGCGGGAGAGGGCCTGGAGCATGCGACCGGCCGGCTTGTCTGCGGGGCCGTCGTGCATGTCCGCTCAGCAGCTGGTCGAAGCGATGTGGCAGGCGGCCGATCTGGCACGGTCCTACCTCACGCAGGACCGCGCCCGGATCACCGCCTGCCCCACCGGCATGGAAGCCGACCAGTTTGAGCGCGTGCTGGCCTGGGCGGCCATCAGCCACGACGAGGTCTTCGAGCAGCCGGGGGAGCCGCCCATGTCCTTGCGTCTGATCGACGCGGTGGCGGCGCTGGCGCCGGCGAGACCGAGTTCGCGGAGACCGCCGGGGTACGCCGCGTCGCAGCGGGCGAGGTTGGCCTCACCCGCGCGGTGGCGAATCTGGCTCTGGCGGACCAGGCCCACGGCATCACGATCTGCACGGCGGTGACGCGGCTGGAAGCACACGGCCGCCTCCGCGCCTGGAGTTGGTCGACCCCGGAGACCACCCGCACCGGTGAGACGTGGAGTGATTTCTCCCAGCTCACCTCACTCACTACGGGCAGCAAGGCCTTCACCGGGCAGTACGCCTCCACCGACCAGAGCGAGCGCATCCGCCTGGGCGACACCTACTTCCACAACGGCCCCCTGGGCCTGTCCGGCACCAGCACCGGAGGCGTGGACACGGGATTCAACCGCGAACCTCAGGGCACCCTCAACTCCATGACGAGCGGGGCCAGTTCGCCGTACTACCTCACCGACGCGCTCGGCTCCGTCATCGCGCTCGTGGACGACACGGGCACGAAGGTCAACAGCTACACCTACACCCCCCGCGGCACCGACCGCACGGCCACGGAGAAGACCCCGCAGCCCTACCGCTTCGCCGCCGGCTACAAGGACCCCACCGGCCTGTACCACCTCGGCGCCCACTACTTCCGCGAGCCTGGCTGCTGGACTTTGGGTCGGTGGAATCTGCGAGGCGGCAACGGCCCCGGAGTCCGGTTTTCTTTCGAACGGCTGGATGCTTTGCGGCCGGTGATCTGACCTCGCAGGGCGTGGAGACCTGGCTCTCCTAACCTTGGCGGTACGTGGGGACCTGTGGCAGCGCGGGTCCCCACCCGAGTGCACTACAGAGGTAATGATGGGACGCTTGGAAAATTTCGAAGAGCATACTCGCGGCCATCCCGTAGCCAACCTGATTCTCGCTTTTCTGGCCGTCTATGTTCTGGGAGGCGTCATCATGACGCTGACGGGAGCATCCGCTAGTAAGGCGTGGGGGGCCTCGCTTCCCGTTCTCCTCGCTGTCGGCTCGGGCATAGCCGCTGTGCGATTTCGCCGCCGGGATAAGCCCAACCAATAGTCCTCATGTGCGGCGGTGACTAGCCGAGCAGTCCAGGTGTCCGCCGCGGAAGCCGTCTCTGAGGAAGGCGACAGGGCAGTCGCAGGATGTGGCCCCTTGGCCTCTACCTCGGGTCCGGTCTTTCCGCGGAGGAGGCTCTATTGCCCGTCGGGTTGAGGCTGGTCACCACGGGCACCTCACCCGCTTCGGCCCCGATCGGCCGGTGCCACGTCAGTCGATCATGCCGAGTGCGGTGTTCGGGCCGACAGAAGCCGCACGCCACGACGCCATCGGCCAGGGACTGGCGGGCGGTGGCGCGGTCGACGGCGCGCATGCGTTTGGCGTGGTGGAGCAGCCAGCAGTCGCCAGTGTGGACCGCGATGAGCAGGTGCGGTCCCCCCGAGGGCATGCTCGATGGTCCACTCCGGCGGTGGTGGTCGGCGCCGCTGGCCCTCTGCGCGTTCGGCTTCTTGCCGCTTGAGATCGGCGATGGCCCGGTCGATGAGGCCGACCCACATCGCGTGCCAGGCCCGCAGCGCCTCCAGGCGAGGCAGGTCGGGCGGCAGCAGGCCCGGGAAAGTGGCGGGGTCATGGGGTGAAGTCCCGTCGGGTCATCGTGGCGGGGTTTCACCAGTACCAGTCGGTGCGGGCGCCGTCGGGCAGGGTGGGCCACAGACGCAGGTGGTAGGCGCGGCGGTCCTCGAGAGTCGTAGTGGGCGATGGCCACCGCCCGGTACCGGGTCTGCGATCCAGAGGTTGATGGCGACGACCTCGTACGGGCTGTAGTTCCGTATGAGGGTGGGCGCCCGCGGCGGTGGCGCCGGCTCCGCGGCACCCGGTGGCCGGGGCCACCGCTGAGGGGGGGGCGCTCCTGGACCCTGCGGGCGAGGGTCTGCAGTCGCCGGCCTGGCCCCGCAGCATGGGGAAGTCCCGTAACCAGAGTTGACGTGCGTGGTTACTGGTCGACCGGGCCCCGGGCCAGGTACGTACCCCTAGGGCGACTGGTCATCCGCTGCCACGGCGGATGCCAAATCGGTGGCCCGCCTGGCCCCGCGCATCTCCTCACTCAGCGACGCGTGGGCGTGACCGTCCACGCGCGGCCCCGCAACTTGATGAGTGGGTCAGCGAACGCCACGATGAATGAATTGTTGAAGTCCGGGAGACATTGTGAACTTTGGGACCGTTGCTATCACGGGGGCGGCGGGCACGATCGGCTCAGCCGTCCGGGCAGCCCTTCGAGAGGGTGCGGCGCGGTTGATCCTCATGGATCGCGTACCGATGCACCAAGAGGCTGAGAACGAGGACACGCGCACCGTGGATCTTCGGGACGCCGCTGCCGTGGAGGCAGCCATGGCAGGAGCCGACCGCGTGCTCCATCTCGGCGGAGTGCCTGACGAGGCACCCCCCTGCCCGAGCTACTCGAGGCCAATGTGCTGGGAACGCGTCACGTATTGGAGGGTTGGAGGGGGCTCGCCGAACGGGGATCGAGCGCGTGGTGTTGGCCAGTAGCAACCGGGTGACCGGCTTCTATCCCACAGGACACCTCACCTCTCCTCAGGAGCCCGTACGCCCTGACGGTCTCTACGGGGTGAGCAAAGTGGCCGTTGAGGCCCTCGGACGTCTCTACGCTGACAAATTCGGCCTCTCGGTGATCTGCCTGCGTATCGGCAGCTTTGAGCGCGTGCCTACCGAACAGCGTCACCTGGCGTCCTGGCTCAGTCCGCGCGACGCCGTCGGTTTCATCCGCGCGGCACTGTCCGCGCCGCCTTCCACCCGCTTCGCCATCACCTACGCCGTGTCAGCCAACACACGCCGGTTCTGGGATGCTCCCGACCGGGTGGACTGGGCCTATACCCCTGTCGACAACGCTGATCTCCATGCTGCGACGATCCCCGGCTCGGATGTGACGGCCGACTCGGCGGCACCGCAGGGCGGGCCGTATGCGCTCCCCGCAGCCACCCTCAAGCACCTGTGGTCCTGACGGGACGGGAAACTACTGGTAATCCGGCAGTCTTTGTTTCGGCGGTCCGACGGAGATCATGACGGACTTGCGGCCCCTAAGTGGTAGTTCCCGTAGTTCCCGCACAACCGTCTCCAAGCGGGCATGGCGTCTCCTTGTCGAAGCAGGTGAAGCGAACGCTCGCCACTCCCGTTCCGTCTGGTTCCGTCTGGTGAGTGCGATCAGCGAGTACCCGGTCAGCGCCATCGCTAACGCGGCCAGGACGACACCGGCCGAAGTCGCCGTCGTTGCTGCTCAAGCACGCCACGTACTCAAATGATCAGGCTCTGGACGCTACGACTCGTCCACCCGGCCGGCCCGTGGGCGCCGAACTGTCTCGGAGCAGCCCGTTGCCGCGTCCCGCGCCCACGATGTGGTGCCGCCCGGAAGGTTTCGCGACCGGTCACGTGGTTCACGCCATCATCCAGTCACATGGTTCACGCCATCATCGGCAAACAGAACATTCGACTTACACCCTTCATGAGCATTATGTCCCTCTGGATTGCACACTATTTCGGCCAGGACTGATCGGCGAGATGTCACCGGTCGGCCGGAACCCCCTTGATCCCGATGGCGAGATCATGTTTCACTCCGTGGGTCGAAACGACTCCAACGGGGGAGCGAATTTCAACATGTGCCTGCATATGTCTTCGGTCTACACTCATCGCTGTAGCCGGTTCCCTCTTTCGACGCTTATGGCGTTTTCTGCGTGATCTGACAGGCCTGTTCTGGCCAGTGTCCTCATGCCTTGAATGTGCTGTGGCGCTTCGTGCTGCGCCGAGGTGGATATTCCATTCTCTACGGAAGGGATTTACCTTGCCTGCTCAGCGAGTAATCAATGAGGGGAACGAGAAGGGAGAGGTCGGCAAGGAGGCGATCGGCAAAGAAGAAGCCGACGATCTGAGTCTCGACTTCAGCAAGCTCGATCGCGGAGTTCGCAGGCGTCTGAAAGAACTCTGTGTACTGGACAACTATCATGCCCCGCTGGCATTAGCCTTCGACTATCTGCTGGTGGCGGCGTCGGTCTACCTGTGCGTGGGGATCTCGTACTGGTTCTATCCGATCTCCATCATCCTGATCGGATCGACTCAGCGTGCGTTCGTAAACCTCCTGCACGAGTCCTCTCACAAGGTTCTGACCAAGAACGGTCGTCTCAACGTCACGTTGGGGACGTTCTTCTCCGGTTACACAGTGCTCCACCTGTACAACCCTTACCGGAACTCTCACATCGGGTTCCATCACCGTTACCTGGGTGACCCCGAAAAAGATCCCGACTACGAGTTCCACGTGGGTGTCGGCATCTACGACCACCAGGTCTCCGACAAGAAGTTCTTCATCAAAAACATCGCTCTCGCGGTGTGCGGCATGAGGACCCTCGAATACGTCTCCTACGTCATTCAGGACCGTATTCTCTTCAACCCCAAGAACGTCGCGGTCTCCATGCCGGTCCGCCTTTCCACCGAGCGCATCGTGCTGCTCCTGCAGTGGGCGGGAATCATCGGCCTCTGCGCCTGGCAGGGCTGGCTGCTCGAACTGGCACTGCTCTGGTTCGTCCCGCTTTTCACCACGGCGATCGCCATCGGCTGGCTGTCGGAGCTCGCCGAGCACTACCCGCTGCCGGAGAGCGAGAACAAGCAGATCCTCATGACCCGCAACCGTCACGGCTGGGCCATCGAGCGTTTCCTGCTGGGTCGGCACCACGACAACTACCACCTGGTACACCACCTCAACACGGGCGTGCCCTTCTGGAACATGAAGCGGGCCCACCAAGTCCTCCTCGAGGACCACGCCTACGCCCGCTGGGACGGTCTGTGGGCGGGCGTCCTGACCCGCACCAAGGGCCGCGAGAACCAGGAGACCCTGCTCAGCTACGCCTCCAAGTACCGCGCCTGGCGCCGAGACGGGGGCGACCCGGCCGCCATCGACGGCAACGGAACCTTCGCCGAAGCGGCAGCCCTTGCCCGGAGCGTCACCGCCGCCTGAGCTGACCGAGGTGCCTCAGGTACCGGAGGTGCCCGAGTGCCTGCCTGTGCTGCCCGCGGCGCCCGAGGAAACCCGTCTGTCGCTTTACACGAGAGGACACGCAATGAACCACGTCGTGGACGCCCAGGCCGCAGCCGCCCTGGACCCGTCCCTGCTCCGTCTGGCCACCAGAGGCCTCAAGCAGCTCGCCGCTGACACCCGCTGCCGTTCCGCCTTCGTCGATGACCCGCTCTTGGCCTCCCTGCTCGCCCCGGCCGCCCGCCGCTACATCGTCGCGGCCGACCGGGCGGAGCTGTTCGAACGCCTCCCCCTCCTGGAGGCCAAGGGGTACACGACCGGCGTGGAGTTCGTGGGCGAGGAGGCGCGCGACGCCGGTGAGGTCCGCGAGGTGATGACCGAGTACGCCGCGCTGATCGACGACCACCTCAGCGCCGGCCTCGACCACCCCACCCAGCTGGGCTTCGACCTCTCCAACGTGGGTTCGCTCATCTCCCCCCAGACCGCCGCCGACAACACCGCCGTCCTGCTGCGGGACGCCGCCCCGCAGGGCATCGGCATCATCATCAGCATGGAGCGCTCGTCCCTCGTGGACGACATCCTCACCGTGTTCAAGGGGCTGGCCGAGGACCACGAGAACGTCTCCCTGACGATGCAGGCCCACCTGCACCGCACCGAGGCCGATCTCGCCACCGTCCTGCCCATGGGACGCAAGATCCGCCTGGTGAAGGGCGTCTACAACGAGGCGCCGGACGTCGCCCTGCCCCGCGGTCCCGAACTGAACGACCGCTACGCCCTGCTCCTGGAGCGCATCGTGGCGCACGGCAATCCCGTGGCCGTCGCCACCCACGACGCGGCACTCCTCGAACTCCTCGACCAGCGCGGGCTGTTGGAGCGCGTCACGGAGATCGAGATGCTGCACGGCTGCCGGCCGCCGCTGCTCAAGTCGTACCGGGAGCGTGGCATACCCTGCCGGATCGCCACGGTCTACGGACAGAACTGGTGGCTGCACTTCCTGCACCGCCTCGCCGAATACCCGCCCGCGGTCATGACCGCCCTGGCCGATCTGTACGAGCCGGAGCGGGTCCGCTTCGGAACCGAATACTGACCCGCGCCCATCGCATCATCGCGAAAGAAGGTAGTTCCTTGTCGTCAACTCCGCCCGTAGCGGCCATCGTCGACGGTTACTCGACCGGCAACTTCCTGCCCGCGGCCTTCACCAGGCTTGGGGCCCAGGTAGTCCACGTCCGCAGCACCCCGGAGTGGATGACTTCCATGCTGCTGCCCGACATGAACTCCTACGTCGGCGATCTGGTGTTCCACGACGAGGACCAGATCGTCAAGGAGCTCGGCCCGTACAACGTCAGCGCCGTGCTCGCCGGACAGGAGCCCGGGGTGCCCCTGTCGGACCGGCTCAGTGAACTGATCGGCACGGCCAGCAATGGCTCCCGGCTGTCCACCGCCCGTCGCGACAAGTACCAGATGATCGAAGTGCTGCGCGAGGCCGGCCTGCGCTGCGCCGATCAGTTGAAGAGCTCCGACCCCCAGACCCTGGTCAACTGGGCCGAGGAGCGTGGCCAGTACCCCGTGGTGATCAAGCCGCTCAGTTCCGCCTCCACTGACGGGGTCTACATCTGCGGCTCGGCGGAGGAGGTGCGCACGGCCGCCGAGGAGGTCCTCGCCTCGCGCGACATCTTCGACCTGCCCAACCGGGAAGTACTCATCCAGTCCTACCTGGACGGCGAGGAGTACATCGTCGACACGGTCAGCCATGACGGCCACCGCTTCGTCTGCGGTGTGTGGAAGTACGAGAAGACCCTCACCCATGGCAAGAACGTCTACGACAAGGACGTCCTGATGCCGGCCGACGCCTCTCCGGTGCCCGAGCTCATCGCGTACGTCGACGAGGTCCTCAAGGCCATGAACATCCGGTTCGGGCCCACGCACACCGAGGTCAAGATGACCTCTGACGGCCCGGCCCTGGTAGAGATCGGCGCCCGCCTCAACGGCAACATGCAGCCCGATTTCCACCAGATCTGCCTGGGCCACAACCAGGCCGATCTGATCGCACTGTCCTACCTGCGGCCCGAGGAGTTCCTCCGTCGCTACGGCGACGGTGTCTACACGCGACGCCAGCCCGCGGTGGTCTACAACGCCCCCAGCGTGCAGGAAGGCGAGGTGCGCGCAATCGACGAGGACGTCGTACGCGAGATCGCGGCCCTGCCCACCGTGTTCCTCCCGAGTGTGAAGGTGAAGCCGGGCGGCCGGCTCCGCCGCACGGTAGACCTCCTCACCAGCCCCCTGCGCATCTTCATGACCGGGGAGACCGAGGAGGCCATCCTCACGGACTACCGGAAGATCCAGGAACTGAAGGACAAGGTGTACCTGATCTGATGCTGCGCACTACTCTGCGCGCCGTTCGCGGGCTGGCTCCCGAATTGCGCACGCTGTTCATCACCACGCTGCTCTTCCGGTCCGGCACCATGGCGTTCCCTTTCCTGGCGGCCTACCTGGTGGAGCGGAATGACTACTCCGCGGGGCAGGTGGGCTCGATCGTCGGGGCCTACGGCCTCGGCGCCCTCGCCGCCGACCTGGCGGCTGGGCCCGTCCTGCACTTCGTGTCGGCACGCACGGTGATGATCAGCGGCCTGGTCGGCAACGCGGCGTTGGTGGCGGTCCTGCCGCTCACCCACAGCGCCGTGATGCTGATCATCGGCAGCCTCGTCTGGGGATTCTTCTACGAGGCGTTCACGCCTGCGGCGTACGCGGAGACCGTGCGTCACTCCCGGGAGGAGGACCGCAAGGTCGCCTTCTCCTGCAACCGCCTGGCCATCAACGTGGGCATGGGGATCGGACCGGCGCTGGGCGGACTCGTGTTCGCCTGGCGCCCGGTGGGACTGTTCCTCATCAACGCCTGCGTCGTCCTGGGCACTGCGGTCTACCTCATCATCAGGACCTCCGGAGGGACGGTCGCCGAGGAGGGGAAGACGGCGCGCGGCCGCTTGACGGCGCCCACGCTGAAGGGCGAGACACGCTTCTGGTCGATCTTCCTGCTGGCGCTGCCCATCCACCTCGCGTACGCGCTGCCGCCCACTTTCCTCAGCGCGTACGTGATCCACGAACGGGGTCTGCCCAGCTACTGGGCAGGCGCGATCTTCTTCGTCAACGCGGTGGCCATCGTGCTGTTCGAGGTGCCGCTGAACACGGCGATGCGCCACGTGAGCCACTTCGTCTCGCTGCTGGCCGGCTACGTGCTGGCGGCCTCGGGCTTCGTGCTGATGGGCCTGTCGACGTCGGGACCCGCGCTCGTCGGGGCGACGCTGCTCTGGACCGCCGCCGAAATGATCGTCTTCCCGGCGCTGCTCCACTACGTCAGCGAGGTGTCGGACCCTTCCGTCACCGGCCGCAACATGGGGCTGTATTCGGCGGGCGTCAACGTGGGCCTGATCGCCATGCCCCAGCTGAGCCTGATGCTCACCGACGACGGGGGCTCGGCCGCAAGCCCGTGGTATCTGGTCGGCGCCGCCCTCGGTGTCGCGCTGGTACTGATCGTCGTCGTCCGCCGCAGTTCGTACCTCTGGCTGACCGAGCCCGAGGCGAAAACCGCCCAGGTCTCCTGATCGAAGGGTGCACGCATGCCTGTCCACTTCAACAACGCGGGCGCCGGCCTCATGCCCGCGGCTGTCACCCAGGCCGTCACCGACTACCTCGCGGAGGAGGCCGACGGCGGCTCCTACGAGGCCGAACAGCGTCACGCGGACACCCTCGAACGCGAGGTGTACGAAACGCTCGGGCGGGTGATCGACGCACCGAGCGACGACATCGCCCTCTTCGACAGCGCCACGCGTGCCTGGTCCTCGGTGGTCTCGCACATCCCCTTCGCGGCCGGTGACCGCGTCTGGGTGACCCCCTACGAGTACGCGGGGAACCTCATCCTCTGGACGGAACTGCGCCGACGCCTGGACTTGCGCGTCGAGGTCGTGCCGGTTCTGCCCGACGGTGACCTGGACCTGGACTGGATGAGCACACACATCGGGGACGACGTGGCCTTCGTCTCCGTACCGCACGTGCCGTCCGGCTGCGGGATCGTGACACCGGTGGAGGAGATCGGAAAGATCCTCGCCCCCTGGCGGTGCTACTACGGCGTCGACGGCTGCCAGGCCGTCGGCCAATTGCCGGTCTCTGCCGCATCGATCGGCTGCGACCTGCTGACCGGTGCCGGGCGCAAGTTCCTTCGGGGGCCGCGCGGCACGGGATTCGCCGCCATCAGCCCCCGGCTGCGTGAGGCTGTCGCGCTGCCCTTCTACGACCTGCACATCGCGGACATGACCGGCGGCGACGACTACGAAGTGCACAGCACCGGCGCCCGGAGGCTGGAGTACGCCGAACGTTCGAACTCCAGCGTCATGGGCCTCCAAGCGGCGGCCCGCCACCATCTGGCCCGTACTGATGACGGCCCCGGCATGGTGCGCGAGGCGGTGCGCGAGGCGATTGCCCAGCTGCCGGGGACCCGGCTGATCGACCCGGGCAGTCGGCACGCCTCGATCGTCACCTTCGTGCACGACCGGATGCCCGCCCGGGATGTCCAAGGCGCCCTTCACACCGCCGGGGTCAACGTGTGGACCGCCCAGGGCAGCCACACACCCCTGTACATGAACGCGGTCGGCGTGGAGGCAGCTGTGCGCGTCTCACCGCATTACTACAACTCAATGGCCGAGGTGGAGACGTTCGCCCGAGTCCTGCGAGACGTGCTGCGCTGACCGCGCGAGTACCCGGCTGTCTCCGCCGTGGAGACATCACGACAGACCGTTGAACTGAGGAGACACAGCCATGCCTGCGGAGTTTCGGGAGTCAGAGGAACGGCAGCGAGTTCTCGAGTTCGTCATTCATGTCATCGAGGATGTCGTGGGCATGGAACTCGGCGATGAAATCGACATCAACACGTCCCTCGGACCGGACGGGGTCGGACTGGAGTCCATCGGCGCCCTGGAAGTGGCCGTCCAACTCGAAAGGGAGTACGACATCGATTTCCCGGACGAACTGCTGAAGTTGATGCTCACCGCAACGCTCGGGGAGTTCGTCGACGAGGTGGTCCAGAAGCGCTCCGTCGCCACCGCGGAGAGCAGGGGCGCCCGATGATCACGACGCAGGACATACGGAAGATCCTCGTGGACAGCCGCACGCTGGCCGGGGTGGAAGTCGTCGCGGACGACACCGAAATCATGGTGGACTCCTTCTCCCTCGCCTGGCTCAGCCACAGCCTGAAGACCGAGTTCGGCATCGAACTCGACCTGCGGGAAGCCCGCGCGGAGACGTTCTCCAGCATCAGCCGGATCACGGCCCACGTGAACGCGCTGACCGCGAAGGCCGCCGGTCCCGGGGAGCCGCGATGAGCGCGTCGCAACGCGTCGTCGTCACAGGCTTCGGGGTCTTCACCGCATTCGGCTTCGGTGAACAGGCGCTGCTCGATGGCCCGTTCGCGGGCCGCCATGCCTTCCGCGACGTCAAGCGGTTCGACACCACGCCGTTTCGGTGTGCCTCCGCGGCCGTGTATGAGGGGGACGGCCCGCAGATCCCCGGGGTCGACTTCACCGAGGACGCCCCACCGCGCCAGCACGACGTACTCCTGGCCTGCTCCAGGGCCGCTATCGGGATGGCGGGCATCGCCCCGTCGCGGATCTCCGGCGCCCTCGTCGGCAGCCAGGGCGACTACCGCCCGATCTCACGATACTGGCGCTCCGTGGAGGACGCCGCCGAGACGCCCGAGGCGTCCTTCCTCCCGGACAGTGTGCCGGGCCAGCTCGCCCACGGCCTCGCCGGCGCGCTGGGCCTGGGCCCTTTGCGCCTGACCTTCACCAACGCCTGCGTCGCCTCCGCCGACACCATCGTCCACGCGAGCCGTCTCATCAGCCGGGGGCGGGCCGAAGCGCTGCTGTGCGGTGGCGCCTATCTGGTGGAGCGGGAGCTCTTCGCGAAGTTCGACTCGGCGCGCGCGTTCGCCAAGGACGGCCATATACGTCCCTTCTCCCACGACCGTACGGGTCTGCTGCTCGGCGACGGAGTGGCGTGCCTGGTGCTGGAGTCCGAGGCGAGCGCCCTCGCCCGGGGAGCCGAGGTGCTGGCCCGCGTCGCGGGGTGGGGCATCGCCTCCGACGCCTACCACGCGAGCCGGCCGCACCCGGAGGGCCGTGGCACCGCCCAGGCCATGGAGTCCGCACTGCGGATCGCCGGCCTCGGCCCGGACGCGGTGGACTACGTCAACGTGCACGGCACGGGCACCCCTTCCAACGACACCTCCGAAACCGCCGCACTGCGCCGGGTGTTCGGCGAGCGCGCCGCTCACGTGCCCGTGAGCTCCACCAAATCGACGACGGGGCACACGCTCGAAGGGGCCGGAGCCGTCGAATCCGTGATCACGCTGCTGGCACTGAGACATCAACTGATACCTCCCACAGCGAACTTCTCGCTGCCCGACCCCGAATGCGACCTGGACTACGTAACCGAAGGGGCCCGCCGATCGAGCATCGGGCGCGCCCTGACGACGAACTCCGCCTTCGGCGGGGTCAACACAGCACTGCTGTGGGAGCGAGCATGACCGACACGCAAACCGAACGCCTTCTGGTGTCCGAGGCACTCGTCGTGCCGTCGGGCATCCAGGCGGGCCATCTCGTCATCGAGCCGTCCGAGACGCGCCGCGTGCCCGGGTTCGTCGAGTCCGCCTTCAGCCCGCTGATCAAGGCCGCGGTCGACCGCTGCCTGGCAGACGTCGTGGACGGCGCCACATTGGGCGAGCAGGGGGCACGGACGGGTCTGGTTCTGGCGACGCTCTTCGGCGACACCGTCACCTCCGACCTCGGCAGCCGATTGCTGGAATCCGGGCAGACCGCCAACCCCCTGCTGTTCTACCAGTCGGTGCCCACGACGATCCTCGGAGTCATCGCCCGCGACTACGCCATCACGGGACCGACGACCTGCGTCGCGCTCCGCGGCGACGTGCGCTCCGAGGCCCTGGACCTGGTGGACACGATCCTCGACGACGGCATGGACCAGGTTCTGCTGATCGGCGTCGAACTGGTGACGGCCGAGGGACGCCCCCTGGCCGCCCACGCCCGGCTGGCACGGGACGGCGAGCCGCTGGCCGCGCCGTCCCGCACCGACGCGGCCGTGGCGTTCCTCTTTCGACGCGTGGAGGCAGCCCCCCAAGCCGCCGCGGCTGCTGCCCCGGCCCCCGCAGCCACCGAGGCCGTCGTCCCTGCCGCCCCTGCGGACTTCTCGGCCTTCGGGAGCCTCGCCGGCCTCGTCCAGCTCTACGCCACGCTGCGTGCCGCCCGCGCGCAGGACACCGCGGACGCCGTGACCCTCGACATCGACTCCGCGCTCGGCGCGCGGCAGTTGCGCGTGCTGCTGGGGACGGCCCGATGACCGGCCTGACGGGGCCGGCCCCCGAACGCGCGCAGCGGCGCCTGGACGACCTGCTCACCCGCGCCGCGCTGACCCACCCCGAGCGTCTTGCCCTGGTGGACGGTGACCGCGCGTGGACGTACGCGGAACTCGACGCCGCGGCAGGCACCATGGCCGCCGAACTCGCCGCTCACGGGGTCGAGCCCGGCGACCGGATCGGCGTCTTCATCCCCAAGTCGCTCGAGGCGGTGCTCGCGATCCACGCGGCCCTGCGCGCCGGGGCGGTCGTGGCACCGCTCGACCCCCGCACCCCGACGGCCCGGACCCGCCGTATGGTGCGCCAGGCCGGGCTGACGGCGCTGCTCACCACCGCCTCTTCCCGGGCCGGCGCGGTCGAGGCCGTGTCCGGCGCAGCAGACGCGCACACCGAGGCCCTCGCGCACGGCCTAGGACTGCTGCGCGTAGCGGACGGCGTACCGGCCGGGCCGCTGCCGGAGGCCGCTCGCGCGGGCGGGTACGTCCTGTTCACCTCAGGCAGCACGGGCACGCCCAAGGGCGTGCTGCTGTCGCACGCGAACGTCACGCACTTCGCCGAATGGGCCGCGGCGGAGTTGGGGCTGCGGCCCACGGACCGGATCGGATCACAGGCCGCCCTGACCTTCGACCTGAGCACGTTCGACCTCTTCTCCGCCGCAGCCGTCGGCGCCTGTACGGTCCTGATGCCCGAGCGGATCAAGGCGTTCCCCGCTGACGTGGTCGACTGGCTCCACGCCCAGCGGATCAGCGTGCTGTACGCGGTGCCCTCGCTCTACGTCGGTCTGCTGGAACGCGGCGGCATCGCCAAGACGTCCCTGGACGCACTGCGCGTCCTGCTGTACGCGGGGGAGCCCTTCCCTCCCGCGGCTTTGGAGAGCTATCTGCGGATCGCCGGCGACCGGCCGGTCTACAACCTGTACGGCCCGACCGAGACGAACGTCTGCACCTACCTCCGCGTCCCCCGGTCCTGGACGGCCGCGCAGCAGGCAGCGGTCGGACGCGCGGTCCCCGGTGACACCGTGGAGGTGTTCGACGAACACGGCCGGCCCACCTCCGGCCAGGGAGAGATCCACGTCGCCGGCGCCACCGTCTTCCTCGGATACCTGCAGGACGGCGCCCTCGTCGATCCCACCCGCCGGGTCCGCTTCCGTGACGGCGTGGTGCGCCGCGCCTATCCCACGGGAGACCTCGGCCGGCGTACCGCCGACGGCGAGTTCGTGCTGCTGGGCCGCAAGGACTCCCAGATCAAGCGGCACGGGTACCGCATCGACCCGGGCGAGATCGAGAGCCTGCTGCTCGACGCGCCCGGAGTGGGGGCGGTGGCGGTCGTCGCCAAGAGCGGTGCGTACGAAGGCGAGCTCTGGGCGTACGTGGAAGGCACGCTCCCCGAGCGGGAGGTCCTCGCACTGCTGCGCACCCAGCTGCCCCTCTACATGGTGCCGGACCGGGTGGTCGCCGTCCCGGCCCTCCCGCTCAACGACCGCGGAAAGACCGACCGTCCGGCGCTCGCGGCACGGCCCGCGGCCGACCTCCCGCAACCGATGGCGAACTTCCCCCCACTCAAGGAGACAGGGTGACGATGCCCGACGATTTCGACGAACTCCTGGACCGCGCGCACGAGGTGGGCCGCAAGATCGCGGCCCTCGCCGCCGACGTGGACAACCGCCAGGGCGATCTGCGGGAACCCTACCGGCTGCTCGCCGACGCCGGCTTCCTGAGCCTGCTCGTCCCGCGCAGAGCGGGCGGAGCGGGGCTCGGGTTCGCCGACTACTGGCGGGTGCTGTCCGTCATCGGGTTCCACAACGGCGCGGCGGCGCTCGGCCTGAACATGCACAACGCCGTCATCGGACCGCTGTGTGAAACCGCGGACACCCCCTTGCCGCCGATGGCGGAGGAGTTCCGCGCCTGGCTCTTCGCCGAGGTGGTGGAGGGGGGCAAGATGTTCGCGTCGGCGGCGTCCGAACCGGCCAGCGGTGCCAAACTGCGCGGGCTGCGCACGCGCTACGGGCGCCAGGCCGACGGTGCGGGTTTCGTGATCACGGGCCGGAAGTCCTTCGTCTCGCTGGCCGGCATCGCCGACTACTACGCGGTCCCCGCCCGGCCGGAGGACTCCGACGATCCCGGACGCGTCTCCCACCTGCTGGTGAGCCGGGACGACCCGGGCGTCACCTTCGGGGAGATCCACAACCTCACGGCCATGTACGGGACCAGCACGGCGGACATGGCCCTGGACGCGGTCACGGTGCCGGCGTCCCGGCTGGTCCTCGGGATCGAGGGGCTGTCCCTGACGAAGGTGATCCGCGAACCGCACTGGATGGTCGCCGGTTACACCGGCGCCTACCTCGGGATCGCCGAGGCCGTGTGCCAGGCTGTCGTGGACCACGTCACGGCCTCACCGAGCAGGGCGCGGTCCGCCACCGTCCAGCGCAACCTGGGGCTGCTCGCCGCCCGTCTGCATGCCACCCGCGCCCTGGTGGAGCGAGCGGGCGAGGCTGTCGATCGCGAACGCGGCGGCACCACCGCCAACACGCTCGTGCACGCCGCCAAGTACGCGGTAGCCGACCTCGGCCACGAGGCCGCGGGGATCGCCCTCTCGGTCTGCGGTTCGGCGGCCGTCAGCCGCTCCCGGCCCATCGAACGGCTCCTGCGGGAGCTGCAGTACGGATCGGTGATGCCGGCCAAGCCGGAGGAATGCCTGGAATACCTGGGCAAAGCCACGCTGGGGGTGGATCTCCGTGACGAGGAGGCGTTCTCGTGGTGAGGCGGCCGCCCGGCCGTGTCCCCGCTGACCCGTACACGAACGAAGGCACAAGAGATCATGAATAAGGACGACCAGGTGTTCGCGCACCCCATCCAGCCGAGATTCTTTGAAATCGACCGCCAAGGCGTCATGTTCAACATGTGGTACCTCGCGCACGTCGACGAGGCCGTGGACGGCTTCTTCCTCGCGCGGGGCCTGCCGTACTCCACCTGGTCCGAGATGGGTGTCGACGTGCACGTCGCCCACGTGGAGATCGACTGGCGGGCGGGCATCGGGTACGGGGACCAGCCCGAGGTCCTGGTCAGCACCGCGCGGATCGGGAAGAAGAGCTTCACCCTCGACTTCGCCTTCCGAAAGGAGGGCGCGGCCACCGCGACCGGTCACATCGTCTACGTCACCGTGGCCGGCGACGGCTCGGGCAGCACGCCGGTGCCTCAGCGCCTGGTGGATGCCTTGGGCGCAGTCGCACCGCTGAACACCCCCGCCGGGGAGGGAGCGTGACACGCTCGGTACTGGTGACGGGCGGCAACCGGGGGATCGGCAGGGCCATCGCCCTGGAGCTGGCCGCCGCCGGTGACACGGTGGCCGTGACCCAACGGTCGGGGCAGGCACCGGACGGACTGTTCGGCGTGCGGTGCGACGTGACGAGCGGCGAGGACGTGGACGCCGCCTTCGCCGCGGTGGAGGCGCGGCAGGGACCCGTCGAGGTGCTGGTGTCCAACGCGGGCATCACCCAGGACAAACTCCTGGCGATGATGAGCGAGGAAGAGTTCGAGGCGGTCCTCGACACCAACCTGACCGGCGCCTACCGCGTCGCCAAACGCGCGGCTCGCGGCATGATGAGAGCCCGCACGGGCCGGCTCGTCTTCGTCTCGTCCGTCGTCGCATTCCAGGGGCAGAGCGGCCAGTCCAACTACGCCGCGTCGAAGGCGGGCCTGGTCGGCTTCGCCCGGTCGCTCGCCCGTGAGCTCGCCCCGTGGAACATCACCGCCAACGTCGTCGCTCCCGGTTTCGTCGACACGGACATGACGGCGGGACTCAGCGACAAGGTCAAGGACGCGGCCAAGGAACGCATACCGCTCGGGCGTACGGCCGCGCCCGAAGAGATCGCGAAGGCCGTGCGGTTCCTGGCAGGGCCGGACGCGGCGTACGTCACCGGAGCAGTCCTCCCGGTGGACGGCGGCCTGGCCATGGGGTGGTGAGGGGAGGCATGGGAATTCTCGAAGGCAAGAACATCCTCGTCACCGGGGTGCTCACGCAGAACTCCATCGCGTTCCACATCGCGCGGATCGCTCTGGAACAGGGCGCGCACGTCCTGCTGACCGCCTACCCCCGGCGCGGTCTGACCGAACGCATCGCCAAGCGGCTGCCCACCGGGGCGCACGGCCCGGTCCCCGTCATCGACCTCGACGTCACGGACACAGCGCAGCTGCAGGCGCTGCCGGACCACGTACGGGAGCACGTACCGGAGCTGCACGGTGTGGTGCACGCGATCGGCGCTGCGCCGCCGTCCGCCCTGGGCGGCAACTTCCTCAACGCTTCCTGGGACGACGTGGCCCTGGCCGTGCACACGTCGACGTACTCCCTGAAGTCCCTGTCGGTGGCGTGCCTGCCTCTGATGAAAGACGGCGGATCGGTTGTCGGCCTGGACTTCGACGCCTCCCAGGCCTGGCCGCTGTACGACTGGATGGGCGTCGCCAAGGCGGGCCTCGAATCCTGCTCCCGCTACCTCGCCCGCTACCTCGGGCCCCAGGGGGTCCGCGTCAACCTGGTGGCCGCGGGCCCCCTGGACACACCCGCCGCACAGGGCATCCCCGGATTCGGGGACATGGCCGGCGTCTGGGCGGATCGTGCCCCGCTGGGCTGGAACACCGCCCACCACGCCCCCGCCGCCAAGGCGTGCGTGGCACTCCTGTCCGACTGGTTCCCCGCGACCACCGGCGAGATCGTCCACGTGGACGGCGGAGTCCACGTCATGGGCGCCTGACCGACCGCTACGCCCCGAAGACCGAGGAGAACGACATGGTAGAGATCACGCCCGACCTGCGGGAAAGCGTCAAGAAGATCGTCTGCGACATCCTGGAGGTCGAGCCCGGCGAACTCACGGAGACGACGCACTTCTACGAAGAGCTCGGCGTCGACTCTTTGGCCGTCCTCGAGATAATGACGGCCATCGAGGACAGCCTCGGCATCACCATCGAACAGGACAAGGCCAAACGCATGGTGAGCCTGGCCGCGATCCACGACGTCCTGGCCGAGGCATGACAAGCGGACTCGAACGCGTCGTGGTGACGGGCCGCGGCCCGGTGTCGAGCATCGGCGTCGGCACGGCGGCGTTCACCGAAGGGCTGCGGTCCGGACGCAACGAGGTCGCGCCGCTCACTGCGTTCGACACCACCGGATTCGCCCACTCCCTGGGCTGCGAGGTCACCGGGTTCGACCCGGCCGACTGGATCGCGCGCACCTCGGTGGAGACGCTCGGCAGAGCCAGTTCCTTCGTCGTGGCCGCCGCCGCGATGGCTCTGGCTGAGGCCGGGCTGACCGGTGAGGACCTGAGAGACCGGCCGGGTCACATCGCGGTGGGCACCGCCGACGGCGAGTCGCAGGATCTCGACGCGCTGGCCGAGCAGACCCTCCTGCACGGAGCCGACCAGATGGACCCGGCGCTGGTGGACCGCGCCTGGACCCACCGGCTTTCCACCTCCATCGCCTGGGAGTTCGGGCTCCAGAACGTGGCCCCGATAACGTTCCCGACCGCCTGCTCGGCCGGGAACTACGCCATCGGGGACGGCCTCGACGCCATCCGGCTCGGCGACGCCGACTACGCCCTGGTGGGCGGCGCCGACGCCGTGTGCCGGCGCTCCTTCGCCTCGTTCCACCGACTCGGCATCATGTCGCCCGACCGCTGCCGTCCCTTCGACGCCGACCGCCAGGGCATCCTCAGCGGCGAAGGGGCGGGCATCCTCCTCCTGGAGAGCCTGACCTCGGCACGCGGCCGCGGGGCGACCATCCTCGCGGAGGTCTTGGGCTACGGGATCAACTGCGACGCCCACCACGCCTTCGCCCCCGAGGAGAAGAGCATCCAGGCGTGCATGGAGTCCGCCCTGCGCGACGCCCGGGTGGCCCCCGGCGATGTGGACCTCATCTCCGCCCACGGCACCGGCACCCCCTCCAACGACGTGACCGAGGTACGGGCCATCAAGGCGGTGTACGGCGACAGCCCGCCCCCCGTCGTCTCGCTGAAGTCGATGCTCGGACACTCCATGGGCGCCTCCAGTGCCCTGGGCGCCATCGCCTCGACGATCGCCATCAACGAGGGCTTCCTCCCGCCCACCGTCAACCACCGCACCACGGACCCGGAGTGCGCCATCGACTGCGTACCCAACCACTCCGTACCCGCCGACGTGACGATCGTGCAGAACAACGGCTTCGCGTTCAACGGCAACAACGCGATCACCGTGTTCGGCCGCTTCGAGGAGACGCCGTGATCATCACCGCATGGTCGGCCCTGTCCCCGTACGGAACGGAGGACCAGGCCTTCGCGGAAGGAACCACGGCACGACGTCCGCTGCCCGACAAGCCCCGGCCGGTACCCGACTTCGAGCCCCGCGAGTACCTCGGCCGCCAGGGCACCCGCACCATGGGCCGCGCGACCGCCCTGAGCATCGCGGCAGCCACCCGGCTCCTCACCGAAGACGTGGACCCGACCCGCACCGGCCTGGTCCTGGGCACGACGAACGGCAGCGCCCAGAGCATTCTGGAAGTCAACCGCGCCTCACGGGAGCGCAAGAGCCCGCACCACGTGCAGCCCTCGTCCATCCAGAACGCGACCATGAACAGCATCGCGGGGCAGACCGCCATCTGGCACGGGCTCCAGGGCCCCAACGCCACCCTGGCCGGCGGCACGACGACCGGACTGCTCGCCCTCGGGTACTGCAGGCGACTGCTGCTGACGGGCCGGGCGGATGTCCTGCTCGCCGGGGCCGTCGAGGAACTGAGCGAAGCACGCACCTGGGTCCGGAGCGGCACCGCTCCGCTGGCGGAAGGCTGCGCCCTGGTCCGCCTTGAGACCGACGCCACGGGCGGCTTGGCCGAGGTCCTCGCCGTCACGTCGCTGGTGGTCACGGACGGCGACACCGGGACCGCCGTGCGCAGGGCGGCGGAGCGGGTGCTGGACCGCGCCGCGCCCGGGCAGGTGTGGGCGACGATGGGCTCGGGGACGGGGGAAGACGCGGAGTCCACAGCGCTGACGACCGTGTGTCCACAGGCGACGCGGCTGCCGCCGGTGACAGAGGCGGTGGGGCAGCTGCACTCCGCGGCGGGTGCCTTCCAGCTAGTCACCGCCCTGACGCGGGCGGCGGACTCCGGCCCCGGCGACCGGGTCGTGCTGCTGACCTCGGCCGAACATCAGGGGATCGTGGCCGCCGCCGTGGTCCGTATCAAGGGAGAGAATGTTGTCGCTTGAAACAGCGTTCACCGTCACACCGTCCGGCTCCGGCTTCCAGGGCGTCGTCGGCGAGGAGTGGCTGTTCGCCGACCGGGTCTTCGGCGGCTGCATAGCGGCGTTCGCGAGCCAGGTGGCCCGTGCCGCGGCAACCGGTCTCGTTCTGGGCGGCATCCAGGGCGCCTATCCGAAGGCCGCGGCACCCGGACCCATCGAGGGCCGCGTCGAAACCATCCGCAAGGGCGGGAAGAGCGAGCTGCTCCGCATCGACCTGCTGCAGGACGCCGAGCGCGTCTTCACCGCCGACGCCTGGATGCTCGACCCCCGGCTGGTCACGGACGACACCTCCGCCGACGACGCCTCACCGCCGGACTCCGCGCCGGAGGTGACCTGGCTGGCCGACGAGGTGGCGTTCTTCAAACACCTGGACGTACGAGCCGTGGACTACCCGCTCAGCCCGGCCGGGCTGGGGGACGGCAAACCGCTCTGTGACGTCTGGGTCCGGGGCCGCCCCGAGCTCATCGGCGGCGCCACGCACGGGGCCGCCGTGGACCTGCTGCTCTTCGACAGCTTCCTTCTGGAGTGCGTCTTCCGCAGCGAAGGCCTCGGTACCGTGCAGCCGATCACGCTCGACCTGGGCGTCCGCTGGAGTCGCCACGTGCCCGTCCACGCCTGGCGCCGTCTCACCACGACGGCGACCCTGACCGAAGGCGTCGCCCTCGCCGAGGGTGTCACCGCCGCAGCCGATGGCACGGTCCTGGCGAAGGCCACCACCCTGGGGCGGCTGCTGCGGGCCCGGCCGTGAGGCGACCGCGCCCGGCAGGCGGCACGAGGGACGCAGCGGCGGCGGGATCCGAGGCCGGGGTGCCGCGATGAAGGTCCGCATCGGTGTGGGCAGCGTGCCCGAGCGTGCCGCGCGGTCGGACCGTCCCGACCTGGGCGCCCTGGTGGCGGACGTGGAGGCACACGGCATCGACTCGGTGTGGTTCTCGGACCTGGTCTCCGCCCCCGACACGCTCGACCCCTTGGTTGCCGTCGCCCACGCGGCCGCTGTCACCACACGGCTCAAGCTCGGCATGGGCGTGCTGGTCCTGCCCGGACGCAACCCGGCCCTGGTCGCGGCACAGCTGGCGAGCCTGACGGCCCTCGCGCCGGGCCGCGTCCTGCCCGTCTTCGGGATCCGCCCCGCCCGGCACCCCGACCGGACGATGTACCCCGTGCCGACCGGGCGCCGGGCCGCGGTGTTCGAAGAGGCACTGAAGGTGGTGCGGGCGCTGCTGACACAGCGGGTCGTCACCCACCACGGCCAGTTCTTCCACCTGGAGGAGGCATCGGTCCCACGGCCCACGAGAGCGCTGGACCTGTGGCTGAGCGGCCGGGTACCCGTGGCCCTGGACCGGATCGGCCGTCTCGGCGACGGCTGGCTCGGCAGCAACATCGGTCCGCGGGAGGCCGAAGCGTGCCGTGCCCGCATTGTCCTCGCCGCCGAACGCGCGAACCGGACGATCGACGAAGACCACTACGGTATGTACCTGACGGTCGTCCAGCCCGACACCGACAGCGCTGCTGTGGACGCCCTGCTGACCCGCCTCCGCCAGGACCGCCCCGATGTGCCCGACCCCCGCACCCTGCTGTGCTGGGGCTGGTCCGACGCCCGGGCCCAGCTGCGCCGTTACATCGACGCGGGCCTGTCGAAGTTCGTGATCCGCCCCGCGGGGCCGGTGACCTCCCGCCAGGCGTTCCTGGAGGAGTTCACGGCGATACTGAAGCCCCTCGAGTCCGAAGCGTGATCGGGACATCGTCCCCTGCGGAGCCGCGGCCGTCGACTCCCTGGACACGGTGTTCGGCGCGGCGGGCGCCTTCGAACCAACGGGTAGCCTGCTCCCGGCGCACGGCGTCACTGACCTTTGCGCTTCAGGGTGACGATCGGCACTGCACAGTCGTCTGTATCGCTGGGGTGGGGCTATGAGCTTGATCCCTCTTCGTTCCAGCCGCTGGTCGATGGTGGGGGCCCCTCCAACCCCTCCACCGCCCCAACCACGGCACTGCCAGACCCCACTAGTGCTGGATTGCTCAAAGGAGGTACACATATCGTCGGCGTAAGAGGCGAGTTGATGGTGCGGGTCGCCCCCATACCCAGGGCCGGGCTCGGGTGTTGAGCTGGGCTGTTGCGAGGCGGGTGGCTTGGTCGATCTCGGGTGGTCCGGCGAAGGACTGGCCGGCGAGGGCGGCCTTGCGGAAGATGCGCCACCAGCCTTCCTGGAGGTTGAGCCAGCAGGCGCCGACAGGAATGAAGACGTGCCGGATCCTGGGGTGGCCCTCCAGCCAGGTCCGGGTGGACAGGCTGTTGTGGGAGGACAGGTTGTCGGTTACCACGTAGATGTCACCGAGAGGTCACGCACCAACTCGTAAGGCCAGCCGCGGCGAGACGGGTGAAGACGCCAGCGTCCACGAGCTCCCCGCAAAGCGCACGACAAGGAATGTCGCCGCCATGAAGCAGGCTCCGGGCAAGGCAGCTATGGCCTCGAAGAAGACGGCTACGAAGAAAACAGCCGGGCGCAAACCGAAGAGTGCCTAGCCAGGCATCGCCCCCCGCACCCCCAGGGGGCGCCGTCGGTGCGCGGGCGTCAACCCGAGGCCAGCAGTGGCCCCGGCCCGGCGGCCGCCCCAGCGCCGTGGCCGTCGCCAGACTCGCGATCGTGACCGCTCCGAACCACCCAGGCACCGCCCCCGAGGACCTGCCCGACGGGGCGGCCCGGATGACAGTCGGCACCGGCCGCGTTCGCTTCTCGCTCTTGCGGTGGGCCCTTGCCCCGCGCACCACGTGGCAGGCGCGCCGCCTGGCCGCCGATTTCGGCCGGACTGAGCCCTGTGGCGTGGCACCGCACGCTTTCAGCGTGGACGCCGGTATCGGCGTCGGCCAGAAACCGGGGACATGGGGGGCTCTACCAGGTAGGGGCTCCGGTGCCGGGGTCTGGTCGTCCGTCACGGTCACGGCCCCGCGGTTGCGCGGGCCGTGACCACCCGCCCCCGGCATGTCAGAGTCGTACGACTTCGCCGGGCGGATCTTTCATCACCTGGCTGTCCGGCTGGCGCAGCACCCGTTAGACCACATCCCGCATCGTGCTCCTGACGCTCACCGCAGCGCCTCCCGTCCTGGCCACGTGTGGTGGTCGGGGGCGATATACGGCCGAGGCTCAGCCCTTGTCGTGGAAGGTCGGGGCGTTGGAACCGGCTGGTGTCCACCATCTATGCAGCCTTGGGCCGTGAGCCGCTTTCTCTCTGGGCCTGACCACGGCCTCCGCGCCGCCCGTTGCTTCGACGGGGGGCATTGTCAGTGGTGTCGTGCATGATCAGCCGTATGAGACCACCATCGCCGTCTGGTTGGTGACCTAGCCGGAGGGCCGGCTTGCTCGACTGTGCCCGGAGACGCAGCTGATGAGGAACGTGGCTCTGGGCTCGGAAGTGCTGCTCGGGCGTCTGCCGGTAGCCGCGCTGCTGGGCACCTGTCCTGCAGCGACCCTGCTGCCGGAGTCTTTTCAGTGTCTCTCGATGTATCTCCCGGCGGGGCTGACGCAACGTCAACTCCGTTGCGCCGCAGTTAGTTTGCTCCAGGTTGCAAGGATATAGGCAAGTTCTGGCTGATTTCAGGCCCTTAAAGGCCTAGTCGGCGAAGTAAGTGAGAGGTAAGGTCTCCTCTCGATCTTCATCAAATTTTCAGATTGTGAGTTCTGTGCAGTGAAGAGATGTAGGCGTCGTGGGGGAGCGGCGCGGGGAAGGGCCACGGTTGTAGCGGTGCTGCTCGCAGCAGTGGGTCTGTCTGCCGGGCCGCTGAGCGGGAATCATGCTGCGGTAGCGGCGGCCGCTGCAGAGCGGGATCCCGCCGGTACCTCCGGCGAGGAGGACGAGCCGAAGAAGGCTTTCTGGCAGAACGACAAGCTGCCTACGCCTTCTGCGGAGCAGAAGGCGTCGCAGCGGGCCGTGGCCGAGGGACGCCGTGTGGAGGTGTCAGGGCTGACGAATGAGTCGAGCCGGGTGCTCGCCAATAGCGACGGCACGTTCACCATGGAGTCTTCGCCGGTCGCGGAGCGGGTGCGCAAGAACGGTTCGTGGGTAGCGATCGATACGACGCTGACTCAGCGTTCCGACGGCAGGATCGTCCCGAAGGCGGCGCAGGACGTTGTGCTGTCCGGGGGAGGTGCGGCCGATCCGCTGGCAAAGATCACGCGGGACGGCAAGACGTATGAACTGGGAGCACCCTGGTCGCTGCCCAAGCCCAGGGTCACGGGTTCGCTGGCGGTTTACGAGTCGGTGCGGCCCGGCGTCGATCTGGTGGTCCAGGTGCGCCCCGACGGGTTCACGCAGAACCTCGTCCTGCGCTCCCGTGAGGCGGCGGCCGATCCGGCATTGAAGTCGGTCCGGTTCCCGGTCAAGACCACCGGCTTGACGGTCAGGACCTCTTCTGGCGGCAGTGTGTCGCTGGTCGACCGCGCTGGCCACCCGGTGTTCTCCAGCAGTGCCGCACTGATGTGGGACTCGGCAACCGGAGCCGCTGCTGCGCCGGCACTCCGCTCCGCAGTGAAGCCGGTCGTGCACGCGGCTGCTGTCGGAAACGGTAGTCCAGTGGTCCCCGAGCCGGGGGCCCGTACGGCGCTGGCGACCGTCTCGCTGAGTAACGGAGCTCTCTCGGTCGCCCCCGACCAGAAGTTCCTGGCATCCGCTCAGACCTCCTATCCAGTGGTGATCGATCCGCCGGCCGTCAGCGCGACGCTGACGGGATGGACGTCGATCTGGTCGAATTCTCCGAACACCTCGTTCTGGAAGACCTCCCATGCGCTGGGTGTGGGCTACGACGCCTGGGTGGACAACAAGCAGTCCAAATCGCTCTTCCAGTTCGACACCCGCCGTGTGGTGGGCAAGAAGATCGTGGATGCCACATTCACGGCTTATGAGATCTGGTCGGCGAACTGCGACAAGAAAGACGTCACTCTCTACCGCACCAGCCCGATCTCCGCATCGACGACGTGGAACTCCCGGCTGTCGTGGAAGTACGTGAAGACCGTGTCCGCAGCCAAGGGGTTCTCCGCCGACTGCCGTGACGGTGACGTGGAGTTCGATGCGACCTCGGCGGTCACCGACACGGCGGGGGCCAAGTCGTCGACGACGACCCTCGCACTGGCGGCCAGCGACAAGGATCCGTATGCGTGGAAGCAGTTCATGTCACCCACCGACGACCGGGCGACCAGTGACCGCAAGCCGCGCTTGTCCGTCACCTACGTAACCCCTCCGGGGGAAGCGCCGTCGTATGTGAAGCTGTCCGACCCGAACCTCGCGTGCTCGGCAGCTTCCAGTCCCGCGATGATCCGCACCACCTCCGCCCGCCTGACGGCCACGCCCACGGGCGGCGACGGCGGCAACAGCATGTTGCGGCCGAACTTCGAGCTGTGGGACGGCAGCACCAAGCTCAACATCGCCCAGCCCGGCACCTGGACGGCCAGCGGAACGGCCGGATCGACTCCAACACCCACGTTGACCAGCGGCAAGACCTACCGCTTCCTGGCCCGGACCGAGTACCAGTACTCATGGAAGGGCAAGTCCTACTCCCTGTACAGCCGGGATTCGCCTTCCTGCTACTTCACCGTCGACACAAGCGCGCCACCCATGCCCACCGTGACGTCCCAGCAGTATCCCGAATGCGCGGGGACGACGTGTGACACCTCTGCGGAAGCTGGAGGAGTAGGGTCCCCCGGTACCTTCAAGATCAGCGCAGGGGCTTCGGATGTCCGGCGGTACGACATCTTCCTGAACGGCCTGCCTCTGGAGAGCAAGCAGTTCTCCGTCAACACCCCGACCTACGAGCGGCAGATTGCTCCGGACAAGCGGATGACGAACACGCTGCGCGTGCAGACATATGACGCGGCCGGCAACGCCAGCGCTGCCCGCGACTACCTCTTCAAAGCCGGGCCAGGAGCACCGAACGTCGGCCAGTGGACGCTGGATGAGAACTCCGGTACCACTGCGGCCAACAGCGCCGACGCCAGCAGTTCCCTGACTTTGAGCCAGCCGTCCTGGACCCCGAAGGGTCGAGTGGGCGCCGCCCTCAAGGGCATGGGTACCGTCTCGGCAGCCACGCCCGGACCGGTGGTGGATACCGCACGCAGCTTCTCCGTGAGTGCCTGGGCGCGTTTGAACAACAAGACCGGCCAGAGTGTGGTGCTGAGCCAGCGAGGCAGCGCCACCGGAGCGTTCGCCCTGTATTACTCGCCCGGCTACGACCGCTGGATCTTCAACCGGTCCAGTGCCGATGCGCAGGGAAGCGAAGTCGCTCGCGCTGTGGGCCAGCACTCGCCGGTCGTGGGCGCCTGGACCCATCTGCTCGGTGTCTACGACGCGCAGAACAAGACGATTCAGCTGTACGTCAACGGCCGTCCGCAGCAGACGACGGGCTCCAGCGCAGTATGGGCAGCGAAGGGGCCCTTTGAGATCGGCCGCTGGGAGGGGACCACGCAACTGTCTGCCGATGTCGACGACGTGCGGGCATGGAACCGTGTTGTCTTCCGGGACGAGCTGTCCTCCCTGGTACATGCGGAGGACCCCAACACCGGTCTCCCGCGCGCGGGCCTTCTCGCGCAGTGGGGACTCGACGAGACCTCAGGCAGGTCTGCCTCCGACAGCAGTGGCAACGGGAACACCCTCACGCTCGAAGGCGGCTCCGTATTCGAGTCGACCGGTGACTACGGGCACGGCAATGTCCTCACCTTGGACGACACGCTGGAGTCATACGCCACCGCGCCAGTAGCCCTGGACAACAACGGCAGTTTTACGGTCGCTGGCTGGGTGAACCTGGCGCACTACCCGACCCTGGACGACACCAGTGCGGAGCACTCTCCGACGGTGATCTCCCACCCGGCAGCCCAGCAGGACGCGTTCCGCCTGTGGTATCAGCAGGCAGCGGGCCAGGAGACCGGCCGCTGGAACTTTGGATACCGCTCTCTTGACAGTACGGACAGCGCCGGTGCCACCGCGAGCTCCAGCGAAGTCACCCGGCCGGCGGGATGGGTCCACGCCGTCGGCGTGTACGACTCCACCAAGCGTTCGGTCAAGCTCTACCTGACGGGCCAGCGCCAAGGCGACGAAGAAGGCGTCACCGGTACTCCCTTCATCAAGGGCGTCCTGCAGCCCACCGGACCGATTAACCTCGGACGTGGGCACCAGCAGGGCAACGCCACGCTGGGCAATCTGATGTCCGGCCAGCTCGACGACATGCGCGTCTACGCCGGCATCCTGTCCGACGCGGAGATCACCCAGCTCGCACTTACGGACGAGCCGCCGATCGAAATCGGCTGACCTTTCCCAGACCACTCGACACCTAATCATTCACCCCAGCGGGGTGTGCCCATCGTGCACACCCCGCCCTTCAGAATGCGGAGAATCCCCGTGTCCGGCACACCATCCGTGCTGCGCTCGTGGGCATGGAGCAGGGCAAGTCGCCGCCGCATGGCGGCCGTCGCCCTCCCCGTGACCACAGCCCTTGTCACCACCTTGCTGGGGATAGCCCCAGCCCAGTCGGCTGAACGTGACCCCAGTGCGCTACCAAAGGCGAAGTTCGGCAAGGCCAAGCCCTTTGAAAGCCGAGCAAGGAGCCTGGCCGATCCAACCCGCCAGGCAGATGCCAAAACCCGCCAGCGTGCCGCGCAGAAGGTCACCTGGCCAGCAGCCGGACAGGCCAGCGTTGCCCTCTCGTCCGCTGCATCGAAGCCTGTGCATGCCGCTGGCCTACCAGTCGAGGTGTCCCGTCCGACCGTGCCCGCACTGCGGGCCAGCAGCGGACGGAGCCTGGCTACCGCGCCCGCACGTGACACCGGGCCGGCGAAGGCCGAGGTGCGGATCGCGGACCGTGCCACGACGGCCAAACTCGGCATCAAGGGCGTGGTCCTGGCCGTAGGACGCACCGACGGCAAGGCCGACCCCGCCGCACTGTCCGTCGGCCTCGACTACAGCGGCTTCGCGCAGGCCTACAGCGGCAACTGGTCCTCACGACTGCGCATGGTCCAACTGCCCGCCTGTGCCCTCACCACCCCGGACAAGCCGGCCTGCCGCACCGCCACTCCAGTGCCCTCCACCAACAGTGCGACGAAGCAGAAGGTGACATCGCAGGTCACCACCCCCAAGGCATTGCAGGGCCGCAGTAGTTTCGCGGTGCTGGCCTTGTCTGCGGGAGCATCCTCGGACCAGGGCACCTATGAGGCAACCCCCCTGTCCCCCTCCGCCACCTGGGCCGGCGGCGGTTCCAACGGCGACTTCACCTGGTCCTACCCCCTGGACGCCGTCCCTGCCCCCGCAGGCCCGGCGCCGAAGCTCTCTCTCAGCTATTCGGCACAGAGCGTCGACGGCCGTACCTCGGCGACCAGCGCTCAGCCGTCCTGGATCGGCGAGGGCTTCGACCTGCCCACCTCCTACATCGAGCGCTCCTACAGCACCTGTGCCGACGAAGGACAGGACAAGAAGTACGACCGGTGCTGGCAGGAAGACAACGCCTCCCTCGTCCTGAACGGCAAGGCCAGCACGCTCGTCAAGGACAAGACGACCGGCACCTGGCACCTGCAGAGCGACGACGGCGAGCGCGTGGCGCGCGGCACCGGAGCCCCCAACGGGGACGACGACGGCGAGTTCTGGACCGTCACCGGCACCGATGGCACGCAGTACGTCTTCGGCAAGAATAAGCTGCCCGGCTGGACCTCGGGCAAGCCGGAAACCAACTCGGTGTGGACCGTGCCCGTCTTCGGTGACGACGCCGGTGAGCCCGGCTACGACGCGGGCGACACCTTCGCCGACCGGGCCAAAACCCAGGCATGGCGGTGGAACCTCGACTACGTCGTCGACCCCCACGGCAACGTCATGACCTACTGGTACGACAAGGAGCTCAACTCCTACGCAAAGAACGGAACCACCGACAAGGGCACCGAATACACCCGCGGCGGCTACCTCAAGCGCATCGACTACGGTCAGCGCACCGACACCATCTTCTCCACCACCCAGCCCGCGGCCGCCCGGGTGAAGTTCACCGTCACCGAGCGCTGCCTGCCCGTGCCAGGCAAGGAGACCTGCGACAGCCTGGGCGAAGGGAACCGGTCCGCCTGGCCGGACGTGCCCTTCGATCAGATCTGCAAAAAGGACACCGTCTGCACCGACCAGGCATCCCCGTCCTTCTTCTCCCGCAAGCGCCTGACGGCAATCACCACCCAGGTCTACAAGAGCACGGGAACCGGTGCGGACACCGACTACCGCGACGTCAACACCTGGGCACTGGAACACCAGTTCCCCGACCCGGGAGACGGATCCAACCCGGGCCTGTGGCTGAAGTCCATCCAGCACAGCGGCGTCTCCGGAAGCCAGGTCACCCTGCCGCCGGTGACGTTCACCGGCATCCAGCTGCACAACCGCGTCGACAAGACCGGCGACGACATCCCGCCCTACATCAAATGGCGGGTACGCACCGTCACCTCCGAGACCGGTTCGGTACTGACGGCCAACTACTCCGCCCCGGAGTGCATCGCGAGCAGCAACATTCCCTCCGACCTGGACAAGAACACCAAGCGCTGCTACCCGGTCAAGTGGATTCCACCGACCAACCCCACCCCCGGTGAGGACCCCAAGCCGCGCACCGACTGGTTCCACAAGTACGTCGTCACCCAGGTCACCGAGTCCGACCCGACCGGCGGCGCCCCACTCAAGCAGACCGACTACACCTACCACGACGGCGGCGCCTGGGCGTACGACGACCAGTCCCCGATCACGAAGGACAAGTACCGCACCTGGGGCATCTGGCGCGGCTACCAGAAGGTCACCACCACCAGCGGCGAAGCCGCCGGTACCCGCAGCAAGAGCGTCAGCCTCTACTACCGCGGCATGAACGGCGACAAGCAGGCCGACGGCACCACCCGCAAGGCCACGCTCACCGACTCTCAGGGCACGGAGGTCACCGACGCAGAAGAGTTCGCCGGCCAGGCCCGCGAGCAGATCACCTACAACGGCACCGACGGCGGGGAGGTCAGTGGCTCCATAACTACCCCGTGGTCCAAGAACACGGCCACGGCCCCCCACGCATACGGCACCGTGCGCGCCTACATCGTCCGCACCGCGAAGGAAACAAAGCGCACCCCCGCCCCCGGCGGGAACCTGACCTCGTCCACGCTCACCACGTACGACGAGACCAACGGCCTGCCGCTGAGCGTGCAGACCGAGGGCGCGGGCAGGACCGACTGCACCCGCACCGAATACGCCAGCGACTCCAAGACGTGGATGCTCTCCTACCCCAAGCGGGTCGAGCAGGTCTCCGTCGCCTGCACTACCGCGCCCAACCGCACGGGCGATCCGAAGACAACCGACGTCGTTTCCGACGCCCGCACGTCCTATGACGACCAGCCGTGGGGCACTGCTCCGACTCGTGGCGATGTCACCGCTACCCAGCGGGTCGTCGGCTACACGGCCGGCACAGCCGACCTGCAGACGGTGACCACCGCCAAGTTCGACATCCTGGGCCGGCTGACCGACCAGTACGACACCACCGGCACCCACGTCAAGCACACCGAGTACACCCCCGCTGCAGGCGGTCCCTTGACCGCGACCAAGGAAAGCAACGCGCTCGGCCACACTGTCACCACCGAGATCCAGCCCGACTGGGGCGTCAACCGGTCCAGCACGGACCCCAACGGCCGGCGCACCGAAATGGCCTACGACGGCCTCGGCCGCCTCACTGACGTATGGCTCGCCGACCGCGACCGGTCCGCCGGACAGATCCCGAGCAGCAAATTCGAGTACACCGTCCAGCGCGACCAGGCATCCTGGGTCGCCACCAAGTCCCTCAACAACGACGGCAAGACCTACAAAACCTCCTACGCGATCTACGACGCGCTGCTGCGTCCGCGTCAGACGCAGGCCCCGGCCGCCGTCGGCGCCGGCCGGGTGATCACCACGACGAAGTACGACACCCGCGGACTGGAAGTAGAAACCGCAGGCGACTACACCGACACCACAGCCCCCAGCGGCACACTTGCCACGCTGTTGACTGCCGCTCCGTCCGGTGTCCAGAAGGTGTACGACGGCGCAGGCCGTCCCACCGCCGAGATCACATTGGTCCTCGGCAAGGAGTTCACCCGCACCACCAGCACCTACGACGGCAACGCCACAACCGTGGAAGGCCCGAACGGAGCCTCCGCCATCCGCGAGGAGGCTGACGCCCGAGGCCGACTGGTGGAGAAGCGGGAGTACGACGGCAACAAGGCCACCGGCGCCTACACCAAGCTCACCTACGGCTACGACAAGTCCGACCAACTCACCCAGGTCAAGGACACTGACGGCAACACCTGGAGCTACGCGTACGACTTCCTCGGCCGCAAGACCGCAGCCACCGACCCGGACGCAGGCACCACCAGGACCGAATACAACAACCTCGACCAGATCAGCGTCACCCAGGACCCCCGCGGCAAGATACTCAGCTACACATACGACGCGCTCGGCCGCCCCACCGGAAAGCTGACTGACCGCATTCCCGTTGTCGGTGGCAAGCCCGCCATTGACGACAGCAAGTACCTGGCGCGCTGGAGCTACGACACCGTCGCCCTGGGCCGGCCGACGTCGGCCATACGCTACGACGGAGGCAAAAACGGCAAGGTCTACGCCGTCACCAACGCCGCCTACGACAAGCTGTACCGCACCCTCAAGCAGCAGTACACGATCAGCACCAGCGAAGGCGCACTCGCCGGCACCGGCATCTACACCATCAACAACCTCTACAACCTCGACGGCACCCTCCAGCAGCGCGTCATCCCCGCCATGGGCGGACTGCCGGCCGAGACCTTGACCTACGGCTACAACGCCCAGCGCCAGCCCGAAACCCTCCAGGGCATCACCGGCATCGTCCGCGGCACCGACTACCTGCCCACCGGTGAAAGGATCCGCACCACCCTCGGCGTCTCCTCCACTGCCAAGTGGACCGAGATCAACAACAGCTTCGAAGACGGCACCAAGCGCCTGGCACGCCAGACAGTCGTCTCCGAATCCCACAGCGGCACTGACGCCGACACCTACTACCGCTACGACAGCGCCGGAAACCCCATCCAGGTCGAAGACCGCTCCACCACCCCCGGTGACAAGCAGTGCTTCACTTACGACGGCCACCGACGCCTCAAGAGCGCCTGGACCGCCACCACCGACTGCGACACCACCCCGACCAGTGGCAACGTCGGCGGGATCGCCCCGTACTGGAAGTCCTTCACCTACGACAGCGCCGGTAACCGCAAGACCGCCACGGACTACCTCGCCCAAGGCGGACCGGCCACCACCACCTACGGCTACGACGCCAAGACCGGCGACACGCCCCGCCCGCACCTGCTGTCAAGTACCACGACCGCCCCGGCCAACGCCAGCCGTCCCACGACGAGCTACAGCTACGACGAAGCCGGCAACACCACCACCCGCACCATCGGAACCAAAACCCAGAACCTGACCTGGGACGAACAAGACCAACTCATTAAGGTCACGGAAGCTGACAACACCCAGACCAGCTTCCTCAACGACGCCGATGGCAACCGGCTCATCCGCCGCGACACCACCGGCACTACCCTCTACCTCGGCGAAACCGAACTCCGCCTCGACAAAGCCACCAGTGCGGTCCAAGCCACCCGCTACTACAGCCACGGCGGCCAGACCGTCGCCATGCGCACCCCCAAGTCCCTGACCTGGATGTGCACTGACCATAACGGCACCGCCAACCTCCAGATCGACGCCACCACCCAAACAGTCACCCGGCGCCAGACCCAGCCCTTCGGCGAAGCGCGCGGCACCCAGTCCACCACCTGGACAGGCGACAAGGGCTTCGTCGGCGGAACCCAAGACCCGACCGGCCTCACGCACCTCGGCGCTCGCGATTACGACCCCACCACCGGACGCTTCATCAGCGCCGACTCCATCGCGGACCTCAAAGACCCACAGCAGATCAACGGGTACGCGTACAGCAATAACAATCCCGTCTCATTCGCTGATCCCAGTGGGAAGTTCCTCGGTATCGAATACGTCCTTATCACCATCGTTGCTGTAATAACCATCCAGGTTGTTACAGGTGGCGGCGGTGGCGGTGGCGGTGGCGGTGGTGGCGGTGGTGGCGGTGGCGGCGGCCCGTGGATGGGCGGAGGTTCTGGCAACTATGTTGGCGGCGGCGGCGGAGGCACCGACTGCAGTGCCACATACCCCGCCTACAAGCCCAACTGCCATTACGAACCCCTCGACCCGCGCCCGCAAGGAAGCTTCAAGGACTTCCTCGGGGGAATCGGGCACAACATTGCTGCTGCCGGCGAAGCCCTCACCAAGGTCAACCCGTACTGCTACGTCGAAGACTGCGGCGGCGGCACGGAGCAATACGACGACTTTGTCACCAAGCACGGTGTGGATAAGAACACCAAGGCGTTCGATGCAGGTGACGCTCTTGCTGAACTAGCCGGCTTCTTCAGTGCGGCAGGGTCACTTAGGCATCTCGGTGAAAAGTTGCTGAAGGGGGGTGCTGAGAAGGCGGCTAAGGGTTCACGGAAAATTCCCCCTGCGTCAGTGAGTGGTCTTCCAGAAGTTGATGACCTCTTGGCGTTGGGCAAAGCAGAAGACAAGAACAACTATACGCGCGCAGGTCACGAGCTTAAGAAGCATGCGAGCCGCGCAACGAATAATGGGCAATGGCCAAAGCCTACAGGTAAGCAAAACCCCTGGACCTGGAGTGAGCTTGGGCAAGAGACTCTAGAGAAAATTCTCAGGGATCCGCGGGTAGCAGTGCAGCGGTACACCAGTAAGTCTGGTGAGAATCTCCTCGAGTACCATGTGCCATGGGGGGGCGTCCAGTTTAGGCAGCCTGGTGGCAGCGGAGATTGGCAGCTGCACTCCTTCAGGGATTAGAGTCACGTTCGTGGTGGCCCACCCGTATGCGGTGGGCCACCGATCTATATTTTTGGGAAATTTGCCCAGGAGGACTGAGTTATGGGATTCTATCGATATTGCGGTTCGTTGATCGAAGCTGTGGTGCTGAGTGACGGTGTTCCAGGGAGTGAAGATTCGGTTGTGGAATTTTGGGACCTTACACCTGGAGGGAAGGGTGAGATGGTGCACATTCGTAAGGTTCTCAAGAGTGAGTATTTGGTCGACTTGCTGGGGGGGGATAGTCCGGGTGATGAGTTTATCGAATGGGCTATTTCGGTAGCCAAGGCAGAATTGTGTGATGAATAATCTCTATGTTTGACGGGAATGTCGCTCTCCGGCCGTGATCGGTAGGCGTGGGTTGGATTGAACTGCGACTGCCTGCTGCATTGTAGGGGCGGTCGTACTGTCACTGTGCCGATCTAGATCGCCATGTGCCGCGCGGGCCGACGGGCGGCGCATAGGCAACTGCGGCCGCCAGGAGCGCGGCTGTGGCCGTCGCGAAGGGCGCCCATTAGGTGGGAGCCATAGGCCAGCATGGAACAGCGGGCCTATGGGGCCAGCCAGCAGGCTGAAGGTCACCAAGGGCGCCGGATCCCGCGCGCCGCAGAGCTCGCCATGGTTTTAGGCTCGTCGAGTCGGCTCAGGCCCGCTGGCGGGCCGTCACGGCGCCCACCTTGTCCCGCTCGTCCGCGCCGGTGCGTATTTCAGCAAGGGCCGCCTGGTCGAACACGAGGAGCTCGCCGCCTGATGGACACCCCCGAATCGATGACCGACAAAGAGCTTGCCGAGATCGAGGATGTGGCGAACGCAGCGACCCCGGGTCCCTGGTATGTCCGTCAGCTCGACGACGACTTCGCCATGAGCCTGGTCGCCGTCAGCACCGTTCCCGACACCGGGCTTGGTGAACGCTGGCCGGACTTCGACCAGCACGAGATCGTCGCTGCCACTCTCATCCAGCAAGCTCGCTATGTCGATGTCGCCGATGAACGGTGGGACGAGAACGCCCAGTTCATCGCTGGCGCCCGCCAGAACATTCCACGTCTGGCCGCCGAGATTCGACGGCTCCGCCAGCTACTCGCAACCAAGGATCAGGGCGTCAGCGACTCCTGACAGGGACCCTCAGTCCACAGGAATCGACAATTCCTCGGATCCCGTCCGTGAGATCGTCGTGCATGTGACCGAGTCCTGGGTGATCAATGGCCACTGCCCTACCCCTGTGTCGTGCGAGCAGGTGCTGGAAGCTCTTCGGTCAAGGATCGACAGCGGACAGCTTGAGACATGGCTGACCAGTTCGTCGGGACGGCCGCTGGCCGTCGTGACCAATACCCAGCGCGCGATGGTGATGCTCTTCGACGAAGAGAACGATTCCGGCGAGCACGCGGTGGACCCCGGGGCTCTGGGGTCGAGCGGCGGGTTCGTCCTCGCGAACGGGCAAGACGACGAGTACCCGGATGGGAACACTGTTCCCATCCGGGTACCCTTCAGGCTCGTGAAACACATCATTGGCACGGGATGCTGGCCGGCCGACGGACCCCGGGCGGCCGATCGCTGAGCGGTCCACCGCCGTACCCAGATGACGAAGCGGCGCCCCGCGAAGACGCTTTCCCCCGTACAACTCCGCACAACGAGTCGAAGTTCCTCCCCCTTGTGCTTTGCTTGCGATACCAGACCAAGGCAAAGAGAGGATCTCCAACTCGTCGGAAGGCGCTGACGGCCCGCCAGAGTGACCCCTAGCATGGGCTGCACGGGAGTCGGCAGCGGCTCGTGCTGTACGCGAGGAGGAGCAACGCATGTTCGAGACCTCCCCGGATGCGGCGCTGGAGCACCGACCGGACTATCCCCCCAAGACCCCGACACCGCCGAAGAAGCCGCCGTCCCCCTTCCCGCCCGAGCCCAGCACCATCCCGCTGCTGCAGGACGCGCGGGCGCGGGTGCGGCTGGCGAACCGCCGGTGTGTGAACTGGCCGCTGGAATCTGCTCCGTGGACTGCCTCCACCGCCCAGCGCCGCATCATCGAACAGCTGCATGCCTGGGGATATCGCCCCGAGGAGGCGGCGGTGCGAGGGGTGGTGGCCGCTCTGATCGCTCCGGCGGTGGCGGATGAGGGCCGGCGTATCAGCGTGCACCTGGCCGACGAGGGTGATCGCGCCTGCATCCTCGTCCTCAGCCACCACCACACCCCCGTCACCAGCGCGGAGCCGTCCTTGACCGCGGTGGCCAGCTCTCCCTCGGTCGCGGCGTGCGGCACTGACCGGGCCCCCGACGGTACCCGCCTGTGGGCGGTCGTCGACCTCGCCGCGCCCACCTCGCAGACGGTCCGTCAACACCCTTAGGGACAGGATCAGTTGAAGGCCATGGCCCCTCCCGAGAGCCGAGCCGGTACCACCGATGCCGCCAGGGACGACGCACTCATCGGCATCGGCACCGACGGAACGGCTACCGCCGTCAACGTAGACCACACGCCACACATCCTCGTTTGCACCGCCACCGGCACCGGCACCTGCAACGACAGCACCACGATCCTGCGCACCCTCAGCCGCCCAGTTCCTCCACCAGGGCGCCCATGCCCTGGTCCTCGACGGCCCCCTGGTCGCTCACCTCTGGACCAAGGACCTGCCAACGGTGACGCACCGCGGCAGCGTCGCCGGAATCCACAACGCCCTGGTCGGCCTCGCCGCCGAACTCCATCGCCGCCTCCACCTCGACAGCGCCGTCGACGACGCGCCCCGCCCGATAGTCGTCCTCGACCGGGCCGACGACACCATGCGGCACCTCGCCCGCTACTGGGAGGCCTTCCGGCAGAAGGACGACCGGAAGAAGTCCCCGGCCATCACTGCTCGAGGACGGCCTGCACGCGGGACGCCAGGCCCGCATCCACGTCCTCTATAACGGCCGCGCCGCCGGCAGCCTCGCCCCGGCCGCCCGAGAACACTTCGCCACCGTCATCCTCACGCGCGTCAGCGCGGGCACCTGGTAGCGGCTCGCCCCGGTAGCCGGCCCCGCCCCCAAGAGCAGCGCGCACCCGGGCCGCGCCCGCGTCGCCCAGGACGACGCCGCCCACCCGACGCCACCACTGCCTTACGCCTGGACATCCTGGATCCGGACGACTCCCTGACCCTGCTCACCCGCACCGCCACCACACTGGGCCACGGGCCATGGACGGCGCCGCCGACCTGTGCGCCGATGCCCGGAATGGCTCGCTCGGGGCTAGGAGACCTTGCCGTAACGGGTGAGCGCGGCAGCCAGCAAGCTTCGCGCTTCGGGCAGCAGATGCCCGTCGTTGGGCAGGAAGTGTCGCACCACCTGCACCCTCAGCAGCCAGGAGTCCTGGCTGTAGACGACGACCTCCAGATTGAGTGTGTCGTTCGCCGTGAGCATCGCTCCAGTAGGTGGTCCTAGACTTGTTACCTGCAATGCCTCGTCACCTGCGGCGGTTCTTCTTGGTTGATAGAGCGACTGAAACGCGGCTGCGGATGCCGTGTGTTCGGTGTCCTGGTCCACGGAGATCTCGACGAAGTCGTCGCCGTGCCTGAAGTCACAGTGGTTAATGTGCCCGTAGCCTGACACGTCGTTCTGGAAGCGTGATGTCTTCTCGGGGCCGTTGCCGAGGCCTGAACGCAGGTGGCACGGTAAGGCTTGCCCTGCTTGTGAACGGGGCGTGTCAGCGACGGATTAAGGCGGCCTGTTTCGGGGCGTCGACCTTACTGTCGCGCGTCGGCTGGCGGCCGCGCTGTGCCGCCCGTCCAGCGGGCGTCTGGTGGGGTGCTTACCCGGTAAGCACCCCACACCGGCTGTCGCGTGCCACGGGGGAAGGACCGGCGGCCAGGCAGACCGCGAGTCGCGCGGGTGCCGTACGGGCGACATGAGGGGGCGTCAGGCCGTGGCGCGCGCACGAGCCTTGACAGAGGGGCTACGCCCAGACAACACCCGCAGAAACGAGGACAGCGGACTGAGCGCTCCCCCTCCAGCCTTAGTCCGCCCCGCCCTCAGTGTGGGGGTTGCGGGGCTTGCCGGGTGTGTGCCACGGTGGGGTCTCAATTCAATAGGGGATGGTCCGGGGAGGTGAATGCGGTATCCCAGACCGGAAATTGACGAATCCTCAGAATACGGAAGTCGAAAAACCGGCCTACCCCCACCCCCTAGCCAGACCAATTGAATTCGCGGAGCGAATTCAATTCGGGCCGGATCGCGGAGCGATCCGGCCCCGGGCCAACGGAGTTGGGCGAATATTTCGGCGGAGCCGGAATGCAGAATTGCGGAGCAATTCTTGTTTCCGCCGCGTAGCGGCGGCGCGTCGTGTCTGCGGAGCAGACCGCGCGC
>NZ_JBWKEI010000014.1:186419-228599 GCF_056435525.1 Streptomyces sp. NPDC043908 | reverse complement strand
CCCCCCCCCCCCCCCCCCCCCCCCCCCCCCCCCCCCCCCCCCCCCCCCCCCCCCCCCCCCCCCCCCCCCCCCCCCCCCCCCCCCCCCCCCCCCCGCCCGCCTCATCCATGACCTTTGACGCGGCCCCAATGGCTGGTCTGTGCTGCACCTACGGCCACAGAGCGCCAAGGGTCGGCGAGGCCGCTCTGCGGCGGCGCGTGGTGCGTGGTGCGTGGTGCGTGGCTCAGCTTGTGTGGGGGCGGTGAGTTACCGCTTCGGCGAGGCGGTGGAGGAGGGGGCGGGTGTGTGACAGGTGCCGTCCCGGACCATCTTCAGGTGTTCGGCGACGACCGGCCGTGCCGCCTGGGCCGCCGCACGGATCTGCGTGTCCTTGCCCGTCTTGATTTCCTTGTCGATGAGCGCGAGGGCCTGCTGATGGCTGGTGTTCTGGTCCTTGAGCCATGCGGTGTCGTAGCCGGGCGTGCCGTTCTTCGACTTCAATGCGCTCAGTTGCTTCTGCTGGGCCGCTGTGGGGGCCGTGGGCAGCGACAGTCCCTTGGTCTTGGCGAGGGCCGCTCCCTTGCTATCGAGCGTGGTGTGGTCCCGCACGAGGACCGCGGCGACCTGTTTCACACAGGTGCTGGTCGCGTGTGTACGGGCATCCTTGCCCGCCGCTATCTCGGCGAGGTTGGCCTGGTGGATCGCTTGCAGGAAGGCCGTGTCGGGGGATGCCGCGTCGGTGGATGCCGCCGGGGACGGGCTGACCGCGCCGAACGCGGTCGTCGTACCGACCAGGACCAGCGTCGCGGACGCGGTAATCGCTGAGTACATGTGGGCGAGGCGCATGGAACCTCCACGTATACGTGGACCGAGGGAGGGCCCGACGGGTGCTGAACGCTCGGAGTCTGTCCGGGCCTGGGCACCTCCCCGATCAGGCTAAACCGACCGTCACTCAAGCGCGCGTCAATGTCACTGTGAGTGAGGGGTTGGGGGTGGGTGGTCCTTCTGTACAGCCTGAGCAGGGGTCGCTCCGCGTCAGTCACCTGGCCCCCCAAGAGGCTGCTTCAAGTAGCCGGTGCCGGGCACAAGCAGTTCTATGACGTTCCTGCTGCTTACCCTGTTGCCCCTGGGTCTCGCCCTGGTGCTCCTCGGCACCAGCACATCGCGTCACCGTGGCCGTCATCGACATCGTTACTGGTAGGACGCGATGCAGCGCCTGTGCGAAGCGCTGCTTTCTGGGACCCCGCCGGGCAGTGGGCCGGACCAGTCCTCCGCGCGCTTGGGCGTGTCAGCCGCCGCTCTCGCCAGCGCTCCTCCCCGCTGTCGGACCCACCTGAGAAGATCGTGCCATGCTGCAAGCCTGTCTGAACGGCGCCAGGACTCGTGCCGAGTGCGCTCACCTCCCCGTGACTCCGCAGGACTTGGCGGCGGCAGCCCGCGAGGCGGTCGCCGCCGGGGCTCAGGACCTCCACGTCCATCCCAAGAACCGGGACGCCGAGGACACGTTGGAGCCGGCCGTCGTGGCGGCGGTTCTCACCGCCATACGGTCCGCGGTCCCCGGCATCCCCGTCGGCGTCACCACCGGCGCCTGGGCCGCGCCGTACGCCGAGACGCGCGCTGCTCACGTCCGGGCCTGGACGGTGTTGCCCGATCACGCCTCGGTGAACTGGCATGAGGACGGTGCCGCCGAAGTCGCCGCCGCCCTGCTGGAGCGGGGTGTCGGCATCGAAGCCGGCATCTACTCCGGGACTGCCGCACTACAGAGGTTCCGCACCTGGCCACAGGCCCACCAAGTCCTGCGCGTCCTCGCTGAGATCACTGACACCAGCCCGCAGACCGCGGTTCGCGCCGCAGTCGGTCTCCTGGACGAACTCCGCCCGGTCACGACTTCGCCCATCCTTCTGCACGGTGAGGACGAGGCCGCCTGGCCCGTCCTCCGCCTGGCCGTCTCCCGGCGGCTGGACATACGGATCGGCCTGGAAGACGTGCTCCAACTGCCGGACGGCACGCCGACCCAGACCAACGCCGACCTCGTCCAGGCCGCACAGCAGATCATCCATCAGGCAACCGAAGCGCCCTGATTCCCCACACGAGCCCGTCCTCGTGCCGACGCAGTCCCTCTGAAGTTGGCGTGCCCTCACACGGAAGGCAGGTGGACCACCGCCGAGTACGTCGGCGGTGGTCCACCCTCGCAGAAGGGTCAACGTGCCGGGGAACGCTCGGCCCCGTCCTCCTCTCCGGAGAGGTCCGCGCCACTCGGCCGGCCCGGGCATGTCCGGGCCGGGCACTCGCGGCAGGCCGCCCGGTGGCTCGCGCTGCGGCGCGGGCGGCGCCGGGCCCAGTGGCGCATCATGGGGCGTTCCACACCGATGTACAGCAGCCAGGCGAGCAGCAGGGCCACACCGAACAACGGTGTCAGAACGACTACTTGGTCGACCAGAGCCATACCGCTGAAGTGCGGGATGCCGAGCAGTTTGGTGCCGTAGTCGATGACCGGCTTGTGCACGAGATACAGGGCGAAGGAGATCTCACCGAGCCGCACGAAGTAGGGGTGGCGCAGTGGTGAAGGGCGTCCCTCGACGTCCGCGACCGCGCCCGCGCAGATCAGCATGCCGATCGGGATGACCGTGGCGGCGGCGAAGGAGTACAGGCCGGATCCCATGGACAGCCAGTAGCCGAGCACGAACAGGACCGTGGCGGGCGTCATGCCGAGCTGGAACCACTTTCCCGCGGCGACGATGCGGGCCAGGACCATGCCCAGGGCGAACTCGAAGGCCCGTGCGAGCGGGAAGAAGCCCACGAACCAGGCGTCGTTGTCGAGATAGGGAAGCAGCGGGGACATCGGCTTGCCGTTGGGGACGAAGTGCTGGGCGATCACCGGCAAGGTGAAGATCACCGCGATCAGGGCCGCGGCCGCCCACCACAGGTATCTCGGGGGTACGCGGCGGAGCTGTGTCAGCAGCAGGGGGAAGGCGAGGTAGAAGAACACCTCGCAGGAGAGGGTCCAGCTCACGGGGCTGATGGCCGTCGTGAGGTTGAACCCGGGGATCCACGACTGGGTGAGCGTCGCCGTGGGGAGGATCTGGGCGCTGACGATCGCCTTGCCCGTCAGCAGCATGAGACCCGCGTGGGCCGCCGCGACGAGGAGGTGGTTGGGGAAGATCTTCGCCGCTCGCGCGCGCCAGATGGCCCGCGCGGGACTGTCGGGCCTGGCCGACCAGGTGAGCACGAAGCCGCTGAGGACGAAGAAGAACGAGACGCCGACCTGGCCGAGGTTGCGCCAGAAATCCGGGTTTCCCCGGATGTAGAGGGAGAAGTGGCACAGCACGACAGCCGCGGCGGCCACGAACCGCATCCCGGTGAGCGTGGGGAGTCTGTGCGCCGGGCCTTCATGCGCCGCGGTGGCTGTGCTGTGCGGAGAGAGTTCCTGGGGTGTGGGCATGACGGGCTTCCTCTGTCTCGAAGGTTGGTTGCTGGTTGGTTGGCTGTTTGCCAGTTGCTCGCTTGCTTGCTTGGTTGGTTGGTTGGTTGGTGTGTTGGCTTCGGGGGCCCGGTGGTGCCCCCACCGGTCCTGTGTCATGCGTCATGCGTGCGTACGCGGTACGGGCCCGGGAGTCATAGGGGAATCGGCGGAATCCACGTCCGTCTGCTGGGGCGGGGCGCGGTGGCCCACCGCCTGTTCTGCGCGGTGATGGCTTCCTGGACCGTGGCGGCGAGTCCGGCAGGTGTGGGGGCGGGGCCGTCGTCGCCGAGGTGCCGCCGCAGGGTCCGGCGTAGCTCCGCCGCCGCGTCGTGCGTCTCGCCCACCGGGCGGGTCGGCAGGCGCAGTTCGGTGCCGACGGCCGCGGCCAGCCCGGGGGTGTCGTCACACACCACGTACTGCACGGACGCGAGGCCCAGGCCGTGGGAGCGCAGCCCGCTCAGCAGGCGGGACCAGGTGGCGGAGGGGTCGGCGCCCGCCACTTCGAACCCGAGGACCTCGCGGTGTCCGCGTGCGGCCACCCTGGTCGCGGTGAGGATCTGTACGGCCTGGTAGCCGGGGCCCTCTTGAACGACGGCGGGCAGCGTGTCCAGCCGCAGCACCGCCGTACGGCGTGGGTGGCGGGGGCGTCGGCTGCGTACGGGGGCGAGTGTCGCGGCGGCGACGGCGGCGAGGAAGAGGACGCCGGAGGTCAGGAGCGTCGTGGTGTGCAGGGCGGCCGCGTAGTCCACGGGGTGGCTCGGGTCGCCGGGGCTTCCGGGCCCTGCCGATCTCCCGGTGGCCGACGCCGCCTGACGGCTGATCAGTGCGCCGACGGCGGCGCCGCCGAGGATGCCGCCGACCTGGCGGCTGGTGTTGAGCACGCCGGACGCCGGGCCCGCGTGCCGGCTGTCGACCGCGTCCATGGCGATCTTGGTCAGGGGGGCCAGGGCGGCGCCGATGCCCAGGTCGGCCAGGAGCATCGCCGGGAGCAGCGCCCAGGGGTCCATCCCCGGGCGGGCCTGCGAACCCAGGAGGGCGAGCCCGTACGCGTAGGTCAGCAGGCCGCCGATGACCAGGGGTTTGCCGCCGATGCGGTCGGCGAGGCGGCCGGAGACGTGTGCGGCCGCGGCGGCGGCGAGAGGGGTGGGCGCGGTGAGGAAGGCGGAGTGCAGCGCCGTGAGGTGCAGTTGCTGTTGGAGGAGGAGGGCGATCGGGGTGGCGCTGCCGATGACCGCGAAGTGCACGGCGGCGCCGATGCCGTTGGCCACGGCGAAGTCGCGGCGGGTGAACAGCGTGCGGGGCAGTAGCGGGGAGCGGGGGTTGCAGCGTTGCTGGACGAGGAACAGGACCAGGAACACGACTCCCGCGCACAGGGCCTGGGCGCGCAACGGGCGTCCGCTGCCCAGGAGTGCGTAGGTGAGGGTGGTGAGGCCGATCGTCACCAGTGCCAGACCGAGCGGGTCCGTGCCGCGGCGGCCCTCGGGGGCCGGTGCGGGGAGCAGGGCGGCGGACAGCAGGAGCACCGCGGCGCCGACGGGTACGTTGATCATGAAGATCCACTGCCAGCCGACGCGGGTCACCAGGAGCCCGCCGAGGAGGGGGCCCGCGACGATCGAGAGTCCCATGACGCTGGTGAGCGCGCCGAACGCGGCCCCACGTCGGCCGGCGGGGAACATCGCGGCGATGAAGGCGCCGATCTGCGGTGTCACCAGGGCGGCCCCGAGTCCTTGGAGGGCACGCCAGGCCAGGAGTTGGCCGACGCTCGCGGCGCAGCCGCACAGGGCGGAGGCGACGGTGAACAGGGCGAGTCCGGTGAGGAGGGTCCGCCGGGGGCCGTAGCGTGTGCCGAGGCGTCCGGCCGGGATCATGAAGACCGCGTAACTGATCAGATAGGCGTTGACGACCCAGAGGACCTGGTCCAGGTCGGCGTCCATCGCGCGCATCATCGCCGGGATGGCCACGTGCACGATCGTCGTGTCCAGCACGATCAGGAAGAAGCCGGTGCACAGGACGCTCAGCGCGACCCAGGGCGTCCGGCCGTGGTCCTGGTCCATCACGACTCCTCGGGGAGAGCGTCACAGGGCGGTGAAGCCGCCGTCGACGACGAGTTCGGTACCGGTGATGTAGGAGGCGGTGTCACCGGTCAGGAACCGCACCGCGGCCGCCACCTCGTCCGGGTGCGCCAGACGGCGCAGGGGGGTGTGGTCGGTGACGTCGTCGAGGAACGCGCGGGGGACGGACGCCGTCATGGCGGTGGCGACCATGCCGGGGGAGACGGTGTTGACCCGGATGCCGGAGGGCGCCAGCTCGGCCGCGGCGGCCCGCGTCATGGCCCGCACGGCGCCCTTGGCGGCGTGATACGCGAAGGCGGCGCCCGAGCCGACCATGCCGTAGATGGAGCTCACGTTGACGATGGAGCCGCCGCCGGCCGACCGCAGACAGGGGGCGGCGGCCCGCATCCCCAGCCAGGTGCCGCGCTGGCAGGTGTCCACCACGCGGTCCCATTCCTCGGGGGTGCAGCTCTCCAAGCCGTGGATGCCGAGCGTTCCGGCGTTGTTGACGAGGACGTCGAGGTGGCCGAAGCGGCGGCGGGCGAACCGGGTCACCCGCTGCCAGGAGTCGGCGTCGGTGACGTCGAGGGGGTGGCCGACCGCGTTGCCGGGGGAGGGACCGCTGTTGAGCGCGTTCGCCGCCGCCCGGCAGGCATCCCCGTCGAGGTCCGTGACCACGACGCCCATACCCTCGTCGAGCAGGGCGCGCGTCACGGCCGCTCCGATGCCCCCGAGGGCGCCGGTGACCAGCGCCACCCGCTCGTACGGGCGGGGCGCGCGCATCACCGTTCCCCGCCGCTCGGGAACCAGGCGAGGGCCGCCGCGTAGCCGCGGGCGTGGGTCAGCGAGACGCGGGGCGTCGCCAGTCCCCGCTCGCCCATCCAGTCGGCGAGTCTGCCGCGGATCCGCAGGACCGGAGCCTCGTCCGCGCGGCGCGCGATCTCCATGTCCTGCCAGGGCGGCGTCCCCGGCCAGCCCACGAGCTGAGCGACCGCTTCCTTGGCCGCCTTGCGGGCGGACAGGTGCTCCTCGGCGCGGGCCAGGGAGTGCGCGTAGACGCGTTCGGTGCCGGTGAGCCAGTCGGTCCAGCGGGGATCGTCCCGCTCCGGGCAGTGCCGCGGGGAGCTGATGCGGACGACGGGGCCTGTGGTGGTGGGGCGGTTCATGCCGTCGCCTCCTCGGACGGGGCCGGCTGGTGCCAGGGGGCCAGGACCAGGGAGACATAGGTGCCTCCCCAGTTGGCGGCGGTGACGACACAGGCCCTGCCCGCGGCGTCGGGGGTGGAGTCGAGATAGGGGCGCAGGCCGTCGAGGGGCTCGACGGGGCCGGGGACGCGGGGGCTCCAGCCGGTGCGCACGGTCTCCGTGGCGCAGACGGCCGACATCAGCGCCGAGGTGCTGGGCACATGGCCCGTGTACGGGCTGAGGTTGCTGAGCCGGACCGTGCCGGGCTGCCACACCTGGGCGATCGCGGCGGCTTCGGCGCGGTCGATCGCGGCGGTGCCGCGGGCGTCGCCGAAGACGGTGCCGACGTCCGAGGCGGGTATGCCGCTGTCGGCCAGGGCCCGCCGGAAGCTCTCCGCCCAGGCCTCGCCCGAGGGGTCGTTGCCCGCGACGCGATGGCCGTCGCTGGTGATGGCGTGACCCTTCACCTCGGCGAGGACGGTGGCTCCCCGTGCCAGTGCGTGTTCCAGGGACTCGACGACCAGGGCCGTGCTGCCGGCTCCGAGCACGGCGCCGGTGGGGGTGGCGCTGTAGGGGCGGGGGCTGTCCTGCGCGAGGAGGCCGACCCGGTCGAAGCCGAAGTGCAGCAGCGGGGTCAGCTCGTCGGCGCTGACGGCGAGCATCACGTCGGCTTCGCCCCGGCGGATGAGGTCGGCCGCGTATCCCAGGCCGCTGAGCCCGGAGGCGCAGCCGGTGGCGAGGGTGGAGAGCGGGCCGCGGATCTGGAGGGCGAGGCAGGCGTGTCCGGCGGCGGCGTTCATCACCGAGTTGGGGAAGAGGCGGGGGTTGACGCGGTGCGGTCCCTGGGTGCCGATGGTCTCGCTGAGCTGCTCCACGGTCTCCACCGGCCCGCTGAAGGTGCCGAACACCATGCCGATGCGGTTCGCCTCCGCCTTGGTGACCCGCAGTCCGGCGTCGTCGAGTGCCAGTCGGCTGGCGGCGAGGGTGAGCAGGCCGATCTGGTCCAGTCGGCGGGCGTAGGCCCGGTCCACGTGGCGGCGGCACTCGGCGGTGTCGACCTCGGCGGCGAGACGGGTGCGGGAGCGGCTCAGATCGCTGAGCCGGGCCGGTCCCACCGCGGTGCGGCCGTCCCGCAGGGCGTCGAGCAGGACCTGGCGGCCGCTGCCGAGCGCGGTGACGGGACCCGCGCCGGTGATGACGACGCGGTGGGCGGCGGGAGTACGCGGTGTGGCGGGCCGGCTGCCCAGGACCAGGGAGCAGTTGTTGCCGCCGAACGCGAAGGAGTTGGAGACCACCACGTTCAGTTCCCGCGGCCGCGACCGGTTGGGCACGATGTCGCGCGGCAGGTCGCGGCTCTCGTCGACGTTGACGGTGGGCGGCAGCACACCGTCGCGCAACGCCATCACACAGGTGGCCGCCTCCATGGCCCCGGCGGCGCCGAGCATATGGCCCACCTGCGACTTGGTGCTGCTCATGGGGGCAGCGGTACGGCCCTGGAAGAGGGCGTCCACGGCCTTGGTCTCGGCGCTGTCGTTGGTGGGTGTACCGGTGCCGTGCCCGTTGACGTAGTCGATGTGCTCGGGGCCGAGCGAGGCCTGGGCCAGGCCCGCGCGCATGGCGCGGTTGGCGCCGTCGCCCGCCGGGTCGGGCGCGGTGGCGTGGTAGGCGTCGCTGGTCAGTGCGTAGCCCAGGACGTAGCTGAGGATGTCCGCGCCCCGACGGCGGGCGTGCGACTGCGATTCCAGGACCAGGAAGGCCGCGCCCTCGCCGAGGTTGAGGCCGGTGCTGCGGGAGTAGGGCGCGCACGGCTCGGAGTCGAGGGCGTTGAGGCTGTCGAAGCCGGCGAGGGAGAGGATGTCGAGCACGTCCACCCCGCCCGCGATCATCACGTCGGCCCGGCCTTCGCGGATCGCGTCGGCGGCGAACCCGATGGAGTTGGAACCGGCGGCGCAGGCGTTGGAGATCACCACCTTGGGGCCCTTGAACCGGAACGCGATGCTGAGCGCGTCCGCCGAGGTGTACAGGGGGTAGTTGAAGAGCAGGTCGGCGTGGGTCGCCCCGGGGCCGCCGCGCAGCAGCTCCCAGTGGAACTGCTCGCCGCGGTCGAGGCCGCCCACGGAGGTTCCCACCGCGATGCCCATGCGGTACGGGTCCTGGCTGTCCTCGGGCAGTCCCGCGCCGGCGACCGCCTCCTGGGCGGCGGTCAGGGCCAGCGAGGTGGCCCGGTCGACGCGGCCGCGCAGCCGCGGGTGGGTGGACGGGACGGCGGGGGCTTCGCCGGCGTACTGGCAGCTGAGCGTCGAGACGTCGAGGCGCTGGGTCCTGGCGATGCCGCTCTCGCCCGCGCGGATGCCGCGCCAGACGTGCTGTGCGCCGTTGCCGAGCGCACAGCTCAGGCCTATTCCGGTGATGGCCACGCCTTCGAGGCGGTGGTCGCTGTGGCTCATGACTTCTCCTTGCGTGCCGCAAGTGGGGTGGGGAGGGCTCGGCGTGCTGGTGGCGGGGCGCCGGGGGGAGGGCGGGGCGGGCGGGTGCCCGCCCCGCGTACCGCGTCAGTCGAGCGAGACGTCGAGGCTGGTGGCGGTGAGGAAGGGAGCGGAGATGGTGCGCAGGGCGACGCCCGCGTCGGCGAGGGCGAACTCCTGGCCCGAGGCGGCCACCGCCGCATCCACCTGGGCGGTGCCGATCACCCGGTTGAGGCGGGGCGACCAGACCGCGTGGGTGACGACACCGACCGTGGCGTCGCTCACGGTGAGGGCGGCGCCGTGCGCCGGACGGTCCGTCATCTCCTCGGCCCCGACCCAGCACACCGGCCGGCGCGCCGGGTCCGCGGCGCCCTCGGGCTCCTTGCCGGGCTCGATCATCCACTGCAGGCCGAGGTCGTACGCGGTGGCGGAGCCGTCGGCGGCCTCGTGCTCCACGCTGGCGAAACGGACCTCCATACGGCACACGTCGACGGCGTCCTTGCCGCATTCCACGGCGCCGAGCGCGGTGAACTCGCTCCGCAGCGCTTCCCCGGTACCGGCCGGGGCGAAGAACTTGTAGCCGTACTCGCCGGTCACCCCGGTGCGGGAGATGGTCAGTGAGCGGCCGTCGTGGTCGGCGGTGACGAAGCTGCGGTAGCCCATGGAGGCGATGGGGAAGGGGAGGTACTTCTGCGCGATGCGGAAGGACGACGGACCTTCGAGGGCCAGGACGTCGTACTCCTCGCGCACGTCCTGGACGGTGGTGTCGTCGGCGAGGGCGCCGCGGGTCAGGAGGTGCTCGGTGGCCTCGACCGCCTGCGCCGGCCAGATCTCCACCAGGTAGTGGCCGGCGTGGCAGTGGATGAGCACCTCGGACAGCAGGGTGCCGTCCGCGCGCAGCAGCAGGGCGGTCATGCTCTGGCCTTCGAGCAGGAACTCGACACCGCGGGTGGCCACATGGCCGAGGAAGCCGGTGGCGCCGGGGCCGGAGACCCGTACCAAACCGATGTCGCTGTAGTCGAGCAGTCCGCACGACTCCCGCAGTACGGCGTACTCGTCGTGGGTGGTGGTGTATGCGGTCTTCATGGAAGCTCCTGGGAGGTGAGGTCGGGGGAGAGGGATTCAGGCGTCGCGTTCGGTGACGGCGAGGCGGACGGTGAGCACCGTGTCGCTGCCGACGGACGCCTGGCCGGTGACCGAGATGAGCCCGCCGACGCGGGGGCCGCTCTGGAGGCGGAAGACGACCTGGTCGCCGGGGACGACCGGCTTGAGGAACTTCGCCTGGCGGATCTCGGCGAGGTAGCCGACGCGGTCGGCGACGTCGCCGACGATCTCGCCGGTGGCGCGCAGGGCTCCGGCGGTGCCGTAGACGACGGCGGCGAGCTGCGCCACGCACTCCACGAGGAGGACGCCGGGGTAGATCATGCGCCCGGGGAAGTGCCCGGCCAGGACGGCGTCGGAGGAGGTGATGTTCTTGATGGCCTGGGCGCTCGTTCCCGGTTCCAGGGCCGTGACGCGGTCGAGCAGGAAGAACGGGTGGCGGTGGGGGAGGAGCCGGGCGATGTCGTCGGCGCTCAGGACGGCGTCGGGCGCCGCGGTGGGGTGGCCGCTCATGACCGCTCTGCCTGGATGTGGTCGAGCAGGCGGTTGAGGGAGAGCAGGCTGTGGGTGTCGTCGTCGGTGATGGTGACGCCGAAGGTGTCCTCGACGGCCATCGCGAGTTCGAGGGTGTCGATGGAGTCGAGCTCCAGCCCGCGGCCGAACAGCGGCTGGTCGTCGCCGATGGCGGCCGGGTCGACGTCGAGCGCCAGCCGGTCCACCAGAAGTGTCTTGACCTCCAGGGCCAGTTCGTGCCGGCGTGCGGCGTGGATGGTGGCTTCTTCCAGGGACATGACCATGAGGTGTCTCCGATGGTGGTGTGAGGGGTGCGGGTGATGTGTGGGGGTGGTTGTGTGTGGATCGTCGGCGGGCGGCCGCCGTGCTCAGCTGATGAGTCCGCCGTCGACGACGAGTGAGGTGCCGGTGATGTACGAGGCGGTGTCGCCGAGCAGGAACCGCACGGCGGAGCCCACCTCCTCGGGTCGGCCGATGCGGCCCAGCGGGATCCCGTCGAGGCTCTGGGTGAGCCGGTCGGGCGGCATCTGCCGGGTCATCGCGGTGTCCACGAACCCGGGGACCACGGCGTTGACCCGTACGCCGTAGGAGCCCAGCTCCTTGGCCATCGACTTGACCATGGCGAGGACTCCCGCCTTCGAGGCCGCGTAATTCGCCTGACCGGCGGGCGGGTTGAAGGCGCTGGTGGAGCAGACGGTGACGATGGATCCGCTGCGGCGGCTCGCCATCATCCGCCCGGCCGCCCGGCAGCACAGGAACGCGCCGGTGAGGTTGGTGTCGATGACCTGCCGCCACTTGGACTCGCCCATCATCACCGCGTAGCCGTCCTGGGTGATCCCGGCGTTGTTGACCAGGGCGTCCAGACGGCCGTGCCGGCGGCGGATGTCGCGGTACATGCGGTCCACGTCGTCCGGCCGGGAGACGTCGGCCCGGACGAGTTCCGCGTCGGGCCGCACCTCCTGGACGGTGCGCAGGGCGGTCTGGGCCTGTTCGGGGTTGCCGCGGTGGTTGAGGAGGACGGTGGCGCCGGCCCGGGCCAGGTCGGTCGCGACGGCGAGGCCGATTCCCTTGGTGGCCCCGGTGACGAGCGCGATGCGTCCTTCGAGTTCGGTCACGAGTGGTCCTTCGGTGTCGCGGTGGTCAGGAGGGTGTCGGCGCCGCGTTGCGGCGTGCCGCCGGGTGGGGTGCACAGGGCGTCCTGGACGCTCAGGTGGGCGGCCTCGCGGGCGATCTCGCGTCCCAGCCCGGCGAGCACCCGGCCGGGTCCGGCCTCCACGAAGAGGTCGACTCCCCGGCACCGCAGGGTGGTGACGGTGCGGCGCCACTGCACGGGGCGCAGCATCTGCCAGGGCAGTTCGTCGTGGTACTCCTCGATGTCCTCGACCACGCGGCCGGTGGTGCTGGAGACCAGGGGGGTACGGGGCGGGTGGAGCCGGGCCCGGGCCAGCTCCGCGGCGAAGGGCGGCAGGGCCGGTGCCATCAGGGGGGAGTGGTAGGCCCCGCCCACCGGGAGCTGGCGGGCCCGCAGCGCGCCCAGGGCCTGCGCCCGTTCGACGACACGCCGTACCGCCGGTGTGCTGCCGGAGACGACGGCCTGGCGGGGGGAGTTGACGTTGGCGACCGTCACCAGGTCCGTGGCGTCGCACTCCTCGCGGCACATCCCGCGGACCAGGTCCAGGGGAAGTCCCACGAGCGCGGCCATGGACCCCGGGGACAGGCGGGCCGCGTCGCGCATGGCCCGGCCCCGGCAGGAGACGAGCCGCAGCGCGGTGTCCAGGTCCAGGCACCCGGCGGCGTACAGGGCGGTGAACTCACCGAGGCTGTGCCCGGCGACGTAGGAGGGCTGCCAGCCCTGGGCGCGCAGCCGGGCCAGTGCGGCGGCCGACCAGACGAAGACCAGGACCTGGGCGATCTCGGGGTCGGTGAGGGTGCGGGCATCGGCCGTGGACATCAGCTCCGCGACCGGCAGGCCCGTCACCTCCTCGGCGCGGGCGACGATCCGCCCGTCCCGGTCCCCGAACCGGTCGACCTCCCGGCCCATGCCGGGGAACTGGCTGCCCTGCCCGGGGAAGACGAAGGCCGTGGGGGCGCCGCTCATGGGGTGGCGCCTTCGGGCTGGGCCAGGGTGGCGCTTTCGGGCTCGGCCAGACTGGCGCCTTCCAGCTCGTCCGCTGTGGTGCCCGCGGGCTCTTGCGAGGTGGTGCCCGCGGGCTTCTGCGGTGTGGTGCCCGCAGGCTCCTGCGGTGTGCGGGCGGCGGCCCACGCGGCGGCCATGTCGTCGCCGAGGTCGTGTGCGCCGCCCACCATCTCCACCCCGCGGTCGGCGGCCCAATGGCCCAGTTCGCCGTGGAGGCGCACCGGCCAGGTGGTCTCGCCGGGGGCGACCTCGACCTCGATGTCCTTGAAGGCCGCGTCCATCGGCAGTCCTCCGACGGCCTTGACGACGCCTTCCTTGACGCCGAACGCCTTGCCGAGGAGCCGTTGGTGCGGTGTGTCCGCGTCGGCGTGGTCCTCGGCGGTCCGGCGTTCGGCCAGGGTGAAGACGCGTTGCAGAAGCTCCCCCTTGGTCCGGGCGACCGCCAGGTCCCATCGGCACAGGTCGACCAGGTCGATGCCCGCCGCATGGACGTCCTGGGGCATCGTGGCGCGAAGAATTTCTGACATTTCCATCGACGACTCCTGTCGCTGCGCGATGGTCGGGGGAATGGAAGAACGGGAGGGGCGGGGAGGGGAAAAGTAGGAATTCGCAATCGAATTCAGGTTCCGGTGCTTGCCGGTGGCCCGTCCTGAGATTGAAGTTAGATTCCGTCCCGCATGCGTGTCAACCGATCTGTCGCGGTTGTCCCGCCTTCTTTCCGGACGCGAAAGGGCTCTTTTCCGGACCGGTAAGGAATGACAGAACTCTGTAAGATTTGGCAGCTCAACGTCATGGTGGAGGGCGCTGAGTAATGCTTTTCGAGTCCTGTTGACGAGCCTGTCGGGTTATGCCTAGCCTGCTGATGTCGATGCGGATCATTTCCGCATCTCGGCGCTCGTCGAGGAATTCGGTATTCCTCCGGGCCTGCCTTTTCTGAACCCCTGTGAAAGAAGAGAGGCGTCATGCCGCGCTGGGTTGAAACGGTTTCCGCCATCGAGGGCTGGAACCACATCGATACAACCGCCCGCGTCCGCTGGGGCGAATGCGATGTGCAGGGCCACGCCTACTACGCCAGCTACGTCCCCTGGTTCGACCTGGGACGTGAGGCGTTCGCCCTGGCCGTGGGCGTCGACTTCTGGAACTACACCATCACCACGACGAACTTCCGGGCGCGCTTCCACGAGCCCGCCAAGTACCTGGACGACCTGACCATCCGGACCTGGGCCGTGACCCCGAGGCGCCACCTCGAGTGCCACTACGAGATCTACCGCACGAACGGCGGACGCCTCCTGGCCGAAGCCCACTCGGTGCACTCGCTCGTCGACCCCGCCACCGGCCGGCTGATGCGCGCCACCGACGAACTCCACGACAAGTTCGAGGAGTTCATGGAGCGCCGCCGCGCCGAGGCGGCCGCGGCCCGCGCCTGACCGCCACGACCGGCGGGCAGCCCTGTCGCCCGCCCCATCCCCTCACCGCCGAACGCCCCAGGAGGCAAGGCAATGACTTCCCCCGCCCTTGAGCAGCTGCGTGCCGCACTGCGAGGACAGCTGATCACTCCGGCGGACCCGGAGTACGACACCGTGCGCCGTGTCTTCAACGCGATGATCGACCGCCGCCCGGCGTTGATCGTGCGCTGCCTCGGCACCGCCGACGTCCTCGCGGCCCTGGCGTACGCCCGCGAGGCGGGCCTTCCCGTGGCGGTGCGCGGCGGCGGGCACAGCATCGCCGGCCACGGCACCTGCGACGGCGGGCTCCTCGTCGACCTGTCGCTCATGCGCGCGGTACACGTCGACCCCGCGCGCCGCACCGTGCGCGCCCAGGGCGGAGCGACGCTCGGCGACGTGGACCGCGAGTCCCAGGTCCACGGCCTCGCCGTACCCAGCGGCCAGGTCTCCGAGACCGGCATCGCGGGCCTCACCCTCAGCGGCGGTATGGGCATGCTCCAGAGGAAGTACGGCCTGACCTGCGACAACCTGCTCTCCGTGGATATGGTCACGGTGAACGGGGAGCTCGTGACCGCCAGCGCCGACCAGAACACCGAGCTGTTCTGGGCCGTACGCGGCGGCGGAGGCAACTTCGGCGTCGTGACCTCCTTCGAGTACCGCGCCCATCCCGTGGGGCCGATGATGCTGGCGGGCATCGTCGCCTACCCGGTCGAAGAGGCCGCCGCGGTCCTGGAGTTCCTGCACGACGAGATCGCCGCCACCCCCGACGAACTCAGCACCGACGTCGTCTTCCTGCGGGTGCCGCGGCTGGAGTTCTTCCCCGAGGAGCACCAGGGCCGGCCCGTCGTCGCCTTCTTCCTGCGCTACGCCGGTGACGTGGAGGACGGCTGGGAAGTGGTGCGGCGCTTCCGCGAGTTCGGCGAACCGCTCATCGACGCCATCGCCCCCATGCCACTCGTCCACGTCCAGTCGATGCTGGACCCCGCCAACCCGCGCGACCACCAGCAGTACTGGACCAGCGAGTTCCTGCCGCGGTTCGGTCCCGCCGAGCGGGAGACGGTCGCGCGCATCGGTGCCGACCTCCCCTCGCCCGAGACCGTCCTCCAGGTCATCCCCTTCGACGCGGAGCCGACCCGGATCCCCGCCGACGCCACCGCCTTCGCCCACCGGGAGGAGAGCTGGCTGATCCACATCGTCGGCCAGTGGGCGGATCCGGCCGACAACGACCGGTGCCGGGGCTGGGTGCGCGAGGCGGGCGCCGACCTGCGCGCCTTCGGAACCGGCGCCGCCTACCTCAACCTGCTCAGCGAGGACGACGCCGACATGCGGGTCAGCGCGTTCTGGAACGACACCCGGCTGCGCCGCCTCGCCAAGGTCAAGGCCCAGTACGACCCGGACAACCTGCTCCGCTTCAACCACAACATCCCGCCCGCCCCGGCCGGGGAGGAGCGGTGAAGGGCCGCACGGCCGGCCGCCGTATCCGGGTCGCCGTCGTCGGCGCCGGGTTCGGGGGACTGGGCGTGGCCATGGCCCTCAAGCGGGCCGGACATGACGACTTCGTCGTCCTCGACAAGGCCGACGACATCGGCGGTGTCTGGCGGGACAACACCTATCCCGGTGCGGCCTGCGACATCCCCGCCTCCCTCTACTCGTACTCCTTCGGCCCCCGCTACCCCTGGTCGCGGCGGTACGCCCCGCAGGCCGAGATCCTCGACTACCTCCGCTCGTGCGTGGCCGCCCACGGCCTGGACCCCCATCTGCGGCTGGGGCAGGACGTCACCGACGCGGTCTTCGACGAGGACCGGCTGCTGTGGCGGCTGAGCACGGCGGCCGGAGAGACGATCGAGGCGGAGGTGTTCGTCGCCGCCTGCGGCCAGCTCAACCGACCGGTCGTACCCCGCATCCCCGGTGCGGAGCGCTTCCGCGGCCGCGCCTTCCACTCGGCGCGCTGGGACCACGGCCACTGCCTGCACGGCCGCAGGGTCGCCGTCATCGGCACCGGCGCCAGTGCCCTGCAGATCGTGCCCGCCATCGCCGACCAGGTGGAGCACCTCACCGTCTTCCAGCGCTCGGCGCCCTATGTCGTCCCCAAGTGGGACCGCGCCCTGCCCGCCTCGCACCGCCTGCCCCGCCCGGTGCGGGACGTACGGCACAAGGCCGCGCGGCTGGGCTGGTGGCTCTTCAACGAGTCCCTGGTCAGCGGGCTCACCCGGCGCTCGCCCACCGCGGGGCTGACCCGGCGCGGCAGCCGGGCCCAGCTGACCCAGCAGCTCACCGACCCGGCGCTGCGGGCCCGTCTCACCCCCACCACCGAGGTCGGATGCAAACGCGTCGGTATCTCCAGCACCTACTACCCGGCGTTGCAGCGGCCCGACGTCACCCTGGTGACCGAGCCCATCACGGAGATCACACCAACCGCGATCCGTACCTCCGACGGCGCCCGGCACGAGGTCGACACCATCGTGTACGCGACCGGGTTCGCCGCGACCGACTTCCTGGGACCGCTGCGGGTGAGCGGACGGCGCGGCGCGCTGCTGTCGCACCAGTGGAGCGAGGGCGCCCGCGCCCACCTCGGCATGACGGTGCCGGGATTCCCCAACCTGTTCCTCGTCTACGGCCCACACACCAACATCGGCGCGGGATCGGCCGTCTACATGATCGAGAGCCAGATCCGCTACATCAAGGCAGCCGTCCGCGAACTGGCCCGAGGCACCCGGTCGTTCCTCGAAGTGCGCCCCGAGGTGGCCGAGGCCTTCGACGCCGAGATGACCCGCCGCACCCGGCGCTCCGTCTGGGCGACCTGCACCAGCTGGTACCGGCACTCCTCCGGCCGGGTGACCAACAACTGGCCCGGCCAGACGGTGGAGTACCGCCGCAGGACCGCGCGCCTCAACCTGGCCGACTTCCGCCCGGCCCTGCCACGCCCGCGCAGGCCGTGACCTCGCGCCCGCCTCCCCCCACCGCAAGGAACGCCATGACCCCGCACCAGGAAGAACCGCCCCCCTCGCCCTCGCAGGCGGACTCGGAAGCCCTCCTGAACACGCTGCGCGAGCAGGGCTTCCCGCCACTGGAAAGCGCCGACGTCCCCGAACTGAGGCTGCTGATCGGCCGGTTGCGGCAGGTTCAGGGCGACCCGGAACCGGTGGCCCGCGTCCTCGCCACGTTCGTCCCGGGCCCGGCCGGCATGCTGCCGGTACGGGTGTACCAGCCCGAGCCGCGCCCCGGGCCCCGCCCCCTCCTGGTGTTCTTCCACGGCGGCGGCTGGGCCGCGGGCGACCTCGACCTGGTCGACCGGCCGCTGCGCCGCCTCGCCAACGCGACCGGTGCCGTCGTGGCCAGTGCCGGTTACCGGCTCGCCCCCGAGACCCAGTTCCCCGGGCCCGCGCAGGACGCCTACGCGGCCCTGTGCGCGCTCGCCGCCCGCGCGGCCGAGCTCGGCGCCGACCCCGGCCACCTCGTCGTGGCGGGCGAGAGCGCCGGGGCGAACCTGGCCGCCGCGGCATGCCTGAGGTCCCGCGAGGAAGGCGGACCGCGCCCCGCGCTGCAGATCCTCATCTGCCCGCCGCTCGCACCCGCGCGGCACACCCACTTCGCGTCCTACCGGGACAAGGCCGACGGCTATCTCAACACCCGCGCCGCGATGTAGCGGTTCTGGGACCTGTACGTGCCCGACGCGGACGCGGCCCGCAGCCCGCTGGCCGCCCCGCTCCTCGCCGACGACTTCTACGGGCTGCCCCCCGCGCTCGTCCTCACCGCCGAGCACGACCCCCTGCGCGACGAGGCGGAGGAGTACGCACGGCGGCTGGAACGTGACCAGGTGCCCGCGACGGTGAGCCGGATACCGGGAGCCCTGCACATCGTCTTCCTGCTCCCGCACCGCACCGCCTTCCGGGTCGCGCTGAGTGACATCGAGCGTGCCGTACGCGGCCACCCGCCCACCGCGCCGCGGACCCGGCCGGGCCCGCGGGGGCACGGCACGCCGTCATGACCACCCCCACCCCGCCCTCAGGAAGGGGCACCGACATGCACCACCGTCACCTCTACATCGACGGCGCCTGGACCACCTCCACCTCGCGCACCGACATCGACGTGATCGAGCCGGCCACCGAGAAGGTCATCGGCTCCGCGCCCGGCGGCACCCCCGAAGACGTCGACACCGCGGTGTACGCGGCACGACGGGCCTTCACCGGCTGGGCCAGCACCCCCGCCCGGCACCGCGCCGCGTATCTGCGCACGGTGGCCGACGGCATCGAGCGCCGCGGACCGGAACTCGCCGAGCTGATCACCCGCGAGGTGGGAACACCGATCGGCTTCGCCCGCATGGCCCAGGTCGGCCTCGCGGCCCTGGCCTTCCGCACCGCGGCCGAGGTGGGCGAGTCCTACCCGTACGAACAGCACCAGGCACCCTCGCTCCTGATCCGCGAACCGTTCGGCGTCGTGGGCGCCATCACCCCGTGGAACTACCCGCTGTACCAGGTCGCCGCGAAGGCCGCCTACGCGCTGGCGGCGGGCAACACGGTGGTGCTCAAACCCAGTGAACTGGCGCCCCTGAGTGTCTTCGCCCTCACCGGGATCATCGATGAGGCCGGTCTCCCCGCCGGGGTCTTCAACCTGGTGAGCGGTGTCGGAGCGGTGGTGGGCCAGGCGCTCGCCGCGCACCCGGACGTCGACTTCCTCTCCTTCACCGGATCCACGGAAGTGGGCAAGACGGTCAGCCGGGCCGCCGCCGGTACGGTCAAGCGGGTCGGTCTCGAACTCGGCGGCAAGAGCCCCACGGTGCTGCTCCCGGACGCCGAGGTCAGCGAGGTCGTGCCCCGGGCCGTCGCCGCCGCCTTCCTCAACAACGGACAGACCTGCTGCGCCCTGACCCGCCTGGTGGTGCCCCGCGCCCGCAAGGAGGAGGTCGAACGGGCCGCCGCCCGGGCAGCCGGGGCCATGCGCGTGGGCGACCCGCTGCTGCCCGCCACCCAACTGGGCCCGCTGGTCTCCGCAGGACAGCGCGACCGGGTGCGCCGCCACATCCAACGCGCCCAGGGCCAGGGCGCCACCCTGATCACCGGCGGGGCGGAACCCCTCCAATACCTACCGCACGGGTACTACGTACGCCCCACGGTCCTGTCCGACGTCACCACCGCGATGGACGCGCAGCACGAGGAGATCTTCGGCCCGGTGCTGGTGATCGAGTGCTACGACGACGAGGACGAGGCCGTCACCCTGGCCAACGCCACGCCCTACGGGCTCGCCGCCGCCGTGTGGTCGGCCGACCCGGACCGCGCCCTGGCTGTGGCCCGGCGCATCCAGGCCGGACAGGTCGAGATCAACGGCGGCGGCTTCAACCCCCGTGCCCCGTTCGGCGGTTACAAGCAGTCCGGGAACGGCCGTGAACACGGCGTCTTCGGGCTGGAGGAGTTCCTCGAAGTCAAGTCCGTCCAGCTCTGAACCCCCTCTCCCCACCCTCGCCCCCGTAGAGACAGGAAACCGCTCCCATGCTCCGTACCATGTTCACCTCCAAGATCCACCGTGCCACCGTCACCCAGGCGGACCTCCACTACGTGGGCTCCCTCACCCTGTGCGCCGACCTCATGGACGCCGCGGGCCTGCTGCCGGGCGAGAAGGTCGACATCGTCGACATCAACAACGGCAACCGGCTCTCCACCTACCTCATCGAAGGCCCCCGGGGCTCCGGCGTCGTCGGCATCAACGGGGCCGCGGCCCGGCTCATCAGCCCCGGCGACCTCGTGATCATCATCGCGTACGGGATGGTCGAGGCCTCGGAGGCCGCCAAGGTCGAACCCAAGGTCGTCTTCGTCGACGCGGACAACAAGGTGGTCTCCCTCGGATCCGACCCCGCCGAGGCGACACCCGACGGGACCACCTTCCGCGGCGACCACGTCTTCGTCGACTAGACCACCCCTCCCGCAACCGCCACCGGGGCGGGGCGGCGACCTGACGCCGCCGCCTTCCGCCCCGGTGGCGCTGCACGACCACCCGGAGACAACAGATGTGCGGAATCACTGGATGGGTCTCGTACGACGCCGACCTCACCGGACAGCGAGACACACTGGAGCGGATGACGGCCACCATGACCGGCCGCGGGCCGGACGCGGGTGGCACCTGGATCGACCACCACGCGGCCCTGGGGCACCGCAGGCTGTCCATCATCGACCTGGCCGGCGGCGCCCAGCCGATGACCGCCGCCACCGCCGACGGCACGGTGGCACTGACCTACAGCGGCGAGGTCTACAACTTCCGCGAGCTGCGCGCCGAACTGCGCGCCCGCGGCCACCGGTTCACCACCGCGAGCGACACCGAGGTGGTGCTGCGCGGCTACCTGGAGTGGGGCGACACCCTCGTCGACCGCCTCAACGGGATGTACGCCTTCGGCCTGTGGGACGGCCGCACCGAACGGCTGCTCCTGGTCCGCGACCGGCTAGGAGTCAAACCCCTCTACTACCACCCCACGCCCGACGGTGTGCTCTTCGGCTCCGAACCCAAGGCGATCCTCGCTCACCCCGGCGTCCGGCCCTCCGTGGACCTCGACGGGCTGCGGGAGATCATGCTCGGCGTCAAGACACCCGGCGCCGCCGTCTGGAGGGGCATGCGGGAGCTTCCACCGGCCCACATGGCCGTGCTCGACCGCTTCGGGCTGCGCGAACGCTCCTACTGGCAGCTGCGGGCCACCGAACACACCGATGGACGGACGGCCACCGCGGGCCACCTGGCCGCCCTGCTCGAAGGTTCCGTACGCGAGCAACTGGTCGCGGACGTCCCGCTGTGCACCCTGCTCTCCGGCGGCCTCGACTCCAGCGCCATCACGGGGCTCGCCGCCCGGGAACTCGCCTACGGAGGTGAGGCGCTGCGCTCCTTCTCCGTGGACTTCGTCGGCCACCAGGAGCACTTCGTCCCCGACGGACACAACGTCAGCCCCGACACCGCCTACGCCCGGGCCGTCGCCGACCACGTGGGCGCCCGGCACACCAACCTGGTCCTGGACCCGGCGGCCCTCGCCGACGAGGAGGTGCGGCGCGCCTGCGTGGCCGCGCGGGACCTGCCCGTCGGGCGCGGCGACATGGACCACTCGCTGCTGCTGCTCTTCCGCGCGGTGCGGGCACACTCGACCGTCGCGCTGTCCGGGGAGGGCGCCGACGAGATGTTCGGCGGCTACTGGTGGTTCCACGACCCCGCGATCAGCGCGAGCACGGGCTTCCCGTGGCTGACCGCCGCCACGGGCGCCGTCCGCCAGGAGCGCGGGTTCCTGTCGCCCGACCTGCGAAAGTCGCTGGAGATGCCGGAGTTCGCCGAACAGCGCTACCACGAGGCCGTGAGCGCGACCCCCTTCCTCGACGGCGAGGGCGCGGACCGGCGCCGGAGCCGCGAGCTGCTGTACCTGCACCTCACGCGGAGCCTCGGCGGGATGCTCGACCGCAAGGACCGCTTGAGCATGGCCGCCGGCCTCGAGGTCAGGGTGCCGTTCTGCGACCACCGCATCGTCGAGTACGCGTACAACATCCCCTGGCCCTTGCACGTCTTCGACGGGCGGGAGAAGAGCATCCTGCGCGAGGCCACCCGTCCCGTCGTGCCGGAGGTCGTCCAGCGCCGCACCAAGAGCCCGTATCCCATGACACAGGACGTCCGCTACGTCGAGGCGTTGCAGTGGCAGGCGCGGAAGGTCCTGGGAGAGCGGGACGCGGCGGTCTTCGCCCTGGTGGACCGCCGGGCCGCGACCCGCGCCGCCGACACCCCTCCCGGCGCCTCCGCGAACGCACCCGGGCAGCGCCTCCTGCTGGAGAAGCTCCTCGACCTGCACGTCTGGCTCGACCTGTACCAGCCCGACCTGGTGATCTGACGAGGTTGGCCCCGTAGGGGGCGCACATGAGGAAGGCCCCGGTCACCGGACCGGGGCCTTCCTCACATCCTGGCGGGTCTACTCGTAGAGGGCTTCGTACAGCTCGCGGAAGCGGGCGTGCACGACGGGGCGCGCGACCTTCAGGGAGACCGTCAGCTCTCCGGACGCGATGCTGAGGTCACGGTCGAGTATGTGGAACGCCTTGGCGCGGAAGTACTCCTGCACGGTGGCGTTGGCGTGGTCCAGCGCCCTGTGCAGTTCCTCGGTCAGGTCGGGGTGGGCGGCCAGGGCACGCGGATCGGTGGGCAGGTCCCGTTCGGCGGCCCACTGGGCGGCGCGCTCCGCGTCCAGCGTGAGCAGGGCGACCAGGTGCGGTTTGGCCTCTCCGTACAAAACGGCCTGCGAGATCAGGGGGTGGGCCCGCAGCTCCCGCTCCAGGGGGTGGGGGGTGACGGCCATGCCGTTGGAGAGCTGGATGAGTTCCTTCTTGCGGCCGGTCAGGCGCAGACAGCCGTCCCGGTCCAGTTCGCCCAGGTCGCCGGTGTGCAGCCAGCCGTCGTGGACCGCCCCGAACTCGCCCTCGTCATAGCCCCAGTACCCGTGGAAGACGTTCTCGCCGCGGATGAGGATCTCTCCGTCGTCGCTGATGGCTATCTCGACTCCGGGCAGGGGTTTGCCGACGGTGCCCAGACGGTTGTCGTCAGGGGTGTTGGTGGTCGCCGCGGCCGCCGTCTCGGTCATGCCGTAGCACTCGACCAGGGGCAGTCCGCAGCCGACGAAGAAGGACAGGATGTCCACGGAGACGGGTGCTCCCGACACCGTCGCGCGACGCAGATTGCCGCCGAAGTGCTCGCGCACGTCGGCGAAGAGTGTCCTGTCGGTGTGGTCGAACCACTCCTGGAGTTCGGGCGGTACGGGTTCGCCCGCCGCCCGCATCCGGCGCACCCGCAGACCGGCGCGGGCGGCGTCGACGAGCTCGGCGCGTTCGGCGGGGGAGCGGGGGGCCAGGACCGAGCGGTAGATCATCTCCAGTGCCAGGGGGACGAGGGGGACGACCGCGGGCGCGGCCGCCCGCAGTTCGGCGGGCATGGTGTCGGGTGGGCCGCCGCTGAAACTGGTGAAGGTGTATCCGGCCCACCAGCTGAGCAGTTGCATCAGGAGGGCGATGGTGTGGGGGCCGGTGACGACGAAGACGGTGCCGTTCGAGGTGTCCGCCTGGTCCGGTCGGCGCCGGGGAGGCGCGGGATGGGCCCGGAGGACCGCCACGTAGTTGCCGTGGGAGAGGGCGCACCCCTTCTTCGGGCCGGTGGTTCCCGAGGTGTAGATGATGACCAGCAGGTCGTCGGGGGTCACCGCGGCCCGCCGTCGGGCGAGCGCGGCGGCGGGTACCGCGTGGGAGCCGGCGCGGCGCAGGCCGGCGAGCGTGGTCGGCGGGTGGGTGGTGCCGGGCTCCCCGTCGGTCCGGGGCTCCTCGTCGATCACGATGATGTGGCGCAGACCCGGCAGTTCGGGCAGAGCGACGCGGAGTTTGGCGAGTTGTTCGCCGTCTTCGCAGATCACCGCCTTGGCGTCGCAGTCATTGACGACGTGGACGATCTCCTCCGGGACCGTGGTGGGCAGCAGGGACACCAGGACCAGTCCGCAGGAGGCGGCGGCCAGCAGCGTCAGGGTCCACTCGGGCCGCAACTTGCTCTGGATGGCCACCCGGTCACCGGGGGCGAGGCCGAGGGCCAGCAGCCCGCGGGCGATCTCGTCGCTCGCGTCGTGGGCCTGCGCGAAGGTGAGTTCGCGCGGTGTTCCCTCGGCGGTGCGCCAGCGCAGGGCCGGAGCCTGCGGCCACCGTTCGGCGCCGTGGCGCGCGAGGTCGGCGAGGGTGAGGGGCGTGCTGGGTGTTTCCATCGGACTCACTCGCCTCCCGGCACGCGGCGCTGGGCGGGCTGCGGGTCCGGCTGGGAGTCGAGCATGTAGCCCCTGCCCCACACCGTCTTGATCACCAGGCCGAGCGGTGCGATGCGGCGGCGCAGGCGCAGGACGCGTACGTCCAGGGCGTTGCGGCGGGGCATCTCGCCCTCGGGCCACATCACCCGCGTCAGTTCCTCGCGGCTGACGGTGCCGCGGTAGGAGGCCAGCAGCACCCTGGCCAGATCGGCTTCGCCCTGCCCGAGCGGCACGGACTGCTCGGCGAAGTGCAGGATCCCGTGGTGGTCCAGCACCGGGTCGCGGGGCGCCGCCCGCACTTGGAGCGCGGCCTGCCGGGCCTGGACGTCCTGGGGGTCCGCGGGGGTGCGGATCCAGTCCTCCAGCTGGTCGACACAGTGCGGGGGCGGCGCGGTCGGCGCGACGAGCAGCAGGCGGGGGACGCCTTGCGCGCGGCACTGGTCGAGTTGGTGCGACTGCTCGGGCCAGCGCAGGATGCGGACCGCGCCGGACGGTGTGCGCGGCGCCGTCGCGGGGGAGGAGTGGTGGCGCGTGGGCAGCGGGCGGTGGGGGCGGGGAGGGCCGGGGAGGGTGAGCGGAAAAGTCACGGTTGCCTTCCTTGGAACGGAGACGCGATCGGCTGGACCGTCAAGGGTGGGAGGGGCTGCCCGGAGCGGGCCGTGAGGGGAAGGAGTGTCGCGGCACAGGATTCAGCCAAGCCGCTCGTGGCAGGGGATTCCAGAGGGCGGGGTGTGCCCTCGGTGTGCCTGCGGGGCAACGGCCGCGGCGGGTACGGCGTCGTGGAGGAACGTGTGGCGGATGAGCACGTCCAGATCGGCGGTGGTGAACGCGGCCTCCGGTGAGGGGTGTTGTGAGGGGTGTTCCGCTCGCCCCTGAAGGATGCGGGCCGCGCTGCGCGTGATGTGGACGACGGCGGGCAGCGGGGAGTCGGCTCGCGCGGGGGAGGACGGTTCGGCGCGGTCGAGCAGCCGCAGTGCGTTGGCCGGGGTTCCCTGCGTGGCCTGCTGGGCGGCGAGCAGCACCAGCGCCCAGAGTCCCGGCTCGCGGTCGTGGTCGTGGGCCAGGACACCGGCCCTCAGGGCCGCGACGTAGGCCGTCTGCGCGCGTGCCTGATCCCCGAGTTCGTAGGCGAGCAGGCCGCTGAGACATGCGGCGCGGGCGGTGGCCGCCATCAGGCGCGCGCCCAACTCCGGCTCGTAGCCCGCCGTGTGGAGCAGCTCGGTGACCACGCGCAGCTCGGCGTCCGCCAGCACCCGGCCGGTCGCCGGTGTCTCGGTGCGGCACAGCTGCCTGAGCTGGTCGTGGCGGGCCTCCAGAGCGGTGATGGTGGTGTCGGCCGGCCGTCGGCCCGGGCGTTCCGGCGGTGCGGGAGGTGTACGGGACGTCTCCTGCCAGTGGGTGAGAAGTCGCTCCACGGAGTCCGCGCAGACGGTGAAGCGGCCGTCGTCGGGCGCGGGTGTCTGCGGGGTGCGGGAGAGGGCGCGCAGGGAGCGCAGGGCCTCCTCGGCGGTCCAGGGTGCGCAGAGCGGCACGGGGGAGCCCCCGGCGAGGTGCAGCCAGTGCGGCCAGCCCAGGCGCAGTACGTCCGAGCGGGGCACACCGTGGAGGCGGGCGATCGTGAACTGTGCGGTCAGTTCGGGGGTGACCTTTCCCGACTCCCAGCGGGCGATCTTCTCGCGGCGGGCTGCCATGGTGCCGTAGCCGAGTTCGGCGTGCTTGCGGGCGACGAGCTGGGCGTATCCGGCGTGGGAGAGGCCTTCCCTGCTGCGCAGCGCGGACAGGGGGTGGGCGAGGGGGCTCTGGTGTGTGGGGCACATGGCAGGCGCATCCCAGGGGGAGGGGGGAGGGGGGAGGGGGGAGGGCTGCCGGGGGGGAAGGTGTTCGTCCCGGCCGGTCGGCAACTCGTGTCTACGAGATCAGCAACTCGTGTACACGAGACTGGCAGTGGCCCGGTGGCCATGTCCCTACGGTCACCACCACAGACTCGTACGGGGCCGGCACCGCTGCGGTGCTTCGGTACCGAAGGCCGACCATCCGACGGACGCACGGTGAGCGCGGCCGGACCTGCGCACCGGCCGCCTCGGCCATCTGCGGGGGACGGGCTTTGCCCGTCAGGAAAAGGTGCCCGTCAGAAAAGGTGCCTGGGCCCGATCAGGGGCCCAGGCACCGTGACAGCTCAGCGGCTGCCGGCCCCGACCAACTGCTGGGCGTCCGGCGACTCGGGGGCGCCGCCCGTCAGGAGCAGCGGGCCGAGCCCCTGCCGCTTCACCCCGAGCTTGCGATAGGCGCTGGAGAGGTGGAATTCCACGTTGCGGACGGTCACGCACAGATCCTGGGCGATCTGCCGGTTGGTGGCCCCGCCCGCCGCGGCGAGCGCGATCTGATGCTCCTGCGGAGTGAGGCCGAGGGGAGCGCTGCCCCGCCTGCCCCTGCGCCGTCCTCCGCCCACCTGGGCGAGCAACTGCTCCCCGCGCCGCACCAGGGGCTCGGCGCCGCACGCGGAGGCCAGGGCGATCGCCTCCTCCACCGTGGCGCGGGCCTCGTCGCCCCCGCTCTCGGCCTGGAGCCCCGCGAGGTCGAGGAGCGCCCCGGCGTGGCCCAGGCGGTGCGGGGAGGCGGCCAGACGCGTGATCGCCGTCGTCAGCAGCTCGCGTCCCTCGTCGCCGCCCAGGGCCATCGCCAGCGCGTGCTGGGCGACACCGACGACGCGGTCGGTGCCCCAGGTGAGGGCCAGCGCCAGATCCTGTTCGGCCAGCTCTCGGGCCCGTTCGCGCTGCCCGAGTTCCGTGTGGGCGGCGGCGGCGAGTGAGCGCCACGGCAGGATCGCGGGATTGCGCATCTGCCACGCGCCCGCCCGCCGGCCGCACTCCTCCAGAGCGTCCACGGCGCCCCGCGCGTCCCCTTCGGCCAGGAGCAGCCGGCCGCGCGTGCAGAGCAGCGCCGTGTACTCCAGCATCTCCGGCACGTCGTCCGCGCCGCGCAGGTGGTGGGCCAGGAGTGCGCGCGCCCGGTCCGGCCGCCCGAGGGACACGAGTACGTCGGCGAACCAGATGGCGCAGGTCATGGCGCAGTGGTCGCCGCGTATGTCGAGTCCGTAGTCCCCGAACGACGCCAGTGCCGCGGCGAAACGGCGGGCGGCCTCGTGGAGGTCCCCCTCGTGCACGGCCTTGAGGCCGTGGGCCATCGCCATGATGGCCATGGCCCGGGGCCATCCGCTGCCCTCGGCGATCCGGTCGCCGACCGCGAACACCTCGTCGATGGCGGCCGAGGCGTCGGTACGGGCCAGGGCGAACAGCGTGTAGTAGGAGGGCGGCCGGAAGAAGTTGTGGTCGGCGCTGAGGATCGCCTCGCGGGTGCAGCGCACCACTTTCTCGCGCTCCACCCCGCGCCAGGCCGCCATGGTGGCCACCGTCCCCTGCTGGGCGCGGCGCAGCGCGAGGTCCCCGAGGACGGGCCGCTCCATGCGTTCCATGCGGGCCAGCGCGGTGGGCACGGTGGGCAGCCGCAGGAACTCCGGCATCATCGCCGTCGCCTCCAGCCGCCAGGCCAGGTCGGGGTCCTCGTCGCCGAGGTCGGCGATGGCCGTGTCGGCGATCCGGGACGCCTCCTCGTGGGCCGACACCATGCACAGCGCCGGTACGAGCTTGAGCGCCGCCTGCGCGGCCTGCCGGGCGTCGGTGGCGGTGTCCAGCGCCATGCGCAGGTGGCGGATGCCGTCGTGGGGTGCGTACGACAGCTCGGCGCTGCCCAGGTCGCACAGCATGGCGCTGCGCTCATACGGCGCCGAGGGCTGCTTGAGCGCATGGCGCAGATACGTGGCCGCGATGTCCGGGGCGCCGCGCCCCGCCGCGAGCCTGGCCGCGCCGCGCAGCTCCTCGCACGCCCAGGGCGCGGTGGAGGACCCGGAGCGCAGCAGGTGCGCGGCGACCTGCTCGGACGGGGCGTGGGCGGCGTGCAGCAGGTGCGCGGCCCGCCCGTGCGCGGTCAGCCGCGCGCCGACCGGAATGCTGTCCAGGACGGTGGTGCGGACGAAGGAGTGGGTGAAGCGAAGCGGGTGGGAGTTGGCCACCACGGACATCGCCGCGAGGGTGTCCAGGGCCCGCGCGGCCCGAGCCGGCTCCAGGCCCGCGAGATCGGCGGCGATGTCGAACTCGGCGCCGTCACCGAGGACGGCCACGGCGTGGGCCAGGGCCTCGGTGTCGGGACAGGCCCGAAAGCGGGCGCGCAGGCGGGCCGCCACGGCCGGGGAGCCGAGCCTGCGCACCTCGACCGCGCCGAGCGCGTCCAGGGGAGTGCCCGAGTGCTTCAGTACGCGCAGCAGCTCGGTCAGCAGGAAGGGGTTACCCCGGGTCACCTCGGTACAGGCCGCGACGACCTCCGTGTCCTCCCGCCCGGTCGACCGGTGCACGACCTCGGCCACCGCCTCGCCGCTCAGGGGAGCGAGCCGGACTTCGCGGGCCTGGCCGGTCAGGGCGAGAAGAGGCTCCTCCGCGTAGGGCCGCTCGCCGTCCGTGGTGGAGAGCAGCACGGTGACGGGGTGGCCGGTGAGGCGGTGGGCGGCGTAGGCGAGGAAGCGCATCGACGGGGCGTCGGCGGCGTGGGCGTCGTCCACGGCGAGGAGCAGGGCCGAGCGTTCCGCGAGCTTGGCGATGAGTTTGAACAGTGCGTGATGGGTGGTGTACGTACTGGTGCGGCGGATGTCGGGGGAGGCCTCGTCGAGCACGAGCCGCGCCGGGGGGCCCGCCAGCTCCAGCAGGGCCACGCGGGTGGGCTCGTCGGTCCTGGCGAGGAGGTCGGCGAACAGCCGGCGGACCACCCCGAAGGAGAAGTCCCGCTCCAGCGGAGCGCCGCACGCGCTGCCGACCAGGACCGGGACGCCGAAACGCGTACCCGTGAGGGCCTGGATGAGCGACGTCTTGCCGATGCCCGACTCGCCGGTGAGGTGGACCAGGGAGGGGTGGCCGGCCGCGGACGCGACGACGCCGTCGCGCAGGACGCGCAGTTCCGCCTCGCGTCCCGCGAGCGGGGACGCTCCGTACCGGGGCTCCGGCGCCGTACGACTGCCTGTGTGCGACATACGAGAGATACCTTTCCTCGCCGTCCGGCCGGCGTGCCGCGTGGGGGCGGTGCCGGTCCGGCGGTGGGTCCTCGGCCGGCGGACGTCGCCCGTCTACGTCAGAAGGCGATGGCCGGGAGGTGCCAGGCTGCTCGATACGCTCAGGGGTGAGGCGGGTGGAGGCGCCTGGAGGGGGGTGGACCCACGGTGACGGCCTTACGGCGACGCGTACGGCACGGGGACCACACGAACCACCATGACCCACGGGTACCGGCCGGGGGATCCGCCCGGCGTCGCCTTCGGCCCCCGCCACCCGGCGGGGGTAAGGACCCGCTCCTCACACGGCGGCCCGCCAGGTTGCGGCCTAGAGTCGGATCCGTGGCAGCGGAACGGGAAGACCGGGCGATCCGCGTGGTCGTCGTCGACGACGAGCAGCTGGTCCGTTCAGGCCTGCGGATGATCCTGGCCGCGGCGCCGGACATCGACGTGGTCGCGGACTGCTGCGGCGGCGAGGCCGTGGACACCGTCCTCGCGCAGCGGCCCGACGTGGTGATGCTGGACATCCGGATGCCCGACGTCGACGGGCTGACCGTGTTGAGCCGGCTCACCGCCGTCCTGGGGGAGCGGCTGCCGGCCGTCACCATGCTGACCACGTTCGACACGGACGAGTACCTCGCCACGGCCCTGTGCGCCGGAGCGTCCGGCTTCCTGCTCAAGGACACCGAGCCCGAACAGCTCGTACGGGCCGTCCGCGTCCTGGCCGCCGGCGGCAGCACGCTCGATCCCACGGTGGCCCGCACGGTCATCGGGGGATACGTGCAGGGCACCGGGGACGCCGGACAGGCGAGGCGGGCGGTGGAAGGGCTCACCGACCGTGAACGCGAGGTGCTCGCCCTGCTCGGACGGGGACTCTCGAACGCGGAGATCGCCTCCGGTCTGCACCTGGCGCACGGCACCGTCAAGGACCATGTCAGTGCGCTGCTGGGGAAACTGGGCGGCCTCAACCGGGTGCAGGCGGCCGTCGTCGCGGAGCGGGCGGGACTGGTGGGAGGCCGCGCGGACGAGCCCCGGCGCCCCGTATGACGCTCACTCCCGCACAGTGGCGTCTGCTGTACATCCTGGGGCCGGTGGTGCTGGCCGTCGGCGACACCTTCATCACGGAAGCCAAGCTGAGCACGCTGGAGCAGGCGTTGTCCCTGGGCGCGGGTCTTGCGCTGTTCGCCCGGCTGCGGATGCCGGTCACCACGCTGTTCCTCACCCTGCCGGGCCAGTTCGCGGGCAGCGCCTGGCTGGCAGCCCTGATCGCCCTGTACACCGTCAGCCGCCTCAGGCCGAGCCGCCTGCTCCTGACGACCTGCGCCGTGCTCGTCACCGCCGCCGAGATCCTGCCCAACCCACTGGAGGCCAAGGCGCTGGCGGAGAGGCTGACCAGCATGTTCTGGCTGGAGCAGAAGCTGGGGGCACCCATCGCCGCAGTCGCGCTGGGGCGCGCGGTCGCCCTGCGCTGCGAGCTCACGGCGCGGCTGAAGGAACTTACCGAGGGGCGCAGCAGGGAGGACCGTCTGCTGGCGGAGCAGGTACTGGCCACGGAGCGCACGCAGCTCGCCCGGGAGATGCACGACGTCGTCGCCCACCAGGTGAGCCTCATCAGTCTGCAGGCCGGGGCGCTGCGCATGAGTACGCCGGACTTCGCGTCGCGGGATGCCGCCGACACCATCCGGACGCTTGCCGTCAGGACCCTGGAGGAACTGCGGCACATGGTCGGCGTACTGCGGGCCGCGGGAGCGGGCTCCGCGCAGCGCAGACCCCAGCCGCGCCTCTCGGACCTTCCGCGGCTCCTCGCCGAGAGCGCCGTGGATGTCGACGCGGACATCGGCTACGAGGAGTGCGCGTCGTGCCCGGAAGGCGTGGAGCGAGCCGCCTTCCGGATCGTGCAGGAGGCGTTGACCAACGTCCGCAAGCACGCCCCGGGGGCCAAGGCCCGGGTCCGGGTGCGGTGCGCGAGTCATGAGCTGAGGGTGGAGGTCCGCAACACCGCCGCCGTGGCCGGCACCGCCCCGCTGGACCTGCCCAGCGGCGGGCACGGCCTCATCGGCCTGAGCGAGCGGGTGCATCTGCTGGGGGGCTTCTTCAGCGCGGGGCCGGACAACACCGGTGGGTACGTGGTCAGCGCCACGATCCCGATCCCCATCCCCTCGGGATAGCTCCAGCACGGTCGGCCCAAGCCGGTCCTTGCCGCGTGCACAGCCGTCAGGTCAGGTTCAGCCCGCCGTCGAGCACGATGACCTCGCCGGTGAGATACGTACTGGCGATCACCGAAGCCACCAGGTCGGCCACGTCGGCGGGCTGGGCCGGACGGCGCATGGGCGCGCGCTCCCGCCACAGCTCGTGTGCCTGCGCCCAGTCCTTCGTCATCGGCGTGTCCACCAGCCCGGGTGCGACCGCGTTGACCCGCACCTCGGGCCCGAGCGCGGACGCGAGCAGCCGGGTCACGTGGTTGAGCGCCGCCTTGCTCGCCGCGTACGGCACGGACGAGCCCTTGGGGCGCACCCCGGCGTGGCTGGTGATGTTCACGATGCTGCCGCCCGCCGGGGATCGGCGCAGCGCCGGAAGCGCCGCCGTGCACAGCACCCAGGGCGCGATGAGGTTGACCTCCAGGAGCTGCCGCCAGTCGGCGGGTGTCGCCGCGGCGAGGTCGTCGTGCGGGATCGGCCAGCTGATGCCCGCGTTGTTCACCAGCACGTCCAGCCGCCCGCACCGCTCAAGCACCGTCTCGACCAGCCCCCGGGCTTCCTCCTCCACGGCCAGGTCCGCCCGCACGTAGTCCCCGCCGAGTTCCGCGGCCAGTGCCTCGCCGGCCTCCGCACTGCGCCGCGAGTGCACGACGACCCGCATCCCGTCCGCCGCCAGCCTCCGCGCGACGGCCTCCCCGATCCCCGAGGTGGACCCGGTGACCAGGGCGACAGGGCGATCCGCTTGTTGCATGCTCATACCCACGGATCCTGTCACGGGTGCCGTTGTGCCTGGTCCACCGCGGGTCACCGGCTCTCGTCCGCCTGCTGACCCTGTGCGAGGGCGGCCGTCCTCATCGGGTGGTGGAGGTGGCTTCGAGGAGGGTGTCGGCCGCCGCGGTGCGGGCGTAGAGGACGGAGCGGCCGGCCCGGTGGGCGCTGACCAGGCCCGCGTTACGGAGTGCGCTCAGGTTTTGGGAGACGCCGGCCGGGGACAGGCCGGTGCGGTGGGCCAGTTGGGTGGTGGAGGCCGGGGTGTCCAGTTCGGTCAGCAGCCGGGTCCGTGAGCGGCCGAGTACGCCCGCGAGGGCGTCGGTGTCGGTGTCGGTGGTGGGGCCGGGGGCCCAGAGCGTGCCGGTGCCGCGTGCCGGATAGGCGAGTTGGGGTGGTTCGGGCGGTGAGACCCGGGTGGGCAGCCGCTGTCCGGCGAAGGCGGAGGGTATGAGCAGGAGACCCGGGCCCGCCGCGCTGCGGGACAGGGGCCGGCTGCGGCGGGTCAGGTGCAGCGCGTTGCCGTCCCATGTCACCGCGGTGTGCAGGTCGTTGAGGACGTGGCCCGCGCCGTGCTCGGCGATCTGGCGGGCCCGGTGGAAGACGTCGGTGTCCAGGACCGCCCGGACGCGTGCCCAGTAGGGGGCGATGGCGAGCTCCCAGTAGGTGTGGATCTCCTGGGCGAGCCGGGGCAGCCGGGTGCCCGGGTCGTGGTGCAGCGACCGCAGCCGGGGGCCGAGGGGGCCCTGGTGGTAGTGCAGGTGGTCGAGGTCGCGGCGGATCCGATCGGCGGGGGTGTCCTGCATGGCGGCCAGCTCCGTAACAAGGCCCGGGGCGGCTCCGGCGGGGGCGGGGTTGAGGAAGTGCGGAAAGAAGCCGGTCGGCGGGATCAGGTCCGCGAGCCAGCCCCTGTCCAGCCCGGCGGCCGCCAGCCGCGGCCGGACCTGCTCGATCCACGGGCGGTGCACGGGGGATGCGCAAGCGTGCTGGGACAGCAGTCGGAAGCTGGTCACCACCTGCCACATCGGCGAGACCGAGAACCGTACCTGCGCCAAGTCACCCGTCGAGAACGCCAGTTCCGCCACGATTACCACACCCTCTGGTGGATTCACCTATAGGTGAATCAATGGCGGTCACTCTATCCGGGGAAGATCCTTCCGGAATGACTTCGGACACGATCACCGCGGCGGCATCGGGCCACTGGACACTCGGCGACCTCACGGTCCACCGCATCGGCTTCGGCACGATGCGGCTCCCCCAGTACGGCGAGGCGCTGATACCCGATGCCATCCCCCGCGACCGCGAACAGGCAGTCCGGGTGCTGCGGCGTGCGGTCGAACTCGGCGTGAACCACATCGACACCGCCGCGTTCTACTTCTCACCGCGCCTCTCGGCCAACGAACTGATCAACCACGCGTTGTCCCCCTACCCCGACGACCTCGTCATCGTCACCAAGGTCGGCCCGGGCCGGGACGCCTCGGGCAACTGGCTGCCCCACGCCACTCCCCAGCAGCTGCGCGGCCAGGTCGAGGAGAACCTGCGCCAGCTCGGCCGCGACCACCTGGACGTGGTGAACCTGCGCATCGTGGGCACCGACTCGATCGCCGAGCGGTTCGGCGCCCTAACCGACCTGCGCGACGCCGGGCTCATCCGCCATCTGGGCCTGTCCAACATCCGCCCCCACCACCTGGCCGAGGCGCAGGCCGTCTCCCCGGTGGCCTGCGTCCAGAACATGCACGGCATCGGGGCGTCACCCGAGCAGGATCAGCTCCTGCGTACATGCGGCGAACAGGGCGTCGCCTTCGTACCGTTCTATTCGATCGCCGGAGCCGGACGCACGGCCGGAGCGACCACCGGGGACAGCAGTACCCTGCACGCCATCGCCCGCGCCCACGGAGTGAGCGCGGCGCAGATCCGGCTCGCGTGGACACTGCACCAGGGCCCCCACGTCCTGGCCATCCCCGGCACCGGCGACCTCGACCACCTCACGCAGAACGTCGCCGCCGGGACCCTGCGTCTGTCCGAGAGCGAGCTCACCGCTCTGGACGCCTTGGCGCGGCCGTCGCACCCCGCCGGACTCTCCCCGGCCTGACCGGGCGACCCCGCCCCGCCTCACCGGTTGAGGAACTCGGCGCACCGGTAGGGTCCCAACGTGGCGCCCTCGTCCGGTCGCACCGTGACCTGCACGTCGTCGGCCCTGACGCTCGGGTCGAGTACGGACTGGGCGTGGGGCAGTGTGCACACCAGCTGGCCTGTTCCCTGGTCGCGCCCGGACATCGCCCAGGGACCGTCGAGGACTACCGTGACGCGGGCGGCCGTTCCGGTCACCGAGTAACCGCCGAGGCGGACGAGTGAGGTGAGCCCGTCGCGCTGTTCGGCGGGCGGTGGACCCGCGGCCAGCAGTTTCACCACCGTATCGAGGTCCTTGACCTCCCGGTCGCGCCCGTCCGCTCCGATCGCCGTCCCGAGGGTGACGGTGACCGGCGGGGCGCCGTGCCGCAGCGCGTTGCCCACCAGGTTCGCGACGATCACGTCGATACGGCGCCGGTCGACGACCGCCCGAATGCCCTCGGGCAGGCGCGCCTCCACCGCCCGGGTCCAGCCGCGCAGGGTGAGGGAGGCGCGGACGGTGTCGGCGAGGTCGGTCTCGGCGGCGTTGCGCCGTACCGCCTTGGCGGCGAAGCGGGAGATCTCCATCAGGTCCTCGACCAGCCGGGACAGCCGGGCCGTCTCCGCGCCGACGGTACGCGCCGCGCGCGCCGCGTCCGGCGGCAACTGGTCGGCGTCCTCCTCCAGCACGGTGCGTGACCAACCATGGCGACACACGTCACCAGTCCGTTGTCGATAAATCCTCATGCCCCTGTCCCATTGGATGCCAGAAAGAACTAAGTCGCCCGGATATTGCGGCCTTCGGGTGCCGTGATTCCCCGCTCTTCGGCGCGAAAGGAGTGTTCGCAGGAACGTCCCTTCCGTGTCGGAACAGGCGGCATGTCGACAAGTGGTTATGGAATCTCCGCACGGTGAACCACGAACTGACCTGGCGTTGTGAGCGGAATGTTCCGCAGGTGGCCTCCGGGGCGACGGAGATCCTGCATTTATATTACTCCGACATGTATGCGTAATGGGCGACTTGGTCCAGATAGCGCCACGTGAAAGAACGACTTCTTTATTTGCCCGTGCGGAATATCGATGTCGGGCGTTTGATCACGCGTGTACGTCCAGATCCCCTGTGTGACAGACGCAAAGGTAGAAACATGCTGAGAGTTCTCGGACTCGGCCGTGCGCCAGAACGCTCGCGGTCCGCTGCCGCCGTAAGCCTCCCTCCCTCCCGCGTCCCCCCGCTTTCCCTCTCACGCTTCCGTTTCCGTCTGGCGCTCGGTTCCGCGCTGGCCGTCATGGCGTGCACCACGGCAGCGGCCTCGCCCGGGCCGTCTCCGCTCACCGCACCGGCGGCGCACCGCACGTCCGCCGCCGATTATCCGATGCGCATCGTCGCGTTCATGGCCAACAGCGGTTCCGGCAGCGTCTCGGCTTTCGACGTCCGGCTGGAAAGGGCCGTCGGCACCACAGAGGTGGGCACGGGACCGACCGGCGTGGGCGCGGCTCCCGACGGTTCTTACGTGTATGTGGCGAACGGGGTCTCCGACACGGTCTCCTTCATCGAGACCACCGGCCGCAAAGTCGTGGCGAACGTACCCGTAGGCGCCTATCCGTTCTCCGCGTCGCCGAGCCGCGACGGGCGCCGCGTGTTCGTGGCCAACTGGGGCAGCGACAATGTATCGGTCATCGATACCGCCAGCCGTAAGGTGGTCGTGACGGTTCCGGTGGGTGAACTCCCGCACAGCATCGCCACCATCCCGCAGGGACCGGCGTACGTCACCAACAGCGGCACCAATGACGTCACCATGCTGTCCGCGGAATACCAGCCGCTGGGCCGGATTCCCGTAGGCGACTTCCCGAGCGGAATCGCCGCTACGGCGAAGGGGGAAAGGGTCTACGTCGCCAATACGGGTTCCGGCAGCATCTCCGTCATCGACACCGGAGCGGGCAGAGTGGTGGACACCTGGGCGGTCGGCAAAGCCCCGGTCGGCGTCGGCGTCAGCCCCGACGGACGGCGGCTCTACGCCACGGACTCCGGCGCCGACGTCCTGCTGATCATCGACACGACGTCAGGACGCGTCCTGGCCCGGGTGCCCGTGGGCAAGACACCGCAGGGCCTGGCGGTCAGCCCGGGTGGCAGCCGCGTCTGGGTCACCAACGAGGAGTCCGACACCGTCACGGTGATCGACCCCACGCAGCCCAAGGTGCGGGCGACGCTGGAAACCGGCCACCACCCGGAAGGGATCGCCATCACCCCCAGGTGACAGGCGCGGCGCCGGGTCAGCGTTGCGGGCGGCGTCCGCTGATCACCTGGTCCAGCCGGTCGACATCCATGGGCGGCCCGCTGAAGGTGAGGCGGGGATTGGTGAGGCCGGCCAGGGCGATGTCGAGGTGGCGTTCCCAGGCGTCGGGAGCAAGGGCCCCGGTGATCTCGATGACGCCCCGCATGCCCCAGATGATCGCGCCGATGTCGGCCACGTCGGTGTCCGGATGAACGTGGCCGGTCTCCTTGGCGCCGGCCAGCAGGTCGGCGATGATCGCGTAAATCCGGTGACGCTGTTCGGGCAGGGACATTTCTCCGAAGGCGTGGGGCAGAACGCTGCGGCTGGTGGCCAGATGCAGGCCGACCGTCCGCAGGAAGTACTGCAACTGCTGCTCGGCGGGCAGTGCGCGGGCCTCCTGCGCGTGTCTGAGGAGGCCGTCGAAGAAGGACGTGGCCAGGGCCAGCAGCAGCGCGTCCTTGGTGGGGTAGCGGCGATAGAGCTCCGTCGGCGCCACCCCCACCTCCCGGGCGATCTGCGCCATCGAGGCCTGCGGATGCAGCTCTCGCAGGGCGTGGGCCACCTGCTGCAACAGCTGTTGGTCGTCGTCCGCGCCGCCCGGGGCGAGGATGTCTTCTGGGCCGGGCACACTTCCTCCTCGGACAGGCTGGGGGCCGCCGCCGTACGAGGGGCCCCGCTTGCTGGTGCGCCACCAGAATCCCCCGCAAGGCGGTCGGCGCCCGGGATTGGGCTGACGTAGGGCGTGGAGCGGGACGGGCTGCGTGGGCGTCCCTCCGTCACAGGGCCGGTGGTGTGGTTGGCCCTGTGACGGAGGGACGCACGCCGGATGCGAGCGGTGGGCGGGCGTCGGTGCCGCTGTCCGCCATCCAGGCGGACGACGGGCCGCCGCTGCGCTCACGCCGGCCCTGCGTGGAGGCAGCGGCCGCACAGAGTTGTCACCCAGTGGGAAGACGACCGCGAGATGCGGCAGCCTTCCCTATGCTGTCCGGGCCGCTTCTGTTCGGGCCGCGGCGCGGAAGACGTACGCCGTCATCGGGGCGTTCACCGGCCCGGAGCCCAGACGGGCCGTCATCTCCGCGATGACGGTGTCCCGGACGGCCTGCTCGTCGCCGCGCTCCTCCACGCCCGCGCGTACCGGCGTTCCGGCGAGGAAACCGGTGGCGACATCGGCGACCGACGCCGCCCGGCCCTGAAGCGTCAGCTCATGCTCCTCCTCGACGGCGAATCCGGCGGCCGCCAGGTCGGAGGCCGCGACAGCGGGGTCGGCGTAGCCGTGCGGGACGGTGGGGAGGAAGTGCGGCGGGTCGTCCGGAAAGGCGCGCTCGAGGCCGGCCTGCAACGCGGCTCCGAAGGCGTGCGTACCGAGCGGACCCCAGGTGTTGAACAGGAACCGCCCGCCCGGAGCCAGGACCCGGCGGACCTCGCGGAAGGCCGCGATCCGGTCGGGAAAGAACATCACGCCGAACTGGCAGACCACCAGGTCGAAGCTCCCGTCCGGGAACGGCAGCCGCTGCGCGTCGGCCTGCCGCCACATGGCATCGGGTACCCGTGCCGACCCGTAGGCGACCATGGCCTCGTTCAAGTCGGTGGCTGTCACTTCGGCTGCGGGTGCCTCCGCGATCAACACCGACGTCAACGCGCCGGTGCCGGAGGCGAGTTCCAGGATCCGTCGGGGGCGGAGCGCCGCCGCTCGGGCCGCCAGATCCTCGGCGAAGGGCTGGAAGACCACCGGGACCAGATACTGCTCGTAGGCCGCCGGCATGGACTCCGACCACCGCCGGTCGGCATCGTTTCCCGTCACGTCCACCACGTTAACGCGACCCCGGGAGACTCCCCACCCAGGGAAACCCCCCACCCAGCCGTGTCGCCCCGCATTTTTGCCTGGGTCAGCGCCCCGGGGCCGGGAGCGGGAACCGCACGTCGGTCAGTTGTTCCGACAGCTCCCACAGACGGCGGCCGGTCTGCGGGTCGGCCGCCGCCGTGGCCAACCGCACGCGCGTCGGGCCGCCGCGCAGCTCGGCGAAGCCGTCCGGCCCGATGAACTCACCGCTCTCCACATCCGCGGCGGTAGCCGCGTACAGCTGGCAAAGCGCACCCTGTTCCGCGCGCTGGGCGAGCGGGGCGAGGATGTGGCCGAACAGCATCTTCACCATGCCCACCGGCGCGCTTGTCTGCAGATTGGTGGAGGTGTAGCCGGGGTGGGCGAGCACACTGCGCACCGGACTGCCGGCCGCGGTGAGCCTCCGGTGGAGTTCCCATCCGAAGACGGCGTTGGCGAACTTCGACTGGTTGTAGAACCGCATGGGGGAGTACGTGCGCTCACCGGACAGGTCGTCGAAGTAGAGGCGTCCCTGCCGGTGGTTGGTCGAACTGACCGTGACCACGCGGGGGTCATGGCCGTCGGTCAGCAGGTCGAGCAGCAGACCGGTGAGTGCGAAGTGGCCGAGGTGGTTGCCGGCGAACTGCACCTCGTGCCCCTGGGCGCTCAGCGAGCGGGGCGGTGCCATCACGCCGGCGTTGTTGACGAGTACGTCCAGCCTCGGGTGATCGGCGCGCAACCGACCGGCGAACGCACGGACCGAATCCAGATCGGCCAGGTCGAGGCGGAGCACCTCGAGGTCGGCGCCGGGCTGCTCACTGGTGATCGCTGCGGCGGCCCGGTGGCCCTTGGCCTCGTCGCGTACCGCGAGGATCACGCGGGCGCCCTTGCGGGCGAGTGCACGGGTGGTCGCCAGGCCGAGGCCGCTGTTGGCCCCGGTGACGACGAACACCCTCCTCGCCTGCTCCGGGATCCGATCGGCGGTCCAGCGCTCCTTCTTCATCATGCGTCACACGCTGCCGTCTATGACACTCGGTGTCAAGACGTTACCGAGTGCCATGAATGGCATGGCGTACGATCGGTCGGTGGACTCCCGCCCTGAAGTCACCATGGCCCAGCGCAAACGCCAGCTGGTCTCCAACGAGCTGAGCGAAGCAGCCCTCCAGCTTCTGGCGCTGAAGGGGTTCGACGCGGTCACCATCGACGAGATCGCGGCCGCCGCAGGTGTGTCCAAGCGGACGTTCTTCCGGTACTTCGCGTCCAAGGAGGACGTGGTCGTCCAGTTCCTGGCCGACCTGGGTACCGGTATGCGCACAACGCTGGCGTCGCGTCCCACCGGGGAGCGGCCTTCGGTGGCCCTGCGGCACGCCGTCTGGGTCTCCATGGCCGCCTGCGCCGACCACTCCGACCGGGCGCTGCGTGTGGTCCAGTTGATCCTGCGCACCCCCGCCCTGCGCGCACGTTTTCTGGAGCGCCAGGACCAGTGGCGCGACGATCTGGCAGGAGAGCTGGCGCGGCGGCTGGGACTCGACCCCGACACCGCGCTGTACCCCCGGCTGGCGGCCGGGATGGCGCTCACCGCCTTCGACACCGTGTTGCAACGGTGGAGCGGCAGCGACGGTGCCGAGGACCCCGCCGAACTGACCAACCGCGCTTTCGCCACCATCGCCCCGGCGCTGGACGCTGTCGGGTGAGCTGATTTCGCAGCAGTTCAAGGGGTTTCTGCGATACGCCACGCGGGATCGTCGCCCACCCGGTCAACCACTACGCATCCGGCGGTTGACGTCGGCCCGGGCGCGGGGCTGGACTGGTTGGGGGACGTTGCGGCGACTCGCCAGGGAGAGCAGCGATGACAACCACAGAGACGTTCAACCTTCTGCAGCCGTACAAGATCGCCGAAGAGACGTTTGTCATCCCGTGGGCCCTTGAGGCCCCGCCCGTCGGCCACTTCCCGATGAACTCGATGGTGATCCGAGGAGCCGAGCCGATCCTCGTGGACACCGGGGCGCCCGCGGTGCGCGCCCAGTGGCTGGAGGCGGCCTGGTCTGTCGTGGATCCGCTGGACGTACGGTGGATCTTCCTCACCCACGACGACCGCGACCACGCCGGCAACCTCTTGGCGGTCCTCGCCCAGTGCCCGAACGCGACCCTGCTGACGACGTGGTTCTCCATCGGCCGCATGGCGGAGGAGTGGGAGACGCCCATCAACCGGTGCCGCTTCATGACCGACGGTGACACGATCGACGCGGGCGATCGCACCCTGGTCGCCAAACGGCCGCCCCTGTACGACAACCCCACAACCCGGGCTCTCTTCGACCGGAAGACCAACGTCCTGTGGTCCGTCGACACCTTCGCCACGAACGTGCCGACTCCCATGCCCGACATGGCGGCGCTGTCGCCGGACGAATTCCGCGACGGCCAGTTCTTCGGCGGCAGTCTGGTCTCCCCCTGGGTCGCGCTGCTGGATCCCGAGAAGTTCGGGAGGGTCGTCACCGACTTCCAACACCTGGACGCCGAGGTCATCGCCGGCTGCCACTGCCCTGTCCTCCGCGGTCCCCAGATCCCCGAGGCCTACGAACTTCTCCGACAGCTCCCCGAGATACCGCCGTGGACAGAGTTCACCCAGGCCGACCTGGACCAGTGGATGGAGGTCGCCGAGAGCTCGGTTCCACCCGAGCAGCCGCGGCCCTCGGGGACGTGAGGGGGAGGGCCCGCCGCGCGACGGGCCTTTGTATGCCGACGCTGCGGGCCGACTCGCCGTTCTTCGCCAACTGAGCTCCGATCACTGCCCTGTTGTCGCGACTGGCGAGATCAAGTAAGGTCACCCGACGTGAACACCGGACCGGCGATACGCCACACACGGATGGGCCACCCGGTGGAGGGCTGATCCCCCACCGGGTGCGCGGCAGGCACCCCCTCGGTTCGGCACGCGGACCTCCCGACGCTCGTGCGTCGCGCGTCCGTTCTCCGTGCCGAACAACAACGAGGTCACCTGCATGTCAGTCGCGTTCAACCACACCATCATCGCCGCCAAGGACCGCCACGAGTCGGCCCGCTTCTTCCGCGAGCTCCTCGAACTCCCCGAGGCACCGTCCTGGGGCCCGTTCACCAACATCCAGCTCTCCGACGGCGTACTGCTTCAGTTCGCCGAGCCGCCGGTGGACATCCAGATGCAGCACTACGCGTTCCTGATCGACGACGAGCTCTTCGACCGGGCGTACCGGCGACTCTGCGACCAGGGCACCGAGCACTGGGCCGATCCCCAGATGCGACGCCCGAACGAGATCAACGATGAGCACGGCGGCCGGGGTGTGTACTTCAAGGACCCCGCTGGTCATGCGATTGAGCTGATCACCCGTCCGTACCTCTGACCAGGCAGTGCGTGGTCGGGCGCCCCGACCCGGCGCCCGACCACGCGACGGGTTGGTGCAATCCACATTCGCATGCATGTAGGCGCGATGTGAGGGCATCAGGTGGCCAGGAGGTTGATAACAATGGTTCCCCTGCTTCTGGTTCTTCTGCTGGCTCTGATTCTCTTCGGCGCGGGCTTCGCCCTCAAGGCGCTGTGGTGGATCGCGGTGATCGTGCTGGTCGTGTGGCTGCTGGGCTTCGTTGTCCGGTCCGCGGACAGTGGCGGCCGTAGGGGTCGCTGGTACCGCTGGTAGGCGGTACCCCTCGGGGTGAGGATCACCTCTGGTGACGTGGGTGTGGGGGGGGGGGGGGGGGGGGGGGGGGGGGGGGGGGGGGGGGGGGGGGAGGAGTCACACTCCCGCAGAGAGAGGGAGGGGGGGGTACGGTG
>NZ_JBWKEI010000014.1:0-186409 GCF_056435525.1 Streptomyces sp. NPDC043908 | reverse complement strand
GAGGGGTGGTGGAGGGGGGGTGGGGGGGCGGCCCCCCCCCCTCCCCCCCCCCCCCCCCCCCCACGCCATACCCACGTCACCTTTCACCCGAAGTAGGGGATGGCCCGGGCGTATCGGGCGCGAGGCGGGGTACGTGTATGGCGCACCGGCTCCGCACGGGGCAGCAGTTGGGACCCTGCGCCTCCAGCTCTGCGGGGCCGGTGCTTTGTTGGCCGCCCGCCCGAATGGAACGCAGTACGTACGGTCTGCATCAGAGCTGCCGAGGACGCGCCACTGAGTTCGCAGGGACGAACGGCCTCAGCGTCAGCGCGTTGAAGCCCAGGACGTCGAGACCTCAGGAGTGCGCGAGGAGTCCACGTTCCAGGGCGATGACGACGGCGCGCGTGCGGTCGCTGACGTCGAGTTCGCGAAGACTCGCAGAAGATGCGTCTTCACCGTGGCCTCGCCGATCACCAGTCGACGGCCGATCTCGGCGTTGGACAAACCGTCGGCGACCGCGCGCAGCACGTCCCGCTCGCGGGGCCAGTCCTGACTGTGCGTGGGAAGGCAGGCGAGGACGAGGGTGCCGTCCCCGAGGGAGCTGGTGACGGTGAGTTCGCCGTCGAGTTCGGCCAGCCGTCGGCGCATGCCGTCGAGGCCGAACCCACGGGACTCCTCGACGACGAACCCGCGACCGTCGTCGGTGATCTCCAGCTCGACACCGCCCGCGCGCTCGGAGAGGACGACTCCGACGGCGGAGGCACCCGCGTGCTTGCGTATGTTGGCGAGGGATTCCTGCGTACAGCGCAGCAGGGCGACGCGTGTGCGCTGATCCAGGTCGATGTCGGGCAGTTCGGCGGTGACACTGAGTCCGGTGTCCTGGACGAAACGGTCCAGGGTCCTGCGCAGGGGGGCCGCCAGTGATCCGGCCGCGACGCCGCTCACGGCGGCGGAGCCGACGAGTACCCGGGCCTCGGCCAGGTTCTCGCGCGCGGTCTGCTCGATGGAGGTGAGCTGCTCGGCGCAGCGTACGGGGTCGGTGACGGTGGCGGTGCGGGCGGCCTCCGCGAGCACCAGAGAGGGGCGAAGGGGGAAAGCACGCCGTCATCAGCCCCCCAGCAGGCCGGTCGTCAGCGGGCTCCCGGCGCGGGGGGCGTCGTCCCTGGGGCAGAGCAGATCGGGGTACTCGCGAGGGGGCCCGTGCAGAGCGGGTTCTCACCCGGCGAGGGGGTCTGCGGCACGGGAGACGTCGTCGGATTGGCTTCCGGGGGCTGTTTTCCCGGGGCAGCGCAGCCCGGGGTACTGGCTAGCGGGGTGCCGTTGCAGAGGGGGTTCGGCGGGGAGTCCGGCGGGGGGTCCTGGGCGGCTACCGCGGTAACGGTAGGAGCCATGTGTGGGGCGGCCGCAGCGCCCGGTGCCACCGCGACGAATCCGGCTGACGCAAGGAGAACCAGGGGCAACAATGGACGACTGTGACGGGGACGCAGATGCACGGTGCAACACCTTTCCTCGGCCCGCGATGACGCAGTAGGGACACTGCGGACCACTGGACACCATCGGGATCCGGCGCGCTGCCTGAGTGAGCCGAACAGTGGATCGGCCCCGACGTCCGCACGCCGGCCTGCCGCGTTCTGCGCTCGCGTACACCCACCCCGGTACACCCAAATGGGTGATACCGACGGCCGCCCACGGCTGTGCGTTTCCGTCTCAGCCGTCGATGCCGTCGATGCCGTCCCCGTTGTCGTCCGTCTCGTCCTCGGACTGGTCGTCGTCCCCTTCGGCCTGCGACGGCGTGGTGCGGGGCGGCTCGGGCTGCCTGTCCGAGGCCGGGCCGTTCGCCTCCTCGCTGATCGCGTCGCGCTCGCCTTCCGCCTGGGACGGGGTTGTTTCGCTCATGTGTGCTACCTCCAGTGGTGACCTGTGCTCCAAGTTCCCATGTCGTGCGCGCACTCACCTCTTCAGCCGCAGGGAACTGATACCCATCTGTGGGGCGGGGTGTCCCGAAAGTTGGCGATGGGGTTACGTGCGTGTGTGCCGGGCACCCGGTGGTCATCGCGAAAAGTTGCGTCGGCCGGGGCGTACTCCCGGTGGTACGACGTAAGGCCCGAGGAGTGACCTTGAACATGGGCATCAGCAGGGGAATGCCCCGGCACTGTGAGTCGGCACCTGTCCTCCCGCGAGCGAAGCAGGTCTCCTGCCAGGGAGGCGGACCGCGATGTGTGGCCTGAGTGGCGAAGTCCGCTTCGACGGTGAGCGCCCCGATCTCGCGGCCGTGGAGCGCATGAGTGAGCAGCTGGCTGCTCGTGGACCCGACGGCCGCGGAATCTGGACAAGCGGCGCGGTGGCCCTCGGGCACCGCCGATTGAAGATCATCGACCTGTCGGACCGGGGAAGTCAGCCCATGACCGACGCCCAGGGAGGGATGACCGGCGTCTTCAACGGCTGCATCTACAACTACCGGGAGCTGCGCGAGGAACTGCGGGGGATGGGCCACCGCTTCGAGTCGACGTCCGACACCGAGGTGATACTGAAGGCCTACCAGCAGTGGGGGACGGCCTGCGTCGAGCATTTCTTCGGCATGTTCGCCTTCGCCCTCGCCGAACACCGCACCGGCCGTGTGATCCTGGCTCGTGACCGGCTGGGCATCAAACCCCTGTACCTGGCGAGCACGCCGGGCCGTCTGCGGTTCGCCTCCTCGCTGCCCGCCCTCCTCGCCGCCGGAGACGTGGACACCTCCCTCGACCCGGTCGCCGTCCACCAGTACCTGAGCTGGCATGCCACCGTCGCCGCACCGCGTACCGTCCTCAAGGGCGTGGGCAAGCTCCCTCCGGCCACCGTGCGCGTCGTGGAGCCGGACGGGACGTACCGCGACCACCGGTACTGGCAGCCCTCGTACACGCGGCGGCCCGAGTACGCCGGTATGTCCCCGGACGAATGGCGTGACGCGGTCCTGGACGCCCTGCGTACCGCGGTGCGCCGCCGGATGGTCTCCGATGTCCCCGTCGGAGTCCTGCTCTCCGGCGGACTGGACTCCAGCCTGATCGTGGCGCTGCTGGCCGACGAGGGCCAGCACGACCTGATGACGTTCAGCGTGGGTTTCGAGACCGAGGGCGGTGAGAGGGGCGACGAGTTCCGGTACTCCGACCTGGTCGCCCGCGAGTTCCGCACCGCCCACCACCAGTTGCTGGTTCCCTCGGATCGCGTGTCGGCGGATCTGGACGCGGCTGTGGCGGCGATGAGCGAGCCGATGGTCAGCCATGACGTGGTCGCCTTCCATCTGCTCTCCGAGCAGGTCTCCAAGGAGGTGAAGGTGGTCCAGAGCGGGCAGGGGGCGGACGAGGTCTTCGCCGGATACCACTGGTACCCGGAACTGGCGGAGGTCGCCCGTGAGGACGAGGCGGAGAGGTACGCCAAGACGTATTTCGACCGTGCGCATGCCGACCTCGCACAGGTCCTGCAACCGCACATGCTGCCGACCGAGGACGTCTCGGGCCGCTTCGTCGAGGAGCACATGGCGGTGCCCGGGGCGCAGACCGCGCTGGACGCGGCTCTCCGGCTGGACACGCACGTCATGCTCGTCGAGGATCCGGTCAAGCGGGTCGACAACATGACCATGGCCTGGGGACTGGAGGCCCGTGTGCCGTTCCTCGACCACGAACTGGTGGAACTGGCCGCGGCCTGCCCACCGGAACTCAAGCTGGCGGACGGGGGCAAGGGTGTGCTGAAGGAGGCCGGCCGAAAGCTGCTGCCCCGCGAGATCGTCGACCGGCCCAAGGGGTATTTCCCGGTACCGGCGATCCGGCACATGGCGGGCCCCGTTCTGGACCGGGTGCGCGAGGCGATGGAGGCACCCGAGGCCAAGGGACGCGGTCTGTTCCAGGAGGCATACGTGGCCGAGCTGCTCGCGTCGCCCGACGAACACCGCACCAGGCGCGGAAACAACGCGCTGTGGCAGGTGGCCCTGCTGGAGATATGGCTGCAGACGCACGGAATCACATGACCGGCGAGCCGTGGTCGCGACCCTGGCAGGTGCTGCCCCGCAGGTCGACGGCCGCTCCTGTTCCAGGGGCCACCGGCCCCGCGGTGGATGCCCTCCAGCCGCCCGGCATCTCGGCGGCGCGCATGCCTGGATCGGTCGACTTCGATCCCACACCGGTGCTGCTGCCCGAGGCGAGCGGTCCGCGCGACACGGTGACCGTGCTGCGCACGCACGGATGCTGGTATCCCAGCTCCAACGCCGACGGTACCCAGGTGGCCTTCATCTGCGATCGCGGCGGAGTGCCGCAGCTGTGGGTCGCGTCCGTGGACCGCGACGATGCTCGGCTGCTGGACTCCTCGGCGGAGCCCGTCACCGAAGTGTCCTGGTCGCCGGACGGCCGCTGGATCGCGTACACCGTCTCCCCGGGCGGTGGTGAACACACGCGCGTGCTGTGCGTGCGGCCCGATGGTTCCGACCGCCGTGTCCTGGCCGGGGCCGATCCGGGCAGCTCCGCCCACCTGGGCTGCTGGACGCACGACGGATCGGCCATCGCCGTGACCGTCGCCGCCCCGGCCGTACGCCTGACGGCCGTCCGCCCGGCCCATGCGCCGCCGTCATCCACCTCAGTCACCACCCCAGTCGCCACCTCTCTACGAGCGCACCGGGCCGACCGGGACGGGCGTGCGACGCTCCTGGGGGAGGACCGGCTCCTCACTCCACCCCGGACGACTCCGGCACCCGAACACCCGGATCTCGCGGCGCCGGCCACCACACCCTCCACGGCCCAGGCGGGCGGGACCCTGTCGGCCTATCTGATCGACCCCGACGCCCACACCTCTCCGGTGCTGCTGGTCAGCGAATCGGGTGCCGCGTCCCTGCGCGTGTGCGACCTCAGCCATGACGGGACGCTCGCGCTGCTGCGCAGAGGGCCACGCGGGCGGCGCGAGGGGATCGTCTGGCGTGCGGCCGACTCCACGACGACGTATACGGTGCCCGTCGCCGACGAGGATCCATGGATCGGCCGGTTCTCACCCGACGGGTCGACGCTGTGGCTGCGTAGCAATGCGGACCGGGAGTACGCGGCGCTGTTCGCGGTCGATCTCGGCGCCGACGGCGAGCCCCGCGGCAGCTCTGTGGTGGCGGAACGCGCGGGCCATGACCTGGAGTTGCTCGCGATGGACCATGACGGCCGTACAGCCGTACTGGTATGGAACATGCAGGGTGCGAGCGAAACCGAAGTCGTGGAAACGCTCCCGGCCCAAACGGCCTCGGGCCCGGGCAAGGCCGGCCCGGCCCGGCCGCTGGCCCTTCCCCACGAGGTCGTCACACGCGTCACCCTGGCGGGGCCCGGCCGGCTCGTGCTTGCGCTGTCCGGTTCGCAGCGCCGTCCGGGGGTGTGGTGGGCTCATGACGAGGGGGCCTCCGGGTCCTCGGGGTCCTTGGGCTCCCTGTCGCGCACGCCCTGGTCCTCCCGCGACGTAACCGCCGTCGCGCCGGGCGGCCCGCCGGTACGGCCCGTCCCCCTGCGTTTCGCCGCACGCGACGGACTGCCCCTGAGCGGCTGGTACTACAAGGCCCCGGGGAGCGCGGCAGGGGAGCGGACACCGTGCGTGATCCATCTGCACGGCGGCCCCGAGGAACAGGAACGGCCCGTGTTCAACCCGCTCTACCAGGAGTTGCTCGGCCGAGGACTGGACGTCTTCGCTCCCGATGTCCGCGGCTCCTCCGGGCACGGCAGGTCGTTCGTCGACGCCGACCTGGGCAGCGGCCGCTTCGCCGCTCTCGACGACGTCGCGGACTGCGCGGCCCACCTCATCACGGCGGGCCTCGCCGACCCGGCCCGGCTGGCGGTCACGGGGCGCTCCTACGGCGGCTACCTGACGTTCGCCTCGCTCGTATGGCACCCTGACCTGTTCCGCACGGGGGTCGCCGTCTGCGGCATGTCCGACTTCTTGACGTTCTTCGCCGGTACGGAGCCGTGGATCGCGGAGTCCGCGGCACACAAGTACGGGCATCCCGAGCATGACCGCCCGCTGCTGCGCGCCCTGTCCCCGATGAGTCGCATCGACAAGCTGCGCGTCCCCGTGCTCGCTGTGCACGGCGAACACGATACGAATGTGCCGCCGGGAGAATCCGAGCAGTTCGTACGGGCGGCCCGGGAACGCGGTGTTCCCGCCGAGCTCCTGACCCTGCACGAGGAAGGCCACGACTTCCTGCGCGCGGACAACCGTCGGCTGTTCCGCCGTACCGTGGCCGACTGGATGGAACGGTATCTGCGCACCTGACCACCTCGGCGCGGTCAGACACCCGCAACCAGCGTGCTGACGTGGTGGTGTGAGGCTCGGCGAGCAGGCGCGGGGCGTCCGGCCGGGTGCGGCCGCTGAGCGTCAACCGCTGGACCGGTGCTCCCCGAGGCCGGAACAGTCGTCCTGGGGCCCGTCCCGCCAGGCCGTCTCGCCGCACGCACCCGACTCGGCCTCGGTCAGAAGGTCGATGACCGCCTCAAGGCCTCCCGACTCCAGCGCCCGGCGCTGGCGGTCCGCTCCTGTGCCCTGCCGCAGCAGCCGATCGACGAGAGAGGTGATCTCGCGGCCGTCGCCTGCTTCCTCCAGCGCCGGCCCCACGTACTCCGTCAGCCTGGCCACGGCGTCACCGGCCCGGCAGGGTTCCCCTGTGGGCAGGACCAGCTCGCCGCTGAGCCCGTAGCGTGCGGCCTGCCACATCGCCAGGTCCGCCAGCTCGGGAGGGATGTCGGGGGAAGCGATTCCCGCCCGGGCCTCGTTCATGGCGGTCACGACGAGGGCGCGTACCAGCCCGGCGAACATCACCGCCTCGTCCGCGCGCAACTGGACGTCCAGGCTGCGCACTTCGATGGTGGGGTAGGAGTCGGAGAGGCGCGCCTGCCAGTACAGCTGGCGAGTGTCCCGGATGACCCCGGTCGCCAGCAGCCGCCCCACTCGTGCGTCGTAGTCCGCGCCATCGGCGAAGGCGGGAGGCAGACCGCTGACCGGCCAGCGGTCGAATACCACGGTGCGCCAGCTCGCGAAACCGGTGTCACGTCCGTCCCAGAAGGGAGAGTTTGCCGCCATGGCGGTCAGGATCGGCAGCCATACGCGGATCCGGTTGAGCACCTCGACCCCCATGGGCCGGTCGGGTACGGCGACATGGACGTGCATGCCGTTGACCAGCTGTTCGACCACCAGTTGCGGTGCCTGCCGCTGGATGGCCCGGTAGCGGACCTGGTCCGTGACAGGCACCGGCAACGGCTGCCGCAGCGGTGGCGTCCCGCCGGCCATGACGCGGCAGCCGTATGCCTCCGCCGCCCCGGTCACGGCGAGCCGCAGACGCAGCAGATGACCACCGACCTCCTCCAGCGACTCACACACCGGCGTAGCCACCTCGACCTGCGCCTGGAGCAACTCCGACTGGATCTCCTGCGTGGTGACGAAGGGCTCGAGCCCGGCGGCGGCACGCACCTTTTCGGCCAGCGCCACCAGCCGGCCCGTCGCCGGATCGAGCAGCATGTACTCCTCTTCCACGCCGACGGTCGTCATCCAAGACCTTCCTTCCGGCGACGTTGCCGTCGCGGGGAAACCCTGTCGAACGTTGTCGCGCGCCCCCATGACGGACGCCCGCGCCGTTCCCGATGCCCTCATCGTGCCTGCTGAGCCCGCACTTCCCGTGGGCCACACGCCGGGCCGAAGAGGACGCGACCTGTCCTGGTCCCTCTCAGTCGTCGAGAAGGTTGGCCGGGGGCGCGTCGGGGAGCAGGTGGGCGAGTTCGAGAGCGGGATTCACCTCGGTGGCGAGCAGCAGCAGCCTCAGTGGCTGGGGCGCGAGGTTGGTCACGGTCGTCTTGCGCGGCGGGCCCTGGGGTGACGGCTGCTCGAAGAGCAGGTGGAGGCCCGCGACGTCCATGAAGCGGGCATCGTGCAGGTCCCAGACCAGCTCGGTCACCTGCGGCGGCAGCCCCGCAGCGGCGGCGCGGAGCGTGGGCAGGCTGGCGTAGTCGATTTCTCCGTGCACGGTGACGTGGGCGGTGGTGCCGTCGATCCGCAGGGTGAAGTGCATGGTGGGCGAGCCCCCTTCTCGGGGGTGAGGAGCCCAAGGGCGAAGCGCCCCGTGTGAGGGGCGGGCCGACGATGGCGGGAGCTGGATGCCCTGGAAGGGGGCAACGCCCAGAACCCAAAGACCGGCACTCGCGGTGCCGGTCGGTCTCGTGTCCGTCCATTGTCGCACGGCGGACCCGCAGGGCCTAAGAGGGCGATAACCGGTCATTACGTACGCCTGTCGAACACCAGCCCGCTCATGGCTGCCCCAGCCGACGACGACCCTGGTCATCAGCTGGGGGCAGCCGCGGGCGGGCCGGTGCTGGGCGGGTTGGTGCCGACGGGTGACCTACTCGGTGTGCAGTACCGAGGCGATGGTCATCCGGGCCGCCGACCGGGCCGGGAGCAGGGCGCCGAGGACGGCGATCGCCACACCCGCCAGGAGCATCGCCGCCAGCTGCGGCGCGTGCCACACGTCCTTCATGGACGCGGGGAAGTCGACCACCCCCACATGGTCCACGACCAGGCGGTGCGCCACGATCCCGAGCGGGATGCCGAGCAGGCCGCCGATCGCGCCCAGACCGGCGACCGAGGTCACCGTCATCACCACCACCTGCCGGGGGGTCATCCCGATCGACTTGAGCATGCCCAGGTCCCGGCGCCGCTCACGGGTGTTGAGGAGAACGGTGTTGAAGACACCGAGCGACGCGACGATGGTCAGCAACACCGTGAACACCGTCGAGAAGGCGATGACGGTGGCGGTGCCGGCGTTGCCGGAGTCCAGCACGGAGGCCTGTAGGCCCGGGTCGAGTGCCGTGACCGCCTCGGCGTAGTCCTGCGCGTCGGCGCCACGAACGAGCCGTACCGTGTACTCGGTGGCGTGGGCCCCTGGGGAGAGCCGGGCAAGGCTCCCCCAAGTGGCTTCCAGGGCGCGGGCGTTGCCCTCCATGAGCTGACCCACGACGGTCGCGGTGATCTTCCTGCCGTTCAGCTCCAGCGTGACCCGGTCACCGAGTTTCAGGCCGCGCTGGGTCAGGAACGCGGGCCCCGCCACGATCTCACCCGCCGCGGCCGGTGCCCGGCCCCTGACGATGGTGTGCTCGTACAAGGAATCGTCGCCGCGGTAGAAGTCGGCGAAGACGGGCTGGGTCTGCCCGGTCATGTTCACCTGGGACAGCGCGCGGGCCCGTACCCCCTTCGCGCCCGGCAGGGACCCCAGCTGCTTCTCGATCTGCGGGTCGCTGAGCCGCGGCGGGGTCCGGTCGCTGCCCGGCCCCCCGGTCGTCACATGGATCCTGGCGCCCGCGTCCTCCCGCCCGGCGTTGTCGTACTCCACCATCGTGCTGGTCAGGCCGGTCGACAGGGTCACCGTGGTGACCCCGAGGACGATGGCCGCCATGGTCAGCAGGGTGCGGCCGGGGCGGGCGAACGGCTGGCCGAGGCCCAGGCTGACCGGGCGCGGCAGCCGGGTGGCGCCGAGCATCCGCTGGACGCGCAGGCCGCGACCGGTCCGCGGCGCGCCGCCCGCGCTGATCGCCCGGGCGGCGGGCAGCCGGTGGGCGCGCAGGGCGGGCACCAGCGCGGCGAGCAGGACGAGGGCGGGCATGCCGACGAGGCAGGCCACGGACACCCAGGGGCTGACGTCGCCGATGGAGGCCCGGCCCACGTCGATGCCGGTGAAGGCGACCTTCAGGATCGGGCGGGCCAGCGCGTTGCCGGCCAGCGTGCCCAGCACGCAGCCCGCCACCGCGGGTACGGAGAGCATCGTCAGGTAGACGGCGACGGCCTGGTTCGGGGTGAAGCCCAGGGCCTTGAGCACCCCGATGTGCCGGTATCCCGAGACGACCGCCCCGCTGACCACGTTGCCGACGATCAGGGTGGAGACGAGCAGGCCGAGGATGCCGAAGAGCGTCATGAACGGCAGGTAGGAGTCGGCGAGCGCGGAGAAGGCGTCCTTGAGGGTGAGGTAGGTCTGCGCGCCGGTCAGCGCCCCCTTGGGCAGGGTTGTGGTGGCCCGGGCCAGTGAGGCGCTCAGCTGGGCCTGCGTCGAGGCGTCCGTGAAGCGGTACAGCATCTGCGCGGAGGCCGGGTGCAGTGCGGCCACCTGCTCGGGCGAGACCCAGGCGCTCGCCGACTTGCTCATGCTGGTGGCGAATCCGACGACGGTCAGCGTCGTTCCGCCGGGGGTCTTCAGTTCGGTACCGAGGAGCGCGGTGCCGGGGGAGCCCTGCGCGGACCAGTTGACGACGATCTCGCCGGGCGCGGTGGCCCAGTGACCCTCCAGGAGTTCGATCCGGTCCACGGGGCCCGCCGGATCCGCCCGGCCCACCACGGTGAGGGCGCCGCCCGCCATCCAGAGCCAGTCCTTGGGGATGTCGACGACGGCTTGCCCGAACGGTCCGGCCGCGGCCTCAACCCCGGGCTGCCGGGCGGTCCGCGCCAACTGCTCCCGCGAGACCTTCGTGGCGTCGAAGGTCGCCACGGTGTGAGCGCCGCGCTGGGCGGCGTAGGCCTTGTCGAAGGGGTCCGAGGCAGCACCGAGCAGCGCCAGCGCGAGCAGGACGGTCGTGGTGGAGCAGAGTACGACGAGCCCGATGACGAAGGTCTGGAGCCGGCGGCGTTTCACGGCCGCGCGCGAGGCTCTCCATACGGCGCTCACGCGGTCGCCTCCAGCGTGCTCTCGCGGGCGACCCGGCCGTCGGCGACTTCGATCAGGCGGCTGGCGCAGCGGGTGGCGAGCTGCGGGTCGTGGGTGACGATCAGCAGGGTCTGGCCGATCTGGTTGAGGTCGATCAGCAGATCCATCACCTGTTCGCCCGACCGGCTGTCGAGGGCACCGGTCGGCTCGTCGGCAAGCAGCAGGGCGGGACGGTTCATCAACGCCCTTGCGACGGCGACGCGTTGGCGCTCCCCTCCGCTGAGCGTGGCCGGATAGTTGTTCCTTCGCTCGGCGACACCGAGTTCGTCCAGGAGTTCCAGGGCACGGCGCCGGGCCTGCCGGGCCGGGGTGCCGGTCAGTTGCGCGGCCAGTGCCACATTGTCCAGGACGGGCAGATCGTCGATGAGGTTGAAGAACTGGAAGATCATGCCGACGCCGCGCCGCCGGAACAGGGCCAAGCCGGTCTCGTTGAGTTTCCCGAGGTCATGACCGTGCACCTCGACGGTGCCCGAAGTCGGCCGGTCCAGGCCCGCCACCATGTTGAGCAAGGTGGACTTGCCGCAGCCGGAGGGGCCCATCACGGCGACCGCTTCCCCCGCCATGATCTCCAGCGACAGCCCGTCCAGGGCCTTCGCGTCGCCGTACTCCTTGTGCACGTTGTCCAGCCGCACCACCGCTTGCGGGGCGCTGTCGTGATCCGTTGTCATGGCCAGAAACCTATGGCGGAGCCCCGGACGGGGCGTCACCCCCCGGATGTATCCGTCCGGGCGGGTCATCCCGGGGATGTACGCGGATGCGTACGGGGGCTGATGCGGGGCGCGTCGTACACCTGCGAAGATGGTCCGGTGTGGGGATCCGGGACGGTCTGGCTGGTCATCGCCCTGGCGGCGGCGGTTGGCGCCGCCGGGTGCCTGGGCGTGGCGGTGGTACGGGCGCGGCGGGCGCACCGGGCGGCCATCGAGGAACGCGGCTGGCTGCTGGAGCGCGAACGCGAGAGCGCGACGCGGACCGCGGTCGACGCCGAGCGGGCCAGGATCGCCACCGAACTCCACGACATCGTCAGCCACAACGTGAGTGTGATGGTGGTCCAGGCCGGCGCCGCCCGCGAGGTGCTGGCGACGATGCCGGACGAGGCCGCGGCGGCGATGAGCGCCGTCGAGACCGCCGGGCGGAACACGATGACCGAGCTGCGGCACCTGCTCGGCCTGCTCGCGCCCGCGCAGAACGGCGACGACGAGCCCTACGACGTCGACCTGTCACCGCAGCCGAGCCTGAGCCGGCTCAGCCCGCTGATCGACCGGATCGCCTTCGCCGGCCTGCCCGTGGAGATGCGCGTCTCGGGCGAACCGCGCCCGCTGCCGAGCGGGATCGATGTCACCGCCTACCGGATCATCCAGGAGGCCCTGACCAATGCCCTCAAACACGCAGAGGGAGCGAAAGCCGAGGTGACGGTGCGATACGCGGACCACTCCCTGCGGGTCGAGGTGCTGAACAGCGGACCGAGCATCCTGTCGGGCGGCCGGCCCGCGCCGGGAGGGCCCGCGCCGGGTGAGCCCGTGCAGGGCCGGGCGGACGGAACGGGACGCGGGCTGATCGGTCTGCGCGAGCGGGTCGCCGTGTACGGCGGAGACCTGGACGCCCGCCGCCGTCTCGGCGGCGGCTACCGTGTCCGCGCCCGGATCCCGCTGGACCGGCCATGACGACGAACACCGCGTCCGCCCCGCGCGTCGTGATCGCCGACGACCAGGAGCTGGTACGCACCGGCTTCCGCCTGATCCTGAGCGCCCGCGGCATCGACGTGGTGGGCGAAGCCGGCGACGGCGCCGAGGCCGTGGCAGCCGTGCGGAGGCTGCGGCCCGACGTCGTACTCCTGGACATCCGGATGCCCACCATGGACGGCCTGGAAGCCGCCCGCCGGATACTCGCGCAGGCCCCGGACTGCCGGGTGATCATGCTGACCACCTTCGATCTCGACCACTACGTCTACGCGGCCCTCGCCGCCGGGGCCAGCGGATTCCTGCTCAAGGACGTCACCCCGGCGCATCTGGCCGCCGCCGTACGCCTGGTCGACACCGGAGACGCGCTGCTCGCCCCCTCGATCACCCGCCGCCTGGTGGAGCGCTTCGCGTCCAGCGCCCCCAGAACCGGTCAGGGCCCGGCGACTCCGGCCGTCCACCGGGACCTGGCCGCGCTGACACCGCGCGAGCGTGAGGTGCTGACCCTCATGGGACGAGGTCTGTCCAACGCCGAACTGGCGCGGGAACTGACGCTCAGTGAGGCGACGGTGAAGACCCACGTGGCCCGGATCTTCGCCAAGCTGACCCTGCGCGACCGGGCCCAGGCGGTCGTCCTCGCCTACGAGACCGGCCTCGTCGCACCGGGCGAGTCTGCTGGTACCTCCCCTCCCCACCGATAGCCGGCACGCGCACTCCGAAGACGGCATTTCCCGGCTTTCCCGGCTGAGCGCCGACGAGCCACGACATCAAGCTCAGCAGTTCACTGTCAGTCGGTCCGGGGCCGTCCCCTCCCAGCTCCAGGCTGTGGCGATCTTCCGCGCAACGGCCCGGTAGACGACGTCTTCGATGCCGTCTTCAGGGCGGAGATTTTCGTGGGCCTTGTCGAGGATCAAAAAACGTTCCGGGTCGATTCCGTTCGAGAACGAGTAGCGCGCTTCCTGCTCGCTCTCGCCAACTTTCCTGATTGCGGCGGCAATTGCCATTATCCACTCCCAAGAGGTGTTTGTGTGTCAGGCGTTCGGGGGGTATGGCCCTGCCTTCCTGGCGTAGTCGTCATTGGCCGGTCGGGAGGGCGTGGGACTGTGCAGAGGCGGTCGGTGGCGCGAACAGTGCCTCGATGGTTTCGACAGCCGTCTCGCGCAGCCAGGCGTGGGCGCGGTCGTCGTCGTAGCGCTGGTGCCACAGCAGGTACAGAGGGACGTCGGGCACCGGAAGTGGCAGGGGCAGCGTGACGAGACCGAGCTGGTCCCGGGCCGCGCGGGTGACCGCCTCCGGAAGGGTGACGACCAGGTCGGTGCCGAGGGCCAGTTGCAGAGCGAAGGCAGCGGTGGGACCGGCCGCGATGACACGGCGTTCGTGGCCGCGCGTGGTCAGGGCGTCATCGATCCGGTCGTGCAGGCTTCCACGTCGCGACACGGTGAGGTGTTCCGCGGCCGCGTAGCGCTCCAGGCTCAGGGTGCCTTCGGTGAGCGGGTGGCCGGGGCGGACCGCGACGACCAGCCGGTCCTTGCCGACGAGGCGGTGGCGGATGTCGGGGAGGGCGGGCCGGCTGGAGCTCGATTCGAGGTCGACCTCGCCCCGGCGCAGCTCGGGGCCATCCGTGCCGGGTTCGGCGGGCAGGCGCAGTTGGACGCCAGGTGCCTGGCGGTGGACGGCGGCGATCAGGGCGGTGCCGCAGGCGGCGGTCAGGGCGTCGTGCCAGCGCACGGTGAACACCCGCTCCAGACCCGCCAGATCGAGTTCCTGCTGTGCGGACATGAGCTGGTGGGCCTGCTGCACGAGGGCGTGGACCTGTGCGCGCATGGCCAGCGCGCGGGTGGTGGGGACCATGCTGCGGCCGGTGCGGACCAGGATCTGGTCACCCGTGGCCTTGCGTATGCGGCCCAGGGAGCGGCTCATCGCCGGTGCGGTGACGTGGAGGCGGGCTGCGGCACCGGCGACACTGCCCTCTTCCAGGAGAGCGTCCAGAGCGGTGAGGAGGTTCAGATCCAGTTGCATGAGAGTAACTCTACGAGTAAATAGCATGCACTTGTTGTTAGTTGTCGCGGCATCTACCTTCGAAGTGCGGGTGCGGGACAAGCCGCCTCGCATCAACCGAACCCGGGGAAGTCCGCCATGAGCACAGCCATGCCTTTCGACGCCGACACGACGCTCCTGTCCGACGTGACCGCCGCGGTGAAGACCGCCGGTCTCACGCTGCGCGACCGCTACACCTCGCACACCCGGGGCGTGAGTCTGGACGAGATCGTCGACGAGATCCACGCCAACGACGACGCGGTGCTGGACGTCCTGCGGGAGCCGCTGCTGCGAGCCCGACGAGGATCGCAGTGGGCCGAGGACGAGCTGGCCGGCGGCGCTCTCCCGCCGGGGGAGTGGTGGATCGTCGACCCCGCCGAGGGCAACATCAACCACGTCCACGCCATGGAGGACTGGGCCGTCACCGCCACGTTGGTCCGCGACAACCAGCCGGTACTCACCGTCGTCCACCTGCCGCTGACCGGTGACACCTACACCGCCGTCGCAGGCGGCGGCGCCCGCCTCAACGGCCAACCCCTGAAGGTGTCCGCCAAGACCGATCTGGGCGCCGCGCTCACCGGCACCGGCCAGGCAAAACCCGGCGAGGACGAGCGCACCTTCCGGCAGATCGGTGACTCCGTCACCGCCATGCTCATCAACGGCCTGGTCGTGCGCGTGTCGGTTCCCGCCACGATGCAGCTCATCCACGTCGCCGCCGGACGCATGGACGCGTTCTGGCAGTTCTCCGATGTCCGCTCCGGCCTGGTGGCCGGCGCCCTGCTGGTCTCCGAGGCCGGAGGCTCCGTCACCGATCTGGCGGGCGAGCCGTGGAACACCGGCAGCCGCGATTTCCTGGCCGCCGCCCCCGGCATCCACGCCGCCGCCCTCAAGGTCCTGTCACCGATCGCCTGACGACCAAGCGGCTCCGCCCTCCCGCCAAGTCCCGCTCCACACAGCAAGGAAGGTCTCACAACCTCATGACCACCATCGGCATCCTGGGTGCCGGACGCGTCGGCGCCAACCTCGCCGGCAAGTTCGCCGCCACTGGACACCACGTCATCCTCGGTCACCGGAACCCGACAGAAGAGCCCGCGCCGGCCGCTGAAGGCACGAGCCCCCGCCTCTCCTTCGCCAACCAGCGCACCACGGCCCGCACCGCGGACCTCGTGATCAACGCGACGCCCGGCGACAGCGCCCTGGAGCGTCTGGCGGGCCTGCGTACCGAACTCGCCGGCAAGATCCTCGTCGACGTCTCCAACGCGACCCGCGACGCCGGTGACGGCCTGCCCGGCGATCTGTGCTACCCCGGCAGCAGCCTCGCCGAGCAACTCCAGGCCGCCCTCCCCGACACCCAGGTCGTCAAGACCCTCAACACCATGTTGTACATGGTCATGACTGCCCCTGACACCCTGGCCGCCCCACCGACGGCCTACCTCTCCGGTAACGACGAACACGCGAAGAAGACCGTCACCGGTCTGCTCCGCGACCTGGGCTGGCAACCCGCTTGGATCGAGGACCTCGGCGACATCACCACGGCCCGCGCCACCGAAGCCATGATCCTCGTGGTTCCGCACATCCTGCGCCGCAACGGCTTCCAGCCCTTCGCCGTCTCGCTGACCCGCTGATCCCACCAAGGCTGCATTCGCCGTGCCGACCGCGTACCCGGGTATTTCAGGGCAGACGGTTCGGCCCCGGGGTTCTCCCCTTCGTCCCTCGTCCTGCCTGCGCGGACTCGTATAGGAAGGAAGGGAAGGAAGGGAGGGAGGAAGTGGGGGCGCGACGCGCACGAAGAAACAGTCCGAGGAGCCGAAGAAGGATTCCGACAGAACAATCCGCCGGAGAGCAGGCGGCCGAGTCCGAGTCCGAGTCGGATTACGCGTAGGTGTGGGGGCAGGCGGGGGGACGGGCTCCGGGTCCTAGGGCCCGCCGCCAGCCCCCCAACCCTGCCGCCTGGCGCATCCGCACAGGTGACCTGAACTGGCTGGGCGCTCCCGATCACCATGGATGAACCCCTAACGTAGTTCCGAGAATCCGGCTAGCGTCGTGCGGACTTGGGGGGCCACCGATGGACACCAAACCCGGGATGGGAAAGCACCGCTCGCCGATCGGCGATGACGGGCAGCAGACGGGCCGACCGATCCCGCCGCCCGAGCCGACCCCGCCGCCCAAGCCGTCGAAGAAAGGACCCCCTGCTGTGACGAGTGCTGGCCAGTCCGGCCCCTCCGTACGGCCGGACTCCGGGGAGCAGGGGCTGGTCGCTGAGGTCGCCCGGCAGTTCGAGGAGCCTCTGCCGCAGCGGTACGACGAGGCGCTGCGGAGGGTGTCGCGGCATTTGTTCTTGCCGGATGTGGTGTGGCCACGAGATGGCGTGGGCGGCTGGCGGTCGGTCACCCGTGAGAGCGAGCCCGCTGCCTGGTGGCAGGCGGCGTACGCGGATGCTCCGCTCGTCACCCAGTTCACCGACGGGCAGCCGTCGTCATCGGCTTCGATGCCTTCGCTGGTGGTACGCGCCTTGCTGCTGGCCGACCCCGCCCACCACGTCGGCACGGCCGTCGACCGAGCGCCGGGTGCCGGTACCGGTCAAGGAAAGTTCCGATTCCTGGAGTTGGGCACCGGCACGGGTTACAACGCGGCCCTGCTGTGCGCCCTGCATGGCGACAGGGCCGTCACCACCCAAGAACTTGATCCGCAGCTCGCTCAGCGGGCGCGGCGAGCGCTCAAGAGCGCCGGATACACGCCGACCATCGTCATTGGCGACGCCTCCCGCGAACTCCCCCACCGGGAGGGGTTGTTCGACGTCATCGAGGCGACGTTCTCCGTCGACCATATCCCGGACACATGGCGGGCAGCCGTACAGCCCGGCGGGCGCATCGTCACCCCCTGGTTCTCCGACTGGTCCGCCTTCGGCACCCTCGCCGTCGACGTGTACGCCGATGGTGCCGCCGTGGGCCGCTTCCATCCGTTCGGGTCGTTCATGACGATGCGCATCCCTGGCACACCATCAGCAGGGGCCACCACGCAACATTCCGATGGCCCGGGACAGCAGGGCGGTGCCGACGCGGTGAGCACGACCTCACTGTCACCGTGGCGTGTTGCCGGCGCAGACCCGGATGCCGACTTCCACCTCGGGATCGCGGTCCCGCACGTCTCCTACGAGTGGGACACCAGCGGGCAGCACGTCCCCGTGCGGCTGTGGCTGGCCCACGTCGACCAGGAGTCGGTGGCCGCCATCGACTACGACGGCAGGGACGCGTCCCGGTTCACGGTCAGCCAGTGGGGCCCGAAATGCCTGTGGGACGCCGCTGAGGCGGCCTACGCCCGGTGGGAGCTCCTCGGACGCCCCGGTGTTGGCGACCACACCCTGACGATCACGCCCGAGGGCGAGCACGTCGTCCACGTCCACGACGGGCAGACACCGGTCCTGCCGCGCCTCAGCCGCTGACCGACGGGCGCGGCACCCGGCGCGGGTGAGCCGCCCCCGCCGTGACGTTTCATGGCGCCTGGCGCTTCGACCGGCGTGGTCCTGACTGCCTGGCTGCCTCTCCGCCCCTGGCTCCGGGGATTTCGCGATCCGGCCATGGGTGGCGGGTGGTCGAGGAGGTTTGGTCACACCGCAGGCGGGTGGTTCAGGAGAGCGGTGCGGTTCGAGCGGAGCCAGGAGCGTTCGGCTTTCATCTCTTCCGCGTCGCCACGGGTGAGGAATGTCGCCCACGGCTCCTGGCCCAGGCTGCCCAGCCGTTGGATGCGTGCCGTCTCCCGGGCCTGGAGGCTGTCCAGCGCGTCCAGGACGGCTGCGGGGTCGGCACGGTAGGCGGCGCACAGGGCGTCGAGACGGCTTCGCAGGGTGGAATCCCCGCTGATTGACTCCCTGCGCTGCTGCTCAAGGGGGCGCAGGGGCACGGTGTACCAGGCGAGTTGCGCGAGGTCGTCGAGAGCGTGACCGGGCGCGGCGAAGTCCCAGTCGATGAAGCCGACCAGTCGGTCACCGTTCCAGATGGAGTTCCAGGGGCCCAGGTCGCCGTGCCGGATGATCATGCCGGGCCGCCACGGCTCCTCCTGTGCGCGCCAGCGCGCGTCGGCGGGGGGACGGAAGTCGCGGACCGCTGCGTGGTACTCGCGCAGCCAGCATCCCAGTTCCTGGATGCCGGTGGTCGAGCGCAGTGCGGCGGGCCAAGGGCTGAACGCCGGTTCGCCGTGCAACAGTGAGACGACCTCGTCGGCGCCGTCGGTGCCGAGGGCCCGAGGGGCCCGGCTGAAGCCCGCCGCCTCCAGGTGGGCCAGCAGGGCGTGCACTGCCGGGCTCCACTCACCGGCGGGTCGGCGGATGGTCTCGCCGACGCGCCGCACGGTCGTCACACTGCCCTGGTCCGTGGCACCGTCTTCGATCATCGTGCCAGCTTAGGCGCCCGCCCACGCCACTGCCGGAGCGGCAACGGAGTTGGCGGCCGCGCGACGGTATTCGACGCCGTCCTCACCACTCCCGGAGACGTCATCTTCGCCCAGCGGGTCACCGCGGCGACGCGTGTAGTGCGTGGCGATCTGGGAGTCCGACAGCCGGTCGCCGTCACGGAGCCCGCGACGGCTCAGTCACGCTGCCCGGTCCGACGCTCGTAGTCGGCGAAGCCGTCCTCGACCGTGGGCAATATCAACTCCACTCGGAAATACGGCACGCTCCACAGCGGACTGTCACGAAGCCCCTCGAACAGATCGGACCACGAGGTCAGGTCGTCAGTCGTTGCCACGAGAACATCGGACGGAGCGGCGGCCCAGGCTTCAGCGTCGAACCACCGGACCTGAACGGTGTCGTGTGCGTCCAGCAGAGGTTGCACGTGCTCAGCGATGATCTGCTGACGCTCAGGGCGCCCCAGCGCGAGCCACGAGGGCAAGGCGGTGAGGTGCACGAATATGGTGAACCGCGGACGCGGTTGGATGTTGGTCATAGCTTCATTGTGGATCAATCAACGCGACTGAACGCCCGCTCAGCTCATGGGGGGAGGCACCCGCGGCGGTGAGAACGCTGGCGCCCCGGTGGCTCGGAGCTTCACGCCCGGTCAGGCGCGCCATCCAGGGTTGTTATTCGCGGAGGCTGACGAACCGTGACGTCCGCGGTCGGTCAGCTGGCTGTGGCACCGTTGCCCCCTGTGAAGGGGGTGGGTTCCAGCACGGGCTGGGCAGGAGGAAGTTGCTGAGCCGACGCGCTGCCGGTAAGCACGCACAAATGAGGCGCGAACCACCCGCACCGGTGGTACTGACCAGCACGGTCACTTACCAGGAGAGCCCATGAATCCGACCGGAGAGTCGACCACCCTGGCCTATAAGGGTTTAGACGGGATGCCCATGTGGATACTGGTGGGCATCGTCATTGTTCTCTTTGTGGGGTTTGCGGTCGGGAAACGAAAAGGTAAGTAGCGCTACCGGGCCAGGCCACAAGTGGACAAGACCGTTGAGCGGCGGCCCGCCTGCGGTCCAGCCGAGCGTGGAGCACGGTCGGGGTGGGCTCCTCAGGGCGGTTCGCCGCTTCAGCGAACGATGACATTTCTCGTGGCGTGCCGACTGTCGAGCAGCCCCGTCGCCGCCAGCACACCCCACCAGTCCTGTCCTGAAGAGCAGCGCACTGGCCGACCCTGCGGGGTTACTAGGCCGTGTTTTAGGTAGCGGGTGGCTCTTGGGCGGATAGTTCTTCGGCCAGTTCCATACAGCGCAGGCGGGCTGCGGAGAAGTCGTAGGGCATCTTGCCGGTGGCTTCGAGCACGCTCATGGAGTCAGCCTCCCGCCTGCCGGAGCTGAGGTCGGCCTCGTCCTCGCCGTCCTCGGCGTCATCGACGGTAGCAGGGTGCAAAGTGTCCCAGGCGTCGAAGAGGGCATCGTCGTCCTTCCCTAGGCCGGACTGTTCGATGACGGCCTGCAGTGCGCTTTCGAAGGCGTGCCGCTCGACGGACACTTGAGCCACCCGTGGATCATCGACGGCGACGCCGTCATCGAGGGCCTCCTCGGCGTCATCGATGCGGTCGGAATCCTTGCGCAGAGTGGGATGCGTGGCCAGGACGACGAAGCGGGTGGCCTGGATGGCCGCGCCGAGCGGGCCGAAGATCCGCTCAGTGACCAGCAGACTGTCCAGGTCCGCCTGACGCAGGGAGCCCTCGGGCAGGCTCGTGAGGCGTTGGGTGACGAAGTCGGAGAGCAGGCCCATCCGGCTGCCTTCGGTGCGCATCCGCTGCACGGCGGTCCGCTGCCGCCGCAATTCCGCCTCCTGCTCGGCAAGGGTTTCCTCCAGCCGCTCCAGGATGCCCGCGATACCGTCTTCGCTGTCCGCATCGGCGGAAGCTGTGCCGGTGGTAAAGGCGTCACGGATGTCGTCCAGGGCGATCCCGGCGTCGGCCATCTTGCGAATCCACAGCAGGCCGATCATGTCCTCGTACCCGTAGCGGCGGCGGTCATCGCCGCCCCGCGCAGGCTCGGGGAGCAGGCCGATCTCGTGGTAATGGCGAATCGCCCGCGGCGTGGTGCCGGCGAAGGCCGCCGCGTCACCGATCTTGACCTGGCGAGGTGGCATGAACGGCGCATGCATGAGCAAGGACCTTTCTCAAGGGACCGGGACGTAAGACCGGGACGTAAGACCGGGACGTAAGTCCACCGGATCACATGCCGCTACGGAATGTGCAACCCCCTACACACCGCCCCACTCCAATGTCATGGCTCCAGGGCAGCGACCACGCGGGTGATCATGTCTTCCTTCGCGTTCAGTGGCATCGGCGTGTACGACAGCACGAAGCGGGTGCTGAGGTCTCGGGTGGCGAACATGCGGGTTCGGTAGCCGTAGGTGTCGCCGGTCTTCCCCCAGTAGGTTTTGCCGTTCACCGTGGCTGCCTGCAAGCCCATGCTGTGGCGAGCCGGGCTCCCGTCCAGCATGCGTACCGTCGACGGGGGGAGAGTGAACATCCTGTTCAGTGCCGTTGGTGCCAGAAGCGCCCCCGTGAACAGGGCCTGCTGGAAACGGAAGAGGTCCTCCGCGGTGGCGACGAGTTCACCTTCGCCCCAGGAAGAGGACTGGTCATAGACCGTGATGTCGACCAGGCTGCCGTCCGTCATACGCAGATAGCCGCGTACCTGTGGGCCGTGCAAGCGAAGGTCGTCTCCGGGGATCAGGGTACGGGTCAGCCCAAGAGGCCGCAGGACACGGTCGGCGATCGCATCGCCGTAGCGCTGTCCGGTCAGCTCTTCGATGAGCAGCGCCAAGAACACGTAGTTGATACCCCGGTACTCCTGCCTGGTGCCGGGAGTGAACTTCAGGGAGTCGTGCGTCACGGTGTCGATCAGCGCCGCAGGTGTCCAGCGGTCGAAACGGTGCCGCAGAACCTTTTCCGGTGTGTCGAGGTCCGGCATGCCCCGGTGGTCGGGCAGGCCGCTGGTGTGACTGAGCAGGTGCCCCACCGTGACGGAGACGAATCGGGACGGAAGGCGGGCCCCGGGCAGGCAACGGATGATCGGTGCGTCGAGATCCAGCAGGCCCTCGGCCCACAGTTGCAGAACGACCGTTGCCACAAAGGCCTTGGTCACGCTTCCCGCGCGGAACCGGTCGTCGGCCCGCACCGGTCGGCCGTGCGCGAGGTCGGCCGCACCCGCAGTGCCGTACCAGTGGCCCTCCCTCCAGCTCAACATCAGTTGGGAGGAGGCGGCTTGCGGATGTGTGAGGTCGCTGATCGCGGCTTGCACACCACTGGTGTTGCCGGCCGGCGCGGCGGCCGAGCGGCCAGTCACGCTTGTGGTGGCGAGCGCGAAGGCGCCGGCGGCGCAACTACCGGCGAACGCGCGCCGAGAAAGGTTTCGGGTCATGGCGACCGATGCTTCCGCTCGCCCAGGCCCCACGGCATCCGGGGCGACCCCGGCGCAGCCCTGACACATCCCCGAAGGACCCCTGACGCGAGAAGGGTCCCGCAGCGTGATCCGGTCCGGGCCCGGTCCGGGCCCGGCCCGGTCCGGGTCCGATCCGATCCGAGCTTGTTGAGGGCACCCCACCGGCATTCCACTTGAGTCACACTCAAGTGGCACTCAAGCCGTATTCAAGTTGGGCGCCCAGGCGCAGGTCACCGCACGAATTGACTGGAGACGGACCAGCGCACAGCCGACGCCGAATACCCCAACACCACGTGTACAAACGGGAGTTGATGGATGTATCTATGTTGACCTTACGTGGCCATGCCACATAGCATCACGCCGCAAGCTATTGGCTGAGAGGAGTGCAAGATGGCACAGACTTACACCCCAGCAATCGGCACCACTACTGAACCAGCCACCTACGAATCCCTGGTCGAGGATGCGCTGCGTGAACTCGGCGCTGCCGAATCGGCCGAGGTGCTCGAACCGGTCGGGAGTGGCGAAGAAGGCCCGCTCATGGCTTGGTTCGTAGCCACCTGATCCATCCCGCAGGGCTCTGAGGGTTCCAGCCGCACCGGATTCCGCGGCTGGAACTCTCATGGAAGCGACCACAGGACAGCAGGACGGCAGGACAGGGGGAATAGGTCTTGAGTGTTGTGCAGTCGAGCCGCGAACTGCGGGATGGAGTCGATTCTCTCCTCGACCGGTACGTCGGAATAACCAACCACGATCACTGCGTCATCGCCTTCTCCCCGGACAGCCGGGAAGCGGCCGCCTGGCTCATGGCCGGCCTGAAGCAGCGAAATGTCAGAACACAGATCGTGGGCATGCGACCGCTCGTGGACTACGAGTTCGCCGGACGCCTGAACGCGGCTGTATCGGAGGCCGATCCCGACACCGGCCGGCTCATCATCTTCACTCTTGAGCGAGACACCATGTCCCACTTCTCGCCTCTTCTTGATGTGTTGCAACGGTTCGGCGCTGACCGGTGCATGGTGGTGCGTATCATCAGCGCATCGCGCGATTTCTTCGAGAAGGCCCTCAACCTCGGCCCAGACGAACTCAGCGCACGCAATGCCGCACTGCTGACGCGGCTGACCAAGGCGCGTAGCATCAGGGTCCGCACGCGAAGTGGTACGGACCTCCGCATCGGCCTCGACTCCGATCGTTTCGAATGGATCAGTAATCGCGGTGTGTGGCGACCGGGCGGGTTCACCATTCTCCCGGCGGGGGAAATCGCCACGTATCCCGCCAGGATCGACGGCCGTCTGGTGGCCGACGGGGCCCTCAATTGCAACGTCATCACGCGGATCGACACCAGGCTGGCTGCCAACCCTCTGACGGTCGACATCGAAGACGGTCGTGCCATCGGTTTCACGTGCGTCGACGACGATGTCCGCGAGCTGGTGGAGCTCTGCTTCAAGCAGCCGCACGGCACCCGCGTGGGCGAGCTCGGCTTCGGAACGAATGCGGGAATCGACGCATTCATCTCGGCCAACTCTCACATCAATGAGCGGCGAGTCGGCGTACACATCGGATTTGGACAGCACAATCAGGACCGTTCCGTGGTCGAGTACGAGGAGAAGGTGCATCTCGACCTCATCACCGATGGCGCTGAGCTCTTCCTTGACGACGAGCCGGTACCGATCGACCTGGACGACCTCCAGTTGGTCGGGGACGAGCACCCGGCACTGGTGAGGGACGAGGACATCACGGGCGACTGCTGCGGGTTCGGCTACGGGCAGTTGACCGACCCGGCTACGGCGGCTCCGAGCGCCTGATCATGCCTATCCCGAGCAAAGCTCCTTCCTCGCGCATGGCCGACGGCGCCATGGGAGTGCGCGACTTCCGGTTCCTCTGGGCCGGACAAGCGGTCAGTGCCGTGGGAGACCAGCTTTTCACCATCGCCGTGTCTCTCCGGGTGATCGAGGTCGGCGGTGATGCCGGCGATGTCGGGCTGGTGATCGGCGGCCGGATGCTCGCGATGGTCCTGTTCGTGCTCGTCGGCGGGGTCTGGGCGGACCGTGTGCCCCGGCGAAGGGCGATGATCGTCGCTGATGGGTTCCGGCTGGTGGCCATCACGGTGGTCGTGTTGGGCGCGTTCGACACGGCAACGCTTCCGCTCGCCGCCATGACCTTCCTCGTGGGCAGCGGCGAGGCGTTCTTCCGCCCCGCATACGGCGGCCTTGTACCCTCGGTCGTCCCCGAAGAACGGTTGCTCAGCGCCAACGTATGGCGAGGTGGCATGGAGAGCGCCGCAGCCGTGCTGGGGCCGGCGCTCGGCGGGCTCCTGGTGGCCACCGCCGGCACCCGGTTGGCCTTCACCATCAACGCCGCCACGTTCGCCGTCAGCCTGGTGTGCGTACTCGCCGTCGCCGAACCACCGATGCGGCGGCGGGACCCCCGCTCCTCCATCATCCGCGAGAGCCGAGAAGGACTGGCCGCGGTGCGTCGCGTGCGGTGGACGTGGGCCGTTCTCGTCATGACCGCACTGCAGACCATGCTCGTCGTCGCGCCTCACATGGTTCTGTTGCCGGTCATCACGCAGGAAAAGTTCGGGGGACCTTCGTCCTATGGTCTGGTCCTCGCCGCGTTCAGCCTCAGCGGCCTCGTCGGTACATTCATCGTCGGACGCATTCAGCTGAGGCATCCCGGAACGAGTGCGATCGTCTTCAACGCGCTTTTCGCCACCGTTCCCCTCGTCTTGCTCACCCCGTTCTCCGTGGGCTGGGTCATGGGCGGATACATGGTCGCCGGATTCGCGATGATGCCCTTCAATACTCTTTTGCATACTGCCTTGCAGCGCCAGTTCTCCCCGTCCCTTCTCGGCCGGGTGACTGCGGTCGACTCGCTGTGCAGTCTCGCCCTGCTGCCGATCGGTCTCGCGAGCGCCGGGCCACTGGCAGATGCCCTGGGCCGCACGACAGTACTGGGCGTCGCCGCGGCCGTACAACTCGCCACCGCGGCATGGGTGCTGACTGTGCCCGGAGTACGCGATTTCCATCAGGACGAACGGTCAGATATCGAGAATTCGGAGGTAGAAGATGGCGCTGGAAGAAGTTCTTGATGATCCGTCGATGCTGGCATCCATTCGGGACAGGAAGCCGCACGTCAGTCGAGGTCTGGGCAAGCTGGACCACGTGTTCTCCACGGAGATCGCGCAGACGCTCCTTTTTGACCGCGGACTGCGCGCCCCCTACATCAGGCTGTGGCGCAAGGGTGAGGACATCGGAGTCCGGGACACCGCCAAGACCAAGGGCGGAGCCGATGAGCGCAGGGTACTTTCCGGGCTCGTGGATCCTCAGTACGCGGTGTCGGAAATTCGTGCCGGCGCGACGCTCGTCTTCCAGGCGATGTCCACGTACTGCCCCGAGGTGGCGTCATTTTGCGCGGACCTGAGTGACGACGTCGGTTGTCCCGTCGCCGCCAACGCCTTCCTGACTCCGCCCCACGCTCAGGGGGCGCCGGTGCACTACGACATGGCGAGCGTCTTCATACGGCAGTTGGCGGGATCGAAAACATGGCGTCTTCACGAACCGCCGGTTACCTGGCCCATCCGGCGCTCGAAGCCGGGTGACAAACCGAAGACCCCACTGGCTCATGAAATCACCCTCCATCCCGGTGACTGCCTCTATCTGCCCCGCGGTTACTACCATGAGGGGATCACGGGAGAAGAGGGATCCGTTCACATCACGTTCTCCGACGGAGTGGAGGACCATTGGGTTGAGGTCCTGCACGACGTACTGGACCTGGTGGCCGAGCGAACCGAATCGTTGCGGGGCCGACTGCCCGGCAGGGCCGAGGCGTTGAGCGGCCAGTCGAGGGAGCTGTGGCAATCCGTCCGGGAGGATGTGGTTCGCGCGCTGGACGGGCTGGGAGACGAGATGATATCCGCGCTGATTGTACGGCGTCTCCAAGCACGCGAAGAGGAACTTTCCAGGTCGGAACCGGCCCGCCTTGCCGACATTCTGTCAGTGGAGTCGAAACCGGGTGATGTGTGATGGGAGCCGGCCGGGACGAAGCAATCCGGGTCGGGATAACGCCAGCCGGCACCATGAGCCTGGTCCGAAGCCACCAGAGAGCGGTGTTCGGTCTCCTTGAGTCATATATCGAGGAGGGGCAGGAGCCTTCCTGCCTGCACCCCGGCCTGGTCTGGGAGTCGACGCAGGCATCCGCCGCGGGGGTGGACTTCGAGCGCATGGCCGACCTGATCCGCAGCCTGGGCACCGCCGGTCTCATGCCTCCGCTGGAGCACCTCGCGCTTGACGCACCGCTGTACCCCGACTGGTGCCGGTGGGGCATCCACCAACTCCTGACGGACATTCAGCGCACGCGCGGCACGGATGACGCTGCCTTCGTCACACCGGACATGAAGGAGGGCGTCGCACACCTGGAAGGCGCCCGGGAAGTCCTGCGAAGGGTATGGCCGGAGGCCGCCCTGGAAATGGATCTGCTGATCCGTGTCATCGTGTACGTGCAGGGTGGCGCCTTCCGCTCCGCCACACTTCGTCAGACCTTCGGGGCCATCTACCTCGGCACGGCCAGCGTCGAAAGCACTCCTGCCGCCTTCGAGGCGCTCCTGCACGAAACCGGCCATCACGCCCTCTATCTCCGCAACCACTTCGAGACGTTCGTGACGAACGGTGACGCTCTGGTGAGCCACGCCCTGCGTCCCGAGCCACGACCAGTCGCCGGTGCCGTGCACGCCGCACATGTGCTCGCGCGTATGACGTACGGGCTCGCCCGCTGGGCAAGCGAGCCGACCGCGCCGCCCGAGGTCTCCGAACGACGCGACCAGGCCCTGCAACGTCTCCAGGCAACCATCGCGGCACTGGAACCGGTCGCCGAGTGGACGGAGAGGGGCCGGTTGTACTTCGACGATCTGCTCGCGTGGGAGCGGGAACTGACGGGCATTCAGGGCCGACGGGGCTGAGGGGGCGGAGCGGGTTGGTGGGGTGACGCCTCGCGGTGGCCCGGCTGCGTACCGTCGGGGACCACGAGGCGAACCGCGTCACCTCTAGCGGCCGGCTATATGCTGAATCTCCGGGTAGCGCGGCGAGGCCCCCATGAGCAGGTGCCCCTTGTCGGGGCGGCCGCGCAGGTGCGCGTCGAAGAACGTGCGTACGGTCGCGCGTACCGCTGCCACTGCCCGTTCGGCGGGGATCGTACCCAGTGGCAGGGGCAGCGGCACTCCCAACTGCGGTCCCATGGACACCAGGTCCGTGAACGAGAGGTGGTCCGCGTCGGCCAGGCGCAGACACCGATGCCAGCCGCGCAGGTTCTCCCAGAGTGCGGACCAGGTCGGATCCTGGCGGAGGCCGTCGTGGACGGCGGTGTCCACCAACAGGAACGGCTGGTCCAGCCCACGCTCGACCACCGGTCCGCGGACGGAGCCGTCGAGGTTGATGCCCGCTCGCACCCGAGGATCCTCGGCCATGACGGCCGCCGCCGCGGCGCCGCCCTGGGAGTGTCCGAACGCCCCCACGCGGGACAGGTCCAGGACCTTCGACAGTCCGCGCGGCAGACGGCGCCGCTGGGCGTCGGGGTTTCCACCCCGGTCGAGGCGGGCCAGTTGGTCCAGTACGAACCGCAGGTCGGCGGCGCGTACCGCGACTGCCTTCCTGACGGTCTCCTCGTCCTCCTCGGGGCGTGTGAGTACGACGCGGCCGTCGGGGAACTCCACCTCGCCGGAGTCGTAGGGGTGGTCGACGGTGACGACCACGTACCCCCAGGACACCAGGTCCTCGACGACGAGGGTGTTGAAGGTGCGGTCCGAGGCGTAACCCGGCGAGTACAGGAGGACGGGGCGCCGGCCGGAGCGGGCGGGTGCGCGATCCGCGCTGTGGGTCGCCGGGAGGACGACTGCGTCCAGGGCACCTCCGTAACGGGCCTTCAGCGCACGTTCGGCGCCGGCCGGCAGCCACGGCAGTCTCGTACGGCCCCGGGTGTCGTCCGCCGGATAGGTGACCGTCACCATCAGCTCACGTGGTTGCTTCGGATCCGCCCACGGGTCGGTCCTGGAGGGGTCGACCAGGTGCAGTTCCGCCGCGCCCACCGGGAGGGGGCCGCTCGGTCCGGCCAGCCGTACCGTGACGGGACCGGCCGTCGGCGCGGCGGACCGCGCGGGCGCCGGGGCGGCGAAGGCGGGATGCAGGGCGGAGGACGACGCGACTGCGGCGACGCCACCGGCTATGAGGACACGGCGAGTTGGGCGGACGGGAGGCACAGCACTCCTTCCACGGCCCGGCTCGACGCCGTGAAGAAGACCTCGATGGACCCGGCCTGGTGATCATCTAGTCCCTCCACAGCCTAGATCACTCCGCCCGGAACCCCGGCGCCACCCCTGCCTTCGCGGCCGGTCGCACCGACCACCTGACCGGACACGACGTCGGGAGCTGTGAATCCGGCCGTCAGGCGGTCAGGCGGACGACGGTCCCGGTCCCCGATCCTCCGGGGGTGTCGGAGCTCTGTCGGCGCCGGACGTGATCTGTAGGGGGTGTGTCGGTGGCGCTTGCGACCGTGGCCGGGATGGTGCTCCCGCTGAGCACACGTGTCCCCCAGAGCAAGGAGCCTGCCCTCATGCTTCCCGCACCCCAGAACCAACCGTGGGACGTTCATTGCCTGCCGTCAGCCGAGGGCCGGACTGTACTGGTGACCGGAGGCAACGCCGGGATCGGCTATTTCGTTGCGGAGCAGCTCGCCGCCACCGGCGCCGTCATCGTGCTCGGCAGTCGGGACGCCGCGAAGGCCGACGCCGCCATGGCCTCCATCCGTGCGCGTGTACCCGGAGCTCGCGTACGGCACCTGCAACTGGACCTCGCCGATCTGTCGTCTCTCAGGGCAGCCGTGGACGCACTGGGCCTTGACCGTCTCGACGCGGTGGTCCACAACGCCGGGGTTGCGCTCGATGATCCGCCGCGTCGGGAGACCGGGGACGGCCACGAGCTGATGTTCGCCACCAACCACCTCGGCCACTTCGCACTCACCCGATGGCTGGCACCCCTGCTGTCCGCAGCGCCGGAAGGCCGCATCGTAACGGTGGGAAGCTTCGCCGCACGGTCCGAGCGCCTCGACGTGGATGATCTGCAGTCGAGACAGGACTACCGGCCCAAGCGCACCTACGGCCGGTCGAAGCTGGCGCAGATGTGCTTCGCCTTCGAGCTCGACCGCCGCCTGCGCGCCGCCGGCAGCACGGTACTCAGCGTGGTGGCCCACCCCGGCGGCGCACTGGACGCCCTCACCCCGTCACGACCGCCCGTACACGTGACGACCCCCGCGAAGCGACTGCGGGCCGTGTCTGCGGGGCTCGTGGTGCAGGGCAAGGACGCCGGAGCATGGCCCATCGTCCGTGCCGTCCTCGACGCGGAGGTGACAGGCGGGCAGTTGTGGGGACCGAGGGTCTTCGGCCTGCGTGGCACACCACGACGAGAGCCCGTCCCCTCGCACATGGCCGACCGGACTGTCGCGGCCCGCCTGTGGGACGCCAGCTGCGAGCTGGCCGGCACCGATCGCCTCCTCGGCTTCCGTCGCCAGTAGACGCGGAACTTCCACTGGAACATCCCCGATACCGACAACCGCCGCAGAGCGGGTGCCCCACGGCGGTGACGTGCCGGAAGACGATGATCAATCCGGACCGGTTCCCCGATGTGGTGCTTCTCATCGTGACGTGCCGGGTGGGGAGAGATAGGGGGATCAGCGTGTCCCGGCCGACCGCCAACGCTCGCCGACCGTCATCGGTGAAGGGGACGAGAGGCGGTTGGCATGGCGGGGCAGGGTGACACGTTGCAGGGCCCGACGGACGGCCAGGCGCGGAGGCCGGCGAACTTTTTTTGAGAATTTCTCGCGACGCTGTCACACATCGGGGCGGACGCGGTTCAGCCAAGTGTGAGGGTGCGCGGCGACGCCGACCCCTTCACACCGGATCGGCCCACCGGCCGTTCACCGAAGCCGCGTCACCACGTATAGGAGTACCCCATGTCCATGGCCTACGTCATCGTTGCCGTTTTCACCGCCGCCTGGATCGGCTTTTCGGGATTCTCGCTCCTGCGCCGGGCGGAGTTCGTCACCGAGCCGCTGATGGACTACGGCGTGCCGCGCTCGTCGTGGACGCTGCTGGGGCTGGCCAAGGCGGCCGGGGCCTTCGGTCTGCTGGTCGGCCTGGCGGTCCCTGTGATTGGTGTCGTGGCCGGGGTCGCTCTGGTGCTGTACTTCCTGGGCGCGGTCGTCACGGTGCTGCGGGCCCACTCGTACAAGACGGTCGTCTTCCCCGTCCTGTATCTCGCGCCCGCCGTGGCCACCCTGATCCTCGGCCACGCGGCTTGAGGGGGCAGGGGGGCCCTGGCCCCCGGGCCGCCGGCAGGCGCGAATGCGCGCCTGCCGGCAGCCGGGTCCACCCGATGTGCGCGGCGAAAATGCCAGGGACCGGTTACACCGGGAACGCCGGGTCAGACCGGGAACACCAGGGACGCTCGGAATCAGAAGAGCTCGCGGTACTGGTTGTAGCCGTAGCCGATCTTTACCTTGGCCTTGAAGGGTGCGGCCGCCTTGCCGGTGCCCTTGTACAGGTAGAGGTCGCCCTTGGTGTCACGGGCGACCAGGTCGCTGCGGCCGTCCTCGTCGACGTCGCCAGTGGCCACCAGCTTGTTGAACTGGTTCCAGCCGCCGCCGACGCGGACTCGCTGGGCGAAGGGCGTGCCCAGGTCACCGGTGCCCTTGTACAGCCACAGAACGCCATCCTTGTCGCGGGCGACGATGTCCGGCCGGGTGTCGCCGGTGAGGTCGCCGAGGCCGGTGATCTGGGCGTACTGGTTCCAGCCGCCACCGATCCGGGTACGCGGGGCCAGCGAGCCGTCCGTCCTGCTCTGCCAGCGCCACAGGTACCCCTGCTTGTCGCGCGCCAGCAGGTCGGGGTGCTTGGCGCTGCCGAGGGCGCCGGGCATGATGATGTTGTCGTACGGGCTCCAGCCGCCGCCAATCCGCTTGAGATCGCCGTGCAGCCACAGGTTCAGCGTTCCGTCGTTCATGACGTGGTAGGCGCCGTCCTGGGCGCCGGTCATCTCCAGGTCGATGGAGACGCCGTACTTGAAGTCCTTCCAGACGTACGCGCCGGAGCGGGGGCCGTAGCCGCCCTTTCCGTCGGGCAGGTATACGTACATCTGGCCCGACGGGAGGATCCCGGACAGGAAGTAAGAGGGCGCGGCGGGCGTCGGCTTGTGGGCTGCGGCGGCCTTGGCCGTCGCCAGCGAGACGTTCTTCGCCGAGGGTGACGCGGCGGAGCCGTCGGCGACGGCCGTACCCGCGGCCGTCGCGGCCAGGATGACGGTCGTCGCCACCGTGGCCGTGCGCGCCAGGGCACGCCGACCGCGGAAGAGGTATTTCACAAGGAACTCCGGACGGTTGATGGATGTGGCGGAAGCAGTTCGGGCCGCACCAGATGTGGATGTGCCGCGCCGATGAACCTGAGCACGCACGGTCGGGCCGACCCTGCGGATCCCCCCACGAGGTCTGAACCGCAAGAGTATCGACGGGCCGTCCGGCCACCCGGCCCGGGGCGCACCTCACATCTCTTCGTGCCCAGGCACAGTCGGACGACGCGTCACAGTGACTGAGAGATCGACGCGGGAGCGACCAAGCCGGCCTCCGGACCGCAGCACTTGGGTTTCCTCGTGGCGCAGCAGGAATGTGGCTGGGCGCTCTTGGCGTCGGGCGGTACCGTGCGGCCCAGGACCGAGGGGGATGAGCTGATGCGCCCAGTGCTGTTGGTGGATGTGGACGGACCGCTCAACCCGTATGCCGCGAAGCCGCAACGTCGGCCTGCGGGGTATCAGACGCACCGTCTGCGCACGCCTCGTTGGGAGGCCGGCGAGCGGCGTCGGCTGGCTGAGTGGGGGCTGCCGAACAAGCCCGTGAAGCCGCTGCGGGTGTGGCTCAACCCGGAGCACGGCCCGGCGCTGGCTGCCCTTCCCTTCGACCTGGTGTGGGCGACCACCTGGGAGGAAGAAGCCAACGCTTTCATCGCGCCGGTTCTGGGACTACCCGAGCTGCCCTTCATTTCCTGGTCCTCTCGGCAAGTGCGCCCCGGCGGCGGTGTGTTCTGGAAGACGCCGGAGATCGTTGCGTGGGCGAAAGGCCGTGCGTTCGCCTGGATCGACGACGAGATCACAGAGACCGACCGCGCCTGGGTTGCGGAACACCATGACGGTTCCGCCCTACTGCGCCGAATCGACCCGCGTCGCGGCCTCACCATCGACGACTTCACCGCGCTGACGGCATGGGCGACCGACCTCGACTGACTTCCCAGCCGCTCGACTACCGCCGCGACACCATTCCCCACGCACCCTGCGGGACAGCTCATCGGCGAGGGCAGGACATCGGTGAATTCCTGGTCGAGACCGTGGGGGAGGTGATCCTGAGCGTGGTGGCCTGCGGCCTGCTCAATTGCCTTGTTCTGCTCGTCTATCTGAGCTGGTCGTTCAACCCGCGTCTGACCGTCGCGGGAGCTGGGGTGATCAGCTTGTTCCTCGCCCACGGCGCATGGAGGACGTTCCGCGCCTCTGAGAAGGGACGCGGCTATCGCGGCCTCGCCGCCGCGACAACCGCAGCCTTCACTCTGACAGCCACCACAGCTGTCTTCCTGTCTGCCTACGCCTCGAATTGCGGCTGCCTGTAGGAAATGGTGTGGTTGCCGGGCCTCGGCGTGCCGTCGCCCGAAGGCTCGGGGAGTTGACGCCGCATGACGAGGGGGACTGTCAGTGGCGTCTTCTACGGTCCTGCTATGGGTTTCACTTCGGTCTGGTCGATCAGCTCTCACGACGACGCCTTCATCCACCACGCCCTGGCGCCGCGGCTACTGCCGCTGATCGCTGCGGAACAGAGCCAGCCACTGGCCCGGGAGCGGTGGGATCGCTGGCGGCGCGAGCCACTGCCGGACTTTCGTACCTGGTGGCGGCCTTTCGGACGGTCAGAGGGCGGGGAAGCGGACGCACTCCATTCCTTCCACGAGCTGACTGCCTCCGGAGAGCACGTGCAGAAGATGTACGACGGACTCTCGCCCGAGGACGAGTTCTACCTCCTCACCCACGTATGGGACCTGGTGAGCGACGCGCAGGACATCTTCATGTCCGTTCAGAGCAAGGATTTCGCGTTGCGGTCCTTCTTCCATGCCATTGGCCCCCATCGAGCAGCCCTCTTGCCCGGATGGTGCGGCAACTTCTTGCTTACCTCAGCCCAGGTGCGACTGACGCTTGCCGCGGTCGAAGAGGCTCTGGCTTTCACTCCTGACGAGCGCGCGGCGGCAGAGGATCAGGACTGGCTGGACTACCGCGAAGGTGAGGAGAGCGTCCTTGCCGGACCTCTGCGGATGTGGAGGCAGGCAGCGGCGGATGGACGTGGCCTGTGCGGGGTATCGGTGGTCATCTACTGATCTCGGCGATTCCGCGTCGCCCGGGCCGAGCGCCAGGGGGCAGGCTGTCGGTTTGGTTGGGCTGGGTCGTCGAGGCCTGAGCACGTCAGCAAAGTCAGGACTGGTGGGTGATGACGCCCTGTGTACCCAATCTACTGTTCTGTCTTCGACCACGGTTTGACGCCGAGCCTCCCGGTGGTTCCCAGGTCGAGGTTCAGGGTCAGCGTGACCGGGGAGGCGCTTGTTTTCGCACGGACTCGCACATAGGGCACGTTCACGGGCGTGCCGGACTCCGTGGTGTTGCGCCACACCAGGGCAGCGGTCGCGGACTGGCCGGGGCGCAGCGTGACGGGTCGGGGCTGCTGGTCGGGCCCGGCGCCTGTGGTGATCTCGCTGGTGCCATGGAGAGTCTTGATGCCGTGAACGGTCTTGTAGTTGCCGTCCAGGAGTTCCAGCAGTGGGTAGCCCTCGATGCTGTAGTTGCGCTTGCCGCAGTTGTCGAGATGCAGACCTACGACGCGCAGCCCCATAGCCGCATCCCCGTTGTCGGCGCTGACGCGGATCCCGGAGGCGGGACATGCCCCGGGCCCGGCAGGCGCTTCGTTCGCGGGGACTTTGGTCACTTTGAGGACCTTGGCCCGTGTGACCCGCGGTGCAGAGGGCGGTAGTTGACCGGCCCGGACCGTACCCCTCACGATTTTTCCTGGGCCGACGTTGCGCACGGTCGTGGTCTGACTGGCGACTGCCCCGCCATCACTGCTCATGAAGGTGATGACGACCGAGTAGGTGAGGGTTTGGGTGCCCTCGTTGGTGACCTCAAAGGACGCGACGGCGTCGCCTGAGTCCAGGGCAAGGCTGTCCGCGGAGACGGAAACGCGGCGGGTGGGTGTGGGGGAGGGGGAGGGGGACGTGAGGGTCAGTGAGGTGATCCGTACGCCGTCCTTGCCCGGATCCTGGACCTGCGGACGGGACGGCGGTACGGATGCGCGAGCGCCAGAGGCCCCAACGCCCGCGCTCTCCGTACCGCAGGACGTGAGCAGGAGGGCGGTCGCGCCGACAGCGGACAAGAGGGAGGAAGCTCTTCGCATTCGGTCACCTCATCAGGGAATGGACCACGGGCGTGTGGCGGAGGCCATAATTCCGGCCACAGACGTGTCACAACACTGGGTCCCGCAATGTCTATGAGAGCGGGCACCGGACGATGGGGCGGCGTCGCTGGATCAGCTTTTAGAAGGTGCTGTCTGCGGGTTCCCAGATTGAGCAGTCGTGGGCGAAGAGGACACGTCGTGGGTCGAAGTCGGCAAGCCGCTCCAGCCACGGCGCATAGTCGGGAAGAGGTTGTTCCGTGCCGTTGAGCGCGGCCTGGCGGGCCAGGTGGTCCGACGCGAAGTGAGAGGCGAAGTCGTGTGCCTGGCCGGCGAGGACCACGGTGCCGTCGTTTTGCCGGAGGACCAGCGACTGGTGTCCTGGGGTGTGCCCGGGAGTCGGGATGATCCAGACGCCCGGCCAGACCTCGGTTTCTCCTGCGAGTTCCTCGTACGTGGCACCGGGAAAGTCGATGAGTGCATCGATGGTGTAGTTGCCCCGACGGGCGGTGGCCAGCTCCGTTTCCTGGACCAGGATCGGCTTGCCGCTCAGCAACGGATTGCCGCCGCAGTGGTCGAAGTGGAGGTGGCAGTTCACGACCAGAGAGATGTCGTCGAGGGTGACTCCGGTCGCAGACAACGCCTCCTGCAGTTCACGACGTTGGGGTCGGTAGTGCGCCTCGGTTTCAGCGTCGCCGCTGCCGATGCCGGTGTCGAAGAGGATCAGTCCCTGGTCGTGCCGCACCAGGTAGCCGAGCACGGGTTCTACGCGCGGTTGCGGGCCACCTGCCTCTGAAGCCGGTCGGATGAAATACCCCAGGTCGAGTCGGCGCACTGCTGTGTTCTTCCCCATGCGGCCATCCTGGCAGGCGGTGATGGGCCGTCCAACGAGTCCGCCGACAGCACAACCATTACCTCACCGCGAGACGGTCATCTGGGTGACCTCGGACGGAGCCGGCAGCTTCTCCGCGGCCCGGGGGACGTCGTAACTAGGCAGGGCCGACTGTCCCCCGGGCTTCCGCTGCCTATGGCAGTGCCAGATGCTCTCCATGGAACTGCGTCCGCAGGGTCCGGTCGTGGGTGACCAGCACGATCGCCCCGGTGTAACCGGTCAGAGCCTCTTGCAGTTCCTCGACCAGCGCCGGTGACAGGTGGTTGGTGGGCTCGTCCAGCAGCAGGAGGTCGGCCGGCTCCGAAACCAGCCGCGCCAGATCCACGCGGCGGCGCTGGCCATACGACAGCTCGCCCATGCGCACATGCAGTTCCGCCGGGCGAAAGAGGCCGAGGGCGAGCAGAGCGTGGGCGTGCTCGTCGGGGCCGTCCACGCGGCCGAACCCGAACGCCTCGATCACCGTCAGTTCCGGTGGCCACGGCGTCTCGTCCTGACGCAGATGACCCACCCGGCCAGGCACCCGCAGCGACCCTTCGTCCGGCCGCAGTTCGCCGGCGAGCAGTTTCAGCAGTGTCGTTTTGCCGGCGCCGTTGGGGCCGGTGACGAGAAGCCGCCCGCGGGGGCCGAGGGTGAGAGAGGCGAGCTGCAGGCGGTCTCCTATGCGTACGTCCGTCAGCTGAACGGCAGGAATCTTCGCCGAAGCGGTATCGGTGCCGTCTCCGGCGACGTCCTGCGCCGTTCCCACGTGCGCAGTGAAGGCCAGTTGGTCGGGCGGTGGCACCACCGGGTTCGCGGTCAGCCGCTCGACCCGTTCGCGGGCGTTGCGGATACGGGCCATCGCGCCGTGCGCCCGGCCGCGGGCCCGGAAGCCGCCGTGGCCGAAGTTGGCCAGCGGCGCCTTACGCGGAACCGCGCTGAGACGTACGGCGTGGCCGGCGGCCAATTGCTCGTTGCGGGCCAGCTCGGACCGCCACTCCTCGTACTCCTGGAGCCGGCGGCGGCGATCCGCTGCCTTTGCCGTGCGGTAGCCGGTGTAGCCGTCGCCGTACCGGGTGATCTTTCCCGCTTCGGCCTCCAGGACCGTGGTGGTCAGGCTTTCCAGGAAGACGCGGTCGTGGGTGACCGCGAGCACCGTGCCGCTGTGTGCCTTGAGTTGTGCCTCCAGCCACTCCACGGCCTGATCGTCCAGGTCGTTCGTCGGCTCATCCAGAAGCAGCAGCTCGGGGCGGCCCGCGAGGACGCCGGCCAGGGCAAGACGAGAGCGCTCGCCGCCGGAAAGGGTGCCGAGTCGGCGCTGACGGTCCAGTCCCGGCAGGCCGAGATGGTGCAGAGCGATGTCCACCCGGTGGTCGGCGTCGTAGCCGTCCCGAGCCTCATAGCGTGCGAGGAGCGTGGCGTACGCGGCGAGTGCTGAGGGGTCCTGGCGGTCGCTGAGCGATCGCTCGGCCCGGCGAAGCTCTGCCTCCAGAACGCGCAGGTCGGCAAGGGCCAGGTCGACGGCGTCCTGGACGGTGGCGGTCGGAGGTAGGGACAGGGTCTGCGGCAGGTAGCCGATACCACCGGCCGCGGCCACGGTTATCTCACCGCTGTCGGGACGTTCCTGACCTGCGATGAGCCTGAGAAGGGTGGACTTGCCAGCCCCGTTGTCCCCGATGAGCCCGGCCTTCTCGCCCGGCTTGAGGGTGAAGGAAACCTGGTCGAGGACGGTGCGGCCGGGGTAGCGCTTCGTGACGTGGCAAAGGGTGAGTTGTGAGGTACGCAAGATGGGAGTCCCTCCTGGCCAGGTGGGTCTCTGCCCGGGCCGGATCGGGGTGGATGGCTGCACGGCGAGGCGCGGCGACGGCGGAGCGGTGCTCTACGCGGTCGGCGCGGAGAATTTCACAGGGAACCCATGCGAAGGACAGTACGGCACAACGAGGGGTTTGACAAGACGATACGTGTCGTCTCGTTGCTCATTTGGTGCGTCCGGATTCTCCTGGAGGTGGTGCCGAGCGCCGACCTGTACGACGCCGAAACCGCGGAGCGCTAGGCCGGATAGAGGCGGCGCGATGCCCCGCGCGCGGTCCTTCAGGGTTGAGCGGGAGCCTTGAGCAGGGGAACTACCGAGCCCGCCTCTTTGTACCGGCTGGTGTGGAACTGCCAGTGGTAGGTCGCCGCGATCTGGTCGGCGAGCGATTCGAGGTATTGCGCGGTCTGATCGGCCATGGGCGTGGCGGCGAGGGCTTGTTGGCTCAGGAGGATCTCTTCGAACTCGTCCGTGAGTTGGTTGACGTGGTCCACGGCGGCGTTGAACGCTTCCTGCGGCGAGCAGTGCAGGGCGGCCTGCGTGACGGGCACGAGGTTGAACATCTGCCCATGGCGGACGACTTCCTTGTGGTACGAGAAGAGGTCGTTCATGAGTCCGCCGATGTGGACGGTGATGTCACGGGCCCGGTCGATCACGGGATGGCGGATCACTTCGTCGGGCAGGAGGAACCCACGGGCATAGTCGGCGAGTTCGACCTCCACCTTCATCCCGGAATCGCTGTAACGGATGCGCGTGTACCGCTCGATGTCGGGGGTTCCGTTCACGTAGATGTCCCTGACCGGCCGTTTCATGGCTTGCAGGCACTGCTCCACCGCCGTCGCCAGTCGCTCCAGGAGAAGGGGCGGGGCGCTGTGCGAGAACAGTTCGCGCACCCGTGCGAAACCCGTGCTGATCGCTTTGCTGTCCGGTAGGGCGCCGGCCGACACGGCGCCGGTTCGCAGGGCCTCCACGGCCCTGTCCATCATGTCGGCCACTTCTGGGGACATGGTGTCGTCGAGGCTTGAGCGATGAGGGCTGTGCAAGTCGTCGACGTAGAAGAGTATGTCGTTGAGCAGGCCCATGGGGATGAGCCGGTCGGCTGGGGTCACGGGGAACAAGTACCTGGTCATGGAGGTGTAGGCCGCATGACTGGGTTGTGTCAGGCCTACCGCGAGACACTCTCTGCGGATGACGGCCTCGGCCCGGGTGGCGTCGGGGTTGCCATCGCGCGGTGGGAACCCTCGCAAATGCGAGAGATCGAAGGTGGAGGGTGGCTTGCCTGGGGCCATATGGTCTCGTTCCTCCTCCAACTGCCGGCGGCGGAAGCGTGGCTTGCTGGTATGGAGCTTCGACGCCCGCCCAGCGTGCGTCAAGGTCTGCCGGTGCCGGTGCCGGTGCCGGTGCCAGTGCCAGTGCCGTTGCCAGTGCCGGGGGAGGCGAGGGCGGGGCTCCGGACGACGGACTCGGCGCTCCGGACCCCCGCCGCGACGGGGCATGCCCGGGGGTGGACCCGGGGATCGATCGGGCCCACCCTGAGCGGCCTTCGCTGTGTCAGGAGCAGCTGGCCAGGAGGATGGAAATCACGTTGCAGTTGGCCGTGGCGCTGTCATTGACGGCGTTGGGGTCGGTCGGCATCGACGCGGTGCGGGTGCCGGTCACCGACACGCGGCCCAGTGAGAGCAGATGCAGAGGGATGTCGAAGGACTTGGTCGCGCCCGCACCGCTGGCGATGGCCCCCCAGGTGCAGGTGACGGTTTCTGCGTGAGTGGTGCATCCGGCAGACAGGCCCGTTGCGGTCGTACCCCGGGGCAGGGAGGCGGTGATCGTGGCCGAGGTGACGGCGTTGGGACCCGTGTTGTTGGCCGTCAGTGTGTAGCGGAGATAGGGCACCAGGATGCCCAGCTGCGGCTTGGCTGTGACGCGCACGCCGACGTCCGCGGAGGACGGCGTATAGGTGATGCTCACCGAGCCGTCGCCCGCGTGCACGCCCGTCTGGAAGACGGTGCCGGCCGGACCGTACCCGCTGCCTCCGCCTCCCCCTGCCGAGCCGACCGTGGCGGAGGGGCTGCTCAGGATGCCGCCGCCACCCCCGCCGCCGAACCAGCCCCCGCCTCCGCCGCCTCCGCCGGTACCGCTGGCACCGGCGCCGCCCGTGCCTCCGAAGCCCGGGGATCCGGCTGCCGCGGGCTCGGCGCCGTTCGCGCCGAGCCCGCCGGACCCGCCCGCGACGGCGGTTCCGGCGCCGCCGCCTGTCGCCCCGTCGCTCCCGTCGCCCCCGGGGGTAGCGGTGGTGCCGCCCCCGCTGCCGCCCGTGCCGCTGACCGCGGTGCCGATCCAGTTACCGCCACCTCCGCCGCCACCGGCCACCAGCAGCCGCTTGCTCAGGCCGTTGCCGCCCTTGCGTACATCTGAGGCGCCTCCTCCGGCGCCGCCGTCGGTGTCCGGATCGATACCCTTGCCTGCCGCGCCCGAGCCGCCGAAACCGCCCGATCCACCGACGTTGATCTGGAGGATCTGCCCCGGAGTGACCGCCAGTCGGCTCTGAGCCTCCCCGCCCAGTCCGCCCGCGCTGCCACCCGCAGGGCCGTCCTGGCCCTGGGCTCCGAAGGCGTCCACATCGATCGAGTACACCCCGGCGGGCACGGTGAAGGACTGGGAGCCGCCCGTATAGGCGAAGGTGACCGTCGTTGCGGCCAGCGCCGGTGGCGCGAATGCGACCAGCCCGGCGCCGGCGAGCGCGAGCGTGATCGTGCCCGGCAGAACCAGCCTGGTCAGCCACCTGGTCAGACTGCCTCGGAGCAGTCGTGAGGTCGAGGATCTGCTCTCGTGCGCGCAATGAGTTCTGAGTGACACGGGGGATGGCCTCCCTTTTCTGAGGGCTGCGATCCTGCCCCGGCGGCCCCCCTCGGACCGACTGGACGCGGCAGGCCGCCATGGCCCACCGCCCGCCCCTGCCCCAAGCATGAACGGACGCCGGTCCGGTGTTCCGTCCTCACCAGTGCTCCGCCCATGACCTCCTGGCCATGCCCCACGCAGAGGTCCTGAGGTGAGTCCGCTGCATACCGTTCACAGATCAACGAGCATGCCCGCCCGGAACCTGCGCCGAAAGGAGTCAACAGGCCACAGTCACGGGGGCCGGCCCCCGTCCCGGTCCGTCGGCCTTCACACCTTCCGGTGGGCGATACAGCCTGTTGCCTGTGGTGTTGGTGTTGTAGGCAAGGTTGAGGACAGCGGCGTCGCCGGGCTTGAGTGGTTCCACCCAGCGGGCTGAGCTTTCAGCCGTCGTAGGACGGCAGTTGCGACACCAGGTTGCGCGGGTGCAACCGCTGTTGCGACAGGCGTGAGTGCTCCGTAGGTTCCTGCATACGGCGTAACTACCGTGCGCCGTAAGAGCATTGATCGGAAGGATGAGGGGCGCTGACCCATCCGGCGCCCTCGCGAACCGTTATTCCTTGTGGATGTCGGCCGCGACGATGGTGCCGTTGCGAACGGTGTACGTGCCGGCGAAGAACTGATGCGTTCCGTCCGTCTGTGTCGCATCGAGCCGCACGGCCACGGTTTCCCCGGAGACGCCTTCGACGGTGACCGCGTCGGAGGCGGTGGTCGAGAAGCCCTTGACGTAGGAATCGTAGGTCCCGCCCAGGTTCTTCCCCCCGAGCTCCCAAGCACGCGCGTAGTCCTTGGTGTCGATGGCAGCGAAGTAGTCCTCGACGACCTGCTGGGCAGGTGCGGTGGTGGGGGTAGGTGCGGTCGTGGGGGTGGTGGGGGTCGGGGTCGGTGGGACCGACGTCGATGCGGGGTTGGATTGTGCCGGTACTGGTATCTCGCTGGCCTGGCTTGGAGGGTTTTGCGTAGCCGTCCGGGTGACGATGCTCTGCGAGACGGCGGGTGCGGGCTGCGGGGTGTCTCGGGAGACGCTGGTCATCACTGCGGCTGCGCCGCCGCCCACCAGTGCCGCAGCTAGTGCGGCTCCGGCGATCAGCGCCCACTTGCGGCGCCTGCGCCGATCGTCGCCGGTGGCGCCCCCACCTGGGTGGTCATCGTGGTCGGCGGAGGGCACCCGTACGGTCGGCGGAGTGGCCGACCGATGCTCGTCGTATCCCGCCGCGGCGGGCGCGGGTCGCTTGCCCAGCCCGTATGACGGCACCGGTGTGTGGGGTGTCGTCTCCGTCGGCTCCGGGGCGGAGCGCCCCTTGCTGGCGCTGTCCGTCGGCGGTGCGATTTGCGTCGGCGGATGCTCCGCTGTGCCGGGCGCGGGGGCGCTCACCGGCAGCCCGGCCGCCACATCGCCCAGCATCCGCTGAGCCTGCTCCGCTGTGGCCCGCTCGTTTGGGTCCTTACGGAGCAGCGCTTCTATGACAGGGGCGAGCGGGCCGGCATGCCGGGGTTCAGGAAGCTCCTCGGCGACCACCGCCTGCAAGGTGCTCATCGTCGTGGTGCGGCGGAACGGTGACTGCCCCTCCACCGCGGCGTACAGCGTTACGCCGAGCGACCACAGATCCGACTCCGGGCCCGGCCGGTGGCCCATGGCACGCTCGGGGGCGAGGTAGTCCGGCGAACCGACGACGTCGCCGGTGCGGGTCAGGCCGCTGGAGCCGCCCATGACGGCGATGCCGAAATCGCTGAGCACCACCCGGCCGCCGCGCTCAAGCAGCACGTTGGCCGGTTTGACGTCCCGGTGAAGAACCCCGAGCTGGTGCGCCCGGTCAAGCGCCGACAGCAACTGCACTCCGAGCCGGGCCGCGTCCCGTGGCAGCAGTGTCCCCTCCGTGGCAATGACATCGGCGAGCGATTGGCCGTCGATCAGCTCCATCACGATCCACGGTCGACCGTCCTCTTCCAGCACGTCGAATACGGTGACGACCCCCGGATGTTTGACGCGCGCCGCGGCCCTTGCCTCCTGTTCCATGCGGGTGTGCAGCACCGCGAGCTCTTCGTGGGGCAGACCGCTGACCGTCAGCTCCTTCACCGCCACTTCACGGTTGAGCACCTGATCCTGCGCCCGCCACACGGTTCCCATCCCGCCGCGGCCGAGCTGTTCGACGAGGAGATACCGACCGGCCAGTAGCCGTTCCGCAGCGCTGCTCATGGCGCCGCCGAGCCGTCATCGCACAGGCGCGGGCATCGTGCACGATGTACGTATCGTCATGGCTCCTCACTTCCGCCGTCATGCGGCAGAGGATCCCGTCTCTTTCCATGCTGTGCCGACTGCTCGGTGTTGTCGCGCTGAGCGGATGTGAAGGCTGTGCATCAGAGCGGATTGTCCATCGGGTGGCGATCAGGGCGCGGATGCGGACCTCGGGATCGGGGCCGCGCAGGACGAGCCGGGTGACGCTTCGCCCGACTCGAGATCCTCTACAGCGGTAAGCCGAGTCTCGCGGTCAGAGGCTTGTAGGGGCTTGCAGCATGCCCCTGGGCACACCGAAGGCTGTCACCGAATCACACCGAAACGTAACGGAAGGTCGGTCCCGAGCCGAAGAGCCTGTGCGGTTCGCTGCCGCTGGATCTGCTTCCCGTTACGGGAGGCGCCCCACGCCCGCACAGGCTCGGCCGGTGAGAGCTGGGCGGAGGTCAACTCCGGTCCCGTGATCGGTGGCCAGTGACGTTTCTGTGGTGAATGGAATAGTCCGTTGGAGTGAGTAAAGGTCTAGTACGGCGACGATCTAGAGATGGCCCAGAAAGGATCAGGGTCGGGTAAAGCGCTGCGTGTCGCAGCGTCCTCCCAGGGTTCGTACCTCTTCTCCCCTCGAAGGAGCTGACGATGAGTTACGGGAACAAACTGCGTGCCCAGATCGCGGAGCCGGGCACCACACCTCTGATCGGCGTGTACGACATGTATTCGGCCTCGGTCGCCGCCGGGCACTACGACGCGATGTTCGTCTCGGGGTTCGGGTTCGCCGCCTCCCACTACGGGCTCCCCGACATCGGCTTCATCGCCTGGCCGGACATGCTGGCCTTCGTCCAGCGCCTGCGCGGAGCCTTCCCCCAGCATCACCTGCTCGTGGACATCGACGACGGTTACGTCGACGTGGAGGTCGCCTGCCACATGGTGGAAGGCCTGGAGCGGATCGGTGCCTCCGGGGTGATCCTCGAAGACCAGAAGCGCCCGCGCCGGTGCGGGCATGCCGACGGGAAGCAGGTCCTGCCGCTGTCCGAGTATCTCGACAAGCTGGAGGCGGTGCTCGAAACCCGTAAGGACATGCTGGTCGTGGCCCGTACGGACGCCACCGAGGAGGCTGACATTCTGCGCCGGGCCGAGGCCCTGGCCGCGACCGCCGCCGACGTCGTCCTGGTCGACGGGGTCCGCAGCGTCGAATGGATTCGGCGCATCCGCGAAGTCGTCGGCATCAAGCCGCTGCTGTTCAACCAGATCGCCGGCGGCAAGTCACCGCGGCTCTCCCTGACTGAACTGACCGAACTCGGCGTCGACGTCGCGATCTACAGCACGCCGTGCCTCTTCGCCGCCCACCGGGCGATGGACACCGCCCTGGCCGAACTGCGACTGGCCGACGGTCGGCTGCCTGCCGCGGAGGGACCCAACGGGGGGATCGGCGTGGGGGAGTCCACCAGGCTCCTGGCCAAGAACATCGCTCGTCGCCAGATGGTCCCCGCCGCCCCTCAGAGCGCCGGGGTATGAGCGGCGCGCGCATCCGGGCCGCCGCCTTCCTGGCGGTGACCCTGGTCTGCGGCAGCGCGGCATCCGCCGTGGCAGGGAGCCTGATCACCGTCGTCGACAATTCCCATGCCGATTCGATCCTGGAAGTCGACCGCACTGCCAACATCCAGACCGGAAGCGGCACCGCCGGCAGCGACCACGACGGCAGCGCCGTCGACATGTTCGCCACTCTCATAGACTCCGTGCACGCCGAACGCGACAACAAGTAGGCCGACTACCGGTGCGGTCGGCCCCGGTAGGGTGCCGATCGCATCGACGTCAGCACGACGGCCATCAGCGGTGATTCGTCGGGAGCCGGAGCCGGAGCCGGAGCCGGACCGCTTAGAAGCCCGGCGTCGGTACGGTCGTCGACGACTGCCACTCTCGCCTGAGTAGCCCGAACACCCACGAGTCGGAGACCTCGCCGTTCACGACGCAGTCTTCCCGCAACGTCCCTTCTCGCACGAATCCGAGTTTCTCCAGAACCCGGGCAGAGGCCACGTTGCGCGTATCGGCCTCGGCCTGCACTCGGTTGAGGTCCAGTGTGTCGAAGCCCCACTGCAGCAAGGCATGCGCGGCTTCCGTCGCGTAACCGTGGCCCCACATCGCACCGTCGAGGACATAGCCCAGCGACGCACTGCGATTGCCCGGGTCCCATTGCGTCAGACCGCACCAGCCGACGAACGCCCCGTCAGAAACACGATCGATGGCCACCCGCGCTCCGGTACCTTCTTCCGCCATCCGTCCGCACATCGCGATGAAGCGCTCAGCGCGCGCCCGTTCGTTCCACGGTGCTGAGTCCCAGTACCGCATCACATGGGTGCTGCTGTGCAGTGCGAAGAGGCGGTCCGCGTCGGCGTCGCCGAAGGGGCGCAGGCGCAGGCGAGTGGTGAGTAACACGGGAGTGGCCAGTGTCATGCGGACCATCTTGCGTCCGCATGGGGTGGGCAGGACACCGAATATCCGACCCCGGTCCGGTCCTGGCCCCTCCGGGCAACGTCGCTGCCAGAAGTCGACTTGTGCCGAGCCCGCCCGGGCCGCTCGTAGGATGGAGCGCGGGGGCCCGGGGCGGGCCTCTTCGTCTGGTCCGTTCGGTGCCCCGGACGGAACCGCCTAGTAGCTGTCGTATGCGGGCTTGCCGGTCGGGCGGTAGACGCCGACGACGGTGCCACCCTTCGTCGTCGAAACGCTGACCGGCTCCAGTGCGGTGGGGATCGCTCCGTCGGCGAAGAGCCGCTTGCCGGTGCCGATGATCACCGGGTGGATGGTCAGCCGGTACTCGTCGACCAGGCCGTGCTGCATGAGGGTCTGGGCGAGGTCGCCACTGCCCACAACGTTGATGTCGCCGCCGTCGGACGCCTTCAGCGTGCGTACGGCATCGACGGTGTCGCCTTCCAGCAGCGTGGAGTTCTGCCACTCGACGGACGTCAGGGTCCGAGACGCCACGTACTTGTGCATGCTGTTCATCCGATGGGTGAAAGGGTTTTCGGGATCGGCGGTCGGCCAGTACGAGGCGAAGATGTCGTACGTCCTGCGGCCGAGCAGCATCGCGTCGGAGGCCTCGTACCAGCCGGCGATGGCCGTGCCGACCTCCTCGTCGGTCACCGGCTTCTGCCAGCCACCGTGCTCGAAGCCGCTCTGTGCGTCCTCGTCCGGGCCGCCCGGTGCCTGCATGACGCCGTCCAGCGTCAGGAACGTGCAAATGATGATCTTGCGCATGGTGCGCTCCCTTCGTTGACAGGTAGACCGCACCACCGCTCAAAACTCATCGGCGGGACTTCCGCAGTGCGGCACGCGCGTCTGGCTCCACTCTGCAGCCGCCGCCGACAGGAGGCCACCAGGGATCTGACACGCCGCATCCAGGCTCCTACTCACCGTAACCGTGCGGCCTGGGAAAGCACCCTATTCCCGCATAAACTCACCAGGACCGGCAGGCCACTCGCCTGGGCGACGCGCGCCCTCCGGAAGCGGCCCGCGCACCTGCCCACCGGCGTCAGGAGCGGACGGCGGCCACGAGCTCGCCGGTTGTCACCACCTGGGCGAAGCCGCCGCCGTGCAGCGAGACGGCACTGGCTCGGGCCAGTTCGTCGGCCGTCAGCTGCCAGCCGTTCGGGCCGGTCAGGTCGAAGGTGTGGGTGGCGTCGAGGGCGACCAGCACGTCGTAGCCGAGGTTGCCGCCCATGCGGGCGGTCGTCTCCACGCACATATTGGTCTGGATGCCGACCAGGACGATCTGGGTGATGCCGGCAGCCTTGAGCCAGGGGTCGAGTTCGGGGGTGCCGTAGAACGCCGAGTTCACGGACTTGGTGACGAGCAGCTCCGGGCCGGGGCCCTTGCCGCGCCGCGCCTGGACGTACTCCTTGAAGTCATTCCCCTCGTATCCGGTCCGCAGGGGCGAGCCGGGCTTGTTCGAGTCATGCCGTACGAAGACGACGGGTCGGTCCGTGCGCTGCCAGGCCGCGATCAGCGAGGCGATGTTCTCGTCGGCGCCCGGGTTGTTGCGTGGTCCCCAGAACTCCGACTCGTCGAAGCCCTTCTGCACGTCCACTACGACCAGGGCTGCGTTCTGTGTGATCTCCATGCCGATGATCCTGCCGCTCCGGACGGCTGTCTCCCAGAGGACCAGAAGACAGCGATCGATGGTTTACTGCCACCGTGACGCGACTCGTAAGGGCCCACCGCATTGCCCTGCTCGCCTTCCCCGGCATCCGAGCCTTCGACGTCTCGGTGATCACCGAAGTGTGGGGTACGAACCGCACGGGCGACGGAGTACCCGCCTTCGAACTGCGCCGGGTCGCCGCGGACCCGGCCCCCGTGACGATGCGCGGCGGGCTCGCGCTCACGCCCGACCGCACTCTCGCCTGGCTGCCCCGCGCCGAGCTGATCCTCGTGCCGGGCCTGGACGACCACGCCACCCCGGCGCCCGAGCCCATCCTCGCCGCGCTCCGGCGTGCGCACGCCCGGGGGACCACCATCGCCGCGCTGTGCGGCGGCGCCTTCACCCTCGCTCAAGCGGGACTGCTGGATGGACGCCGGGCGCTGACCCACTGGGCACTGACCGATCTGCTGAAGACCCGGCACCCCCAGGTGCACGTCGAGCCCGACGCCCTGTTCGTCGAGGACGGCAACCTGTGGACGGCCGCCGGCACCGCCGCGGGCATCGATCTGTGCCTGCACCTGGTGCGCACCGCTCATGGCGCGGAAGCCGCCGCGACCATCGCCCGCTCCATGGTCACCGCCCCCTTTCGGACAGGAACCCAAGCCCAGTTCATCGAACACCCGACGCCGGCCGCCGACCGTGACGTGGACGTGCTGGCCGAGGTGCGTGCCTTCGCCCTGGCCCACCTCGGTGAGCCGCTCACCGTGGCCGCGCTCGCCGCTCGCTCCGGAATGTCGCCGCGTTCCTTCGCGCGGCACTTCACGGCGGCGACGGGGACAACGCCGCTGAGCTGGCTCTTGGGCCATCGCGTCGCGGCGGCCCAGAAACTGCTCGAACGCACTGATCTGCCCATGCCCGAGATCGCCCGCCGGTGCGGTTTCGGCAGCGAAGTCACCATGCGCCAGCACTTCGCGTCCCGCCTGGGGACCAGTCCGCGGGCCTACCGCACCTCGTTCGCCCAACCGTCAAGGTACTGACCCGGTTCTCGGTTCCAAGTCCCGGTGGTATCGGCGGCCGTGGGTGTCACCGGAAGCGGCGTGCCACGGCGTGGAAGGACTGTTTGGGCTCCCAGTGACCGGTTTCCAGGTAACCGGTATCGAAGTTGACGCCCTTGTAGGTGAGCGGTCCAGCGGTCCGCGATGACGCCGCCGGCACGGTAGCTGTCGTATGGGCACGCGCGTTGCCGGCGATGCAGAGGGTGGAGAGCGCCGCGGCGCCCGCAAGGAGCGTCCGGCGGGTGGTAGGTGCTGAGGGTGCTGGGGTCATGCTGCCAGCCTGTACGCAGTGGGGCGGGCGGCACGTCGGCCGAAAGGCTCCCACCCCACGACCAAAGTCGTTACCGGGTCCGACCTTCGGCGCGTGGAGAGCGTGGCCTCGATCGCCGCATTCCGCACTCCCTCGGCATCTCCGCGGCCGATCTGCATCACAGTCGGGCAGGGCAGCACGAACCCCATCAGATCCCGCTCGGACCCGGCCCGGCGCAGTCGACCGGGCAGCACTCCGACGTTCAGCCCTGGCAGCGCTCTTTTCAGCAGGCTGTAGCCGAGCATCCGCAATGCGTCATCTTCGGTTCTATAAGCACCCCTTGGGCTTGCCTAAACAGATTACCCAGGAAAGTGATCTTGGGTGATAACGTCGGCACGCTGTGCAATTGCACACAAGTGGAGCCACTCATTCCATGATAACGATCTTCCTAAATGGCGCCTCGCGGGCCCGCCGCTCATTGGAATGGACCTTTGATGCCCGCCCGATCAAATCTGGTACACAGAACGGAACTTGAGGGAACGTCAGTAGCGTCCGCGCATTGCCCAGAAGTGCCCGCTCCTATTCCCCGCACAAAGCAGCCCTGTCAGTTCGTGCATCCGCTCTGGCACACTTCCGGCCAACCACAACTCCCCCACAGAAATGAGGTGTGGCCTTGTCCGGTCGCAGAAGACAGGTGCAGCAACGGCGGCGAAGACGCGGCATGCTCGTCGTAGCGGTAGCCGTCACGGCGGGAGCCCTCGCCGGTACAGCGGCACTCGGTGGCGTCTTCGACCACCACGCGTCCCGGCCCGAGATCACCGCCGCGCGAGCCGAGGCGGACGGTCCCGCTCCGGCGCCCGCACACGACAAGACGCCGGAACCGGTGGCACGAATACCCAACGAGGACCGCACGCGCGGCCTGGTCTACAAGGGCCTGCGTTCCGCGCCCAAGGGTGACCGTTGCGCCGGCGTCCTGCGCACCCCAGACGGCCGGTGCACGCACGGTCCCGACAAGCCCCCCAAGGGGGTGGACATTTCGAAGGACACGCCACCCGCCGTGAAGGCGCAGGGAACGGCGGGAACACCAAGCCGTCCCGCCACCCAGAAACCCTCCCCGGACCAGCCGTCCTCCGGCACCACCGCCTCGGTGGACGCCCGCCGGCCGGGCGCCGCCGCCAAGGCACCGCCCGCCGCCCCCACGCGGGGCTCCGGAACCGGAAAGGCGGCGCCGGGTGGTCAGGCGGTGCAGTGCGACGGCGACGGGATCACGGGCAACCGGGTGCAGGTGGTGTACGCGCACGGTCCCGGCAACGACCGGTACGGCGAGTACCTGGCGTCGTTCCGCAAGTGGGCCGCCGACGCCGACACCATCTACTTCGCCAGCGCTCAGGAGACCGGCGGCGTACGGCACATCCGGTACGTGACCGGCGCCGACTGCACGCCGTCCGTGCTCAACGTGGAGGTGGCGAACGCGGCACTCGCCGAGTTCGGTGCTCTGAACTCCGCACTCGCCGCCAAGGGCTTCGACCGGCGCGACCGCAAGTACATGATCTTCGCGGACGCCAAGGTCTACTGCGGCATCGGAACCTTCAACGGTGACGAGCGCCCCGGCGCCGCCAACCTCAGCAACTTCGGCCCTTCCTACGGCCGTACGGATGCCGGATGCTGGGGTGGTTCCACCGCGGCGCACGAGCTCGGACACAACCTCGGGGCGGTCAACAACAGCGCACCGAACAGCAGCCGTGGCGCCCACTGCACCGACGAGTGGGACGTCATGTGCTACTCGGACACGCCGTACTACCCCACCATGCGCAACGTCTGTACCGAGCGGAACCATGACGAGCGCCTGGACTGCAATCACGACGACTACTACAACACCAGCCCACGGGCGGGCAGTTACCTCACCACGCACTGGAACGTCGCGAACAACCAGTTCCTGATGACCGGCGGTGGAACCCGGCCCGACCCGAACCCCAACCCCAACCCGAGCCCCACCCCGACCCCGACCCCGAAGCCGACCGGCAGCACCGGACCGACGACGGGCCCCGTCCCGGTCCTCGGACAGCTGACGTCCGACTCGGCCGTGGTCAGCTGGCCGGCGGCGCCCTCCGCCGCCTGGTATCAGCTCGTGCTCAACGGCAGCCACCTGGCATGGGTCCAGCCCAACTCGGCCCGGGTCTACAACCTGCGCCCCGACACCGACTACAGGCTCGCCGTGGCGGTCCGCGACCAGGCCGGCCACGACTCCGCGCCCGGACGCACGCTCTCGTTCCACACCCCGCCCGTCGGCAGCACCACCCAACCCGGCACGCGGTACACGCTGACCAATGGCCACACTGGGCTGGCGGCTGAGATCTGGGGCGGCCAGAGCGCCGACGGCGCCGTCCTGGTCGGTTCGCAGCCCAACGGGTTCACCCCTCAGCAGTGGTACCTCGATGACGCTTCCGGCGGCCATGCGCGCCTTCGCTCGGCCGTGTCCGGCAAGTGCCTGCAGCTCGGCGGTGCCCCGGCTGCGGGCCAGTGGATCGCCCAGAAGCCCTGCTCCGGCAGTGACGCCCAGCAGTGGCGACTGACCACGTCCGGAACCGGTCTGCGCCTGACCGCCAAGAACAGCTCACTCGTCCTGGGCGTCGGCAATCGCCCGTACTACGGAGCCTGGCTGCTCGAACTCCAGGACCCAGGCACCTCCAGCTACCAGACCTGGACCTTGCAGAAAGCATCCTGACCCACCCCTAGTGGCAGGGGCCGTCGTCATACGGCCCCTGCCACCCCCCACCCCCCCCTCACACCGGAGTCACCCCCTCATGCCCGATCGCCGCTCCACGGCAGTGGCCGCCGCCCTCACGGGTTTGTTCTTCCTGGGCTCCACGGCAACGGCACACGCCCACGGCGACACCATCCACCTGACCGTCACGGGCGTGTCCGCCGGCCACCCCGTCACCAGGGCGACCTGGGAGGACGACGGTCACCCCGTCAAAGAGGCAGTCGCCGGAACCCTCACTGCCACCTCGGCTGACGGCACCAGCGTCGGGCCCTGGCGGTTCGTACCGGTAGCCGGCGAGCCCGGTACCTTCACCACCGCCGAGGCGCTGCCCGCCGGCCACTGGACCATCACGGCGCAGACGGCCTTCCCGGCACTCGGCCGCGCCGAGTCCCAAGCCGAAGTGGCCCCCGCGTCGGTTGCTCCGCCGCCCGCCGCACAGGCAGTGGCGACACCTCGCGGGGCGGCAGCACCTGATACCGACACCGACGGCGGTCCCGGCGCAGGCACCCCGCTGGCCATCGGCGCCGGCGTCCTGTTCGTCGCCATCGCCGGCCTCGCCGTATTCCGTCTGCGGCGCCGCAGCCGTATCCGCCCTTCCTGATCAGGACGACCACCCTGATCAAGACAAAGGAACCACCCATGCACAGATTCCGCAGGACATCCCGCACACCCGGCCATACGCTGCCCGGCAGGCAAGCCCCCGGCAGGCAAGCGCGCAGAAGAACGCTGACGTCCGCAGTGGCCGCGGCCACCCTGTCCGCCGGCCTCCTGCTGGCCGGCGCCCCGCAGGCCCAGGCCGCCATCACCGGAACAGTCGTCGGCGGCCAGGGCAACTTCACCACCATCAACCAGCGTTCCCTGCCCACCTTGTCCTCCAATGTCACCGGAAGCTCTCCGGTGGGTGACCACATCCCGATGGTCTGCCGGACCACCGGCGACGCCGTGGAGAACAACTCGCGCTGGATCTGGTCCGGGGCCTACTACCTCGCCGACGCGTTCATCCGCGAGGACACCGGCAGCCTGCCGGTGTGCGGCACCACCCGGCCTGCCAGCTGGACGGCCCTCAACATCGGCATGCAGAAGCAGGTCCAGAACCAGTGGTGCTGGGACGCCTCGGGCCTGACCATCGCCAACTACTGGGGATACACCGGTTACACCCAGTACGACTTCTGCCGACTGGCCGCCCAGAACAGCTGGCTGGACTGCAACAACCAGCCCGCCACGCTGGGCGACATGGCCAACGCCCTCAAGAACATGGGCTTCCGCAACAGCGGCACCGACCTGTACCGCAGCGCCTCCTTCAGCGAGACCCAGAACGAGATCGCGAACGGGCGCCCGTTCGCCGTCCGCATCGGCTGGACCTCCGGCGGCGGGCACATGAACGTCATCTACGGCTACGACAGCACCAGCAACATGGTGGCGGTCGGCGACCCCTGGCCCAGCACCCAGACCTACACCTGGTGGAACTACTCCACCTACGCCGGAAACAACTCCTTCCGGTGGACCCATACGCGCACAGGCATCCACGGTTAGGGGAACCGACCATGCACCGTACAACCACACGCGCCGCCACCCTGCTCGCCGCCGCTGCCGCCACCCTGTGCGCGGCCGCTCCCGCGCACGCCGCCGACCGGCCCCCTGCGCCCGCCGCGGCCGACTACACCGCCGCTCAGCAAGTGCTCAGCTCCGGCCGCCTTCACGACACCGTCTCCCGCTTCCTGACCGCCGCCGAGCACCGAACGCAGGTCACAGGGGCGGACGGCGGCACGGCCGGTACTCGACACGGCCTCGTCCAAGCACCCACCACCGCACCCGGGTTCGACCTCAAGAAGCCCGTCCCGCTCTACGAACTCGCACCGGAGTTCGTCACCGGCAAGACCAAGCCGACCGCCGCCTCGGCTCTGCGGCTCTCCTACCTCATCTCCCGGGTCTCCGCGGCCGATGGCCACCAGGCCGCGGTCCTGCTCGCCCAGAAGCAGAGCGGCCGCGCCTGGGAGCTGGCGGGGATCCGCGACGGCGACGCGGACATCAGCACCGCCGAACGGGGGACCGAGCAGGCACAGACCTTCATGGAACCTCAGATCCACGCCTGGTACCGGGCGACCAGCACCGGCACCGTCGAGCCTCTCAACAAGGAGGCCGGTGTGGCACTTCAAGGCAAGTCGCAGGTCAGCCTCAAGGCCTACCAGCAACTCGTCGTCAAGCGCTACAGCGACAAGCTCCCGGGCTCGGCCTACGATCGCAAGGGCCTCGCCGGCGGCTACGCCTCTGCCGAAGACCGGCCCGCCACCACGGTGGCCGCTGCCGCCGGTACCTCACGCCCCTGGGTCCCTGCCGCCTCCGCCGGGGTCACCCTGTCGGCGGCAGGGGGAGCACTCTTCCACCTGCGCCGCCGACGTCGTTCCGCCTGACCCGCGCGGTCCGGCCCCCTTCGCGGAGGCCGGACCGCCGCTTGGCAACACGACAGCTTGCGCCGTGGTGACCATGATGACCGTGATGAACCACACCGGGACCCGCTGGATACTCAAGTGCACCCCCCGCACCGCGGAGTTCGACCTGTGGCGTTTGCCGGGTGCTGTCTGCCCTGTGAGGTGCGCGCGCGTCCGTTGGGTGCCTGGCCCTCGCTCGCGGAGCACCTTCACGAAGACGGCGTTCGATCGCTTCCGGGACCCGAACAGACGCAGGGCGCCGACCGCCTCGGACTGGAACTGAGCGACCTGATGAGTTACGTCCACACCCGCCTGGACTACGCACACGGCCGCCCGCTCGGCTCGGTCCTGCTCGACCCCGGCCCCGAGCGCGACGAGCTCACCACGTTCGCCGACCGCTGTCTGCGGGCGCTCGGGCTGCGCGACGGCGCCTTCCACCTGGAGGTGATCCGGCGTCCGGGGGGCGAGCTGGTGTTCCTGGAGGTCGGGCTGCGGCCGGGCGGCGCCCAGGTGCCGTTCCTGCACGTCGACCTCTACGGCATCGACCTGTTCGCCGAGGCGTTCCGGGAGGCCCTGGGTCTGCCCCCGCTGTGGCAGCCGCCGTCCGAACCGGTCGGGCCTGGGGCGGGAGGCTGGCTCATCTACCCCACTCCGCGCGAGCTGCCCGGACGGGTCGTCGCGCGCACCTCGCCCCGCTCTGCCGTCCTCGAGATCTACCACGAGGAACTGCCCGCGCTCGGCCAGGTCATGACCGGGCCCGGCAGCTACGACGAGGGCTGCGGGATCTTCCGGTTCCGGGGGCGGAGCGCCGCCGGGGTGCGCGCCGCCGTGCACACCGCGATGGAGGTGTACGGGTTGCGGACCGAGCGGACCGAGGCCGTTGAGGCGCATGGCTGAGGCACACCGGCACGGCGTGCTGCACGCCTGGTTCCAGGAGATCCTCCCGGCCGCCGGGAACGCGCGCCGACTCGGCGTCCTCACCCTCATCCAGTCCCTGGGCCTCGGGGTGTTCCTCACCTCCAGCGCCGTGTTCTTCACCCGGACCATCGGCATCCCCGCCCAGCGCGTGGGCCTCGCCCTGTCGGTCGCCGGGCTCTGCGGCCTGGTCTGCACCGTGCCCATCGGCCGGCTCGCGGACCGGCTCGGCGCCGGCCGGGTGCTCACCGTCAACTTCCTGCTCGCGGCGGCCGGATTCACCGCGTACTGCCTGGTGGACGGCTTCGCCGCGTTCCTCGCGGTCGCCTGCGCCATCGCGGTCCTGGAGACCTCGGCGGGCGCGCTCCAGGCGTCGCTCACCGACGCTCTGGTGGGCGAGGGGGAGCGGGTCAGGGTGAGCGCGCAGATGCGCAGCCTGTTCAACCTGGGCTTCCTCGGCGGCGCCGCGCTGGCCGGAGCCGCCATCGCGGCCGGCACCTCGACCGCCCTGTACGCCACGGTCCTGGCCAACGCCGCCCTGCAACTGGTCTCCGTCGCCGTGCTGCTCGGGATGCGGCTGCCCACGGGCACCAAGCCCCGGGCCGCCGCAGCCGAGGCGCCCAGCCGGGTGCTGGCAAGTGCCGCGCTGCGGGACGGGCGCTATGTGGCGGTGGCGCTGGTGTGCGGCGCCCTGGAGCTGTACCACCCGTTGCTGACAGTCGGTCTGCCGCTGTGGATCGTCACCGGCACCGACGCACCCGCGCTGCTGGTGTCGGGGCTGCTGATCCTGGACACCGTCCTGGTGCTGTTGTTCCAGGTCACGGTCAGCAGGGGCGCGCGTACCCCGGCGGGAGCGGCACGTATGCTGCGCTGGGCGGGGTGGGCGCTGGGGGCGTCCTGCCTGGTCTTCGCGGTGAGCGGGGGGCACGGCGCGCTCCTGGACAGCGCGGCCCTCCTGTGCGGCGCGCTGGTGCTCGTCCTCGGCGAGCTGTACCAGGCGTCGGCGAGCTGGGGCCTGTCCTTCGGGCTCGCCCCGGCAGGCAGACAGGGGGAGTACCAGGCGGTGTTCTCCCTGGGGCGCGGGCTCCAGCAGTTCGCCGGGCCGTGGCTGATGACCTCCCTGGTCGTCGGCGCGGCGGCGACCGGCTGGCTGGTCCTCGCGGCGCTCTTCGCCGTGCTCGGGCTCGCCGCGCCGCCGTTGGTGCGCGGCCTGGAGAAGGCCCGCGCGCGGACGGAGCCGGCGCCGACCTGAGCGGACCGGACGGCATCTGTCCGGACCACATGTGTCAGTACCCGTACGACCGAAACGAGTAAGCGAGCACCATGACCGTACAGCGACGACACAACCCGGACGAGCGCGGCTTCGCCAGCGACAACTACGCGGGTGCGCACCCCGAGGTCCTCGCGGCGATCGCCCTGGCCAACGGCGGCCACCAGGGCAGCTACGGCGCCGACGTGTACACCGAGCGCCTCCAGGAAGTGGTGCGCGGCCACTTCGGCCCCGCCGCGCACACGTACCCGGTGTTCAACGGCACCGGCGCGAACGTGTTCGCGCTCCAGGCCATGCTCGACCGCTGGGAGGCCGTGGTCTGCGCCGAGTCGGCCCACATCAACGTCGACGAGGGCGGGGCGCCCGAGAAGGTCGCCGGGATCAAGCTCCTGACGGTGCCCACCTGGGACGGCAAGCTCACCCCCGAGCTGATCGACCGCCAGGCGTGGGGCTTCGAGGACGAGCACCGGGCCCGGCCCAAGGTCGTCTCGATCGCCCAGTCCACCGAGCTCGGCACCTGCTACACGCCGGACGAGATCCGTGCGATCTGCGACCACGCGCACGACCTCGGCATGCTCGTCTACCTGGACGGCGCCCGGCTCGCCAACGCCGCCGCCACCCTCGGCGTGCCCCTGCGCGAGATGACCGCCGACGCCGGCGTGGACGTCCTCTCGCTCGGCGGCACCAAGAACGGGCTGCTCTTCGGCGAGGCCGTGATCGTGCTCAACGAGGACGCGGTGCGTGGCATGGCCCACCTGCGCAAGGCGAGCATGCAACTGGGCTCCAAGATGCGTTTCCTGTCGGTGCAGTTCGAGGCACTGCTCGGCGGCGACCTCTGGCTGCGCTCGGCGGCCCGCTCCAACGCGATGGCCCAGCGGCTGTACGAGGCCGTGCGCGAGCTGCCGGGTCTGGAGATTGCCCGCCCGGTGCAGGCCAACCAGATCTTCGCCGTCCTGCCGCCCGCCGTCACCGAGCGTCTCCAGAAGCGCTTCCGTTTCTACACCTGGGACGAGCAGGCCGGCGAGGTCCGCTGGATGACCTCCTTCGACACCACTGAGGACGACGTGGACGCGTTCGCGGCGGCGATCGCGGAGGAACTGGCGGCGGAGCGGGGCCAGGGTCCGGCGGGTGCGCTGACCACGGCCGAGCGCGAGGAACTGGTGCAACTGCGCCGCAAAGTCCGCGACATGGAAGAGACGATGGAAATGCTGGGGAAAGTGGCCGGCTTCTCCGCGGACCGCAAGACGAAGTAGCGAGCGGTAAAAGCCCGGGGGCGGGGGAGCGCCCTGGCCCCCGGGCGGGGGAAGCACGATGAGGCACTCCAGTTCCAGGTCTCTCTGCCCGGCAGCTTGCCCGGTGATCACCTGAGGAGGCGTTCGGGCGCCATGCGCCTCCGATGGGGGATCCTCGTCGGCGGGGCAGCGCGGTCCGGCTGGTGGTCGGCGGTTGCGGTTGGCGGCCGACCGGCAGATCTCCTCCTCCGCCGCCTGCGCCTGCACCAGTGCCGGTCCCGGTGCCTGGGGCCCGACAGGTGACCGACCCGTACAGGGTGTCTTGACGATGTTGCGCCGATGGAGTGGCTCACCGTCGGCCTCAGCCACGTCAGCTCCTGCCCGGCCGGGAGCTGCGGATACAAAGAGGCGATGTACGCGAGCGACGCGACCCCGACTGGGACAGAGCGGATTCTGCGCGAGTTCGAACCGTCGGCGGGACGTCTGCTGGACCAGCACCTGGCGGTGGCGCGCGAGTGGTTCCCCCACCCGAACGTGCCGTGCAGTACGGCGCGGGACCGCGAGAAGCCGCTGAACGGTGCCGACGGGGACCCCCATCAGTCGGCATGGCCGCGGGCCGTGCGGAACGCCCTGCTCCGTATCCATACCGGGGTTCCCGGCCCCCGCTGTGAGGGGCGCGGACGTGGGCATCTACGACCTCGACGTCCACCACGAGCACGTCGTCAGGCCGCCGGTGCGCGCACTCGGGGAGACGGGCATGCCCGGCCTCGGCCCGCCCGGTGAGCAGGCGGGCCCCAAAACGGCTGGGGCGGCACACGGACTGGCTGCGAACCCAGGCCTCTCGTGCCCGCGACCTGCGCCACCGGGTGAACACGCGCGGCCCGGGTCGTTCCCAGACCATCGATCAGGAGGTCACGACATGACACAGGTAGCGGCCAACGACACCCAGCCGGGGCTCCCGGAGCCCCTGGTAGCTCTGCTGACCGAGCAACTGGGCGTGACGGTGGAGCGGGAACGGCTGACGGCGGCGACGACGTTCCAGGAACTGGGTGTGAACTCGCTGTCCCTGATGGAGATGGTGGTGGCGGCCGAGGAGAAGTTCGGGATCGTCCTGCCGGAGGAAGCAATGGAGCTGTCCCCATCACACACGCTGGGCGAAGCCGCCCGGCTGTTCGCGTATGCACGCTGAGGTCGCGGTCACGGGGCTGGGTCTGGTGACTCCCGCCGGGCACACGGCGCAGGCGAACTGGGCGGCTCTGTGCCGGGGCCGCTCCTTGGCCCGCCCCGACCCCGAACTCGCGGGTCTGCCCGTGGACTTCTCGTGCCGGGTAACGGAATTCGACGCCGCCGCTGAGCTCGGCCGGTCCCTCGCCCGAAGGGCGGACCGGTTCGTGCACTTCGCCCTCGTCGCCGCCCGACGAGCCGTAGCCGACGCACGCCTCGATCCCGCTTCCTGGGCCGCCGAGCGCGTCGGAGTCGTACTCGGGGTCGGATCGAACTGTCTGAGCACCTACGTCACCGAGTTCGGCCATCTCGGCGCGGGCCGCTCCGAGCGGGTCTCACCCCTCGCGCTGCCACGCAGTGTGCCGAACATGGCAGCCGGGGAAGTGGCGATCGACCTGGGCGCCCAGGGACCGAATTTCACCACCTCAAGCGCCTGTGCCTCGGGTGCGACGGCGATCGGTGTCGCACGGGACCTGCTGCGTTCGGGTACCTGCGACATCGTGCTGGCCGGAGGCAGCGAGTCCGGCCGTTCACGGATGACGGCCACGTGCTTCACCCGGATGCGCGTACTCTCACGCCGACGGGAACGGCCGGAGCTGGCCAGTCGGCCGTTCGACGCGGCACGGGACGGCTTCGTCCTCGGTGAAGGCGCCGCCGTCCTGGTACTGGAACGCCTCGCCCATGCCAGAGCGCGCGGAGCGGCGGCCCAGGCGCTGCTGTGCGGTTACGGAGCCGGATCCGACGCCCGTCACCCGGTGGCCCCGGACCCGACCGGTGCCGGAGCGGCGCGGGCCGTCCGTGCGGCCCTGCGGGACGGGGCGTGTGCGGCACGGGACGTGGGTCTGGTCAACGCGCACGGTACGTCGACGCCTTTGAGCGACGCTGCCGAGGCGGCAGCCTTGACCAGCGTGTTCGGGGACAGGGTGCCGCCGGTGACCGCGGCCAAGGGCGTGATCGGTCACGCCCTGGGCGGGGCGGGCGCGATTCAGGCCGCGTACACGGTGTTGGCCTTGCGCCACGGCCTGGTCCCGCCGGTGGCGAACTTCGAGGCGGGGGACGGCGAGCACCGGCTGGATGTCGTGGCCGCCCGTCCCCGCCCGGTCGGCGCATCGGCGGGAATCAGCTGTTCCTTCGGCTTCGGTGGGCAAAACGCCGTCCTGCTGTTCAGCACGGCCTGAAACGACAGGAAGGGTGAGAACTGACCATGAAGGAACTACTGGCGCAACCCCCACAGACGGCCACCGCACACCACCGCGCCAAGGACGCCGAAGGCGCCTTGTGGCCGCCGCGCATCGTGGCCGTCACCACGGCCTTCCCGCCGCACCAGTACCCCCAGCACGACATCATGGCCACTCTGGCGCGCGACACCCTCATGAACTCCACGACCGGCACCCTGATGCTGCGGAAGATCGAGGCCAACGCGGGAGTGACCACACGCCATCTGGCGCTGCCCCTGGACCAACTCGTCGCCCTCGCCGACCACGACGACTTCACCCAGACCAACGAGGTATGGCTGAGGACCGCGCTGGACCTCGGCGAGCGAGCCCTCACGGCAGCGCTGAACGCGGCCGATCTACAGCCGCGTGACGTCGACGCGGTCATCAGCACCACCGTCACGGGCCTGGCCGTACCCTCACTCGAAGCACGGCTGGCGCAACGCATGGGGATGCGGCAGGACGTCAAACGCATCCCGCTGTTCGGCCATGGCTGCGCCGGGGGAGCCGCAGGCCTCGCCCGCCTTCACGATTACCTGTGCGCCCACCCGGACCAGACCGCGGTCCTGCTCGCGGTGGAACTGTGCTCACTTGCCTACCAGCAGAAGGACGCGTCGATGGCCAACATCGTCGCCAGCAGCCTGTTCGGCGACGGCGCGGCCGCAGTGGTGGCCGGCGGCGGTCGCCGCGCGAAGGGGCACCAAGGTCCTGAACTGCTGGGCAGCTACAGCTGGTTGCTGCCGGACAGCGAAGACGCGCTCGGTTGGGAGATCGGCTCTCACGGGTTCCGTATCCGTCTGGCACCCGAGGTGCCGGAGCTCGCCGAGAAGCACCTGCCCGAGGCCGTGCATGCCTTCCTCGCACAGAACGCGCTGACGACCGACCGGATCGGCAGATGGATCGTGCACGGTGGCGGCCCGAAGGTGCTGGCCGCGGTGGAGCGCGGCCTCGGGCTGTCCCCGGACGCGACAGCCCTCACCCGCTGCTCTCTGGCGGACAGGGGCAACCTGTCGTCCGTGTCGGTGCTCGATGTGCTGAAGGCCGCGACAGACACCGCTCCCGCACCCGGGACACTGGGCCTGATCGCGGCCATGGGCCCCGGGTTCGCCGTCGAGCTCGTCCTCGTCCGCTGGTGATCGAGCTGTCGGACGCCAGGAGAGAGGTGCACCCGTGACGGATGTGAGCGGCGCACGGAATCCTCGGCACGACGGATGGTGTGCAGCGGCCCTTACGCGGTCGGATCGAGGGAGCCGGGATAGGTCCTGTCCCGAGCCTGTCTCCCAGCCCCGTTCGTTGGGTCTTGTGGCAAGATCACGGGATGCTACGACTAACCGACTTCATCATCGACTGCCCGGACGCGATGAAGCTGGCAGCCTTCTACTCCGATGTGACGGGGCTGCCGGTCAAGGAGGGCAGTAACGAGAACTGGGCCGGTATCCAGCTCGGTGGCATCGAGCTGGCCTTCACCCCGGTGGAGGACTACCGCGCGCCGCAGTGGCCCGACAGTGAGCACCCCAAACAGTTCCACCTCGACTTCGAGGTCGACGACATCGAGGCCGAACAGCGCCGCGTCCTGGCCCTCGGCGCGACCCTGAAGCGGGACTGCACCGGCCCCGAAGGCTACGGCTTCCGCGTCTACGTCGACCCCGTCGGCCACCCCTTCTGTCTCTGCCGCAACAAAGGTGTCATCTGGACCGACCAGGGCCCTGTCTGGCCCAAGCGCGGCTAGAGTGTGTTGTGAGTGAGCTGAGCGGCGTCGAGTCTTGATCGGGACGAGGTGAGGTCTTCGGGCCGGGTTCATCGACCTCGAGGAACCCGGCCCCGGAGGCCTCGTGGCCGCCTCGGCGGTGAGGCGGCGGTCCGATTCGACCGGCGCACACGGCGCACACGGGGTGAGCCTGGAGCCGAGCTGTTGTTTCCTGCTCCCCGGCGGACTCCTGGCAGGCGGTCTACGTGCTGGTCCGGCGCTGGCGGCGCGACGGAGCCTGGACGCATCCTGGACACGCTGGCCTGGCCTGGTCTGGCCTCGCCTGACCGGAGCGAGGTTCGAGAACGAGCTCAGCCGATGGTCCACCGCTGAAGGCGGTCGTTGCGGTCGCACTCGGTCGTCCGGTAGAGCCCGTCGTAGGTCTGGTAGAGGCACAGGCGGGTCGCCGTGTTGCGAAGCATGACGGCACTGGCCGGCGCGGGTTGGATGACCTGCCACAGCTGGTTGTTCCCGCCGTTGCACGCGCCTGTGTAGACGTGCCGCTCCTTGTTGCTGTCGAGGCAGTCGTCCCATATGTAGTTCTTCAGTGTCGAGGACGTATTGGTGGTGCCGGTCCACCACCAGTACTGGACGCCGTAGCTCTTGTCGCAGGCTTGGGCCCACAGATTGAAGTAGGCGTTCTCCTCGATGCACTGCTTGTACTCATAGTTCGCGAACCGAGCCCGGGACGCCGCGGTTTGAGCGGCGGTAGCCGTGCCTGGCGTAGTGAGGGTCAGCGACAGGGCGAGCCCCACCACCGTCCCGATGGCCGACACAACGCGCGTGATTCTTCTTCCTGAAGCGGACAAGGTCGATTCCTCTCACTCGCTGCCCGGCTCCTCTGAGTCGACCCGCCACATGGTGGCAGCCGATCGTCGTGATCGGGACCCCTGCGGTGGACCCCATCCCCCGAGCACGCGAGAACCGCCTGCTGGAACGCCTGCCGCTCCCTCAAACAGCATGCGGTCGGCATACCGCACCAACGGTCGCGGCCGTCCGGCGGGGGCACAACGATGTTGCGCCGACTTCGACGGATGCGCGCCCCCCGGTGGTGCCGCTGCTCCCGCCGGGCCTCTCACTCCACCCGGACCGTGACCTTCCAGGGCAAGACGCTTCAGGGGCTGGCCAGCATGGGACGCATCATGTGTTCGGCCTGGAGCCCGGACGTGGCGCACTTCCATGCGGGAGAGGCCCCAACGTTTGGGATTAACGATGGGGGGGGGGCTTGCGTCGCCGTTGCGGGTGGAGATCTGACGGGGGAGCGAGTCGTGGTGGGGTCGCGGACACGCTGAACGCTGCGCGCGGTACCGCGCTATGGGCGTGACGCAGGCCCCTTCGCCGGCGCCGCGGCCTCGGCGACGATCGCCTGCAGTGCGGCGACGTGGCCGTTGAACGCATCCCGCCCGGTGCTCGTGAGCCGGGCGCGGACCTTGCGGCGGCTGCCATCGAGGCGGCGCTCCGTGGCGACGTAACCGGCTTCCTCGAGCGTCGCGAGTTGCTTGGAGAGTGCCGAGTCGGACAGTCCGAGACGGTCCTTGAGGAAGGCGAAGTCCGCCCAGTCGGCCGCAGCCAGGGTCGCCACCAGTGACAGGCGTGTACTCGGGTGGATCAGCTCGTCGAACCGTGCGTCCGTCATGCCCGCACCCAACGCCGCAGTGCGCGCAGGATCTCCGGTCCACCGAATCCGACGATCGCCGCGACCAGCGCCGCCGCCCACATGGCGGCGTGGTTCGCGCCGTCGGCGTCAAGTGCGAGTGCAGCCAGGACGGTGAGGGCTACGAGGGCGATCAACATGCCGACCACCACCAGGGGGATGCGTCGGCTCGCGATGGCCGCACTGACCTGCAACTGGCCTGTGCGGCGGCGCCCGTTGAGCAGGCCGGACGCGAACGTGCCGTGGGCGGCGCCGAAGACCGTGGTCGCGATGCCGGCCACCCACGGCGTAGTCCAGGTGCCGAGCGCGCCCAGCAGCAGCCAGCCGGCCGCCATGGCCCACCAATAGCCGCGGGGCAAGCCGACCTCCTCGGCCACCTTGCTGCGGGCGTGCTCGACCGCGTCCAGCGCGGCACGGGCCTGGTCGGAAGCGATGTTCTCCACGATGGACCTCCCTTTCCTGTCGGGAAAGTCAGAGTCCCACTTTCCTGACGGGAAAGTCAACGCTTCGACGCCAGTGACTTTCCCAATGGGAAAGTCGACATGCTGGCGGGGCGACCTGCGTCGGCCCGCGCTGTTCTATCTCCCATCAGCCCGCACGGCAGGGACGCCGTGCTGCAAATGGCTGGCCGACAGGCGTATAAACCTGGGCGTCTTCGCCCGGAGGGGCCCCGTAGGAGTGCGCGTCCGTATAGGGAGATCAGCCGAGTTAAGTGGGTCCTACCCGTCCTACCCGTTCTACTCCTGGGATGGAGCCACCGGCCCCCCGGCGATCAGGACGTCGGCTTCGCGGCGCCAGCCGAGGGAGGCATAGAGGTGCTGGCCTTCCGCACTGGCGATGAGGAGGCCGGTACGGGCGCCCTGGGACAGTGCGGCCTCCGCCAGCGCGCTCATTACGGCGCGGCCCAAGCCGCGTCGGCGGTGTGCCTCCTCCGTCTCGATGCGATCGGCGATCGCATCGGTGCCGACGACGGCGATGGTGCCGCGCGCCGCCACCTCCCCGGAGGCGTCATGGAGGGAGACGACCGTGACTGGCCCCTCCGTGCGGACCTTGCGCTCGTACGGCTCCGTGGGCGCGTGCTGCGGGTGCTCGGTCGGATCGGTGGTCATGAACCACTCGACCCCACCCGGCTGGGCTGCCAAGGCCCGGTGTCCGCCATGAGCAGCGTCCGTTGCGGGCGGCCCGCTCCGCGCCCTTGGCGAACACGGCCTCAGACGGGATCCGGATCCGGATGCGGATGCCGACGCGGGTGCTGGACCTTCGCACTCACCTCCCCGCCCCATGCGCCCTACACCGCTGGCAGCCGCATGAGGGTCAGGGGCGGGGTGGTGGGGTGGGCGGAGCCTCCGGCGGGCTCCAGGGTGAGGCCCATGGCTGTGGCGTTGTCGATGGGGCCGGACAGGAGTACTGCTGTGGTGGTCCGGGTGGGGTCCATCAGCCCGGCGGGGCGCATGGTACCTGTGTCGGCGAACCAGAGTTGGTAGACCTTGCCCGTGGGAGGGCGGGAGAGCCCGGAGGCCAGGAAGACGGCCTGGTTGCGGCTCCGGGCCGCGACGAGGGTTCCGGTCGCATTGCCCGCGAACTGCCCCGTGGTCGTTTTGGCATCGGGGGCCGCGAGGACTTCGGCCAGCTGCTGGTACTGCCTCTGTGCCGTCTGTACCTGGCCGCGCACCGTGTTGGCCTCCTGGTACTGCCACACGGCGATTCCGCCGCATGCCGCGGTGGCCGCGAGGCAGGCTGCGAGAGCGAACCGGGCCAGGGCGTGCCTGCGGCTGGGGCGCACCAGTGTCCGGGCGGCGGATGGGGTGTGGGGCGGCTGCTGCCGTACGGTGCGGATCTGCCGCAGTACGGATGCTTTGAGATGCGCCGGCGGAGTCGTGGTCATGGCGAGTCCCAGTCGTCCGGCAGTGGCGGTCAGCTCGTCCACCTCCTGCCTGCACGCCTCACACGCGGCCAGGTGACACTCGAACTCCTCGCGTTCCTCGCCGAGGAGCGCGTACATGGCGTACGCGCCGGTCAGTGTGTGCAGTTCGGCGGGCTTCATACGGTCACCCCCAGGCAGTCGCGCAGCCGGATCAGTCCGTCGCGCAGGCGTGTCTTGACCGTGCCGAGCGGCAGGGCCAGCAGTTCGGCCACTTCGCGGTAGGTCAGTCCGCGGTAGTAGGCGAGGGTGACCGACTCGCGTTGCAGCTCCGTCAGGGTCCGCAGACAGCGGCGTACCGACTCGCGCTCCAGACGGGACTCCACCTCTTCACTCACCTCGTCGAAGGCGGGCATCTGAGCGAGCAGCGCCGTTCTGTTCTCCCGTTCCACCGACGCCTGGACCGAGCGGACCCGGTCCACGGCCCTGCGGTGGGCGAGGGTGAGGACCCAGTTCATCTCTCCGCCGCGCTCGGACTCGTAGCGTGCCGCCGTCCGCCACACGTCGATCAGCACCTCCTGGGCGACCTCTTCCGACTGGGCCGGATCACGCAGCACGCTGCGCACCAGCCCGAAGACGGGGCCGATGACCGCGTCGTAGAGAGATGAGAATGCCTGCTCGTCGCCGCGGGCCGTCCTGGCCAGTAGTTCGGGCAGGCCCGGTCCGGGCTGTTGGATGCCGCTGATGTGCACTGCCTCTTTCACCCGGTGATCCTCCCGGAGATACGTCGCTACAGAGGTGGTTCGGAGCTGGAGCGTCGGCGGATTGCCCGGCGGGCCGGATTCTTGTGTCTGTGACGTCGTCGTTCGCCCCGGGTGGCCGCTTGGGCGGTGTGCTTCCCCATCGTCAGGGGAGTGGACAGGACGCAGTGCGCCGGGCCGGTCGTCAGCCGGTACAGGTGCGTGGCCAATCCGAACGCCCGCCGGTTCCGAATAGGAGCCGTGATGAAACTTATGGGCAGAGGGATCCGCCTTCCGCTCGCCGCCCTGTCCGGCCTGCTCGCCGGGTTCGCCGCGCTGACCGTCGCGGAGCTGGTTTCCGCAGGGGTCCGCCCCGAAGCGGGTCCGGTGATCGCGGTGGGCGGTGCGGCCATCGACCGGACTCCGCCGGCGGTGAAGGACTGGGCGATCCGGCATTTCGGGACCAGTGACAAACTCGTTCTCCAGCTCGGCATTCTCGCGGTCCTGGCCCTGTTGGCTCTCGGCTTGGGTGTGCTGGCGCTGCGATTTCGCCGTACCGGTGCCGCAGGCGTGCTCCTGTGCGGGCTTGTGGGGGCGGTGGCCGCGCTCGGCCGCCCCGACTCGACGAGCCTTGCTGACGCCCTGCCTTCCGCGGTCGGCTCGGTGGCGGGTGCGGGGCTGCTGTATCTGCTGGTCGGCCGCTTCGACGCAGCGGGGCGCGACGAGGTGGAAGCCCGGGCGGAGAGCTCTGGCAGTGCCGCTGGCTGGGACCGGCGCGGGTTCGTGGTCGCGGCGGGCGCGGCTGCCGCCGCTTCCACCGGCGCGGGACTGCTGGGCAGGTCGCTGAACAGCTCCCGTGGCCAACCGGCGATCGCCTCGCGGAACGAGGTCATGCTCCCGGGCCCCGCCTCCGCGGCCCGGCCGATCCCGCCCGGCGCGATCCTGCACACCCCGGGCATCAGCCCCTTCGTCACGCCCAACGCCGACTTCTACCGGGTCGACACCGCCCTGGTGATCCCGAAAGTCGATGCCACGACATGGCGGATGAAGATCCATGGCAAGGGCGTCAGCCGCCCCCTCATGCTCACCTTCAACGACCTCCTGCAACGTGAACTCATCGAGCGGGACATCACGCTCACGTGCGTCTCCAATGAGGTCGGCGGCCCCTATGTCGGCAACGCGCGCTGGATCGGAGTGCGTCTCGGTGACCTGCTCAAGGAGGCCGGGGTCCGCCCTCCCTCACGAGGTGGCGCGGCCGACCAACTGGTGGCGCGCTCGGTGGACGGCATGACGATCGGTACGCCGGTCGAGGACATCATGGACGGCCGTGACGCGATGCTCGCCCTCGGCATGAACGGTGAGCCGCTGCCGTTCGCGCACGGCTTCCCCGTCCGCATGGTGGTCCCGGGCCTGTACGGATACGTCTCGGCCTGCAAATGGCTACGGGACCTGGAGCTGACCACGTTCGCCGCCTACGACTCGTACTGGGTGAAACGGTCCTGGGCGCAGAAGGCACCGGTCAAAACCTCCTCCCGGATCGACACCCCGAAACCCTTCGCGCGCCCGAAAGCCGGCACGGTGATGATCGCCGGGGTCGCCTGGGCACAGCACCGCGGCATCGACCGGGTCGAGGTCCGGATCGACGAAGGCTCCTGGCGGCCGGCCGATCTCGCCGCGCAGGACACCGCCGACACCTGGCGGCAGTGGTCCCTGCCCTGGAAAGCCACCCCCGGCGGGCACACGCTGACCGTCCGGGCCACCGACCGCTCCGGCCAGGTACAGACCGAACAGCGGGTCCCGACCATCCCGGACGGCGCCAGCGGCTGGCACTCGGTGGTGATCACCGTGGACTGAACCCGCCCCCTTCGTCGAAACCACCCACCTGGGCGAGCCTCTTCGCCCGCCCCACCCTCATCGGAGAAACCATGAACACCCTGCGTCTGCGCCGTATCGCGATGACCGTCACCGCTGCCGCTGTCCTGCCCCTGGCGCTGAGCGCCTGCGGCGGTGACGACAACAAGAAGGACAACTCCGCATCGTCCGATGCCGCCACGCCGGCCGGACAGCCCGCCGCCGGTGATGACCCCTCGATGGCGGGCAAGCCCTTCGGGCCCGCGTGCGACTCGGTGCCCAAGGAAGGTGCCGGTTCGTTCGACGGGATGGCCAAGGACCCTGTCGCCACCGCTGCCTCCCACAACCCGGCACTGTCCACGCTGGTCACCGCGGTCAAGAAGGCGGGCCTGGTCGACACGCTCAACAGCGCCCCGAACTTGACCGTGTTCGCGCCCACCAACGACGCCTTCGCGAAGATCCCGAAGGCCGACCTGGACAAGGTCCTCAACGACAAGGCCACCCTCACCAAGATCCTCACCTACCACGTGGTGGGCCAGAAGCTCACCCCTCAGCAGTTGGAGAACGGCTCCTTCGACACCCTGGAGAAGGGGAAGGTCACCACCTCTGGTTCGGGCACGGCGTACAAGGTCAATGACGCGGCGAACGTGGTCTGCGGCAACGTACCGACCGCCAACGCCACCGTCTACATCATCGACACCGTCCTGATGCCCAAGTAGCCGGCGCATGACGGTCGACGGCGGCCGTCATACGCCTTCGGAGTGTGCGGGCCTTGTGAGCGGGCCCGCGCACTCCGGCCCCTTGCAGCAATGAGGGGTAAGGGGCAGGGCACCCGCTGCTTGAAGGGACCCCTGCGCAGCATCTCCGGTATCGCTGGGCCGCTAGCGGGGTGTGGAGTCGTCGGCTTCGAACGGCCCGCCGTGGCCCGGCACGATCAGGTCCGCCGCTTCCAGTACCCGCAGCCTGGAGGCACGCAGAACCTCGCGGTCCGGGGCCACCGGGTCGTCTGCCGGGCCCTGCGCGTGCCACCACAGGTCGCCGGCGAAGGCCACCACGCCCGAGTCCGTGCCCGCCAGCAGGGTGATGTCCTCGGGGCTGTGGCCAGGGGTGCGGATCAGCCGGAGCGACGGGGTGAGTTCGTAGCCCTCCGCGTCCCGGTTCTGCCACTGGTCACCGAGATACTCCACCTTGTGGTCGTGGACCCGGGCCTGAGGGAAAAGGCCCACGTTCATGGTGTTGTCCGGGTGGTGGTGACTGAGCACCACATCGGTGATGTCGTCGGGGCCCAGCCCCAGTTCGGCGAGCGGGGCCAGGATGTGGTCACGGCTGGCCACCATGCCCGGGTCGAAGATCACGTGCCGCCCCGCGTCGGCGATGTAGGAGACGGTGGCGGCGACCCCGGGGCCGGTGGAGCCCACGTAGCCGGTGGTCAGGACCTGGTACACGGCGCTGCGGCCGAGCGGTGCGTCTGTCATGGCCTCAATCCTGCCGGGCCAGGGGGCGGTTCACGAGTGGCACAGGAGCCGCACATCGCAGGATTCGTGCCACCGTGTGTCACACTGCGCCCATGCCGCCTTTCCCCACCGTCGCCGCGTACGTCCCCCCAGGCGTCGGCATGCTCGCCGTCGGCATCGTCACCGAGGTGTTCGGCCCCCATGGGTCCGCGCTGCCCGGTTTCGACTTCGCCCTGTGTGCGGACCGTCCCGGGCCGGTGCCCACGGACCACGGTGTACCGCTCTCTATCCCGCACGGCCTGGACCAGCTCGCCGAGGCTGATCTGCTCATCGCCCTGCCCGGAACCGACTTCCGTACACCGCCCGCCGGGGCCGTACTCGACGCGCTGAGAGCCGCGCACGGGCGCGGCTCGGTCGTCGCGGCCCACTGCGTCGGTACGTTCGCACTCGCCGCCGCCGGGCTGCTCGACGGCCGGCGGGCGACCACCCACTGGCGGTTCGCCGACCTGCTCGCCGACCGCCACCCGGAGGTCACCGTGGACCCCGACGCGCTGTACGTCGACGAGGGGAGCGTTGTCACGGGCGCGGGGGCCGCTGCGGGCTTCGACCTCTGCCTGCACCTGCTGAGGCGGGAGTACGGCGCCGCGATGGCCAACACTGTCGCCCGGGACATGGTGCTGCCGTCCCACCGCGACGGGGGACAGGCCCAGTACCTCGCCGCGCCCGTCCCCTCGGACAGCCAGGACGAACGGCTCGCCGAGGTCCTCGGCTGGGCCCGCGAGCACCTTCACGAGCCGCTGCCCGTCACGGAGCTGGCCCGCCGCGCCCTGATGAGCAAACGCACCTTCGCCCGCCGCTTCACCGCCGCGACCGGCACCACCCCACACGCCTGGCTCCGGAGCCTGCGACTGAGCAGGGCCGAGGAGCTCCTGGAAACCACGGACCTGCCCGTCGAGGAGGTCGCCCGCCGGGTCGGTTACGCGAGCGCGGCCGTGCTGCGCGAACAGTTCGTACGGCGCCGGGGAGTCCCGCCCCGCTCCTACCGCCGCTCCTTCACCAGCGTGCCGTAGGAAGACGCCCCCGGATCCGCCGATCCTATCGATACCGGCAAGGGCAAGGAGGGCCTGGGCGAGCCAGACGCAACTTATTCGCGTTAAGCTGGCCGCATGAGTGCCCGAGCGACCACACGCCCCGGCGGGCGCAGTGCCCGTGTCCAGCAGTCCGTGCACCAGGCCGTCCGTGATCTGGAGGCGGAGGTGGGGCGGGACGCCCTCACTGTTCCGTTGATCGCGGCCCGCGCGGGAGTGACTCCGTCCACTATTTACCGGCGCTGGGGGGACCTGCGGGAACTGCTGTCCGACGTGGCCGTGGAACGACTGCGTCCCGATGCCGAGCCGGCCGATTGCGGCAGTCTCCGGGCGGACCTGGAGGCGTGGGCGTTGCAGTTCGCGGAGGAGATGTCCTCGACGGCGGGCCGCACGTACATCCGCGATGCCCTGCTGGGCGACCCTGAGCAGGGCAACGCGGTGCGCTGCTCCGACTACGCGGCCGAGCAGTTGAAGGCCATCGGTGTGCGCGCGGCCGGGCGGGGGGAGGCTGTGCCCGATGTGGAGAGCCTGCTGGACGTCATCGTCGCCCCCCTGATGTACCGCATCCTGTTCCGCCCCTCGGATGTGTCGGCGTCCTACACCGATTGCCTGGTGGCGGCGGCACTCGGCCGGAGCGCTGCGTCACCTCGCGACTAAAAGCTAATGGTTTGCGTTTTGTAGACGCCAGGGCCTACTCTGCCTAAAGCGAAGCGTTTGCCTTTAGGTGTGAGGGGTGCTCCATGCCCAGTGTTCTAGGCCCTGACCGCGGGCACGCTCTCGGACCACCACCTGGGCCGGCGCCCGGTCCTCACCGGTGCGTGGCCCGTCGAGGCTGCCGTAATGACTGTCTCCGCCACCGCCCAGCGGGCAGGGGCGCTGATCGCCGCCCGGATCACCGTGCCTCTCCCGTAAGGAACCCTTCATGGACACCGCCGCAGCCTCTCAGGACACTTCCCTCACCAGCACGGAATGGAGCCTCGGCGGCATCGCCGTACGCCGCGTCGACGAGATCGAACTGCCGCGGCAGACCGGCCCCTGGCTGCTGCCGGACGCCACCAAAGACGTGCTGGACGAGGCCTCGTGGCTGCGCCCCGACTTCGCCGACGCCGACGTCCCGCGCCTGGCGAGCCACAGCTTCGCCGTGGAGGCGGGCGGGCTGCGGATCGTCGTGGACACCGGCATCGGCAACGCCAAGCCGCGCGCCAACGCGGCCTGGAACGGTTTGGACACCGATTTCCTTCGACGCCTCACGGCGGCCGGTTTTCCACCCGAGTCCGTGGACCTGGTGATCACCACACACCTGCACACCGACCACGTCGGCTGGAACACCCGCCTCGCCGGTGAGGACTGGGTTCCCACCTTCCCCAACGCCCGCTACCTCGCCAGCCGCACCGAATGGGACCACTGGGCTGCCGCCGACCTGGACGAGCCCCGCCGCCAGATGTTCCGCGACTCCGTCACCCCCGTCCGCGCCACCGGACAGTACGAATGCGTCGACGTGCCCGAGCAGGGCCACGAGGTGGCGCCGGGTGTCCTGTTGGTCCCCGCGCCGGGCCACACCCCCGGGCAGGTCGCCGTGGAACTGCGCGGCAACGACCGCCGCGCCCTGATCACCGGCGACAGCATCCACCACCCCGTGCAGCTCTCCCACCCGCACGTGCACAGTTGCGTCGACATCGACCCTGCCCAGGCGATCCGCACCCGCGCCCGTCTCCTCGACACGCTGGCCGACACGGACACGCTGCTCCTGGGCACCCATTTCCCGAGGCCCACCGCCGGGACCGTGCGCCGCGACAACGGCCGCTACCGGCTGCACGCCGAGCACGGCACTGAGATCCCGGCCAGTACATCCTGACCGCAGGAGCGGCCCCGCCCCCCCCGCCGCGCGCACCAGCCCGCGCACGCTGCCGCACCCACACCTGCCAGACAACCCTCGGCCTTCAAAGCATCGTTCGCTTCGCCGCTCCCACCACCCACACCGAGAGGAAGAGCCCCATGTCAGCCGTCGATCTCACACCGCCGGAGGCCGCCCGCTGGGCCGTCCGCGCCGGGCTGGTGCTGCCCGAAGAGCGCCATGCCGCGGTCGCCGCGGTCGCCAACCACATCCACAGCGTCGTCGCGGTCCTGCGCGAGCTGGACTTCGCGGACGTCCCGCCGGCCGCCGCCTTCCGTGCCGGAGGGGAGAAGCGCGATGCAGCCGTATGAGCTGACCCTCGCCGCCGCCGCGGATGCGATACGCACCCGGCGGCTGTCCCCGGTCGAACTGGTCGACTCCGTCCTGAACCGTATCGAGAAGGCGGAGCCACACCTCGGCGCCTACGTCACCCTCGCCGCGGAGCAGGCGCGCAGGGCGGCGGGCGAAGCCGAACACGAAGCGGCGCACGGCCGGTACCGGGGACCCTTGCACGGCATCCCCATGGGGCTCAAGGACCTGATCGATGTCGCCGGGATGGCCACCACGGCCAGCTCGCGGGTCCGTGCCGACCATCGCGCGACAGCAAACAGCACGGTCGCCGCACGTCTGAACGCAGCCGGCGCGATCCTGCTCGGCAAGACCCACACCCACGAATTCGCGTTCGGCCTGACCACCCCGCAGACGCGCAACGCCTGGGACCTGGGCCGCGTCGCCGGCGGCTCCAGCGGTGGCTCCGCGGTCGCCGTCGCCTCGGGCACCGCGACCTTCGCCCTGGGCACCGACACCGGCGGGTCGATCCGGGTGCCCGCCGCACTCAACGGCGTCGTCGGCCTCAAGCCGACCTACGGCCTCGTCCCCCGTCACGGCGTCACCTCCCTGTCCTGGTCGCTGGACCACATCGGCCCGATCACACGCACCGTCGAGGACGCGGCCCTGGTATTGAGCGCGCTGGCCGGACACGATCCACGTGATCCCGCTTCCCTGTCCGTGCCCCCCGTGGACTACCGGCCCGCTGCCGGCGCGGATCTGACGGGACTACGGGTCGGCCTGCCGCGCACCTACTACTTCGACCACGTCCACCCTCAGGTGGAGAACGCCGTGCGGCACGCCATCGGGCAGCTGGAAGCGATGGGCGCACGGCTGGTCGAGGTCGACATCCCGATGGCCCGCTACATCCAGGCCACCCAGTGGGGCCTGATGGTGCCGGAAGCCGGCGCCTACCACGAAGCCGGCCTGCGTACGGTCCCCGAGCTGTACCAGGAGGATGTCCGCATCCTGCTGGAGGCAAGCGAGTTGATGAGCGCCGCCGACTACCTGCGCGCTCAACGCTCGCGCACCCTCATGCGCGCCGAGTGGGCACGGATGCTGGAGGAGGTCGACGTGATCGCCGCCCCGAGCGTTCCGATGCCCGCGGCCGGGGCCGACGAGGAGACGGTCACCTGGCCCGACGGCACGATCGAGAGCGTCTCCGACGCTTATGTACGCCTGTGCGCCCCGGCCAACATCACCGGAGTACCCGCCCTGACTGTGCCGGTCGGCCACGACCCGGCGGGCCTGCCCATCGGCATGCAACTCCTGGGCCGGCCCCTGGGTGAGCCCACACTCCTGCGGATCGGCCACGCCTACGAGCAGACGCAGCCCGCCCGGACACTCGCCACAGCCGCCTGAGTCTCCACGGCGCCGGCCGGCACGCGATACCGAGTTCGACCAGAACCTGGGAAGCCTTCACCTCCGGGGGCGTTTGCACGGTTGCTCCACGCCTGCGTGTTCACCGGCGAGCGAAGCCCTGGGTGCGGATGGCGTGGTCCAGGTGCCAGAACGTCTTGTCGATGGCGTTGCGGGGGAAGGTGATGGTGTACGGGGCGACGGCCGCGGGGGCGGACTGGCAGCCTTCTTCGGCCAGGATCAGGACGCGGTCGAAGCCGCAGTGTCCTTGGAAGAGCCCGATCTCGTGGATGACGTTCTGACGGGCCACCAGGTGGCCGTCGCCGGTGGAGTCCTCGGCGGTGAGTACGCAGATGGCGAACCCGCAGCGCTGGAGGTAGTCGGAAAGGGCGTCGGTGACCTGCCTGCTGCCCCAGGCGTCGGATTCGAAGGAGTAGACGGGCAGGCCGAATCGCTCTTCCACGAAGGCTTTGACCGCCAGCCACTCGGGGCTGCGACCGTGGGCGACGAACACCCCGTCGGGCAGCGCGGCGGTGCGCCGGGTGGTCTCGAAGGAACCGATGAAGTCCCGGGTCACCTCGGCGAGTTGTGCGTGGCCGTGGCTGCCGACGTAGCGCAGCTTGTGGCGGGCCAGGGTCATGCCGAGCAGCGCCCCGAGTTCCACTTGCAGTCGATCGCCGGTCAGGACGGCCAGCAGTCCGGCGGCGAACACGTCACCGGCGCCTGTGGCGTCCTCGACCTGGTCGTCGGCCAGCAGGAGCTGCGGGTAGAAGGCGTCCACCGCCTTCCCGTTCTCCTGCCGCCAGGTGTGGGTGCCGGCGCGCCGCTTCACCACGATGACACCGGAGTCTGCCGTGCCCTGGTCCAGGAGCCAGGACGCGATGTGTTCGTCGGAGCTCTGGTCGCCGAGACGGCCCAGTTCGCGGAACTCTCGATGGTTCAGCAGCAAGTAGTCGGCCAGGGTGATCAGGCCGGTCACCGCGGGCGTGGGATTGGTGCTCCATACGTGGCCGGGGTCGAAGCTGATGAGTGTGGCTGGGTTGGTGCGCTTGACGGCTTGCAGGAGAGCCAGCAGCCGGTCCGGGGTGCGTTCGTCGAGGAAGGAGGTCACGTGGACGACCCGTGCACCGGCCAGGTAGGCGACGACGTCGTCGAAGTTGCGTTCCAGGTGGTCGGCCATGGCGGTGTTGGCGCCCGCGTGGGTGAGCAGGGTGCGTTCACCGTCTTCGGTGAAGGAGAAGCACACTCCGCACAGGTGGTCCTCGTCCTGGAAGACATAGCGGTGGTCCACGCCCAGGGCGTGTAACTGCGCGGTGCTGGAGATGCCCGGTCCCGGTACGTGGCCGGCGACGCCGACGTAGCCCAGGCGCAGGTCCAACTGGAGCTGCGCCAGCGTGTGGATGGCGTTGAACGCCGATCCGCCCAGGGAGGTTTCGAGCGCCGCGGAGTCCACGGCTTCCAGCGCGGCGTAGACCGTGTGCTCGTCGACGGCGGTCTCGGTGCCCCACTCCGGTACCGGTCGGTCCTGGTCCACGATCTGTGCGATCCGGGTGCTCAGTGGCGTTTCCGCCGGTGCCCCGGCAGCGGGGGAGGAGATGATGTAGTCGAGGTTCAGTGCTCCGATGCCGACCACGTCCAGTGCGAACGTGGGCCTCGTGGGCGCCTGCCTCCTCCTCCGCGAATCAGCGGTCATGTCGGCTGCCTCCTGGGGGTAGAAAACCTTCCCTCACCAGCATTCTCTCCAACTCCCAGAAGGTGCTGTGGATGCGCCCGGGGCTGAAATCCAACCGGATCAGGCCCGCGATGTTCGAGAACGCCGCGCACCCTTCCTCCGTCAGCAGGGCCACGCGCCCGAATCCGTAATGACCCTGGAGGATACCCACTTGGTGGACCACGTCCTCGCCTGCTCTGCGCTCCCCGTCGGACATCACGCGGGTCGCCGACAGCACGCACACCGCGAAGCCACAGCGGGCCAGTCGGTCCGCGAACAGCCGCGATACCTCGCCACCGTGCAGTTCGTCCTGACCGAGCGTGTGGACGACAAGACTGCAGTCATCGTGCAGGAACCGCCGCAGCATCTCCCACTGAGCTCCGCTGTCATGGGCAAGCAGGACCGCGGGCGGCCGGCTGCCCGGACCGGAAAGCTTCTCGGGCGACTGCAGGAACCCCGCGTCCAAGTGCGGGGGAGCCGAGGTCCGCAGTTGGCCGTGGAGGGTGCGATGCCTGGCCAGGCTCAGGCCCAGAAATGTCCCCAGCTCGACCTGTAGTCGCCGGGAGGTCTGTGCGGCGAGCACCGCGGCGGCGAACACATCGCCCGCACCCGTGGCATCCTCCAGCGCAGACTCCCGGGTGGGTCGCCTCAGCTGGAAGCGCTGGGCCAGCACCCCGGCCGGGGAGCTGCGGAAGACTTCGACGAAGTCATAGCGCTTGGTGACGAACACCGTGCACCCCGCCGCGCAGCCGGCAAGGACCCGCGCGGCGAGTACTTCGTCCGACTCGCCGACCGCGTAGTCGCCGAGGGCCTTGAACTCGCGGTGGTTGACGAACAGCAGATCCGCCAGTGCCAGGATCTCCCGCACGGCCGGGCTGCGGTGCTGCGCCCAGTCGAAGCCGGGGTCGAAGCTGATCCGCAACGCGGGATTGCGCCGCCGCGCCTCGGTGAGGACCTCCAGCATGAGCGGGGGCGTGGCCTCGTCCAGGAACGACGTGACGTGCACGATCCGGGCCTGCGCCAGGTAACTGGCGATCCGGTCCCCGTGCTGGCGCAGATGGTCCGCCATGGCGAAGTTCGCGCCCGGGTGGGTCAGCATCACCCGCTCGGCGTCCTCCAGATACGACAGGCACGTCCCGCACAGCCGGTCCGGCCTGCGCGCCACCCAGCGCCGGTCGATGCCCAGCAGATCCATCTGCCGTACGAACGACAATCCGGGCGTCTCGATCCGCCCGGCCACTCCGACGTACCCCAGCTGCACGTCGACCCGCATCTGCGCCAGAGCGAAGATGGTGATCCAAGCCGAACCGCCGAGCGAGGCGTCCAGCGAGGACGTTCCCAGCCGTTCGATCGCCTTGGAGATGGTGACTTCGTCCGCTGCCCCTTCGGTATTCCATTCGAACCGGGCCGTCGACTCCGATACTTGCTCCGCCAGGCGCCGCGACAACCGTGACGCCCCCGCGATGTAGTCCACGTTCAATGCGCCGAACCCGACAATCTCGACGAGTCGCTGCCCGCCACGTAATCGGCTGTCACCCTCATTCACGGTATCCCCCCAGAACCTGGCCGACGCGAGGTCCACTGCAAGGCATACCCGCTCGGCAGCCCCCGCCACCATGGTGACGCCGAGGGATAGTCGTGCACGGGAGGAGCGGCTTCTGAGTTCAGCGAGGGGTGACGGTCGCAGATGCTGTTGCCGGTTGTGCGTACGGACCTTTCCGGTCGTGTGTCCGGCAAACACCTGTGTCGTCTTCGAAGGGCAGAGGCCCCGGGCGCTGACTGATCGCCCGGGGTCTCCGTACCGTGGGGGTCCGACCTCGATGTCCACGGGCGGCACATGTGTAGTGTGCACCGCCCGGCCACTCGGCGGTGTCAGGTTGTCGCGGTGACCACCTTCACCGGTTCGGTGTCGGGTGCGCTGTGCCGCTCGGCCCAGTTCTCCAGGGCCGTACGGCAGGCGTGGTCGAGGTGGTGCAGGCCGGAGAGGTTCACCTCGATCGGACGGTCTTGGGGCAGGGCCTCCAGGCTGTCGAGTATTTTCGGCAGGCGGAGAAAGGTCGCGTTGCCCGACAGGTGGACCTGGAGGGGACCGGCGCCCTTGTCGATGACCTCCGTCTTGAGGTTGGACGTTTCCCAGGCGGTCTTGACGACGGACAGGGCCAGCCCGATGAGTACGCCTTCGAACATGTTCACCGCGACGATCGACACGGCGGTGACGACGAGGATGAGGGCCTCGCTCTTGTGGCTCTGCCACAGCGCGGTGATCTGGCGGAACGGGATCAGTTTCCAGCCGGCGTGTACGAGGATGCCGGCGAGGGCGGGGACCGGGATCAGCGCCAGGGCCCACGGCATCGCGGCGGCGAACAGCAGCAGCCACACCCCGTGCAGCACCCGGGAGGCCTTGGTCTTCGCGCCCGCGCCCACGTTGGCGGAGCTGCGCACGATCACCGCGGTCATCGGCAGCGCGCCGAGCAGACCGCACACGGTGTTGCCCGCGCCCTGGGCGATCATCTCCTTGTCGTACTGGGTGCGGGGACCGTCGTGCAGCCGGTCCACGGCTGCCGCGCTGAACAGGCTCTCCGCGGAGGCGATCAGCGCGAAGGCGATGACGGTCCCCCAGATGGCCGGGTTGGCCAGTTCACCGAACGCCTCGGCTCCCGGCGGCTGGATGACGCCGAGCAGACCCTCCACCTCGACGGAAGCCACGGGCAGGTTGAAGGCGAGGGAGATGACCGTGGTCAGGACCACCGCCGCGAGAGCGCCCGGCACGGACTGCACGGCCTTCGGCGTCTTCTTCCACAGCACGATGACCGCGATGGTGCCCGCACCGATCGCGAGAGAGGCCAGGGCCTCGGTGCTGCCGAGCGCGTCGGCGAACGCCCCGGGCAGGCCCGCGACCTTGTCGATCCCGGTCTTCGGGGCCTTCAGGCCGGCCGCCGCGTAGATCTGGCCGGCGATGATGACGAGGCCGATGCCGCAGAGCATGCCCTCGACGACGGCGACGGAGATCGCCCTGAACCACCGGCCGACCTTGAGGAAGCCCATGGCGAGCTGGAGCAGTCCGGCGAGCAGCACGATCACGCCGAGTGCGGCCACCCCGAACGCGCTGACGGCCTCGAAGACCAGCACGGTCAGGCCTGCGGCCGGCCCCGACACCTGAAGGCTGCTGCCGGGCATGAGCCCGGTGAGGAGACCGCCCACGATGCCGGTGACCAGACCCAGCTCAGCGGGCACGCCGGAGGCGACCGCGACGCCGACGCACAGCGGCACGGCGACCAGGAAGACGACGATGGAGGCAAGGAAGTCCTGCCTCAGATAAGGGTACTTCGACAGCATGGTCGTCAGCCCCCTCAGAGCGTCTCGAACGTGTCGGAGTCCTCGCGGTGCTCCAGAACGACGCCGGTGTGGACCTCGTAGTACCAGCCGCGCAGCCGCAGTTCACCCGCGTCCAGGCGCTTGCCGACGCACGGGTAGGACCGCAGCCGCAGCACCTGGGCGAGGACGTGGTTCTGTACGGCTTCGGCGACGGTCGGGTCGGCGGAGTCGGAGCACTGGGGCTGGTCCGCGGCGTTCGTCAGCCAGTCGCGCACGGCCGGCACGGCGTCCAGGTCGTCGCCGCGCACCAGCGCGCCGATGGCGCCGCAGTGGGAGTGGCCGCAGACCACAATGTCGTCGACGCCGAGGACCTCCACGGCGTACTCGATGGTGGCCGCCTCGCTGGTGGGGTGCTCGGAGGCGTACGGCGGGACGATGTTGCCGGCGGTGCGCAGCTCGAAGAGCTCGCCGGGGCGGGCGCCCGTGATGAGGGCCGGGACGACCCGGGAGTCGGCGCAGGTGATGAACAGGACCTGCGGGGACTGTCCCTCGGCGAGGTGAGCGAACTCCTCAGGGCGCTGTCCGAAGGTACGGGCGTTGTCTATGAGGGGCTGCATGACGTGGTGATTCCTCCTGGCGCGCTGTGGGGGGCGCGTCGGTGTGACACGGATTCGGGCAGAGGAGCATGAGGCGAGCGGGCGCGACGGCGCGCGGCGACTGCGGGCGCGGGGCGCGGTGGCATGGCACAGGGCATCCGGGACCGCTGTACGGGCAGGGCGGATGCCCGGCCGTACACGGTGCCGGATGGGGCAGCTCGCTCGGAGGCCGCTCAGCTCAGCAGCGGAAGACCTGCAGTGCTGCGGGAGATCTGTTGCCCGGGGCTCTGTGCGCGTTCGGCTGCGCCACCAGGGAGATGTCCGCGTCAACAGCACCAGGCACAGCGGTGGCAGACGCCATGCTGCGGGTTGCCGTGACCGCGAGGAGATCTTCTTCTGGCTGCCGACGGGCGCGGTTCCCGTGGTGCCCGCAGAGGTCTTCCGGCTCGATGGGCCCATCCCCCAGCGAGGCTTGCCCGACGGCTGCGGGGGGTTCGGTGGCTTGGGCCGCAAGGTCGGGGGCGCCCTGAGCGAACAGTTGGAGAGCCAGCAGGGCGGCGGCCAGCGCCGCCAGAAGGACTTGCACCGTTCGTGTTCGTGCCACCACTCGGCTCCTCGTGTCAAGAGTCGGGCATGCAACGGACGCACGGCTTCGGTGCCAGCCGCCCTGCTGAACGCAGCTTATCCGTAGGGACGTTAACGGCACGTAAGTTCAACGTTACATTCAGTGGAGGGCTGAACCCCGCGAAGCGGAGAGACCTGCACCAGCAGAAGTTGTCCGCCGGCGCATGGGGGAGGCGAGGAGCATGAGACCACAGGGAGCGGTGGGTGACCGCTGGGGTCCGTGGCGGACCACGTCGTCCCCGCGACCCCTGCTGTCCGGGGTTTCACGGGGACGGCGTGCGCACGGCGCTGTGGCGGTCAGGTCTGGCACTGGGAGGTCGCGGCGCCGGTCCAGTTGCTCCAGGCACCTCCGGCGGGCCTGACGTGGACGCGGATCTCGACCTTGGCGTTGACGACGAAGCAGACGCGGGTGGTGCTGCCGATTTCGATGGGACCGGTGGTGGTGCGGCGGGGGACGAGGGTGCGTCCGTTGCCGATTTTGACCCAGTGGCCGCCGGTGACGACGCGGAAGAAGGCCTCGTATTCGACGTTCGCCGCGTGGCGACTGGTGTTGTGCAGGACGACGTGGGCTTTGATGTCGCGGGTGTAGACGCGTCCTTCCTTGCCCTTTTCGGCGCTGATGCAGCCGTTGGCGGCGATGCCCCGGGTGGAGACGGAGCCGCCGCAGGCGACGGCGGCGGCGTGGGCGTTGGTGGCGGGAAGCAGCAGGGCGAGCGCGGTGGCCGTGGTCAGGGCTGCGGTGCGCTTCAGGCGCATGAGGGCAGGGCCTTTCTGTGGAGATAAGTCCCTCCTTCCCGTGAAATTTCGTCCTGGGAAGGAGGGCCTTTGAAGGGGAAGGCGTCCACGATCACGGTGGCATACGACAGCGCGGTGCGTACGGTGAAGCGGGACGTGGCGCACAGATTGATGACGGCCTTGCGGATCGACGCGGGGTTTGAACCGGCACCTGCACGGCCGTGCGCCCGCACACCAGTCCACCCCCCCCGCACGTTTGACGATGCGCACCGCTACCCGGTCAGTGACCACCCTTGAGCCGATCGACCCCACGGCCCAGCCCCGTCGTGATCTGCGTGATCTGCGTGATCTGCGTGAACGCGGCGCCAGCGGCTGACGCTCCTGCGCGCCCTCCTGACCGGCGACGGTGATCACGACGCGTTACGCGCCCCAGGAGCCAGGGCTCCGTGTGGGCGGGGGAAGGCCTCGTCGTGGGCCCGGCCGCCCTCCCACGGCTCGGCTTGGTGGCGGCCCTTGCCCCGGCCCGGGCGGACCGGCCACCAGATGCCCCGGCCGAGGAGTACGGCGAGCGCGGGCACCAGTACGAGGGAGAGGACGAAGGCGGAGAGCAGGATGCCGAGCCCGGTCGCGAAGCCGATCTGCTGGGTCGCGGGCGCCGCGTTCACCGCGAGGCTGCCGAAGGAGGCGGCGAGGACCACACCGGCGGTCGCGATGGCGGGCGCGGTGTGGCGCACGGCGCGGGACACGGCGGCCCGGGCGGGTCCCGGGCGCTCCATCTCCTCGCGGATGCGGTCGCTGATGAGGATGTTGTAGTCGGTGCCGAGCGCGACCACGAAGAGGAACAGCACGAGCGGCAGCACGAAGTTGACGCCCGGCTTGTCGAGCAGCTGCTGGAAGAAGAGCGCGGAGGCACCCAGCGTCGCGGCGAAGCCGAGCCCGACGGCGATCATCAGGACGGCCGGGGCCAGCAGGCTGCGCAGCAGGACGATCAGGATGAGGGCGATCAGGCCCGCGGCGACCGGGAACACCGTCTTGAGGTCGTGGTCGACCGCCGTGGAGATGTCCGCGAAGATCGCCGCCGTACCGCCGACATGGGCCTCCATACCGGCGGGCGTGGAAAGGGCGACCGCCTTCCGGACCGGTCCGGAGATGAGGTCGCGCGCCTGTCGGCTCTGGGTGTCGGCGGTGAGATAGACGTCGATGCGGGCCGCCGAGCGGTCCTGGTTGAGTACGGTGCTGCCGACCTTTCCGACGCCTTGGACCCTGGCGAGGGCCCGGGGCAGGGCGTCGACGCTTCGGGTGGTGAGCGTGCGGCCCTGCTCCGCCGTGACGTAGACGGTGGTCGGGTCCGACACGCCGGCGGGCAGCGCGCGGTTGATCTCTGCGGCGGTTGCGGCCGCCGCAGTGCCCCCGTCACCGCCCGTCTGGTCGAAGTCCATACGGACGCCGGAGGCTCCGGCCGCAAGAGCGCCCAGCAGGGCGACCGAGGCCACCACGAGGGTGAGGGGGCGCCGGGCGACGAGGTCACCGAGGCGCCCGGCGGCGCCCGGCCGGGGTTCGCGCCGCAGCGAGCGGGACGGCCAGAACATCCTGCGCCCGCTGACCGCGAGCAGGGCGGGCATGAACGTCAGTGAGGCCAGCAGCATGACGAGCACCGATACGGCGATGGCGGGGCCGAGCACGCGGAACTGCCCGAAGGTCGCGATTCCCAGGGTGGCGAACGCGGCGACGATGGTCAGCGCCGCCGAGGTGATCGCCGTACCGACCCTGCCGGTGACCTCCGCGGCCACGGCACGGGCGGGCAGGTCGGGATGGGCGCGTAGCTGTTCGCGGAAGCGGAACAGGAGGAAGAGGAAGTAGTCGACCCCGATGCCGATCAGGACGACGCCGATCAGGTTCGGCGTGGAGGTGTCGAGGTCGATTCCGGTGACGAGCGCGGAGCACACGACCGTGCCCAGCGCCGCGCCGCTGATGACGGCGACCGCCAGCAGGGGCACGAACGCGGCCAGCACGCTGCGGAACACCAGAATGTTGATCAGTACGATCAGCCCCACCATGAGGGCGCTGACCACGTCGCCGGTGGTCTTCTCCGCCTCCGTGGTGTCGACGATACCGGCGAGCCCGCCGGTGAAACCCGTACGCATCTGGGCACCGGCGAACTCGTGCTTCACCTCCTCACGGAAGGCCCGGTAGAGGTCGTGCATACCGGGGTCCGTGGCATTGCCTGTCAGCTGTACGGACAGCAGCTCGAAGCCGCGGTCGGGGGCGACCATGGCGGGGCTGACCTTGGGTGTCTGTGAGTAGTCCTTGGCCAGGAACGCGGGTCCGTCCCCGCTGGGTTCGGGCATCTCGACGCGGCGCCGGCCCAGCTCCGCGGCGACGCGGCCGATGCGTCGCTCGTCGGCCCCGGTCAGGGGCTTGCCGTCCGTCCGGGCGACGAGCACCGTCATCGCGTTGGCGTCGGGCTGCGCACCGAACTTCTCTTCGGCGATTCTGAGCGCGGCGGCCGAGTCGTAGGTGGCGGGCAGGAAGTCCCCGCTCTGGCTCTGGGTGACGCGGAAGAGCAGCGACTGGCCGAGCAGGGCGAGGAAGAGGCCCACCACCGACCAGACGAGGATGACCTTCCAGGGGTTGCGGGTGGAGAACCCGGTCAGGGCGCGGATCACTTTGTCCTCCGACGATGGATGGGGATGCGGCCGGCGGGCGGCATGCGGACCCTGGCGGGGACGCGGCCCTTTCGGCGCCATGACCAGCACATCAGCGCTGCGGGGCGCGGTCGTCCGAGCACGGGAGGAGAAGTGTCCTGGGAGTTCGGCGGGGGCGCGGGCGGCGCCTGGGACCGTGCTCCCAGAACGGGGTCGGACCTCGAGCCGGATGTGGACCCGGTACCCAATGCGAGACTGGGATCATGGAACGAGGGCCGTGACACACCGTCGACGGCCGGAACCGCCCCTCACAGAATCGGGACCGCCATGGTGACCACGCCTCCCGCGCCCTGGGCCCCGGCGACCCGGCAGGGCGGCGACGCGCTGCCCTGGACACGCAACGACGGCCTCGTCGCGGTCGGTGCCGGGGTCATGGACCTGGTCAGCTTCACCTTCGCCAGCCATGCGGAGCAGGGTGAGGTGCCGGTGGCCGGATGTCTGCTGGTGATGGCGGCCGCGCTGCCGCTGCTGGCACGGCGCCGCGCACCGGTCCCGGTACTCGCGGCCGTGCTCGTGCTGGGACTCGTCATGAATCTGACCGTGCCGACGCCCCAGCATTTCGGCGCCGCGGTGGTCGTCGCGCTCTACACCGTCGTACGGCTCACGGGCACGCCCGTGGCGGTGGCGTCGGCGGTGGGCGCGGTTGTGGCGCTGGTGAACTGGACGAAGTGGCCGCGTCTTTCCCTGATGGAGGTCGTCGCCAATGTGCTGGCCGCCGTTGTCGTGATCATCGCGGCGGCCGTGATGAACCGCTGGCAGCGCGACATCGCGGCCAACCGCCGACTGCTCGCGGACCGGGCCGTCGCCGCCGAACGGCGCCGCATCGCCCGCGAGTTGCACGACATCGTGGCGCACCACATCACCACCATGCAGCTGATGGCCGGGGGAGCCCGGGCCAACCTCGCCCGTGATCCGGAGGTGGCCAGGCAGGCGCTGGTCGAACTGGAGGGCTCCGGGCGCATGGCGCTGCACGAGATGCGCCAACTCCTCGACGTCCTGCGGGCCGGGGACGAGGCGGAGGACGAGCCGACCGCACCGCAGCCCGGCATCGCGGACCTTGAGCGGATCGTCGCCGAGTCGTGCCGGGCCGGGCTCCCCACCGCGCTGGACGTACGGGGCAGTGAGCGCCCGCTGCCGCCGAGCGTGGGCCTGACCGTCTTCCGGATCGTTCAGGAGTCGCTGACCAACGCACGCAAGTACGCGGGCGAAGCGCGGGCGCGGGTGCGGCTGGTCTACGAGCCGGACGGCGTGGTGGTGGAGGTCCGGGACGACGGTGTCGGCGCCGACCCGGGACTCGCGCGCGGGAGCACCGCGTCGGGCTCCGGTTACGGACTGGTGGGGATGCGGGAGCGAGCCGCGCTGCACGGCGGGACGTTCGAGGCCGGTCCCCTGGACGAGGCGGGATTCCGGGTGACCGCCCGGCTGCCGCTGACGGCAGACGAGGGAGCGCCACGATGAACGCGACGACGCACCAGGTGTGGGAACCGAAGCCCATCAGGGTCCTGATCGCGGACGATCAGCCGCTCGTACGGCGCGGACTCGCCCTCATCCTGGCGCCCGACCCGGCCTTCGAGGTGGTGGGCGAGGCGGGCGACGGCGAGGAGGCGGTGTCCCTCGCCCACCGGCTGCGCCCCGACGTCGTCGTGATGGACATCCGGATGCCGGTGCTCGACGGCGTCGCCGCCACCGGCCGCCTCGCGCGCGAACTGCCCGGCTGCCGGGTGCTGGCGCTGAGCACCTTCGACCTGGACGAGTACGTGGTGGCCGCGCTGCGCGCCGGAGCCTGCGGGTTCCTGCCCAAGGACATCTCGCCGGAGGAACTGGTGGCGGCGGTACGGGTGGTGCACACCGGTGAGGCGGCCGTCGCGCCCCGGCTGCTGACCCGGCTGATCTCCACATACGTCAGGGCCCCGGAGCGCCCCGGGCCGCCCGTGGCTCAGGTCGATGGTCTGACGCCGCGCGAGGCAGAGGTGTGGCGGCTGATGGCCACGGGCCTCGACAACGCGGAGATCGCCGACACGATGGGTGTCAGCGCCTCCACCGTCAAGAACCACATCACCGGCCTCTTCGGCAAACTCCGCGTCCGCGACCGCGCCCAGGCCGTGATCGTGGCGTACGAGACGGGAGTGGTCGAGGTGCGCCGGCCGGGATAGCACGGGCGCGGCACCGCGACGCGGTCGCAGGAATTCTCAGCGGTCGCCCGTTTGGCGATCTTCCGATTCAGGCGGCGCTCCGACACGGGCCGGGCCCCGGTACATGAAGCGCTCTGACCCTGGGGATTGATCCTGTGCCCGCTTCTGCCCAGGGCCGGTGGCGTCGGTGTCCCAGGCAGTGCCGGAGAGCGCGGCGCCTTCGGTGGCCGCGGCGGGCAGTCGGCTCAACTGGGACAGTGGTTGGCCCACCGCCGACTGTCCAGGGTTCGGCGGCGGTGACGGCCTGTCGGGAAAGGGGATCTCGACGCGTTGGTGGTCACCGTGTTTGTGGGGGGAGTCCACGCTTCCCCTTCCCCTCTCCATTCCAGCTCTCGTTTCGTACGCGCGTTCTGGCGTGCGAGACTTCTGGAAGTACAAGTCACGGGGGTGCACAGGTGCGCAAAAAGCGCGTGCGGGAACTACTGCGGTCGATGGCGTCCGGGGAGCCGGTCACACTCAGCCTATCCTCGTTCACGTTCAAGAGCATAAGTCAACTTGCCCTTGTCGCTGAGCAGTTCGGATACGTATACATGGACCTGCACATGAGCAGTGAGGGACAGCACTTCACCATGCTGCTCCTGCCGGACCGCAGCGAGCACGCCCAGGCCCGTGCAGCGGCGAACTGGGCCCGCTATCCCCATGCGGCCGACGGACACTCACTGCCGCCCGACGAGCCCGAGGTGCGCGAACTCCTCAAGGCCCGAATGCTTACAGACCTCAAGCGCCCGTATTCGACCAGGCGCCGGGCGGTGATCCTCCTCATCCCCGCGTTGACGGCGACCGTGGGGCTCTGGTCCGAGTTCGGGGCGGAGAACAGGACCTTCGGTTTCGTCATCGCGGGCAGTGCTTTCTGTGTTTTCTCGGCCCTCATCCTCCTGGGAATCGCGTACACCCGACGCGACTCCACCAAATACACGAGACGGCTGGAGGCCGCTGGGTTCACTGCCGTAACCGACCGGAACGGGCGTCGGCGCTACTACCCGCCCGGTCGGCACCTCCCGGGGCCCGACAGCCTCCTTCTCCCCGAGAACGAGCTGCGGGACTAGGGTCTGTTGTGTGTGGGGGGAGGCTGGTCACGGCCACTCGGTGAGGGTCGCGACCAGCACGTTTGCATCGGCCGCCACGGCAGCCGCTACGAGGGCTGAGCCCGCGGCGGCCAGCAGCAGAGCGGTCCCCGAGACCGCGACCGACGAACGAGCGTTGTGCGTAAGCGAGTTCAATGTAGTTCCCCCATACTTTCTACCAGGTGCACGGCATACGCCGCGTCCGGTCACGGCGGCCCCTGTGCGGCCGGAGATGGACAGGAGAGGCGGCACCGCTTCGCCGATGGTGCCAGAGCTCTTGCCGGCACCCGCTTTCCGGCCCCTCCGGGGAGCAGCGGCGGATGGGATCGGACAGGATGGTCCTCATGAAGACCATCGCCTTCCCCCGCACGGAACTGCGCGCCTCCAACGTCGTCCTGGGGCTGATGCGCATCGCGGAGCTCGCGGACGAGGATATTCGCACCCTGTACGGGAGCGCGCGGGATGCCGGAGTCAACACCTTCGATCACGCCGACATCTACGGGCCCACACGCCACGCCTGCGAAGACCGCTTCGGACAGGCCATCAGCCTGTCCGCCGCCGAACGCGAGTCGATCGTGATCCAGAGCAAGGTCGGCATCCGCCCAGGCTTCTTCGACTTCTCCAAGGAACACATCGTGCGCACCGTCGAGGAGTCACTCGCGGCCCTGCGTACCGACTACCTCGACGTGCTGCTGCTCCACCGCCCCGACACCCTCGTCGAACCGGAGGAGGTGGCTGCGGCCTTCGACGAGTTGCATGCGGCGGGGAAGGTCGTGAACTTCGGCGTCTCCAACCACACGCCCGGCCAGATCGAACTGCTCAAAACCGCGGTTGAGCAGCCTCTGGTGGCCAATCAGGTACAACTGAGCATCACGCACTGTCCAATGATTGCCTCGGGGATCGCGGCCAACATGGGCGGGCTCGACCAGTCCTTGGACCGCGACAACGGCCTGCTCGACTACGCGCGGCTGCACGGCATCACCCTGCAGGCCTGGTCGCCCTTCCAGAAGGGTTTCTTCGACGGGGTCTTCATCGGCGACGTCGAGAACTACCCGGAACTGAACTCGGTCCTCGACGAACTGGCCGCCAAGTACGGAGTGACCCCCACAGGCATCGCCGTCGCGTGGATCACCCGTCATCCGGCGAACATGCAGGTCGTACTGGGTACCACGAATCCCGGCCGGGTCGCGGAGTCCGCGGCGGGCTCGGAACTCCCGTTGACCCGCGAAGAGTGGTACCGCCTCTTCAGCGCCGCCGGGCACGTCATTCCCTGATTCGTCAATACGGCAATACGGCGATAAGGCAAGAGAGCCCGCTGCGGACGGTGCTGCCCGACGCAGCGGGCCGCTTCCGTCCGCGGCACCGGGCGTCGATCTGGCTGCACGTCGCTGTCAGCTCACATGGTTGGAGCGTTTCCCGCTCGTGAGACCAGGGGGGCTCATTCGGCGGCACATCGCGCCCGTCCGCCCTGAAGTTCGGCCACGGTGGGGGGCAGAATGGCTGGGGTGGAAGCGCATCAGTCACCGGAGAGGACTGCCGACGGGCACTTTGTCGTGATCGGGGGAAGGAAATGGCGGGCTACCGATCCGTTGATCCCGCAGGACATCTCTGCTCGTCTTCGACATCACCTCATGTCGGCTCGTCGCGCCGTGCGTTCCGCGACGGCTTCCGGTAGTGCGTCGGCCGAGCGCGCAGCGCGTGCTCGTGTGCAGCAGGCGAAGGTCGCGCTGGGCGAACGGGGGGCCAAGTGGTGGGAGCAGACTGAGGACGAGCGTCGACGACGCTGGGAACAGGGCCTTGCGGACCTTGACGCGCAGGAACCCAGCTGAGAGTCCCTGCCTCGCGTGCAGGACGCACGCCAGTCGGCGAGCCCGCGACTACGAACCCCTTGTGGATTGCTGTAACCCCGTATCAGACAGTTTCGCAGCTCGCAGCTCGCAGCTCGCAGCTCGCAGCTCGCAGCTCGCAGCTCGCAGATCGCCGCTCGCGGTGTTGGGGCATGGAGCTTGGTCCTGGGCTGGAAGGGCTCCGACGAGGGGCAAACCTGGTGCCCTCCGTTCCGAGACCTGTCAGGATCCCCGCATGGAGATCCGCCGCATCACTGAGGTCGAAGCCGTCATGGATGCCGGGCATCTGTTCGACTCGCCTCCTCGCCCGGAGGCAACCGAGCGGTTCCTCGCAGATGAGCGCCATCACCTCCTGATCGCCTACGTGGACGACGTCCCGGCGGGTATGGTCACCGGCGTCGAGATGACACACCCGGACAAGGGCACCGAGATGTTCCTGTACGAGCTGGGCGTGGACGAGCCGTTCCGTGGGAGCGGTGTCGGCCGGGCGCTGACCTCGGCGCTTGCGGACCTGGCACGCGAACGCGACTGCTACGGCATGTGGGTGATCACGGACGAGGACAACGCGGCGGCACTGGCAACGTACAGCCGCGCCGGGGGTGCACGGGAAGACAAGCAAGTGGTGCTCGTCTGGACTTTCGACCAGACATAGCCCCACAGGGCGCACCCACGCGCCGCACCAGGCAGTTGTGCCGCACGCCGCCCGGGTCCGCTCCATGAGGCCGGACGCACCCAGCGCCTGAGCCCCCTGCACGGACACGAGTGCCATGACCTACCTGGCCACCGGCAGGCTCCCGGGCACGGGTCTGACCTGCCGGAGGGTGTAGCCGACTGTCGTCAGCCAATCCAGTCATGGAACCGGGCATGCGAGGGTCCGCATGCCCCATCGGCCAGGGCCTTTTCAGACGCCTTCCGCGCTGCGGCGTCTGCTTCCGCCGCCGAGGCGGTGGCGGGCACGTAAGCCCCTGAGTAGACCGTGCATGCGGGATCGACCGGCTGGGCGGCGTACCAGCCCGTAGCGGCGACGGCGGCTATGGCGGCGGCCAGGATGGTCAGAGTGACAAGCCGACGCCGGGGTGTGCGGAAGGGTTGCCTGGTCACCGGTGGATCATATAAAGCGCGTCAACTCCGCCCAGACGTTGGGCTTCGTTGCTATCGAGCCCCGCAGTGGGCGGCAGTGGCGCCGGGGCTAGCGAACAGCGGTCGACCATCTCGTCCGGGTGGGTGGGACAGGGCCACCCTGCCGACGGTGCCGGCCTCTACGGTGACAGGCATGGACAAGAACCATCGGCTGAGCGAGTTCCTGCGGGCCCGGCGCGCCCTGGTGCGCCCCGAGGACCACGGGATGCCCACAGGGACACGCCGAACACCTGGACTGCGCCGCGAGGAGGTCGCCGTCCTCGCCGGAGTGAGCACCGACTACTACGTGCGGTTGGAACAGGGACGCGAACGCAATCCCTCGCCCCAGGTCCAGAGGGCCTTGGCGGCCGCGCTCCTGCTGGAAGACGAGGAAGCCGCCCACCTGCGCGCCCTCATCGATCCGCCACCGCACGGGCGGACCCTGGCCGCCGCCCGGGAATACGCCGGCCCGCACCTGGTGTCCTTGTTGGACACCTGGGCGGACACACCGGCTCTGGTCTACGGCCGCTACCTCGACCTACTTGCCGTCAACGCCCTCGGCGAGGCGCTGTTCTCCTGGCTGGGCAACGAGACGAGCCTGATCACAGCGATGTTCCGCAACCCCGCCGCACAGGACTTCTACCGCGACTGGGCCGTTGTGGCGCAGGGCTGCGTGGCCGCACTACGGGCCGCCAACCCCGACCCGGACGACCAGCGGCTCCAGGAGCTGGTGGGTGAACTCTCCGTGCGTGAACCCGACTTCGCGCGCATGTGGGCGCGCCACGAGGTACGGGCCAAAACGGCCTCGGCCAAACGCTTTCGGCACCCATGGGTCGGCGACCTGACGCTGGACTTCGAGACCTTCTCCGTCAACAGCGCGCCCGGTCAGCATCTCGTGGTCTACCGGGCTCAGCCCGGCAGCGCTTCCGAACAGTCGCTGGCTCTGCTGGGCAGCCTCGCCCTCACCGACATCCCGGATACTCAAGACGAAGGACAGAACCCGCATGACCCCCACTGATTCCCCCGTCTGGTTCATCACCGGCTGCTCCTCCGGCCTGGGCCGGGAGCTGGCCCGCACCGTGCTGGAACACGGATGGCGGGCCGTGGTCACGGCACGCGATCCCGGCAAGGCAGCCGAGGTGATCGCCGGGCACGAGGAACGCGCCATCGCCATAGCCCTCGACGTCACCGAGGCCGAACAGATCACTTACGCGGTCGCCCAGGCACATGCTGCCTTCGGACAGATCGACGTACTGGTCAACAACGCGGGATACGGCTACCTCGCCGCCGTGGAGGAGGGCGAGGACGACGAGGTTCGCGCCTTGTTCGACACCAACGTCTTCGGCCTGGTGGACGCCACCAAGGCCGTCCTGCCCGGCATGCGAGCCCGCCGCACCGGCCACATCGTGAACGTGTCCTCCCTCGGCGGCCTGATCGGCTTCGGTGCCACCGGCTACTACCACGCCACCAAATTCGCCGTGGAAGGTCTTTCCGAGTCCCTCGCCGCCGAGCTCGCCCCACTCGGCATCAAGGTCACGATCGTCGAACCCGCCGCGTTCCGCACCAACTGGTCCGGGCCCTCCATGCGCCAGTCGGTCACCACCATCGCCGACTACGCCGCGACCGCGGGCACACGACGCGCGAGCACCCTGGCCACCCACGGCCACCAGCCCGGGGACCCGGCACGCGCCGCCCAGGCCGTCATCGACGCCGTCACCGCCCAAGAACCCCCGCTGCGGCTGCTGCTGGGCAAGGCCGCGTACGACATCGCCACCGCCAAGCTCGACTCCCTCAGGACCACCTTCGACAGTTGGCGGGAGGTGACTCTCAGCACCGACTTTCCCTCGGGGGCCGGATCGTCTCCGCGGCCGCCCGCCGTCCGTGAAGTCCCCCGAGCCTGGCTTGAGTAGACCGCGCCCCGGTGCAGCGAGATCCCTCGCAGATCCAGTCGCGTACCTCGGGAGAGTCGGACATCGGCCGGACACCGGCCTCATTGGCTCTCTGGCCGAGGTGGCTCTCGCGATCGTGCCGTCGTTTCGGCCTGGTCACGACACCGGAGTGAGTGGGTGGTGTGCCTGCGGTACCTCAGTCGAGAGGCCCGCCCGTACGTCGGAGGATCCAGCGGCGTGACGGGTGCGTGTCGCAGGTGAACTGGACGAGCCTGACGTTGTTTTCGGTCGAGACGCCCCCGGCGACGGTCATGCACTTGCGCGTCTCCGCGTTCACGAGCTGGTACGAGCTGCCGTTCCAATCGGTGACGTACCAGCGGCGTGAGGGGTGTGTGTCGCAGTTGTACTGGACGAGTTCGACGTTGTTCTCGGTGGAGACGCCACCTGCGACTGTCGCGCACTTGCGGGTCTCCCCATTGACGAACTGCCTGCCATTGCCGTTGTTGCGGCCGATGGACCAGCGGCGTGAGGGGTGTGTGTCGCAGTTGTACTGGACCAGTCTGACGTTGTTCTCGGTGGAGACGCCTCCCGCGACCGTCGCGCACTTGCCGGTCTGCGCGTTGACGAGTTGGTAATCTCCCGAGATCCCTGCCACGGTGTCGGGAGTGTCCGGGCGTGCGACCGCGGCGTCGGGCCAGAGCATGATGCCCCCGGCGACAAGAGCTGTCGAGGCCGTCAGAAGACGGCGGGTCCGATTGTGCTTGCGCATAGTGGCGCTCCTCTCGTGACCTGCGAGGGAGGTGAGGAAGAGAATCGGCTCGTCGAGCAGGCCTGCTCCAGGCTCTGCGACGGTGGCGGCGAACTCAGGCTGACAGACTCCAGCCGACGGGGCCCGCCGATAGCGGTGCGCAGTCCCTACCAGGGAAGCACGGCTGACCCGGATCAGCATCTGGTGCCGGACGGCGGTCGCGGCGATACCCTGCGCGCGCACAGGGCGGTGCGCCGCCGCCTCCGCTCCGCCCCGTTTGTGGGGGACTGATCGTCGGGACATCGTCCCGCCTCTTGCGGTGTTCGTGCTGACCGCTGAATACGCTGGACGGGCCGGACTGCACGAGGGGACGTGAAGACGTGGATGTGTATGAGGCCGTGGGCAGCCGCCGGGCCGTGCGGGCGTTCAGTGATGAGCCGGTGCCCCGGGAGACGCTCGAACGAGTGCTGACTGCGGCGACGCGGGCTCCGTCCAGTGGGAACCTCCAACCGTGGCGTGTGTACGTCGTGACCGGTGAACCCTTGGCCGAGCTGAAGAAACACGCGACGTCCAGGGCACTGGCGGGAGACCCGGGGGACGAGCGGGAGTATCCGATGTACCCGGACGAACTGACGTCACCGTATCTGGACCGCTTCTCCGCTGCGGCGGCCCAACGGTATGCAGCCCTGGGGATGGAGCGCGACGACCCCGACCGGCCACGGAAGATCGCTGCCTTGAACTCGCAGGCGTTCGGGGCGCCGGTCGTCCTGTTCTGCTACCTCGACCGGGCGATGGGGCCCGGACAGTGGGGTGACGCGGGGATGTACTTGCAGACGGTCATGCTGTTGCTGAGGGCGGAAGGGCTGCACAGCTGCCCCCAGGTGATGTGGACCATGTTCCGCAAGACCGTCAGCCAGATAGTGGGCGCCGACGATGAGCTCGTGCTGTTCTGCGGCATCTCCGTGGGATGGGAAAAGGAAGGCGTTCCACGGCTACGTACCGCGCGGGCGGACATGAGGGAAACGGTGAGCTTCATCGGAGGGTGACCGCCGGCAGTCGAGATCGACAGGACACCGCCGCGTGCGGGACCGCGAATCTGCGCACCGGGGACCGTAGTTGGCTTGTGGACGCCGTATCCGTCGACTACGTCCGGCAAGGCATCGACGAGACCACTCGCCGCCGCCGCACGTTCCGCCACGTCAGCGGGTTGCCGAGCTTGGACTGACCAGGTCCTCCGTCACGGGCAGGCACTCGGAGAGCAGGTCGACGACGTCGCGCCAGGCTCGCTGCGCGTGCTGCGGGTGGTAGCCGACGCCGGGGACCGTGGGGTGGTCGACCGGTGGGTGGTGGAAGGCGTGCAAGGCGCCGCCGTAGACCGTGAGGCGCCAGTCGACGCCCGCGGCCTGCATCTCGGCGGTGAACGCGCCCCGTTGCGCGGGCGCCATGATCGGGTCTTCCGACCCGACGCCGGCCCACACTGGGCAGCGGATGCGCGCCGCCTCACCCGGTCGGCCCGTGGTAGTTGCGTTGACTGTCCCGATCGCACGCAGGTTGACGCCGTCGCGCCCGAGTTCCAGGGCGATGGCGCCCCCGGTGCCGTAACCGACGGCGGCGATCCGGTCGGGGTCGGTCCGCGGTTCGGTGCGCAACACGTCGAGCGCCGCGTGGCCGATGCCTCGCATCCGGTCGGGGTCGGCGAGCAGCGGCATACAACGGGCCAGCATCTCCTCGGGGTCGCCCAAGTAGCGCCCGCCGTGAAGGTCGAAGGCCAGCGCTACGTATCCCAGCTCGGCGAGAGCATCTGCCCGGCGGCGCTCGACGTCGCTGAGCCCCATGCCCTCTGGCCCGAGCAGGACCGCGGGCCGGCGGTCGACGCCGGCCGGAAGTGCGAGGTGTCCGATCATCGTCAGCCCGTCGGCCGGGTACTCGACCGTGTGCGTGGTAATCGTCGTCATAGAACTGGACTTTAGTGATCGTCGCGCCCGGTCGGGCTGTGGTTCACCGCTGGCAGAACAGCGCGGACGTCTCTCTGGATGACGGCGATGGCTCAAAAGGACCGCCGAAGATTCCGTTTCCACGGCAGGGCTATCGGATCACGTGCCCAGGCCACGGCGGTGGAGGCAGACCCCAGCGGCAGGCTCTGCCGTAGACCGGCCCCGGCCTACTGAAGGGGCGTCCGGTCGGTTCGGTCAGTCGGGCAGGCGCCGATGCCATTCGTGGTGCTGCCGCGCGGGGGCCGGGGCGGACCGTTGGTGTCAGCCCCGGCGGTCACGGTGGAGGGTCAGCAGGTGAGGGTCAGCTCGTGGGAGACCGGTCGCGCCGTCCAAGGGTAGCTGGCGACACCGAAGGTGGCGCGGATGGTGGAGCCGCAGGCCACGTTGGCGCTCAGGCCGGGGACGTCCAGGTTGGTGTTGTTGAAGAGGGCGTACTTGGTGACCTTCGGCAGCGGGGCGCCGTCGACCGTGGCGGTGAAGGTGGTGGTGAGTTCCTTCGGCGTGGGAGCCGGGCTGCCCGGGGAGGGCGGGCCGGCGAGGCCGACCTTGCCGACGAAAGTGACGGTGTTGCCGGAGACCTCGGCGCAGAGGCGGGTCGAAAGGCTGGACTGGAGGCCGGAGTTGCCGCAGGAGACCACGGTCTCGGTGGCGCTGGCGGGGGTGGGGGCGGCGGCAGCGATTGCCGGGGTCAGGGCGGTGAGGCTCAGGCTTGCGACGGCGGCAGTGAGGAACGACGAACGCTTCATGGTTGAGCTCCCTGTAAGGAGGGGCCGTCGGGCGGATCCCAACGGCTCACGTGACATGTGATATTGCACATGTCACGTGAAGATCAAGTGATCCTCACGTGAATGACTTGAAACCGTGTGGCAGCGGGCCGACAACGCCCCATTCAAGACACCGAGTTGAGAGATCAGGCGGTGACGGGCGGGTGGGCCGACCGGGGGCCTGCGGACGGCATCGTGCAGCAGGCGCAGGCGCAGGCGCAGGCGCAGGCGCAGGCCGTTGAGGCCGACGGTGGCGGTCGAGCCCTCGTGGCGGGTCGTGGCGGAGGACGCTGAGCGCCAGCGCCAGCGCCGACATGGTGTCCGCTGCTCGCTTGACGGTTCAGCCGGAAACGTTGGGCGAGCCGAGGTCGACTACTCCGCCGAGTCTGACGACGATGCCGGAGTCGGTGTGTCTCGCGCTGGCGGAAATCGATGACGGTCTCCCGAGCGTGTCCCCCTGGTGGACTTCGATGTCGCCGTTGCCGGATGTCTCCAGAAGGTGGGCGGCGAGGCACCCGACACTGTTGGCGTTCGCGATGTCCTCGGTGACGCCGATCGCCGGGGCGAACATGCGGGCTGAGGCCGTCTCTGCGGCCGTTTCCGCGGTCGGTGAGAGTGCGTAGGTGAAGCAGCCGAGATACCCGAGTCGGCGGCACTCGGTTGCCAGCCGATCGAAGTCGGGCTGCATGGACAGCAGCGTCAGGTGATCCCGGACAGGGACGAGAAGGCGTGGCGTGCCGGGCGAAGCGACCCGTAAGCCGGTGGCGATGTCCGCTTGTTGCAGGCCGAGGGCCGCGATGATGCCACCGCCGGTGGTGTCGGTATGGTCCGCCAGGGTGATGATGCCTTGCTCGAACCAGACTTCGACGCCGTCGCGACGGCGGATGGCGGTCGTGGCGAAGGTGCGGCCTGCGGTGCGCTGGCGCCCGTGGCGCTCGGCGGCGCCGCTGCGGTGCAGCAGGACGGCTTGCGCGGCGATGGTGCCATGGCCGCAGTTCGTGAGTTCTCCGGCGCTGGTGAAGAAGCGCACCGTGGGGATGTCCGCTGTGCTGGTGGCGACGAACGCGGTGTGGGAGGTGCCGGTCCTGCGGGCGGTGGCGCGCCGGTCGTCGTCGGTAAGGGTGGTGTCGTCGATCACGACCGCGGTGGGGCTGCCGCCCTGCCCATCGCGAGTGCAGGCGTTGACCACTGCTATCGGCGGGCCGGTCATCAGGCAGCGGTGATGTCGGCGAAGCGGGGAGCGCCGGGCTCGAGGTCCACACGAGCGGTGCGCGCGGCGAAGCAGATCGCGTGGTACCACCCGCACAGCAGCAACACGTCGAGCAGTTGCCGCTCGTCGAGCAACTCCCGCGCCGAGCGCCATAGTTCGTTGTCGACGTCGCACGAGTCGTGCAGGGCGTCCACCAACCGGATGAGCATGGCTTCGCGGTCGGCCGTCCAGCAGGGATCGTCAGGGGAGCCGCAGGTGAGTGAGGTGACCTCGGCCGGTGAGAGTTCGGCACGCTGAGCGAAGGCCATCACGTGGACGCCCCACTCGTACTCACAGCCGCAGCGCGCGCAGGTACGCAGGATGACGACCTCCCGCTCGCGCAGTGTCAGGGTCAGGTCGCGGCCGAGTTCGTACCTGCCCCAGTGGCTCATCGCGACGGTCCTCGGCATGTTCTTGGCGAACGTCCGGAACAGGCCGATAGGGGGCATTCCGGCGGGCATCATCGTGGCGAGTTGGGCCTCCACGTCCGGCGTGAACGGCGGTTCGAGCGCTGGGATACGAGCCATGGCTCCTCCAAGTGATTCGGATTCAGAAGCACGGTAGTGATTCTGTTTCCGAAGCGCCAGAGGTGATGCCGAGGTGGTGCTTCACGGGACCGGTTTTTCGCCGTCCTCGTCCAGGGCCGCGGCCCACGCATCGGACCAACGGGCGAGCGGGCGTAGTGCTTGGCAGGCACCGATGCCCAGATCGGTGAGCGCGTAGCTCGTGTCCGGCTGCTGGGTGACGACATGGGCCTCAAGAAGCTCGGTCAGCCGTTGCCGTAGGACGCTGGAGGACATGTTGTCGCAGCGCTGCTGCAACGCGCGGAACCCGACCGGCCCGTGCTGCAGCTCCCAGACGATGCGCAGGTTCCAGCGGCGTCCGAACAGGTCGAGGGCGGCCATGAGGGGACGCCCGGTACTCGATCCGCGTACCGGGCGACCCGGCCTGGGCATTGTCATCGCGCTGCGCCACCCCTCTTGATGCTTCGATATTCGATACAGTACCGTCCCGTGTAGTGATTCTATTTCCGAAGCGGCAGGGAGGGCATCGTGAGGCGTTTACGCAGTGCGCAGTACGCCAAAACGGGCATGGATCTGTCGATCGGGACGGCACCAACCGGACGTCGTGTGCCGACGGCCGGCGCTCGGAGTGTGGTCGGCGCTGGAGTGCGCCTGCCCTGTCCACGATGTCTGCGACGTCTACGGCACCCGAGTCCGCCGCGCGCTGACCAAGTGCGAACCCACCCTTGAACCGCTGGACAACCCTGACGAAGAACTCGCCGGCGCACACCACCGCGCCGACTCCCTCAAGCGACGCCCTTCCCCCCATGACCGACTGGCGGGACAGGGCGCACCGATGACGGCCCCGCCTGAGGCGTCTCCGGAATGTTTTCCTCGCCCACTGCGCAACGGAGGTCTTTCATGCACAAGCTGCTGGTCCTGTACCCCGAGCCCGCCGATTGCGACCATTTCCGCGACTACTACGTGACCACTCACCTCCCGCTGGTCAAGCGCCTGCCGGGCCTGCTCGCCTGGCGTTACAGCTTCGACGTCTCGGCGACGCAGGGACAGGCGCCGTACTTCGCGGTCTTCGAAGCCGAGTTCGCTGACGCTGCGGCAATGACCGCGGCAAGATCGTCGCCGCAGGGCCTCCAGGTGGCCGCCGATGTCGCCAACTACGCCACCGGCGGTGCGGTCGTCATCGACTATCCCGTGCAACATGGCACCGGCTGAGCCCGCTGGGCGAGGGTTTCCGGGCGGATCGCCGCCTGTCTCGTCCGTTCTGAACGCCTGTAGTTGTTGTACAACAATGACCCCGGTCTAGCGATGGCCCTGTTTTCCGAAGCCAGTCGTACGGAGACGGGCCCCTCGACGCGCCACATCCAACCGCCACGAGCTCCCTAGCACCTCTTCAGTGAGCTGATGTCGTTCGCGTGACCATACTGTGAGCTGTTGCCCTTCCAGTTACCGACGGGCCAATTGGGGCCGCCCCAATCCTTGTCGACGTACAGACACCATCGATCGCCGGTGCGGTTCCAGACGGAGCGGACCTTGTCGTTGAAGACGAAGCCATCGACCGGGTTGGCCAAGTTCTCCGAGCCGTAGTAGAAGCGCGCCCAATGCCCCCCGACCGCCCCCCTGTTGGCGTTCCCGTACTCCCAGATGCAGAAATAGTATTCGGGGCACTGGTCGTAGGAGCTGATGCTCGTGTCTGTTGCCTGGGCCGTGGTGGGCGCCGTGACCGCGATTGCGGCGGCGAGCCCCAGGGTGATGTTCATGCCTTTCAACCAACGCATGGTGTTTGCTGCCTTCCGTCGATTCATCCGCATGGCTCGTACCCGACTTCCTCCGATCCTCTGTCGGCAGAGAGGTGCGAACTACCGTGTACCGTGGATAAGTGGTCCGGGCCCGGCAGGGGAGTGGCTTGGCGAATTTGCGGTGCTATATGGCCGAAAGTCATAGCGCTGCTGAACTTGCTGTGCGCCGTAATTGCCCACAAGGGGCGCATGATCCGCACGAGCCCCGCTCCGAGTTGAGTTCGGGGTACCACGGTTCTGCACCTCCCCGATGCTGCGAGCCACGACGTGGCAGCCGAACTGCCCGGCCCGCCGACGGCCGCGCCTCCGTAACCGGACCCCAGGTCCAGCACCGTGCTGTCGGAGCCGAGCGCGTCGCCCACCTTCGCGCCAGTTGGCCAACGGTGCGCCAAGAGGCCACATCGATCGCTTCGCCGCGAATCGCGCGTCTCGGAGGCACGTTCACACGTCGCGATGCCGTACGACGGCCACCGCGAGGGCGACCGCGATCAGAGGCCAGAGGGCGTACACGATCCAGGAGCCGGGGAGCGTGGCGGTGTAGCCGAGGGATCCGGGGTCGGGCTTCCAGGTCTGGACGAGGCGGGTCCAGGCGGCCGAGACCGTCGTGTGTTTGATGTCGGCGGACCAGCGGTTGCTCTCCGAGAACATGGTGGGCAGCATCAGCAGGGTGAAGGCGCTGGTGAGCAGGCTGGCAGCGGCGTGGCGGAGCAGGACGGCGAGGCCCAGGCCGATCACGGCGCAGACCGGAGCCAGCAGCGCGGATGCCACCAGCGGGCGAAGCACATCGGGATGGGTGATCGGGACGGCGGCACCGTGCCCGTCCAGGATGGCCTGGGAGACGAGGAAGGAGCCGATGGCGGCGGCCGTGCCGACCGCGGTCCACAGCAAGGCGGTGACGACCGCCTTGGCCAGCTCGACCGCACCGCGGCCGGGGACGGCCGCGAGGGTGGTGCGGATCAGTCCGCTGCTGTGCTCGCTGATGACGGTGAGCGCGCCCATGCTTCCGGCAACGAGCATCAGCGTCATGTATTCGATGCTGTCGGCGGTGAGTTCCATGAAGGCGTCTTCCAAACAGCTCGGCCAGGTATGCGCCCGCAGCACCGGCCTCGGCGTGGGTGCCTTTGGGCGACCGACCGGTGGCCGGCCGTCGTCAGCAGCGTCCGAAACCCGCCCTGGCCGCACAGACGTTTCCGCCGCCGCACGCTCTCGGGGTGGATCCCCACCATCCGCGCGCTCTTGGCACCGGGACGTCTCTGCTTGAACAGCTCGGCCATGTATGCGCCCGATCTCGACCAACTGCGGTCGAATCAACGGTGAAATAGAGACTTGAGACACAACGGAGGCAAGCTCGGAAGGCACACTGACGGCCTCACCCTCTCGACGCCGCTGCACCTACAGAACTAACGAGATACTTAGTGGGGCCTGTCCCGTTAGTGGGGTGTGGTGTTCTTTGAGCATCCCCTTCTTGCTCAGGAGGCCGCAGCTTTGCTTGCTCAGGTCCCGCCGCCTTGAGGAGCGGATCACCGGGCAATGATGGAAGGGGTGTCGAAAGACATGAGGAGTGCAGTGAGTCTGGGAACAGTGGCGGTAACAGGAGCGGGCGGCACCATCGGTTCCGTGGTGCGTGGGGCGCTACGACACGAGGCGGCACGCTTGGTCCTGATCGACCGCGAACCGCTGCGCGCGGAGGCCGAGAACGAAGAGGTGCACACCGTGGACCTGCGGGATGAAGCCGCTGTGGAATCGGCCCTCGCGGGAGCCGACCGAGTGCTCCACTTGGGCGGCGTACCCGACGAGGCTCCGCTCCCGGACCTGCTCGAAGCCAATGTGCTGGGCACGCACCACGTCCTGGAGGCGGCGCGGCGCACGGGAATCCAGCGGGTGGTACTGGCGAGCAGCAACCGCGTGACCGGCTTCTACCCCGCCGGACATCTCACCGGCCCACAGGAGCCGGCACGCCCCGACGGCCTCTACGGGGTGAGCAAGGTGGCCGTGGAGGCCTTGGGGCAGCTGTACGCCGACAAGTTCGGTCTGTCGGTGGTCTGCTTGCGTATCGGCAGCTTCGAGTCCCTGCCTACCGAGCCCAGGCACCTGGCGACCTGGCTGAGCCCGCGCGATGCCGTCGGCTACATCCGGGCCGCCCTGACTGCACCGTCCTCCACCCGCTTCGTCACGGCGTACGCCGTCTCTGCCAACAGCCGCCGCTTCTGGCGACTCCCCGACGTGACGGAACTGGCTTACGTCCCCGTCGACAACGCCGAAGCCCACGCTGCGGACATTCCCGGAGATCTTTCAGCCGATCCGAGCGCAGCCCAGGCCGGCCTCTATGCCGAGCCCGAGTTCACCCTCAAACACCTTCGGCCCTGACGTGTATGGCCGTCGGGGATGAGAGGACCAACGGGGGTCGGGCCGGCCTCGGGAACTGAAGGTGATCTCTGGGCGGCTGTGATCACGGCGTCCGAGTTGTCTTTGAGGGGCCCGGCCCGTTCACCAGGCTGAGTCCTCGGCAGTTCGGCAGGCTGACGCCGGCAGGGCGCGGCTGGCCGACGCGCTGGCCCCTTGGCGAGGACCGAATGCCGGGCGCAGGCCTGCGGCCGTGGCGATGCCCCATGGACCGGGACCGCCTCGCCCAAGCCATGGCGGCGCAGCAGGGGGCCGCCCCACTCTCACCCCCGCGTCGGCCGTCGGCGTGACCGCTAAGGTGTCCCAATGATTCTTCATCGGGGGAGGGTGCGCCTTGCGGCGCTCGTGGGAGTCACCGTACTGATGTTTTCGATGCCGGCCTGCGGCACGCAGGCGGCCGACTCGCCGCCGGGAGTGGGTAGTACCGGGGCCGAGAAACTGGGTTTCGAGCGCCACGCCGACAGTGTGCAATGGCCCGGACCCAAGGACGAGGACTACGTCGCGCCGGGCGAGGGACTGCAACTCCTCGCTCGACAAGGGAACTGCGTTCTGGGTTTCGGCACGTATGCGAACGGCTACGGGTACGTTCCCGTCAACTGGTCGGGCAACGCGGGCTGTACCAGGCTCACCCTGCACCCTGACCCCGCCGATTCCCCCAAGGACGAATCCGGCGTGCCGAACTCGATGCGGCACGGAAATCCTGGCGGTGGAGTGCCGGCCCAGGCGGTAGTCGACTGGGGGGACGGGGCGCAGTTCTTCGTATCCAGCGTGGTCCGTGTCCGCGAACGCGACGGGCGGGTGCGGCAGTTGGCCGATCTCGAATTGCCCTGGGCCCTCAAGGAGTCCGACACCTCGGACCGCGGGACGGTCAGCTCGGCGGTTCGCAGCGGGAGCCGGCTCCTCATCGGAGGCAGCGAGACCGTCTCGGGCACCACAGGACCCTTCCTGTACGCCTCCGACGACCGCGGTGCGACCGTGCACCGGGTAACACTTCCGGCGGAGAGGGACAGTGGGAGCCGGACACCGGTCGGTCCGATGGCGGCTGATGGCCGAGAGGTGATCGCTATCGGCAGCTACTCCTCGAACGCCTTCACCGAGGAGGCCACCGGCACTCTGGTGGTCTGGCACTCCGCCGACAGCGGAGCGCATTGGACCCGAACGATCGTGAACGGACTGCCGACGGGCACGCGCATGCACGGCGCGTTCCGGGTGGCCGGACGTTGGTTCGCCGTGGGGGACATCTCGGGAGCCCCCACGAAGCCCAACGTGCCCGTGCTCCTCACCAGTACCGATGGTGCCACCTGGACGAAGGCCGACACCACAGCCATGGGTGCCGGCGGCATCGTCGCGGCGACCGTCGATGCCCAGGGACACCCGATCATGGTGGGCAGCCTGCGCGTGCCGGGAAAGTCCCCGCAGACCCCGGCGACGTACTGCGGCGCGGTCTGGACAGGGGACGGAACCCCGGCAGGATGGCGGCGCGGCGAACTCGGCTGCCACTCCCAGCCGCCAGCAGCCGTGACGACCTTGGCGAACGGAACGACCGTCATCGCCGGTAACAGCGACTTGTGGCTGCGGCACTGACAGGCACGGACAGGCACGGACAGGGGCGGACGGGCTGGAGGAGCGGTCAGCGCCCCCAACGTGTGGAGGCTGACCACGGAGCTCACATAAATCTCCGCGACGGCACGGTGCGGCTGGACAACACTCCCTGACGGGGAAGCTCTCCAGATGGGACTGCCCGGCAACACCCGTAGGCCCACAAGGCGGGCGACTCCCGCGGGACCGCTGGCCCCGGCATCACGCATTCAAGTTCTGTAGCCTGGTGCTATGGCTTTGAGCCAGTCCTCGACGGTGACGACGTCTGCCCACTGCGGGAACAGCTTTTCGGTGAGCATCTGGTGCACCTCGGGGTCGGTGTCGAGGCAGGCATCCGCCAGGACGGTGAGGCCGAAGTCCAGGTCGATGGCGCGCCACAGGGTGGACAGCACTACAGCGCTGGTGGCGATGCCGGTGAGAACAAGGTTATTGATGTCGCGCGCTCTGAGTACCAAGTCGAGGTCGCTGCCCGAGAACGCGCTTCCCCGCCTCTTGGTCACCACGATGTCCCCCTGCTGGGGCGCGACCTCGTCATGGATCGCGGTACCAGGCTCGCCCTCGGTGAACAGGCCGGCCCGCACGACGTTCGTGATCACCTTGTTGCGAGGGCTGACTTCAGGATCACCCGGCCGTAACCCCATCACCACGTAGATCACGGGGATGCCGGCAGCCCGGGCGCCATCGATCGCTCTGCGCAGGCGCGGCAGGTATCCGGAACCGTCGTCGGCGATGGCCACGACGTCCCGTTGGACGTCCATCACCAGGAGCGCGCTCTTAGCCATGCTTGCCTTCCCTTCTTCATCTGCAAACAAGAGCAAGTCTGGTGGATCAACCGAACTGCGGTGGAGGTTTCGCCGATCCTCAAGCGGCGCGCCGCGACCCTGGCGGTCAATTGGTCAACGAGTGGCTATGACCAGCACTTCCCATCAGGTCCTAGGAGCGGATGAGCGTGCGGGCTTGCTCGATCCACCCCGAGACGGTCTTGGCGCCGCAGCTCTCGGCGACGGACTGCGCCTCGTCGAGGTGGTGGTACGCCGCCGACGGGTCGCCGGTTTCGCCCGCGAGGTAGGCCAGTGCCACCAGACCGGCCGCTTCGCCGGGCCTGAAGCCGATCTCCCGGCGCAGTGTCACCGATTCGGTCAACCGCTCGCGGGCCCGATCGAAGTGGCCTGCGTCCTTGTCGGCGAAGCCGAGATGGCGAATCGCGTAGGACATCGTCATCCGGTCGTCGACGGACTTCGCCAGCTCGTAGGACCGCTCGAAGTATGGCCGGCCGGTGGCGCCGTCGCCCTTGACCACTTGGTGCCAGCAGCCAACCCAGAACAACGCGTCCGCCTCACCCGACGCGTCGCCCAGGCGCCTGTACAACTCGGCCGCGCGCTCGAACAGCGCCAGTTCCCGACTGTCCACTTGGCGGTCGTTGAGGAAGCGGACGTGCAACACCTTGCCCCGCGCCAGGGAAAGCGGCGCCTCGACCGCGTCCAACACATCATCGGATCGGTCCAGCGCGGACGCCTCCCCGCGGAACATCGCCGCTTCGAACAGCTCTCCCGCACGTTCGATCCAGTCCTGCCCGTGCATACTGCTACCCCTCCCCGTTACACGACAGCAGCGCCGAGGCTATCTCCACACTCCCCGCTGCACACGGGAATTCTTGGACGGTCGTTTTCGAAGCACCCACGCCGCTCGCCAAGCGGGGAGTGCCAACACGCGAAGCGGGTCGTCTGCTTCTCGCAGCGCGCCTTGCCTGGGCAGTCGAGTCCAGGCGCCCGCAGCTTTCGCGCTTCATGATGTGGGATCTGCGCCATTCGAGCACCTGTTCGGTTACGGCCTCGCGAGGGGGCTCGCCCTGTACGGCCCCGCCCTTGTGACCCTTGTGAACTGAGTGCCGCCTTGCGGGTGAGCGCTTGGGTTGGCGGACGTGAGCGCCAGGGTGGGCGGCTCTGCGCACGATCTGGTGTGCGACGGGCCCTGCAGGTGTTGTACTGTTTTTGAGTTCCTGTGCCGATTTTTCGGTGACAGTGACCAGACTTCCTGTTCCTTCAGTTTCGATCTTGGGGTGACGTCTTATCAACCAGGCCATGTAGTCGTCCGTGTTCCCCGCGTGCTGTGTTGTCGCACGTGTCCGGGGGCGGACGTCGCGCTGGCCTGAGTTGCGTCACCCATCCCCGCAGTTTTCCTTCCCGGGTGCAGCTCTGCCGTCTGCCCCGGGTTTCGCGTTTTCCGGTCCCGGTGCGGCTGTCGGCAGGGCTCCCCGATTCCTTTGGATCAGGAGTTTTTCCGTCGTGTCTTCCTCCGCGCTCGGCAGTGAGCCAGAGCACGCCACCACCCAGACCCCGACCCACCCATCGTCCGGACCGTCGAAGATGGCCATGGGGGCCTGGATCGCCCTCCTGGTGCTGCTGACGGCCGAGTTGATGAACATGCTCGACCAGTCGGTCGTCCTGACAGCCCTGCCCGCGATCCAGGAGTCGACCGGCTCCGGACCGGTCGCGGTGCAGTGGCTGACCACCGCCTATTCCCTGCCTGTCGCCATTGGGCTGATCACCGGCGGACGGCTCGGTGACATCTACGGCCGCCGCAGGATTCTGCTCATCGGCACCGTCGTGTTCACCACCGCCTCGCTGCTGTGCGGTCTGGCGACCGGTCCGGGCGTACTGATCGGCGCCCGCCTGCTCCAGGGCGTCGGCGTGGCCGTGATGATTCCGCAGGTCCTGGCGACCATGCACGTCACCTTCGAGGGTCAGAACCGCAGCAAGGCGTTCGGCCTGTACGGGGCCGTCCTGGCCATCGCCAACGTCCTGGGCCCGGTCCTGGGCGGCGTACTCACCCAGGCCGACCTGTTCGGGCTGTCCTGGCGGCCGATCTTCCTGGTCAACGTGCCCGTCGGCCTCGCCGTACTCCTCTTCGGGCACACGTTCATCCCCGAATCGACCATCCGCACGGCCGGCAGGCTCGACGTGGCAGGCATGCTGCTGTCCGGCCTGGCCATCGTCCTGATTCTCTTCCCGCTCACCGAGGGCCACGCCCAGGGATGGACGCTGTGGTGCTTCGTCATGCTCGCCGCCGGCGCCGTGGTCCTCGGTGTCTTCCTGCGCCACCAGCGGCGCAGGCAGGACGAGGCCCCGCTGGTGACCCTGTCCCTCTTCCGGGTCAGGCAGTTCTCCGGGGGCATGGCCGCGGACCTGCTGCACGGCCTGCTGTGCGGCCTGTTCTTCATGACCTGGACGCTGTACCTGCAGCGCGGACTGGGTTTGAGCCCGCTGGAGGCGGCCGTGGCCTTCGTGCTGCTCTCCGTGGGAGAACTGGGTGGCGCGACGGTCGCGGCGAAGACCGCCGGGCGTTTTGCTCGCCGTCTGCCGCAGGCCGGAACCCTTATCGCGACCGCTGCGATGGTCACCTACGGCCTTCAGATCGGCAGCCGCGAGGCCGACCTGACCCTGTTGGCGATGACCGCTCCGGTGGTGCTGATCGGTTTCGGCCTGGGTATGGTCCCCGGCCCGCTCACCGATTTGTCGCTGGCCCGGGTTCCGCACGAGGACGCCGGCTCGGCGTCGGGCCTGTTCAACACGGCCATTCACCTGGGCATCGCGCTGGGCACGGCGCTGACCGCCGTGGTGTTCTTCGCCATCACCGGTGGCTCTCGCGACGGCGCGGTCAACCGCGACGCGTTCGTCACCGTGCTGTGGTGGGTCAGCGGCCTCCTGGCCCTGATGTGGGCGCTGATGTTCTGTCTGCCCAAGCACGCGAACAGCCACGACGACTGAGCCACTTCCCACGGGCGGCGGTTCCTGCACCCGGGGCGCCGCCGCCCCTGGCCTCCGTTGATACCCGCGGCAGGCTTTCGTCGTGTCCGCGCAGCACTGACCCAACGCCACGGGTTCCTCCCCGGCCCACCACGCGGCACGGAACCCCGAGGGCGGGACCCGGCCGTCTACCGGCCGGGTCCCGCCCTCGGGGCTGTGGTGGTTCCGGGCGGGCCGAGTCGTCACGCTCTCGGCCGCCCGGCCCGGTGGGGATGCGTCAGGGGCGCGTCCACTGCGCGTTGGTGCCGTTGCCGCACTGCCACAGGCCGACGATGGAGGCGTTGGCGGTGGCTTCGCCGAAGACGTTCACGCACTGGTCGGGCTTGATGGCGCTGGTGATCGTGGCGTTGTCGGTGTTGACGTTCCACTTCTGCTCGCCGCGGCCGTCGCAGTCGACGACCTTGAGGTGCGAGCCCTGGTTGGCGCCGGGCTCGGCGGTGAGGCACTTGCCGCCCGAACGCAGCTCCTTGGCGGCCGTGGTCACCCACTGCTGGTTGGCGCCGCCCCAGCAGTCCCAGATGACGGCGTCGTTGCCGTTGTAGCTGTCGAGGCAGCGGCCGGACTGCTGGCCGCGGAAGGAGCTGCTGGCCCAGCGTTCGCCACCGGAGTCCCAGCGCACGACGAGGGAGCCGTTGGTCTCCAGGGAGGCGTACGAACCGGCGCCGCTCCAGGTCTGCGTGGACCACAGGGCGCCGTCCCTGCCCTGGCCGCCGTCCTTCTTGTACAGGACCAGGTTGCCGTCGTCCTGCATGTGCAGGTACGCGTACCAGTCCCAGGTGGTCTTGTTCCACAGCTCACGGCCGGTTGCCAGCTCGCGGATGAGGACGTTGCCCTGGATGTCCATGATGAGGACGGTCTTGCCGTTGGTCAGCCACTGGCCCGGCATCAGCTTGGTGTCGGCGGCGAGCTTGTCGCCGCGCGGCCCGGTGCCGGTCTGCCACAGGAGCTTGTTCATGCCCGCGTTGCCGTTGGTGACGACCTCGGAGACCACCAGGTTGGCGTCGGCACCCAGCGCCAGGGTGGCGCCCGCGTGGCCCCAGGTGCCGGTCGACCACAGGGCGGAGTCCGCGACGGAGTCGCCGCCCTTCTTGTAGACGACGAGGTTGCCGTCGGCCTGCATCCGGGCGAAGGCGCCCGGGTTGCCGCCCGTGCCGGATGCCCACAGGGCGCCGCCGCGGCCTTCGCCGCCGGTGGCGTGGTAGATGACCAGGTTGCCGTCGGCCTGCATGACGAGCTTGCCGTATTCGGAGGTGAGCGACGCGCCGGAGGCGAGCGTCGCCCCGGACCTGAGGACCACCGGGCGCTGCTTGGCGGTGGCGATCCAGTCGTTCAGGCCGTCGGTACGGGCCGCGACGGCGCCGGGGCGGGTCTCGGACGGGTTGGTGCCGAGGCAACCGCCCATCCAGGAGCGGCTGTTGACGCCGACCAGTTCGCCCGCGGCGTTGAAGAGCGGGCCGCCGGTGTCGCCCTTGCAGATCGCGTCCGTGCCTTTGCCCGTGATGGCCAGGCTGGTCGGGTTGGCGGTGGTGACGGCGAAGGAGCCGGTGTGGAGCTTGTCCGGCACCCACTCGGTGGCGGTGCGTCCGAAGCCGGCGGCCACCAGATCGGTACCGGCGGCGGGGGCGGTGGCGGCGCGCGACGCGGCGGACACCGAGGTGACAGGCGCGGCGAGGCGGCCCAGGGCCACGTCCCGGTCGTCGCGGGCGACGACGTCGGTGACCTCGACGGACGTGCCGTCGCTGAGGGTTGCCGTGGTCGCGAGCGCGGGCCGGCCGGACGGCACGGACGAGCCGGGGGTCGAGGCGAAGCAGCTGGCGGCCGTCATGACCCAGGACGGGTCGACGAGCGTCGCGGTGCAGCTGCGGCCGTTCTCCACGTCGCCGATGCTCAGCTTGACGACGGAGGCGAACTGACCGGCAGTGGCCTGCGGGCCGGTGACCGCCTGAGCGGTGCCTGCCGTGACCAGTCCGGCGGTGACGGCCGTGGTGGTCACCACCAGAGCGGCCGTCCGCGTCAGACGGGAATACAGGAAGGGCATGCGGAGTGATCCTTCGAACAGGAGCGGGCTTCGGCGCACACGGGCGCGAACCGCGCGGGGATGCGGGGGCGCGGGAGCGGCCGCCGCGGGTTTCGGGGGCGAGCCGCTCAGATCTTCCAGACCTGGTCGGCGTAGCGCGAGTCGCAGCCCACCTGGGTCACCGGGGCGCCCCACTCGGGCGTGCGCCACGAGACGTACATGCACTTGTCGGTCACCGAGTTGCGCACCGAGTAACCGCCACCGGCGACCGGCTCCAGCTTCCACACCTGGTCGGCGAAGTCGGCGTTGCAGTCGTACTGGGTGACGGGTGCGCCGTCCTCCGGGGTGCGCCAGGACACCACGAGGCAGCGGTTGCTGTTGTGGTTGCGGATCAGGTAGCCGCCCTTGACCGGCTCCAGCTTCCAGACCTGGTCGGCGTACTGCGGGTCGCAGTCGACGGCCTGGGCCGCAGCGCCGTTGTCGGGAGTGCGCCAACCGACGTACGCGCAGCGGGTGCTGTGCGCGTTCTGGAGCGACGCGGTCGTGAAGCGGACCTGCTGGAGCCAGGGGGCGAGGTCGTCGGTGCGGCTGGAGACCGCGCCCGTACGGGTCTCCGTGACCGGGGCGCCGAGACAGCCGCCTTGCCAGGAGCGGGAGTTGACTGCGGCGATACGGCCGGAGGCGTCCAGCAGGGGGCCGCCGGTGTCGCCCTTGCACAGCACGTCGGTGCCCTTGCCGGTGACGGCGAGGGTGGAGGGCGTGAGGGCGTCGAGGGCGAAGGTGCCGGTGTGGGGCTTGTCCGGCACCCACTCGCTCTTGGTGCGCCCGAAGCCGACGGCCTTCAGCTCGGTGCCGCTCGCCGGAGTCCTGTCGGCCAGGGTTGCGGGGGTGATCGAGGTGACGGGGGTGGCCAGGCGCAGCAGGGCGGCGTCACGGTCGGCGCGCGGGGCGACCTCGGTGACGTCGAGGGTACGGCCGTCGCTGAGCGTCGCCCGGGTGGTGAGGGCGGGCTTGCCCGCCTCCACGGAGGCGCCCGGAGTGGTGGCGACGCAGCTAGCGGCGGTCAGGACCCAGAAGCGGTCGACCAGCGCGCCGGTGCAGGCGCGGGAGGACTCGTCGGTGCCGATGGACAGCTTGACCGCGTAGGGGTGAGCCCCGGTCGCGGCCTCGGGCCCGGTGACCGCGGCGGCGGGGGTGGCGGTGATCAGGCCCGTCGACAGCAGGGCCGAGGTGGCGAGCAGGCCGGAGATCCGCGCGACGCGCGGACGGTGTGCAGACACGTGTGTCCTTCGAAGACAGGGTGGGCGGGCTGGGCCGCGCGGACGTCGAGGGGGTGGGCCAGGGGGCCGACGGGCTCACACGAGCGGCGGCGCGGTGCGTCCCCGGCCGGCCTTTACTTGCTGGTGCGGATTTCCAGGAGCATGAAATCGCGGCCCTTTTCGTCCGCGGTCTCGCCGACCGCGGTCCACGTGTTCCTGTCGACCGGGAACGTCTTCTGTTCGTTCCCGGTGGTCATCTCGACCTGAGCGGCGTAGCTGTTTCCCTTTACGCCGAATACGGCCGGGATCTCCAGGCTCAGATATCCCTTGTCGCCGGTGACCTTGAAGCAGACCTTCTCGTTCTGGTGCGAGAAGACCTCCATCAGTTCCGGGGCACCCGTGCAGGGAGCGAGAAGGATATGGCCGTCGCCCCGCTTGAGCTTGATCTTCTGCTCGGCGAGGATTTTGTCGGCGTTCGGGTACGCGAAGTCCTCAATGGCGTAACCCGGTCCGTCCTCGGCGACCGCCTTGGTCGCGATGGTGTCGCCGTTACCACCGCCGCTCGTCCCACCGCCGATGACTGCCCAGGCCAGAGCCCCTGCGGCCGCAGCCGTGGCGGTGATGCGCAGAACGGTGCTACGTACCTTCATTTTCGTCCTCAGATGTCGTTCCAGAGTTTTCCCCGCATGCGTCGACGCCTCTGGAAGAACACGCGCGCATACGTGGGCAAGGAGGTTCCACGATGTATTGCGCGTCCCCCCGGACAGCACCGGACGACGCCGTCGGAGGGGATCTCCGAAAGCGCTGGCCGGTGGCTGACGATCTCCTGAATGAAAGCAGTCATATGGGATCCAGCCAAGGGAGTAAAAGGGTACGCAAACCCACAAATCCACCACCAGTGCCGTGACTTGCGTCACGATCTTGAATGGTTGTGGCGGTTTTGCGAAAACTTAAGGTCGAGATCCAGCCATCTTTGCGAGAGGTGTCGGGTCAGGTTCCAGCCAGCTGTTCCCGGGCCGCTTTCCGCGCATAAAGTCAGGCGACCGCCGCCACGGTGAGATGTCCCGGGCGGGATACGTCCTCACCCCGAGGAATCGAGACCAGAAAGGTCTTTCTGTGCAGGAAACGTTTTGGAGCCGGCGCCGTTTCGCGACCGCCGTCGCGGCGGGCACGGCCGCACTCTCCACTCCCTGGCTCTTCACTACGCCCGTGCGGGCCGCTACTGGAACCCCGACGGTGGGAGACGCCCTGGCCCTTCCTGACACCGACCGCGCCAAGGCCGTCAAGGCCTGGATTCTCGGCGGCCGTTCGGTCAAGGAAGCGGCGGCGTACGCGCTCAGCGGCACCGACCAGGACATCACCACCTTCCTCACGGAGCAGCTGCCGCGCGCGACGCGCATCGACAACCGCGTCGCCGCCTTCACCTACCTCGGCAACGGCGGCCGGAGCGTGCGCCGCGACGCCACCGCGGCCCTCAGCGGTGGCGACGACGCGGTGGCCGCCTTCGTCAAGGACGGGTTCCACTCCTCGATCACCGAGGACATGCGGGTCACCACCCTCACCGTCATGGCCAACGGCGGGAAGAGCGTCAAGCGCGAGGGCAACGCCGCGCTGAGCGCGGGCACGGACCAGGCGCTGGAGCAGTTCCTGCTCACCACCCAGTACAACGCCCGCCTGGAAGACGCCCGGGTGGACATCCTGCGCAGCCTCGCCACGGCCGGACCCGAGGTCAAGAAGTACGCGAACCGGGCCCTGAGCGGGACCGCCGACGACGTGCAGTGGTACCTCGACACCGGCGTCCACATCGCCCGCGCCCGCGACCAGGAGGCCGCCACCATCGGCCAGCTGGTCGCCATCGTGGAGCGCGAGAGCGCCCGTGCGCGCGAGCAGACGGACCTCGCCGTCGAGGCCTCGGAGCGCGCCACGACGGCCGCCGAACAGGCCAGGCAGAAGGCGGAGACGGCCGCGGCCGAGGCCGAGCGCGCCAAGGAGGACGTCCGTTTGTCCGCTGAGGCCGCCCGCCAGGCGGCCACCGCGGCGAGCGGCGCCGCGTCCGCGGCCCGGACCGCCATCCACGCCTCCACCGCCGCCGTGCAGGCCTCCCAGCGCGCCTCCTGGGCCGCCACCGCGGCCTCCCAGGCGGCAGCGGCCGCCGGTTCGGCCGCGACCCGGGCCTACAACGCGGCCATCGCCGCGTCGAAGGACGCGTCGCGGACCGAGGAGGCGAAGAACGCCGCCGTCGCCGCCCGCGACGCCGTGGCCAAGGCCAACAGCGCGGCCAAGGCGGCCGACGACGCGGCCACCGCCTCGGAGCAGTCCGCCAACGCCGGTCTCTCGGCCGCCTCCGCGGCGCGCAACGCCGCAGCGGCCGCCAACGCCTCCGCCCAGGCGGCGAACGCCTCCGGCGCCGCCCAGAGCGAAGCCGCCGAGGCCAAGCGCCAGGCCGCCATCGCCTCCTCCGCCGCCAACCAGGCGACCAATGCGGCCTCCACCGCCCAGGCACTGGCCTCCACCGCCGCCCGTGCGGCGCGCGCCGCCAACGCCGCCGCCAAGTCCGCCGCGGCGCACGCGGAAAAGGCGGCGGACGCCGCGGAGGAGGCCGTCAAGTTCGCCGGGCAGGCCATCGACTTCGCCAACAAGTCCACGGCGTACGCCGATGAGGCCGTGAAGGCGGCCAACCTCGCCACGAAGGCCGTCGCCGACGCGCTGGTCGTGGAGAAGAACGCCCGCGACGCCGAGGCCGCGATGCTCGCCACCGACCGGCTCCAGGGTATGAAGGAGGCCGCCCAGCTCGCCCTCCTCGACAAGAGCGAGCGCGCCGAGGCCCTCAACAAGCGCACCCAGGCCCAGCAGACCGCCCAGGCCACCAAGGACCTCATAGCCCGGGCCGAACAGGCCCTCCAGAGCGACAACCTCGGTGTCGCCGCCACCCTCGGCCGCCAGGCCGCCACCGCGCTGCTGGACTCCCGCGGCACGTGGACCCGCCAGGCCGCCCGCTTCGCCCTCGCCGGCACCGACGACGACGTCTACTCCTGGATCGACCTCGACCGCCAGCTCGCCCAGGCCCAGGACGACCGCGAGACCATCCTGTTCATCGCGCAGGTCTCCGAACCGGCCGTCGCCCGGGCCGCGGCCCAGGCCCTCGCCGGGGGCGTGCCCGCCCAGGGGGACTTCAACACCGGCGGCGTCATCAAGTCCCGGGCGGAAGACAACCGGGTCAACATCCTGAAGATCCTCAACTCCAAGCCCGGCAAGACCGTCACCAAGGCCGCCAACGACGCGCTCAACGCCAACACCCCCGAAGCCCTCCAGAAGTTCTTCGACGAGGACCTGGCCCACGCCATCGCGGAGGACGACGCCGTCGCCACCATGAAGGTGATCGCCTCCGGGGACGCCTACGCCAAGGCCTACGGAGAAGTGGCGATGGAGGGCCCGGCCTGGATGCGACGGCGCTTCGTGGAGTCCGTCCAGTACCGGGCCGCCCAGCTCGACTTCGACTCCCTCAGCCACTCCGCCGCCATGCAGGCGACCATCGCGGCCGCCGCCAAGATCGCCCAGGAGGCACAGCGCGACGCAGCGCTCGCCTCCCAGGTCGCGGCCGAGGCACGGGACGCCGGGGCCAAGGCCCAGGAGTGGGCCGAAAAGGCGATCAACGCCTCCACCGCGGCCGACAGCTACGCCAAGCAGGCCCAGGACCACGCCACGGCAGCGGACAAGTCCGCCAACGACGCCCAGGCCTCGGCGAACAAGGCCAAGGACGCGGCCGCGACCGCGCAGGGGGCCTCCCGCGCGGCCAACTACTCCGCCAACCGCGCCATCGACGCGGCCCGCAGCGCCCTGGCCTCCTCCTACGCGGCCGCGGCCTCCGCCGCCGACGCCCACCAGGCCGAGCTCGCCGCCGGGCGGGACGCCAAGACGGCCGCCGCGGCCGCCGCCGAGGCCCGCCAGACGGCGGCCGACAAGCGCACGGCCGAGATCCAGGAGGCCGCGCGCGCCGCCGCCGAACAGGCCCAGAAGGACCGGGACGCCAACCGCAACCCCTCCAACTCCACCACCAACGACCAGGTCAACCCGAAGGGGACCCAGCCCGGGAGCGGCAGCCAGCCGGGCAACCAGCCCGGCAAGGACGAGTGGTGGAACGACGCCAAGTGGTGGGCCGACACCGCCGACAAGGTGAGTGTCGCCGCCGGCCTCCTGGCCACGGGCTTCGGCATCGCCTGCGTGTTCTGGCCCGCGGCGCCCGTCCTCGGCAGCATCGCCGCCGTCTGCCTCGGCGTGTCCGCCGTCGCCTCCGGCATCAGCGCACTCGCCAACGGCATCGAATACGGCTTCGGCAGCGCCCAGTTCGCCGCCGCCGCGGGACGCAGCTCCCTGCAGCTCGTCACCCGCGGTGGCGGGCGGGCCGCCTCGGTGGCCAAGCCGGTCGTCAAGAAGGTCGAGAAGGTCGCCGAGGACGTCGTCTCCGGCATCGTCAAGGTCTTCTCCTGACCCACCCCCCGCCCCCGCGCCCCTCCTCCCTCTGAGGACGGTCACCCACCAGGGCGGCGGGAGACCCCGGTGGTTCCCGGGCTCTCCCGCCGCCCCGGCTCCCCCTGCCCCGCTCCGGCGCGCCCCGGGCACGGGGAGCGGTCTCCAGCACGGCCACGCGGGCCGTGCTCCTACCGAGAGAAACCATGCTTTCACCACGCGCAAGACGCATCCTTCCGGGCGTCCTCCTCGCCCTCACCCTCACCGCGACCGGCACGGCCGCGGCAGACGGGCACGCGGCACCGGCACGCACCGCCACCCATGCCTCCACCGGCACAGCGCTGGGATCCTCGTCCCACCCCAAGGTGGGCCGGATCGACCGGCACCCACACTCCCCGGCTCCCGCCCCCACCAGGACGCTCCCCGTCAAGCCGGGCTTCGGCGAGCGGTGCGAGCCGACGCTCGCCGGCTCGCGCGAGCGCAGGGCCGGCGCCGTCGAGGCCTGCGTCACCACGAGCACCAAGCCTGCCGCACAGCCCCGGCGCCAGGCACGGGCCCTCGCCCAGCCGCAGGCCGCCGCCGCTGCCACCAACGAAGGCAGCTGTGCCATCGCGGCCCCCGGAACGTGGAACTACAGCCGGTTCGGCTACTGCGTGAACGGCCTGGAAGTGCTGTACACGCTCAAGGACACCAACGGCAAAGTGGTCGGCACGGGCACGCTGAACGTGTCGAGCAGCGCCCTCCTGCCCGCCGCACGCACGACGTGGAACGAGAACGTGACCGTCGCCATGACCGGCGCCACCGGGACGGTCACGACCCTGACCGCGAAGTTCCGTGCCGAGTGTTCGGCAGGCTGCAAGGTCGTCAAGGCCGCCCCCTGGTACGGGGGCCAGCTGACCACGGGGCAGTCCGTCAGCGGCAACGTGTCGTACTCCTCCTCGCCCGCCCCGGGCACCAAGGTCGACTTCACCACGTCGTACAAGCTGTACGTCACCGCCCCCGGTGCCCAGGCCACGGACCCCAACGCCTCCTGGGACAACCCGGAGAAGGTCCGCTGCGACGACGACGTCCGGGACACCAGCGTCCCCGACAGCACTCCCGGTGCCGGGTGTGTCGTGCCCAGCGTCATGCCGGTCGTGAGCATGAGCACCTCGACCTCGGGCGCGGCCGCCGCCGGATACCTGTGGGCGCAGCAGAACCTCACCGACGGCTGGGGCCGCGCCAAGCCGCTGACCCGCGCCCGCAGCGGGATCGCCGACCGCACCGCCCGCACCTGCGGGGGTTCGCAGCCCTTCCAGGACAGGTCGGACCTCGTTCCGGACGACAGCTGCGGCGAGTTCCCCTTCGCGTCCACCCATGAGGGCGGCACCGACGGCGCCCAGTGCGCCGAGGTGATCCCCAACGCCAGCGGCGGCGGCTGGGACATCTACGACCTCGGCGGCGCGGACCCCGGCAAGCGGTGCGTTCGCGCCCACGTTCCGCAGAGCGACAACAAGGCCGCCCTGACGCAGCTCGCCGAAGGCTACGCCAACCAGCGGGTGCTGGAGGCCGACCAGTTCACCCTGGACATCGCCAGCACCATGTCCCAGCCACAGGGCGCCTGCCTGCAGACCACGCCGTCCGGCGCGCTCCCCAACGGCGACGGGTGGATCAAGAACACCACCGAAGCGGTCGCCCACCGCAACAAGAACACCCCCACCCCCGACGTGGCGGGCACCAGGCCGACCACTGCGGAGGCCTGCCTCGGCAAGACGATCGGCAAGGGCACCTCGGCCTCGGGTGACATCACCGGTTGGCAGGACGCGCAGATATACGCCCGCCCGCTCGCCGCACCGGGCACCAAGGCACCCTACGGACTGGCCCGCTGCCACCTGATCGCCAACATCCTCGGCGGAAAGGGACGCACGCGTGACGGCGGTCAGGACAACCTCGTCCCCTGCTGGCAGGTGGGCATGAACACCGGCACCCCCAGCATGCGCACCTATGAGTACGAGGCGCAGACCCTGCTGGACGACAACAACTTCGGGGCCAACGACGCGATCTTCTACCAGGTGACGCCCACCTACCTGGACGCCACCAGCACCGTGCCGGTGGGCGTCACGATGAAGGCCACCGTGCAGCGGGCGGACGGCACCACGCAGCCGCTGTTCCCCGACGTCTACATCCCCAACACCAAGGCCGATACTGGCCAGCACAACCTCGGAAACTAGTCCCACCCGCTCACGCCATCGGGAGCCAGCATGAGTCGTACCACCCCCGCGCGGCCGCTCGACGTCACCGCGCTCTTCCCTCGGCTGGCCCCGCTGGCACGCACGGCGACCCGGCTGCACCCGCACCCCGGGGCGCCGTCACCGCACGACAGCTCCGTCGGCGGGCCGCTGCTCTGGCCCGCCGACGAGCCCTGGCCCCACTGCGACGGCCCGCACGTGTGGGACCGGGTCAACCCCGCGCTCTCACCCCAGGACATACGGCAGCGGCGCCACATCAGGGCCGTCGTGGCGAACCGCCCGCCCGGCATCGCCGAGATGGAGCGCTACACCCCCGAAGAACGCGCCATCGACCAGCACATCACCGCGGGCCGCCCCTGGCCGGACAGCCCCGTCCCCCTGCTGCCCGTGGCCCAGCTGTACGTACGCGACGTCCCTCTGCTGCGGCCACCCGGCGGGGTCGACGCCGACCTGCTCCAGGTGCTGTGGTGCCCCTTCGACCATCCGGCACACCCCAGGACCGCGCTGTACTGGCGGTCGGCCGCCAAGATCAACGATGTTCTCGCAGCGCCGCCCGAGCCTTCCGCCGTGCAGTTCCCCGGCTACCTTCCGCGACCGTGCCTGCTCGCGCCCGAGCAGGTCACCGAGTACCCCAACCTCCTTGAACTGGACGAGGAGGATCAGCAGGCGCTGAGCGACTGGCACGTTTGGCAGGCAGCCGGACCGGCGGTGGACAGCTCCTACCGTTCAGCCCCGGAGGAGTTCTACATGGACCAGGTCTCCCACGCGCCCGGCTGGAAGGTCGGCGGATGGACCCGATGGGGTCTGACCGACCCGGTTCCCCGGGTTTGCGAGGTGTGCGGCAGCGCGATGGACCCGCTGCTCACCATCGCGTCGGCGGAATGGGACCCCAGCTCCGAGAGCTGGATTCCCGACGAGGACCGGGCCCGCTCGGCGCAGACACCTACCAACCCCCAGCCGTGGAACCCCACGATGCTCGACCTGGCCCGCGGCTACGACCTCCAGCTCCACGTCTGCCCGGTGTCGCCCGACCATCCACACCTCGAACTCATCCAGTAGCGACCTTTCTTGACGTGCCGTGAACCACCACACCCTCGATCCAGGCGGACACCGGTGCCGCCGACGCGGGTGCAGATCACGGATGGCCATCTCCCTCTGAGTGGTGGCGTCGCGCCTCATCGCCGGCCCCGTACGGACCTGGCTGCGGGCCCGCAGTGCCCGTGGCCCCGGCCCGAACGGCGGCTGCCACCTCCAGCAGGGACCACCCGTCGATCTCCACCGCCCGCCGCTCCTCCGGCTGCCACCCCGCGCTTGACGCCGCGTCGAGCAGGGCTCGGACGGCGCCGGGTTCGTGCAGATTCAGGGAGGCGCCCCGGACGTACCCCACGTCTCCAGAGCCCAGAGGAGCCCCGCCCGGGACGTACCGGCCAGGGGTTTCGGTGAAGACGATGCGCAGGGGGCCGCCCGTGCCGGCCGGCTGCGGGTACAGCGTCAGTGTCTCGCAGCATGACCGGCCGCTGCCCGCCACGCTGTGGCTGTGACGGAGCGTCCACAGATACGCGCGCCCGTCGGCAATCAGGTGACGGGGCCTCTTCGGATGTCGGGGCACGGAGCCGAGAGTACGCGGCCTGGTCCGGCGCCACGCTCACGAGGCCCCCGGCCGCACCGCACCCCCTCCGACCGCCGCCCCCACCTCCCGCGCGGCCGCCAGATAGGCGAGGACCATTGGACGTCTGTCGTCCTTGCGGGCGGCCACCGCCAGTCGGGACGGGGAGACGCCTCGCACCGGTACGGCGATCACGTCGTCCCGGGCGACCAGCGGCGCGTTCCCGGCGGCCAACAGGACCACGCCCTGGCCGCTCGCCACCGCCTCATGGGTCTCCTCGGCGCTCGCCACCACCGCGCCGATGCGGGGCGGGCGCCCGTCGCGGGCGTCGAGGGCGAGCCAGTAGTCCCGCAGCGGACCGGCCTCCGGGGGAAGGGCGAGGAAAGGCTCGTCCAGCAGGTCGGCGAAGTCCACCTTGCCCTCCGGGTCGGATGCCGCTCGGGCAGCGAGCGGGTGCCCCTCGGGCAATGCGACCAGCCGGGGTTCGCGGGCCACCACCGCGTAACGGTAGCGGTCGCTGTCCGGCAGCGGCAGCCAGACGAAGGCGACGTCGGCGGACCCGTCCGCCAACCCGGCGCTGGGGTCTGCCCAATTGACCTGACGCAGGACCGGACGCACCGCCGGATGCCAGGCCACCAGGCGGGCCCGGAGCGCGGGCAACAGCCCCCGGCCCGGGCTGGTGGACATACCGATCACCAGGGAGTACCGCTCAGCGGTCTTCGCCTCCTCCACCACGGGCCACGCCTGCTGCCAGACGGCCAGCACCTCGCGGGCGTACGGCAGCAGGGCCTGGCCCACCGCGGTCAACCGGACGCTGCGCCGGTCCCGCTGGAACAGCTCCACGCCGAGCTGCTTCTCCAACATGCGTATCTGCTTGCTCAGCGCGGGCTGGGAGACGAACAGTTTCTCGGCGGCCCGGGTGAAGCTCAACTCCTCGGCGACTGCGGTGAAGTAACGCAGATCGCGACCATGGACATCCATAACGCATGGCTATCACAGCGGGTCTTGGACGCGTCCGCGGCCGTCGACGAAGGATGGGACCTGCCGGCGGGAAACCCCGGACGGCGGTCGACGAGGGAGTGGGGCCAATGAGCGAGAACGCCAAGGTGTGGCTGGTCACGGGTGCGAGCAGTGGTTTCGGGCGTGCCATCACCGAGGCCGCGGTCGCCGCCGGGGACACGGTGATCGGTACGGCCCGGCGGACCCGGGCACTGGATGACCTGGTCGCCGCGTACCCCGACCGCGTCGAGGCGATCGGCATGGACGTCACCGACGGGGACCGGATCGACGAGGTGGCCGCCGACGTCCTGGCCCGCTACGGCAGGGTGGACGTGCTGGTGAACAACGCCGGCCGCACCCAGGTGGGCGCGTTCGAGGAGACCACCGACCAGGAGCTGCGCGACCTGTTCGAGCTGCACGTCTTCGGCCCCGCCCGGCTGACCCGGGCGTTGCTGCCGCAGATGAGGGAGCGGGGCAGTGGCGCGGTCGTGAACATCAGCAGTTTCGGCGGGCAGATGTCCTTCGCCGGGTTCTCCGCCTACAGCGCGACGAAGGCGGCGCTGGAGCAGCTCTCGGAGGCCCTGGCCGACGAGGTGTCGCCGTTCGGCGTCAAGGTGCTGATCGTGGAGCCGGGTGCGTTCCGCACCAACCTGTTCGGCAAGGGTGCGGCCTACTTCTCCGAGGAGCTCCCGGCGTACGCGGAGAAGGTCGGCGCGACCCGGCAGATGGTGCGGGGCAGCAGCGGCGAACAGCCCGGCGACCCGGCCAAGGCGGCGGCCGCCATCCTGCTGGCGCTGGACGCCGAGAGGACCCCGCTCCGCCTCGCCCTCGGCGGCGACGCGGTCGACTTCCTGACCGCCCACCTGAACTCCGTACGGGCCGAACTCACCGCATGGGAGAAGGTTTCGCGGGGGACCGACTTCGACGCGGAGTGAGCTGCGGGCGGGGGCCGTTACGGTGGGGGCATGACCGTGAGCCAAAGCACTGGGGCCCTGCCGCAGCGGGATGTTTTCTGCGACTGCCGTTTGGACGGTTGGGACCGAGGCGCCCCCTGTGCCGCCCGCCTCTGGACGGTCTCACGCCCTCGTACGCCGTGTACCTGCCGGGCCTGGAGGCTGATGCGGGCGGTGTCGGCGCTTGGCGGTGCGCTCGGAAGTCTTCGCCTGGAACCGGCGATCAGTCTCGTACGACAAGTAGGTGTCTTCGTACGGTGGCGGTGTCTCGGTAGGGGTCGGCCCGGGCCGGGAAGTGGGGGGTTTTCCCCAGCGTAGGCGGGACTGTGGCCGCGTAGAGTCGCAGTGACTGATCACCAATGCAACTCGCTCCAGACGGGGGAACTTCATGCGACGTCGCCAGACGCGTCTCCTTGCAGCAGCGGCTTTGGCCGCTGTCATGGCCGCAGGGCTCTCCGCGTGTTCGGCCCTCAAGGATGAGAAGACCTTTAAGGACGATGCCACGGTGCACCAGAAGATTTCCGCGATTCGCCTCGTCACCGGGAACGGTGGGGTCAAGGTGGACGCCTCGGAAAGGGGTACAACAACCTCTGTGCACCGCAAGGTCAACTACCAGGGCGACCGGCCAAGTGGTACCTCGTTCCGTGTCGAGAACGGTGTCCTGACGCTCTCTGGCTGCGGTAAGCGCTGCGGCGTCGACTACGTCGTCAAGGTGCCCGCCGGTCTTCCCGTGACGGGGGGCACCTCCAACGGCGGTGTCACACTCACCGACGTCGGCATGGTCGATGTGCACACGAGTAACGGCGAGATCGTGGTGAACAGGACGACGGGCCCGGTGAAGTTGCGTACGTCCAACGGTGACGTGAGTGTCAAGGACGCCGAGGGCGGTGGCATCGACACGCAGACCTCGAACGGCGCGGTGACGATCCAGACAGCCACCCCGCAGAACATCAGGGCCCGCACGACCAGCGGCAGTCTCACGGTCACGGTCCCGCCCGCCGGCTACCAGATCGCGGCGAACGACTCCCATGGCGAGAAAAGGGTGGCTTTCAGGAACGACCCCTCTGGCAAGTACCGCTTGGATCTGTCGACGACGAACGGTGACTTGACTGTGGAGTCCGCAGGTCAGTGACCGACCTTCCGCAGAGACCCCACTGATCACAGCCCCGCTGAGGCGCGGGGCTGCTACGCCCCGGCCATGGGGAAGCTGAGGGGCACCTGACGTAGAGCGGTACGCCCATTGTCAGAGGCTGCTGGCAACATCCCTGCCATGGACGCCCTCTTCACCACCCCGTCGCGGCTGTTCGACGTCACCACGCTCTTTCCCCAACTGGCCCCGCTGGCGCGCACAGCGACCCGGCTGCACCCGCGGCCGGGTTCGCCGACCGTGTACGACAGTTCCGTCGGCGGGCCGCTCCTGTGGCCCGCCGACGAGCCGTGGCCCCACTGCGTAGAGCCGCACGACACTGAAGCGGCGGATGAGATGCACTCTCCGGACGAGATCCGGGTCCTGCGTCGCATCCGTGCAGCAGCGGCCCAGCGGCGGCTCCTCGACCCCCAGGCACCCGCGATCACGCCCGAGGAACAGGAGATCGAGCAGCGGCTGCGCGAGGGCCACCCATGGTTCGACGGTCCGATTCCCATGATCCCCGTAGCCCAGCTCTACGCCCGCGACGTCCCTCTTCCGGTCAGCCCTCCCGAAGCCGACCTTCTCCAGGTCCTGTGGTGCCCTTGCGACCACGAGGAGTTTGCACACCCCCGAACCGCCCTCTTCTGGCGTCGTTCCGCCTCCGTCGCCGACGTCCTCGAGGCCCCGCCCGAGCCGCCCGTGATCCAGTTCGACTGGTACCTGCCGCAACCGTGCTCGCTCGCACCGGAACAGATCACCGAATACCCCAGCCCCCTGGAGCTGAGCAGGGAACTGCAGCAGCAGTTGGGCGACGTGAACCTCTGGGAGACAGCCGGAATCGCCTGGGACGGCACCGGCGCGTTGGACCCGCAGGAGTTCTACTTCCGCAATCTGTGCCACGCCCCGGGGTGGAAGACCGGCGGCTGGACCCGCTGGGGCCTCACCGACCCCATGCCCCGCCCGTGCCCCGAATGCGGCACCGCCACGACCCCGCTCCTCACCATCGCGTCCTCGGAATGGGACTCCGGCAGCAAGAGCTGGATGCCCGATGAGGAACGGACGAACCCGACTCCGATCCTCTTTGGCACCCGACCCTCGAACTTCACTCTTCTCGACATCGCCGGCGCCTACAGCCTGCAACTCCACGTCTGCCCCGCCTCCCCGGAGCATCCCCACATCGAACTGGTCCAGTGAGCCCTCGCGGAGGTCCTCCGCGTTGACGCGTACGCCACGATCGGCACGGCGATGGACTTGCCGTCAGTTTCGTGTCGGAGTCTCAAGGTTGATGATGTCGGGTGGATGCCGGATCCGATATAGCGGTGGGATAGCGGTGGGGCATCGCATGCACCGACGCACGTCAGTTGGCGCGCCCGCGGTCCTCCGCGACCACAGTGGCCGATTCACTCCCCGGGTATGGGCTGAGCATGGTGTCGAAGTAGCCTTCTGGGGCTTCCTCCAGGAAGGTCGACAGATCCTGAAGGAAGGCGCGCAGTGGGGGTGTCGCGTTGTGCCGGTCCAGGTCTTCCTGGGAGCGCCAGACTTCGTACAGGAAGAAGCGGCCGTCCTCGTGCTCGTGGAGGTGGTACTGCATGTTGCCGGGCTCTCGCCGGGTGGGTTCCACGAAAGAGGAGAGGATGCGCCGGACCTCGTCCGCGCGTTCCGGCCTGGGGCGCAGGAAACCGTAGAGGGCTATGGGGCGTTCTGTGTTCGTCATGGCCCCCACGCTAAGATCTCACATCAATGTGAGGTTCAAGGGGCTGTGAGGAGCGCCACATGAAGATCGGTGAGCTCGCGGCTGCAACGGGCACCTCCGTCCGGCTGTTGCGCTACTACGAGGAGCAGGGCCTCCTGGAGTCCTACCGCCTCGACAGCGGCCACCGCCGCTATGACGACAACGCCCCGGCCGTGGTCCGGCGCATTCGCGCGTTGTTGGATGCCGGCCTGCCGACCCGCGTCATACGCGACCTGCAACCGTGCATTCGCCAAGACGGGTCGGTCGCCGAATGCAAGCTGGCGACCCTCCAAGAACATCTCGACGGTCTGGACGACCGAATCTCCGCGCTATCGGAAACCCGCGCATCCCTGGCACGGCTCGTCTCCGACACCCGGACCCGCGAACAAATCGGCACGTAGGGCGGCTCACCGTTGACTTCCGGGAAGGGCAACACGTGTGAGGGCGAACCCACGTCGCGCTCTCAACCTCGCCCAACAGTCCCGCACCCCAGGGCTTCGTGTTCTTCCGCATCGAAAGGGTTAGGACGCGCACGTCTGGGTCGGCGTCGGCCGACGGCGGGTAGGGGACGGACGCAGTGACGGTGGCGCTCCGGCCGCGCGGGGTCAATCGGCCGTCACCGCTCTCCAAGGCGGTGGCCCGCTGGGCCCATCCGATGTAGCCCTGGAACGGTAACCGTGAGGAGTCAGCGGACTTCGATGGTGATGTACGAGATGTTCTGCCGGTACGGCGCCGCGCACGAGGCCTTCGAGTTCTGGTACCACTGCACCCACGCGCCGTAGAACGTGTACCGGTATCCGTTGACACCATCCAGGCACGTGATCACTATCCGCTGCTGACCAGGCCCGTAGTGGCAGGTGGAACTGGCAGTGGCATGGTCCAACTTCGTGGATTGGCAACCGTGCGGGGCGGCGCTCGCCGGAGTGGCCAACGCGACAGGCACGGCGACAGCCGCGCTCGCCAGAAGCAGCGGCGCGACCAGGAGTGAGGTCGTCTTCCTGCGGCGGCGCATGACAGTCCCCCTTCGACGGTTCTCCTCAGGGTGAGGGGTACCGCTCTGTATGAGAAGAGAGCGGCCGGATGAGGCGAGATGACGCCCTCATGGGCGCTCTCATGGCGCAAAAGTGCCTGCTTCTGGGTTCCCTGTCCGCCCCGCCTTGCGTGATACGTGTCCCGCGCACTGGGCTACCGTCAGCGCGAGAGCCTGTCGCCATCACCGCCCCGCTACCCTGCAAGCCCCGGCCGTTCGGGTTCCGTAACGTCAACCACTCCCGGATCTCCGGTAAGGAGGGGGTGCGAGGGGGCGCAATCCCTCCTGACCAGCAAGAAGTCGAGGCCATCCGTCACCCTTGCTGAGGGCGGAGAGATGAATCGCCTACCCCGCTGGGGCTGCTGTCGGCCGGTCGCCCCAGGAGCCCTCGGCGATGATGTCGTACCAGTCCGGGAGCGTGCCGTCCGGGAGATGACGGCGAACCAGCTGACCGGGGAAGCTCAGCGGGCTGGCCTTGGACGGGTTGGACAGGGCTTGTGCCACGATCAGGTCCGTCATGGCGTACGCCAGGTCGGCGCGGGGGAGAGCGGCGTGGACGCGCTCCGCGAACCCCGCCGGGAGGCGCTCCTTGTCGCGCCCGAAGACGTCCATAGCGATCCCCGCCTGGGGGAGGGCGATCTCCGGGGCCTTGCGGGAGGCGATGCCGTCGGAGGTGTGCAGGGCGATCGCGTCCCACACCAGCGCGACGCGCTCCTTGCCGGTCCCGCGGTCCGATAGGAACCGCGCGGCCAGGTCGGCTCCATCCACCTCGAACCGCTGGTCACCGTTGCCCTCCTGGCCCAGCCCCAAGTCGTGCAGCACGCAGCCGAGGAACACCAGCTCGTCGTCGTATTCGGCACCCGGCTGCCAACCGCGCTCATCGGCCAGCGCCCGGGCAAACAGATAACTGCGCACGCTGTGCCGGAAGATGAAGTCCGGCACACGCTCCTTGGTGAAGCGCAACGCATCTGCCGCAAGCACGCTGCCGGGCAGGTCGAAGTCAGCGAGGTCAGCGAGGTCAGCGAAGTCAGCGAAGGGGGCGGGCGGGGACGTACTCACAATCGGGGCTCCTCACAAGGTCCGGGGATGCCTCGATCCTGCTGACTGCTCCCACCGCAAACCAGTGGCAACAATGCCAGCATGCGTTAAGTTCTGGCCATGATGGCTGTAGCAGTCCTCGCGCTCGACGGTGTGGTTCCCTTCGAGTTGTCCGTGCCGGGTCAGATCTTCGGTACCGCCAACCAGGCCGCGGGCACCTCTCATTACGACGTCTGCGTCTGCGCCCTCGACCGGACCGTCACCACCAGCCCGGACCATGGGGCGTTCCAGATACATGCCCCCGGGGACCTGGGCACCCTTGCGCGAGCCGATACTGTCGTCATCCCCGCCCACTCCAGGTTCCTGGAGCCACCCCCCGGCTCCGTGGTGGAGGCACTGCGGGCCGCCGCCGCACGCGGGGCCCGTCTCGCCTCGATCTGTGTCGGCGCCTTTTCTCTCGCCGCCACCGGCCTTCTCGACGGACACCGGGCCACCACGCACTGGCAGTACGCGGGTGAGCTCGCCCGGCGCTACCCAGAGGTCGACGTCGACCCTGCCGTCCTGTTCGTCGATCATGGCAACCTGATCACCTCAGCCGGTGTCGCCGCAGCACTCGACTTGTGTTTGCACCTGGTCCGCACCGACCTGGGCGCTCACATGGCCGCCGCCACCGCCCGCCGCACCGTCATGCCCCTACAACGTGACGGCGGCCAAGCCCAATTCATAGAGCACCCTCAGCCCACCGACCGCACCGCCACCCTGCAGCCCACCCTGTACTGGATACAGGCCAACCTCCACCAGAGCCTCACTCTGGATGTCATCGCCCAGCACGCCGCCATGAGCATCCGCAGCCTCAACCGTCACTTCCGCGCGCAGACCGGGACCACGCCCCTCCAATGGCTGCTGCGGGCCCGTATCCGCCATGCCCAGCAACTCCTGGAAACCACCGACCTGACCGTCGATTGCATCGCCGACGAAAGCGGCTTCGGCTCTGCCGCGACGTTGCGCCACCATTTCACCCGCCAGACCGGAACGTCCCCGCAGGCCTATCGCACGGCGTTCCGTACTCGCTGATACGGCCTGTTGTCCCGAGGCGCGGCGGGGTGCGGCGGCGCGCGCTGATCGTGTGACCGGGCGCGCCGCTGCCTCTTTCCCCGGCTGCTCGCCTCCGACCAGCGGGTGGCGGCATCACGGGGGCCCCCGTGGGTCCGCTCGGTCTGGCGCGGTTGCGGACGGCTCAGACGTGCCGCAGCAAACTCCGGCGCCTGGGGCTCAGTGGCCGCGCCTCGGTCGACGGTTGCTTAGCCGAAGCCGAGCAGGCCTGCCGACCGTCGTGGGGCGGGTTCAGGTTGTCGGTGTGAACGTGGTGAGGGCGTCGGCGAGGGCGGCTGGGGCTTCCAGCGGGATCAGGTGACCTGTGTGGGGGACCACCGTGAAGTCGGCTTGGACGAGGTAGGGCAGCAGATGGTCGCGGAGCACGCCGACAGGCTCCACCTGGTCGTGTTCCCCGGCGACGACGAGAGCGGGCACGTTGACCACGCGTGTGTACGCGGTGATGTCCTGCGCGATGCCACGCAACGGCCACTCGGTCCGGGCTGCCGCGGTGACCGTACGTGAATCGGTCACGATCCGCGCTTTGACCAAAGCGGGCAGCTCGGTCGCGGTGAGGACGTGATCCCGCGCCCCGGCCACGGACTCTTCGGAGTCGTAGGCATGCGACAGGGTCTCCTGGTATTCGGGAGTGACGTGTGCGGCGGGTTCTGCCGGGGCGGACCCGACGAGAACGATGCCGCGCAAGCCGGTGGGCCGCGTGGCCGCGACCAGCTGTGCGACCTTGCCCCCCATGGAATGCCCCACCAGGACATAGTCGGTGACCGCCGCGTCCGCGAGCACATCGAGCGTGTCCTCGGCGAGCTGACCGAGCGTATAGGGGCCCGGCAGAGCACGTGAACGGCCCCATCCGCGGAAGTCGACTGTGAGCACATCACGGCCTGCCAGACGGTCGACGACGAGGTCCCAGGTGCGGGCAGAGCCGCCCCAGTAGTGCAGGAATACCAAAGTCGGCCCGGTCCCCAGCCGATGGTCATACGTGGGCAGAAGTGTCTGCTGCGTCGTCTTCACGATGGTCCTTCCGATCGAGATCCCAGGCGGTTCGCCCTGTCCGACCATGGGAACTTCCGCACGGAAACGGGGCATCAGCGTGACTGGTCATCCGCTGGTGGAAACTGGACACGTGCACCTGATCCGGCAGATGACCTACCAACCCGCAGTACGTGCGGCCTCGGTGGAGACGATGACGTTCGCTCATCTGCGGAAGCTGAACGACGGCGGCAGCCAGCGTGCTGACTTCCACGTCCTGGCCGTCATCGACACCGGGCCCGGATCGGTCACGGTCGACTTCCGCCTCCACCCGCTTCGGGAACGCGCCGCAGTATGGATTCCACCCGGCGCGGTACACCGCTGGGACGACATCGCCGAAGTGGCAGGGCACATCGTGCTGTTCCCACCGACCGCGCCGGTCACCGACGCCACCCGCGAACTCGTGGCCTTTCCCGACTTGGCCGCACACTGGGCCATCCCCGACGCCGACTGGCCCTACGTCGACATGGCGCGCAGTCATCTCCTCCTCGAAACCTCCGCCCCAACTCCCGTCTCCTCGACGCAGCTGCCCGGCATCCTGCTCTCCGCACTCATCGCCCGGCTGCACCCACCGCACGCCGACACATCGCTCACCCATCCGTTGTTCCGCGCGTTTCGCTCCAGCGTCGAAGCGAACTTCCGGCAGCACCACGACGCGGGCTACTACGCCCGCGCGCTGGGATACGCGCCCCGCACCCTCACCCGAGCAGTGCAGCAGGCCACCGGCCGCACCGCGAAGGCGTACATCGTCGACCGGCTCATCCTGGAGGCCAAACGGCTCCTCGCACACGACCGCCTCACCGCCGCTCGCTGCGCCACCACGCTCGGCTTCCCCGACGCGTCGAACTTCTCCGTCTTCTTCCGCAAGGCGACAGGTGTGCCTCCGGGTGCGTGGCAGGAAGCGCTGCCCGCTGAGTAGGAGACGCACTCGAGGACTCCTGCCAAATGCCGTGAGTTTCAGCTCGATCACACCCGGCACCCCACGCTTCGGGCCTCGGCCGCGAAACGGTCGGGCGGCCTATCCATAGCTTGGCGTCCCCGAGGCATCGCCTCTGGGAGGCGTGCGAAGCGTCACCGTTCTCGGCGAAGGAGAAGGTGCCGGGTGCCGGACGGGCCGCTGGTCGAGAGCAGCCGACCGCGATCGTCGTAGCCGACGGTTTCGGTCGGTGGCTGTTGGTCGGAACCCTTTAGGCGACTTTCTGGGAGGCCGCTGCGTCGGGGTGCAGGTCGTCGAGGGTGAGTTGGTGTGTCGGAGGATCGGGAAGGGCGAGCTGGCGGCTGAGGCGGAGGTCGGGACCGACGTGGAGCAGCTCGCCGGGTTCCATCGCCTGCCAGTGGGGGTTGTCGTCCATGCGCTCGCTGGCGACGACGACGGCGGGGTGCTCGGCAAGGGGCGAGGAGTGGATGCGCATCCGGCCGTGGCTGCCGCTGTGGTCGAGGTGCCGGCTGCCGTGCTGGCCGCCCGGACGGCGCTCGAGGACGTACAACTGGTGGGTGTGGGGGTAGCGCAGTGCCCACAGTTCCTCGGGGGTGGTGAGGATCAGGTTGATGGCGTAGACGGGCAGGTTCTCGGCGATCCACCGGGCGGCCTGCCGGATGCCCGCGGTGACGTCACCGTCGTGCCGCCGGGTCTCTCGGGTGATCAGGGCGAAGAACCGCTCGGAGTCTGTGTCGCCCTTGACCAGCGAGCGGTCCTCGCCCAGGTGGTCGTCGAGCTTGTCCAGGCCTTCGATGACGCCGTTGTGCGCGAAGAGCCGCCCGTCCTGCTCGAAGGGATGAGTGTTGCGCATGTCGAGGCTGCCGGTGGAGGCGAAGCGCACGTGGGCGACGAAGGTCGCTGACTCCACCTCCCGGGCCTCTTCGGCGAAGACGCGGTCGCGGTAGGCCGCGATGGGGGCTTTGTGGATGAGCGGGGTGCCGTCCGCGGTGAAGTGGCCGAGGCCCGTGCCGTCGGGGTCGCGGTGGCTCTGCCGGCTCAGACTGTCGGGGGCGTCGAGAAGCCAGAAGGTGGCGTGCGTGCGTTGCGGGGCACTGCTGAGGCCGAAAAGACGGCACACGGTATTCCTCCATAGGGGTCGGCCGGCCCTTCGCGGCCCGTGCCGGACCAACGGTTCGTTGCCGGGGTAAGTGGCGGCCGGACCGCTGGGGATTCGTGGTCTCCGCTCCAGGGCGAATCCGCCGCCTTCTCGTCACGGTGAGGTTCACGTTGCCTGCCCAGCCGGGGCCGGGGGATGCGGCGCAGGTCCTTGAGGACCAGACGGGCCAGGTCGTGGTCGAGAGGGGAACCGGAAGCCCCACCAGCACAGCACAGGGACCATGTCTTCGCACGTACCACGCGCAGCCTCCACCCGGGCGCGGGCGGGTCAGCAGGCGATTCCGGCTGTGTGCCACTCAGCCAGGATGTCACTGAATGCTGCCTGGGTCTGCGGGACGGCTGCTGGGTCGAGTACGAGGCGGGTCAGCAGGGCGCGGGCAGCGGGCACGTCAACGCTCGGGACGGCGAGGACGTGTTCCAGGGCGTGGAGACTGTGGACAGCTTTGAGGGGCTGCAGGGGCCGGGGTAGTTGCTGCACACAGGCCAGTGAGGGATGCGCCTTCTCTGTCGTCGGTGGCGGTGAGGGGCAGGGCCGCGTGGCAGGTCCGCACCGCGTCCAGGGCGTCGGCGGGAAGGATCAGGGCCCGTACGTGCTCGGACAATGGTCGGTGGTTGCCCGCGGGTCGAGTAGATCCAGCCCCTTTTTGCGCGCCAGGTCAGCACCCCCCGCGCGGCGGGTCGCCGCGCAGGGGGTGGACGCGCTGATCTCGCTGGCTGGCCTCTTTCTGCTGCGCCGTGTCGACTCCGCGCACACACGTGAATCGGCCGCGCACACCGACTGGCTCTGTCGGGCATGGCCGCCCAGCAGCCCGTACCCGCTGACCCTGCGGCCAACATCGGGGTGGCTTGAAGGAGGAGTCTCCGGGAGCAGCACAACGATTTTGGTTGGTGCTGATGTGCCGCATCCGCGTACCTGACCGCCAACGCCGTCTCACTCCCTCCCGAACGGCCCATCGGAACGGGCGCTTGGACCCGGGAGCATCGGGCGTGGTGGACGGGTCGGCGAATGCAGCGAGGGCGCACAAGCCTCGGGTAGATGTGTCCGGGGCGTCCGGTGGCGAGCGGACGTGCTGGGAGTGCTGGGAGTGCTGGGCATCCTGGGGGTCGCCACCACGGTCGGCAAATCCGTCGCTTGGCCGTACTGCGCGCAGGCGCGCGGTCACGGGATGGTCCTCGGACTGGTGAGCGTTGCCCGCCCCCGCGCTCCGTCACCGTATGAGCGCGGACGTTGTCGCGTGGCACGGGCGGGCTCGGCCTTTCGCCGAGTCCGCCCAACCGGCCCCTACCAGAGCGGGACTCGTGTCACGCGGCAACGTCAGCGCTGCAGGGTAAGCAGGCCCGGTCGGTAGGGCAGGAGGCCGTAGTCGACCCCGTCGGAGTTGGGGCTGCGTCCCTGGTAGAGGAACTGCAGGTTGCAGGGATCGACGGTCATGGTCTGATCGGGGCTGGTGCGGATCAGTTCGCCATGGCTGATGTCGTTGGTCCAGGTGGCGCCACTGTTGGCCTTGCCGGCGAAGGGGTTGCTCTCGGTCGCGGCCTGGGGTGTCCATGAGCCGTTCAGACTGGTCGCCGTGAACGAGCGGAAGTAGCGGCCCTGCGAGCCGATCGCTTCGACGATCATGAGGTAGCGGTTCTGGCCCTGCAGCTTGTAGACCTGCGGGGCTTCGAACAGGTTGTTCCGCGTATCGCTCATGATCTCTGTCGAGGTCGCGCCGAAGCTGCCCGGGAAGTTCCCGATCGGCATACTGGCCCGGTAGATCTTGCCGTTGTCACCGGCGAAGAACAGGTACATGTTGGTCCCGTCACCGATGAGCGTCTGGTCGATGGGTCCTGTTCCGGAGTCGGAGATGCTTCCGGAGAAGAGCACCTGCTCCGATGACCAGCCGTTCGGGTTGGTGGGGTCGCTTGAGGTCCGGTAGGAGAAGGCGCTCCTGCCCCACTGGTAGGTGAGCACCCAGATGTTCTTCGGCGCGAAGTAGAAGAGCGTGGGCGCGACGGTGGAGGCTGGCATCGTGTTCTGGCCGGCCGAGGCCATCTCCGACCAGTTGGTGAACGGGCTGAAGTTCATCGACCCCCATCTCGTCCCCGTGTCATGCGTCGTCGCATAGACGAGTTGCCTGCCGTTGTAGGGGACGACGGTGAAGTCCTTGAGTGAGACCCACCCCGGCTTCGGCTGCGCCAGGGCGCCCGTTGATGTCCACCGGTACGTCGAAGGAAGAGCACACGGACCGGGGTTGTCGGCGCCGACCTTGACGAGCTGCCACTGCTGGTTGGTGCCGCCCCAGTCGTCGTACTGGACGATGTTCGCGTTGTCGGCGGCGGAGGCGCCCTGTACCTCAAGGGCCTTGTTGCTGTGGCGGGAGATGAGCCTTACGTACCCATCTGAGCTGTCGGCCAGCCGCCACTGCTGGTTGGTGGCGTTCTGGTCGGCCCATTGGACGATCGGGCCGCCGTTCGCGGTGGACCAGTTGTAGACGTCCAGCACTTTGCCGGAGTGACGGGACTTGATGCGGTAGTAGCCGCCTCCGGAGTCGACGAACTGCCACTGCTGCTGGTTCTGATCGTTCCTGGTCCACTGGGTGATGCGGGCGCCATCGTTGGTCGCCAGGTTGTAGACGTCCAGGGCCTTGCCGCTGTTGCGGTTGACCAGCACGTACGAGGCGTTGGGGTCGGGGCCGACGGTCGCCGCTCCGGCCGGCTGGACGCCGAGGAAGGTGGCCACGAGCAGCAAGGGCGCGAGGAGGGCGAGTAAGCGTCTTGGGCGGACCGAGGACGGGTGGCGAAACCACATCAGAGGGCCTCCTTTGGGGGCGGGGGCGAGGTGTGACCCGATGAACCACGGAGCGGACGTGCGGAGGGGACAGGGACAGGGGCACGTTCGAATGTTTCGAATAATTCTCCGGATGCTTCGACGTCACAAGCTAGGAACGCGGGGCCCTCTGGTCAAGGCCTGTTGCCGACCTGTCCACAAAACAGCGCATCCCCTCTGGGCCTGACAAGCTGTCGCGCCGACCCCAACACCCCGGGGAATTCGCTGATACAGCTCGTCAGTCCAAGGCGGCATCCGCCCACGATGACGCCGAGGATTCGTCTCCCGGCTCGCCGCGAGTTCGAAATATTTCGGGAAAGCAGCCGAAACATCTTCTGTGAGGAGTATTGACGATCCATCGTCAATACCTCAATCATCCCTGTCTGAGAAACGGACTATAGTTCGAGATTTCGAACCACGTCAGCCCTGAAATCTGTGCCGTTCGGGCAGACGCGCGATCTCAACCGGCACGGAGGGCACCCGGTCGGCCGCCCGGGTTCTGTCCCGCCGCACCCGTCCGCCGCGGGGGAGCGGACGACGTATTCCCCTGCACTTCAGTCCTTGCGCGATGTCTACCCTGGAGGTACAGCCATGGGCTCATATGCCCTTCCCGGACCGGTTATCCGCCGCAAGATCCGCGGTCTGCTGTTGGCGCTGGTGGTCGGTGTCCTCTGCGCGGCCGCCGCACTGGTCGCGCCGCCGACCGCACAAGCCGCCGAGAGCACGCTCGGCGCCGCGGCGGCGCAGAGCGGCCGTTACTTCGGCACCGCCATCGCCTCCGGCAGGCTGGGCGACTCGGCGTACACGACGATCGCCAGCCGTGAGTTCACCATGGTGACGCCCGAGAACGAGATGAAGATAGACGCCACCGAACCGCAGAGGGGCCAGTTCAACTTCGCCGCCGGTGACCGCGTCTACAACTGGGCGGTGCAGAACGGCAAGCAGGTGCGCGGCCATACCCTGGCCTGGCACTCCCAGCAGCCCGGCTGGATGCAGAGCCTGGGCGGCAGCACACTGCGCCAGGCGATGATCGAGCACATCAACGGCGTGATGGCCCACTACAAGGGCAAGATCGCCCAGTGGGACGTCGTGAACGAGGCCTTCGCCGACGGCAGCTCGGGAGGCCGGCGCGACTCCAACCTGCAGCGCACCGGCAACGACTGGATGGAGGTCGCCTTCCGCACCGCGCGCGCCGCCGACCCGGCCGCCAAGCTCTGCTACAACGACTACAACATCGAGAACTGGACCTGGGCCAAGACCCAGGGCGTGTACGCCATGGTCCGGGACTTCAAGCAGCGCGGTGTGCCGATCGACTGCGTCGGTTTCCAGTCGCACTTCAACAACGACAGCCCGTACAACAGCAACTTCCGCACCACCCTGCAGAGCTTCGCGGCCCTCGGTGTCGACGTGGCCATCACCGAACTCGACATCCAGGGCGCCTCGGCCACGACCTACGCCAACGTGACCAACGACTGCCTGGCCGTCCCGCGCTGCCTTGGCATGACCGTCTGGGGTGTGCGCGACACCGACTCCTGGCGAGCGGAGCAGACACCGCTGCTGTTCAACGGCAACGGCAGCAAGAAGCCCGCCTACACCGCCGTCCTCAACGCGCTCAACGGCGGCTCCACGGCGCCCCCTGCGGATGGCGGACAGCTCAAGGGCGTCGGGTCGGGCCGCTGCCTGGACGTGCCCGGTGCCAGCACCACCGACGGCACCCAGGTCCAGTTGTGGGACTGCCACAACGGCACCAACCAGCAGTGGACGTACACCGCCGCCGGTGAGCTCAGGGTGTACGGGAACAAGTGCCTGGACGCGGCCGGCACCGGCAACGGCACCAAAGTCCAGATTTACAGCTGCTGGGGTGGCGACAACCAGAAGTGGCGCCTCAATTCCGACGGATCCATCGTCGGCGTCCAGTCCGGTCTCTGCCTCGACGCCGTCGCGGGCGGTACCGCCAACGGCACCCTGATCCAGCTCTACTCCTGCTCGAACGGCAGTAACCAGCGCTGGACCCGCGCCTGAGGGGACCTGCCACAAACGAAAGGGTGAATCGATGAAGACCTACGGTGAGGTGTCTCCCGCCTTTCCGCGATTACATCGCTGGTGGTCCCGGGTCGCCGCCCTGGTGGCGCTGACCCTCGCGATCGGCATGCTCGCCGCGGTGAATCCGGCGCCCGCCGAGGCGGCGACGGTGGACACCAACGCCTGGTACGTCATGGTCAATCGCAACAGCGGCAAGGCGCTGGACGTCTCCGGCGCCTCCACCGCCGACGGCGCGCGGGTCAGCCAGTGGACACGCAACGACGGAGCCAACCAGCAGTGGCAGTTCGTGGACTCCGGCGACGGCTTCTACCGCCTCAAGGCCCGGCATTCGGGCAAGGTCCTCGACGTGGCCGGCTCCTCGACCGCAGACGGTGCCGCGATCCAGCAGTGGGCCGACCACAACGGGGCCAACCAGCAGTTCCGCCTGGCCGACTCCGACGCGGGCCACATCCGGTTGATCAACCGCACCAGCGGCAAGGCGGTCGAGGTGCAGGGGGCCTCCACCGCCGACGGCGGCAACGTCGGCCAGTACTCCGACTGGGGCGGCGCCAACCAGCAATGGCAGATGATCAAGCTGTCGTCCGGCGGAGGCGGCGGCGGATGCGGCAGCGCCCCGACCCTGGCGAGCGGGACGCACACGATCCAGAGCGGCGGCAAGAGCCGCAGCTTCATCCTGAGGGTTCCCGCCAACTACGACAACAGCCACCGCTACCGACTGATCTTCGCGTTCCACTGGCGGGGCGGAACAGCGGGCGACGTCGCCTCAGGCGGCACGAGCGGGACCGCCTGGTCTTACTACGGCCAACAGGAACAGTCGAACAACAGCGCGATCCTCGTCGCCCCCCAGGGCCTCGGCAACGGCTGGGCCAACGCGGGCGGTGAGGACGTCACCTTCGTCGACGACATGCTCCGGCGCATCGAGGGCGGCCTCTGCGTCAACCCGGCACAGCGTTTCGCCACGGGATTCAGCTGGGGCGGCGGTATGAGCTACGCACTCGCATGCAGCCGGGCGGACGTCTTCAGGGCCGTCGCGGTCATGTCCGGTGCTGAGATCAGCGGGTGCGGTGGCGGCGCCCAGCCGATCGCCTACTTCGGAATCCACGGGGTCAGCGACTCCGTCCTCAACATCGCGCAAGGACGGTCCCTGCGCGACAGATTCGTCCGCAACAACGGCTGCGCCTCCCAGAGCTCGCGCGAGCCCGCGCTGGGCAGCCGAACGCACATCACCACCACCTACTCGGGCTGCCGTGCCGGATACCCGGTCCAGTGGGCCGCGTTCGACGGAGGCCACATGCCCGGTCCGGTCGACGGCTCCACCGGCGAAAGCGGCGTCACCACCTGGACCAAGGCAGAGATCTGGAGGTTCTTCGCACAGTTTTAGTGACACGCCCGCACCACGGAGTGGAGCCCGGATCGATCCTGGCTCCACTCCGTCGTTGACACATGCCTCAGGCACCGAACTGCTCGATGGCACCCTCACCGCCGAACCCGCCCCAGAAGGCGGTTACAAGATCGAACTACTAGCCCCCGGCCGTCCCGCCCGACCACGAACCAGCCCATGCTCCCGAATGCCTGGGCCGCTCTCCAACACGCTGAGCCTGATAGGAAAGCGCATCGCGTGTCGGGTCAGGCAGGTTCCGGTATTCCGCTGACACGGCGACGCGCTCCGCTCCGTACCGTTCGAAGATCCTGTCGTAGAACTCCAGGCGCCGCGCGGACTCCACGTCGATGCCGATGTCCGGCAGCGAGCGCCACCGCACGGAGACAGACCTCTCGAACAGCAGACGATGGTCCAACGGGCCGGCGATGGCGATGTGCCGGGCGTGGTTGACCATCGACCCGGCCCCGGAGCCGCGCGCGGTGACCCCGGCCCCCATCTTCCGAACAACCGCCACGACCTGGGCGAACGACAGGAAATACGCCTCGAACCGGCGATGCGGTCGTGACTTTCCTGTGCCCGGCCAGTCCCGCGATTGTCCGCGGACAACCCCACTTGTCCGGCCTCAGATCCCTCGCTGACCTGCGCGGATCCCCTCGCGGTCACAAGGCCAACTCCTTGGGCGTGCACGGTCGGACTGCGGGCCGCCGCCCCAGCCCCCTATCGCTTGTGGGGGCACAGCGGCCGGCGGGGTTCTCGCCAGCACCCGAACAGGGCCAACGACTTCCCGGCTTCCCGCAGCAAGAAATGACCGGTTGCAGAAACAGACTCAGACAGAAGAGGAATCCATGAAGATGCGAGTCAAAGCCTGGCTGGGCGTGGCATTCGCTGCCGGCGCACTGGTGCTTGGTGGCACCGGCACCGCGAATGCCTCGGTGAACTGGGACTTCAAGTTCATCCAGAGCAATCACGACGGCTACGGCCTCTACAACAACTACGGCAGCTACGTCCTGCAGTCAGCGCTGACCCAGAAGCCGACCTCGCCCTCCATCAACACCTGGCGGATCGTGTCCGTCGCTCCCGACACCGGTTACCCCAACGTGCAGATCAGGAACGACGCCACGGGGCGCTGCGTGCGTGCGATGAGCTCCAGCTCGGTCCAGATGAAGTCCTGCGACTCCAAGGACCCCTACGAGATCTGGGCGATGACGGACAGCCCGGTCGGCTACCAATTCTTCAACTTCGGCGTGCGGTCCTGCCTGGACGAAGGAAATGGGAGCCCCTACCTCTTCCACGAAGAGGGCTGCAACCCCGGCAACCGTTACCAGGGCTGGGCGGTGCGCTAGACCCGCGTTCTCCTCAGGCGGGATGTCCGACCGGTGTGGGCTGGCCGACCGGTGACCAAGCATGCCGGGAGCGCCTCGGGCGTGCGGGAACAAGGACTTGAGGTCTTTGTTCCCGCACGCCCGTCCGGTGCGCTATCACCTGGGCGGAGAGAGGTCATGGGATCCCACCACGTGCCTCCGCCCCAGGAGGGGGCGCATCGCATAAGCGGTCTCGCAAACCGGTCCCGTAGCGCTCGGTGACCGGGCATCCGTGCGGATGCCGTGTGCCGGCCGCCGGTGAGAACGTGGTCCGCTCAGGTCAGCGGGTTGTCCACGACGTTGCCGAGGTACTTGTGAAAGCCGCTGGACCCCTGTCCCTTGGTGGAGGAGGTCTCCACCTGGAAGAACTTGATGTCGGCCTGCTGGTTCCAGGACAGGTTGTTGAACACGGTGTAGTGGCCGCAGCCGCTCTTGCCCACGATGTGCGGGCTGCCGTACTGCTGCCTGCCGTCCGTGCCCGTGACGATGATCCGGATCTGCCCGGCGACCAGGTCCTTGCCGCACGGGAAGGTGACGGACATGGCGCCGTTGAGGGTCTTCTTGCCCCAGGTGAAGGTGCCGCTGCCGCAGGCGTACGTACCGCAGGCGTCGCTGCGGCCGGTCGCGGCCGCCGCCGGGCTCGCCTGGACGAGCACTCCGGCCAGCGCGGCGAGTCCGGCCGTACCGGTCACGGCCAGCCTGCGGACGGTGGTCTTTCGCATGAGTAACCCCCTGTTGTGGCGATGCTGCCGATGGTGCGGTCAACAGGAAAGGCTAGGGACGCCATGATCACACCACATTCAGCGGCGGGTTGAACTCAGCCTCCACCTTCGGCGGCAGTACGGGTAAACCCTCGCGGTATATGCCGTCAGGGTCGTGCTGGAGTATCGGCGCCGACGGGCTCGCTGAGACGAACACCCGACGGCCCAGTTACTTGGACAGCGGGGGATCCCGGTCGGGATCCCCAACCGATCCCCACCGTGAAGGTGACTCGTGCGGGTCGAGGACGCCGGGGTGGCGTGGTCGATGTAGCGGCGAGAGTCGTACGTCCTCATGGCGTCGAGGGTGTCGGTCGCGTGGTGCGGTATGAAGCAGGTGATGAGGCTCGCCGCGGGCGAGGCACCGGCCACGCCCCAGAAGTCAATCGTGGGCCGGGGCTTGGGGCGACTGCGGAAAGCCGATCGGCCCCGCTCCGATCCCGGCGGCGCGGTTTCGCGGATGCGGGCAGCGGTCGTTCCCGCTCGGCAGCATGCATACCATTGCAGGAACGGCCTCCAGGCCAGGCTTCCAGGTCGCCCACCAGTGGAGATGCCGCCGGGTCGCCTGGTTCCGCGAGGACGCGGAGCCGTCGGGTGCGGGGGAGGCATAACGAAACGGGGGGTGCGGCATGCATCGTCGGGCGCTACTGGGTCGCGATACGGAGCGTCGCACGCTGGCTGCCCTGGTCGAGCAGGGGGCCGCCGGTTCGGGCGGCGCGATGGTGATCACCGGCGCGCCGGGGATCGGCAAGTCGGCGCTGGTCGCGGAGGCCGCGGGTGCGGCAGCACGCGGCGGGTTTCGGGTGATTACCGCTGTGGGGGTCCAGTCGGAGGAAGACCTGCCCTGTGCCGGCCTGCACCAGTTGGTTCACCAACTGCGGGACGGAATCGACGACTTGCCGGGACGGCAGCGCACTGCGCTGCTCGCGGCCGTCGGGCTCGTCGACGAGGCCGTGCCCGATCTGTACCTCGTCGGCTTGGCCGCGCTGACCCTGCTGACGGACGCGGCGGCGAAGGCGCCATTGCTGGTGGTCGTCGAGGACGCCCACTGGATGGACCGTGCCAGCCTCGATGTGCTCGGGTTCGTGGCGCGGCGGATCGAGTCCGACCCCCTCGTTCTGGTCGCCGTCACCCGGCGCGTCGACGACCGCCTCAGCAGTGCCGGCCTGCCTGCGCTGCACCTGGGCCCGCTGACGGACGAGGTATCGGGTGAGGTGCTGGACGCGGTCGCCCCCGGACTGGGACAGCAGGTCAGACGGCGGCTGTTGGAGGAGGCCGCGGGGAACCCGCTGGCGCTGACCGAGCTGCCGGTCGCGCTGCAGTCGGTGGGCGGGGCGTACGCGCTCAACCCGGGTCCGCTGCCGCTGACCGCGCGGCTGGAGCGGACGTTCACGGCACGGGTCTCCCGCCTGCCTGCCGACACCCGTGCGGTCCTGCTCCTGTCGGCTCTCAACGGTGACGGGACGATGGACGAATGCCTCGCCGCGGCGAGGCGGATGCTCGGGACGGCGGTCGACGTCGGTGCTTTCCAGGCAGCGATCGACGCGGGCCTGGTGGAGGCCCAGGGGCCGGCCTTCAGGCACCCCCTCATCCGCTCGGCGATACACCACGCCGCCACCGCCGCGGAACGCCAGGCCGCGCACGCCGCGCTGGCCGCCGCGCTCCAGGGGCAGCCCGATCGGCAGGCATGGCACCGTGCCGCCGCCACCGCCGGTCTCGACGAACGAGTGGCACGGGATCTGGACTCCACGGCCGGCAGAGCCCTGAGGCGAGCCGGTGTCGCCGCAGCCCTTGCCGCGCTGAGGCGGGCGGCGGAGCTGACGAAGGACCCCTGCGCGCGGGCGGACCGGCTGCTCCGGGCGGCGGAGCTCGCACTGGAGTCGGGCCAAGGAGACGTCGCGACGCACCTGCTGACCCAGGCGCGCTCACTGGACCTTTCGGTCCGGGACCAAGGCCGCGCGGCCTGGGTCAGCATCGCTCTGGCCGAGGGGACGCGGGGCGAGGGCGCCGCGACCGCCGAGCTGGCCGAGCTGGCGGTCGAGATCGCCGCCGGCGGCGAGTCGACACTGGGGCTGCGCATGCTGTGGAGCGCGGTCCTGCAGTGCTTCTGGGGAGAGCCGGGCCCGGCCGCCCGCGAGCGGGTCGCCGCCGCTGCCGACCGGATGCCCGTGCCCGCTGACAACGCCGATCTGGTCGCTCTGCGGGCGTACTCGGCGCCGGTCGAGCGTGGGGAAGGGGTCATGGAGGGGCTGGCGGGTCAGCTGGAGCGCTCGTCGGAGAACGCGGAGGGGGACCAACTCCTGGGTGCCGCCGCCGTGACGGTGGGCGCTCCCGCCCTGGCGAGCCGGTTGGCGGCGAGGTCGCTGGACGCCTTGCGAGCACAGGGCAGGCTGTCGATGCTGGCCCGCGCTCTCTGCGTCCAGGCGGGGAGCGCCGCACGGCTGGGTGACGTGCGCGCTGGTTCCCTCGCCGCGGAGGAGGCCGCGTCGCTTGCCCGCGAGACCGGTCAGCCTCTTGTGGCCGCGATGGTGAAGGCCATCCGCGCACAGCTGGCCGCCGTCAGCGGCGACCCGGCGGCAGAGGCATGGGCGGCCGAAGCCGAACGCGAGGCTCTCCCCAGCGGAAGGCGCCCGGTGCTGGCCATCATGCAGATGGCCCGCGGGCAGGCGGCACTCTGCCAGGGCCGTTACGGCGACGCGTTCGGCCACCTGCACCGCGTCTTCGACCCGGCCGACCCTGCCTTCCACTCCTGGCTGCGCTTCTACGCGGTCGCGGAGCTGGTCGAGGCGGCGGTGCGCAGCGATTCCGCGAGGGTGGCACGCGACATCGTGCGGGACCTGACCCCGCTCGGGGAATCGACGTCTTCGCCCGCCCTGCTCTGCGGGTTGCGACTGGGCCGGGCCCTGCTGAGCCCGCAGGACGCCGCCGAGCCGCTGTACAGGGCGGCCCTCGAATCCGTCCCCGCGGACTGGCCGTTCGAGGGGGCGCGGGCGCGCCTCGCCCTGGGGGAGTGGCTGCGGCGTCACCAGCGGCCCGCGGAGTCCCGCGTCGTCCTGCAGGCCGCACGCGAGATCTTCGACGCCCTCGGCGCGTCGGCATGGGCGGAGCGGGCACGGCAGGAACTGCGGGCCGCGGGCGCGTCGTCCCCGCGCCAGGATCCGGCCGCGGTCGATCGGCTGACGTCGACCGAGCTGCATGTCGCCCAGCTCGCCGCGCAGGGTCTGACGAACCGGGAGATCGGCGAGCGGTTGTACGTGTCGCCCCGGACGGTGAGCACCCATCTCCAGCGGATGTTCCCCAAACTGGGGGTCACGTCCCGAGGCGAACTCGCCTCGGTGCTCGGCGGCACGACGACGTACCCCGACAGCGCAGCGTCATGACGTACGCGGAAGACGCAGCAGCATGACGTACGTCGAAGCCGTAATCCGACGGACGCGGTCCGACCTGCTTGATTCCTAGGTTTGTGCCATGCCCGGTGCGCACACGGCGGACGGGCGGGAAGGCACACCATGGGAACCATCACCGTCGGCACCGAGGGCTCGACCGGCATCGATCTCTACTACGAGGACCACGGGTCGGGGCAGCCGGTCGTCCTGATCCACGGTTACCCGCTGGACGGGCAGTCGTGGGAGAAGCAGACCGATGCGCTGGTCAAGGCCGGCTACCGCGTCATCACCTACGACCGCCGTGGTTTCGGCCGGTCGAGCAAGACCATGACGGGCTACGACTACGACACCTTCGCCGCCGACCTGGACACCGTACTGACGCAGCTGGACCTGCGTGACGTGGTTCTCGTCGGGTTCTCGATGGGATCGGGCGAGGTCGCCCGCTACCTCGGCGTCCACGGCTCGGAGCGGGTCGCGAAGGCGGCGTTTCTCGGTTCGCTCCAGCCGTTCCTGTTGCAGACGCCGGACAACCCCACCGGTGTGCCGCAGAGCGTCTTCGACGGCATCGCGGAGCAGGCGGAGGACGACCGCTACGCCTGGTACGAAAGCTTCTTCGTCGACTTCTTCAACACCGACGAAACGCTCGGGTCGCGGCTCAGCGAGGCCGCGCTGCGGGCGAACTGGGCCACCGCCATCGACTCGGCGCCCAGGGCGGCGTACGCGTGCGTCCCGGCGTGGCTGACGGACTTCCGGGCCGACGTGGAGCGCATCGACGTACCGTCGCTGATCCTGCACGGGACCGCCGACCGCATCCTGCCGATCGACGCCACGGCCCGCGAGTTCCGCCGCCGCCTGCCCGACGCGCGGTACGTCGAGATCGACGGCGCTCCGCACGGGCTGCTGCTCACGCACGCGGCCGAGGTCAACGCCGCCCTGCTCGACTTCCTCGCTGCCTGAGAGCCGGCGCCTGTCACGAAAGGACCGCACTGCTGTGCCGGTTGTCAACAACCCTCTGCCCGAGCGCGACCGCGAGACCGCGGGTGCGGCGCTGCAAGCGACCCTGGCCGACCTTCTCGACCTGTCCCTGGTAGCCAAGCAGGCCCACTGGAATGTGTACGGCCCGCGCTTCCGCTCGGTTCACGCCCAGCTCGACGAGGTCGCCACCGTCGCCCGCAATCACGCCGACACGGTGGCCGAGCGCGCGGCCGCCCTGGGCGTCAGCCCGGACGGACGGGCCGGGACCGTTGCGGGAACCAGTGGCGTGCCCGCCCTTCCGCCGGGCTGGACCAAGGACAGTGACGCCGTCGAAGCCTTGGTGTACGCGCTCTCTGCCGTGACCGAAAGGCTGCGTGAGCGCATCGTCGTGATGGGCCCGGTGGACGTCGTCACCGAGGATCTCCTCGTCGGACTGACGGCCGATCTCGAGAAGCAGAGCTGGATGTTCCAGGCGGAGAACCGCGCCTGATCAGAGGCCAGAGCCGCACAGTTGTCGTCCGAAGTGGAGAAGAGCATGGGTGTCGAGGGAACGAGCACAGACCGATTCGAACCGGTACGAGCGGTGCTGGCAGCGCACCTCGAAACAGGCGAGGAGTTGGGGGTGTCCATCGCCGTCGATGTGGACGGAGTCATGGAAGTCGATCTGTGGGGTGGCCACGCGGACGAAGCACGGACCGTTCCGTGGCACCGGGACACGTTGGTGAGTATGTGGTCGACCACGAAAACCCTCACCAATCTCGCGGCTCTCATCCTCGTCGACCGGGGCGCGCTGGATCTGCACCGCCCGGTCGCGCACTACTGGCCCGAGTTCGCCGCCCAGGGAAAGGAGCACATCGAGGTGCGCCACGTCCTGGCTCACACCTCGGGACTCTCCGGCTGGGAGCAGCCCTTCTCCATGGAGGATCTCTACGATCGGCCTACCGCGAGTGCCCGGCTGGCCGCGCAGGCACCCTGGTGGGAGCCGGGCTCCGCTTCGGGCTACCACGTGCAGACCCAAGGGCAACTGGTGGGGGAGCTTGTCCGTCGGGCCAGTGGCCGTACCCTGACGGAGTTCGTCGCCACCGAGATCGCCGAACCGACGCAAGCCGACGTCCAGATCGGCGCGCGACGGGCCGACTGGCCGCGTATCGCCGATCTGGTGGCCCCCTCGCAGCCAGGCGGTATACCCACGGGTCTCGATCCCGAGGGGATCTTCACCAGGACGCTGCTCGGAAGCCCCGCACGTGACGAGCACGTCGACACCCCGCAGTGGCGCTCCGCCGAACTCGGAGCCGTCAACGGACACGGCAACGCCCGAGGCCTGGCCCGAGCGCTCTCCGTCATCTCGCGGCGCGGCCAGGTCAACGGCCGCCAGCTTCTCTCGGAGGAGACGGTGGACAAGGTGTTCGACGTACAGGCCGACGGAGTCGACCTGTTCCTGGGCGTTCCCGTCCGCTGGGGCATGGGCTACGCACTCGCCGACCCGAGGACGATGCCGCACATGCCCACCGGGAGGATCTGCTTCTGGGTCGGCCGGGGCGGCTCGATCGTCGTGATGGACCTCGACCGGCGCGTCACGTTCTCGTACACGATGAACCGGGTGGGCGACGGGATCCTCGGCTCGGACCGCACGCACAGCTACCTCCGGCATGTCTACGAAGTCCTGGAGCGTACCGGCTGAGGGCAATCGTCACGAAGGGTGAGGGCTACGGCACCACCTCGGCCATAGGCTCGATCGCGCCGGGAAGCCGCTGCCCGCGACACGTCACACCGCCGCCCCTGTCCGCGAACGAGCAGCCCGCCGGTGAATGAACCGCTCCGGCCGCCCCCTCGTAGGCCAGGACGACGGCGGTCCTCGCCCGGTGAACGGGCGAGGCCGAAGCATCAGGATCACCCGCCGGCCCCGGCAGCCGCTCTCCGCGCCGCTCTCGGCTGCCGCCCACCGGCGCTCCGATCCGCGCTGCTCACGTGGCGCAGACGGACGCACGTCCACCAGGCACCGGCGAAGCGAGCCGGGCCCCATTTCTCGACGTACCAAGCTGTATCGCCTTTCGGTCCGTCGAGCACCACCCATCGAACAAGAGGGATTTCACACATGCGTAACAACCACCTCGTCCGTCCGGGCAGCAGATCCGCGCTGCTCGGTGTCACCGCCGCCGTCGGACTGTCCGTCACCGCCGTCGCCCTGCCCGCCGCGGCCGACGCTACGCCCCGCCACCCCGTACGTCCGACGATCGTGCTGGAACACGGAGCGTTCGCCGACGCCGCGAGCTGGGACGGTGTCGTCGCCCGGCTGCAACGTGCGGGCTACCCGGTGGTGTCCGCCGCCAACCCGCTGCGTGGTCCGGCGACCGATGCCGCCTACCTGCGCAGCGTCCTCGACCACATCGACGGGCCCGTGGTCTTGGTCGGTCACTCCTACGGCGGCACCGTCATCAGCCAGGCCGCCGCGGGCCTTGAGGGCAAAGTGAAGGCACTGGTCTACATCGCGGCGTTCCTGCCGGACGAGGGCGAGAGTTCGATCGGACTGACGGACAAGTTCCCCGGCAGCACCCTCGGCCAAGCCGTCGAGTCCGTCAACTACGTCCTGCCCGACGGTGATCAGGGCACGGACGTGTACATCGAGCCTCAGAAGTTCCGCGGCCAGTTCGCCGCAGACGTGCCGAAAGACAAGGCCAGGCTCATGGCTGCAGGGCAGCGTCCGATCGCTGCCGCCGCGCTGGAGGAGAAGTCCACCCAGGCCGCCTGGAAGACGATCCCCTCCTGGTCGCTGGTGACCACGGAGGACCGCAACATCCCCGTGGCTGCCCAGCGCTTCATGTCAGCCCTCGCCAATGCCCGCACGACGACCATCGACGCGTCACACGCGGTATCCGTATCCCGCCCCGAGGCCGTCACGCGCATCGTCGAGCAGGCGGCCCGCACGGTCCGATGACCGAGGGGCCCGCCCTGTCGCTCTCCTCGCACATCGCCGCACAGCGGTTCTGATGCAGGTTCCGGTGACAGGCCAAAAGAGTCACCCAATCGTGCGGCAGCCCCATACCGGAGACTGCTCGACAGCGTGAGATGTGGCCTGCCAACGGTCATCCGACAAACAAGGTAAGCATGGCCGCCAGGTTGGCGGACGCCTGTGCTGGACGCGGCCCGACCGCCTTCAATTGGCTGAGCGGGGCTGGATGGGGCCGCTTGCCGAGCCGGATTTCAGTCAGGCGGGGGCGCTGGGCGGGGTCGGGACGGAGCAGAGAGCAGCGGATACAGGCTTCTCTGAACTTGCTGTGGCCCGACTGTCCGCCCGGCCGCCCTGGCCGTCGTATGTCGGGGGGGGGGGGCTGACAGCATCATGGTCATGACCGACATTGATGACCTCGTGCAACGCGTTGCCGTCCGGGCCGCATCGGATGGCGAGGACCTTCCGGCGCCGGTTGGCGATGCGCAGATCGCAGAGGCCGAGATACAACTGGGCTTCGCGCTGCATCCCCTACTTGCGCGCTTGTATCGCGAGGTCGCTGACGGCGGCTTTGGCCCTGACTACCGACTGCTGCCACTGCTTGGCCCGGGCTCCAGCGTCGCCGGCGAGTACCTGACGCGACGTGAGGCGTCCGTGGGAGTGGAGCACCCGGAGTGGCCGCAGCGTGTTTAGCAGCAGCTGGTGGAGCTGGTCCCAGACGCCGGCTTCGTTCCAGGCCGCCAAGCGACGCCAGCAGGTCATGCCCGAGCCGAAGCCGAACTCCTGGGGCAGATACTCCCACTGGATCCCGGTATGCAGGACGAGCAGGATCCCGCACAAAGCCTGCCGGTCAGGCACCTGCGGACGCCCTTTCACCTGCTTCGGTGGCGGCTCTGGCAGCAACGGCGCGATCAGCGACCACAGTTCGTCCGACACGATCCACGGCCGCGACTGACGCTTCGCGTGAATGAGCTCGCCGAGCTGGGCAGGGGGTCCTGAGGTGCCGGTCTTCCGCGCCACGGTCACGCCGCGTGACGCGACTCCTCACCCCGCGAGAACTCCGTCAGGTCGAGACAGGCCGGATCCCCCGTAAGGGTCTGCGAGATCTGTAGTGGCGTTGGCCCGGAGGAACGTCTCGGTCGTGCTCGACGCTGTCTGCGCCCGGGTCCAGGCCCACTACATGAGCCGCGACGTGTACGCGAGTGACTGCTCAAGGACGTAGCTAGCCATGCTCGAGACCAGCGTGCTGCACGAGCCGCCTCTTTACCGGCAGCGGCTGGTCGCGCCATCTGCGTCGCAGCTGTGTTGACCTACCCGGTGAACCGCGCGGCCACGTACAGCATGAAGCCGTCCAGGGCGCTGTCCTCGGCTGCGGTGTTGTCGTACATGCCCGTCACACGGAAGCCGTGGTTGGCGAGGTAGTACTCCAATTCCATGGGAAACAGGAGCCGGAGGCGCACAAAGTCCTGCTGGTTAGGGTGGCCGGGGATAGACCAGATGCGCTCACGGGACAGGAGTTGACGGCGGCGGTCGAGGTGGTAGGTGGCACTGGCCGTGGCCTGGAAGGAAGGTGTATCGATCACGAAGCGGGCTGGCATGCCGTGCCCATCGAGGTCGCCGATGGCGTTGGGCAGGTGCAGGAAGAGCATGGTGCCTGGCGCGGCGTGGGCGGCGAACGTCGCCATGGCACGGTCGATGTCCTGGGGAGTATGCAGATTTGCGAGGGCCCAGCCGACGCACGTGATGACGTCGAAGGTCGTACCGAGCCGGAACACCCGCATGTCACCGGTCTGGAAGTCGATGCCGGGCCGGCGGTCGCGCGCGTAGGCGATCATGTTGGGCTGGAAGTCGATACCGGTACAGCACGTCCCCTGGCCTGCGAAGTATCCCAGGTCGCGGCCGGTGCCGCAGCCGATGTCCAGCAGCGTCTTGGGTGTACCGCCGAACAGCGCTGCGCACATGCGGGGGATCTCGTGGCCGGATCCGTCGTAGATCTTCTCGTACAACTCGGGGTTGTCGTAGAGCATGTTCTTCAGGCTGGCTTCCATGCGGCCCTTTCTTTCAGCTACTGCCGTGCCGTGGTGACGACTTCGTCGACGAGGGGGGCGGATTCGATACGAGGTGCCCGGCAGGTTCGAAGACATCGTGCAGTTGTTGAGCAGGGAGGTACGGATCGGCCAAGTGCATGACATCGCCCTCCATGGCACCGGGCGAATGTAGCCTTCCTCCTCCACCCAGTCCCTGCCCCACTGTCTGTGCTCAGCCGCGTCCTCCACCAGGGGCGTCCAGGTCCATGACGGTCTGCCGGTAGATCCCCACAGTGTCCTCCCTTTAGGCTCAGCCTGCCGCACTGATCTCGAACTGGCGGACGCGGCCGTGTGGATAGTCCTTGGCCGTCATCGTCGTCGGCACTGACACTTCCGGGAGCTGCGCTTCCGTAGGGCACCCCGCCGCTCCCCAGCACGTCGGTGTCGCGGCGCGGGGTGGGCCGCCGACGGCACCTGGGAGAAGGTTGCCCGGCTGATTTCTGACGCACACGGGGTGAATCCGGCATACAGACGTCGGCAGGCGACGCCCGGTTCCGCCGTGCGCGCCGCCAGGCATGCCCGCTCCGACGTAGGGGAACCTGGCCAAACTTCCTTCTGTGCGACGGACTTGTCCAGGTGGGCGTCCCGGCTGCGCCGATGGCGGCGCCGACTGGGGGGGGATCAGTGAGGAACTGGCCGCACGCGGCTGGCTCCCTGTTCTTGTCGCACCGGCAGTGCCGACCGCCACGATCTACCTGGCCGGACTCCACATCGCGGGCATCTTCCTCTGGTCCGCACGGTGATCCAAACGAAACCCCCTGGCTTGAGGAGACGAGTTAGTTGGTTTTCTTCCATGTTTTGCAGCCGCTGGTGCGGAAGGCTTTGTCTGTGGCTGCGATGGTGACCGTCTCTGCTCCCTTGGATGCATCGCCGCTGATGACGTCCTTGCCTTCGCCGCTGGTCCCGCTCAGCCGGGCCCAGGCACAGTAGGCAAGGGGGGTGCCCTGAGGACCTTCGCTGTGGTAGGTGCCGGACTTGATGTCGCGCCCGATGAGGAACACGCCATCCCCGGGGATCTGTTCGGCTTCGGCCGGGCTGGCTTTTTCGGAGGGTGTCGTGGTTGCCGGTGAGGGCGGTACGGCTGTTCGGGCGAGTGTAGGTGCCGCCGTCGCGGTGGGGGAGGCACCCTCGCCAGGGGTCGGATGCCCTGCCGAAGCGGCCAGCGCTCCGATCAGCAGCCCCACCGCGGCCGCGGCCGTATGTGTCAGCCACGGCCGGATCGGCCTGCCCCTGGGCTGCTTGTCCGTGCTGCCGGGCGGCTGCCTCGGGCCATGCGGTGGCCCTTGAGGCATTCGCCATTCCATCCCGACAGACTGAACCTGTCATGCCATCCGGGCACGCCAACACGCCGCATCGGCCCCACCGCCAAGGCGCCGAGCGGGAGGAAGCCGCCAGCCACCCGCGCGACCGCCACGAGGCGTACAGCGTCGCCCGCAGCGTCTGGGCACCGTCCGTACCCCGCACTCTCGCTCACGTCCCTTTGCTCGCGTCCTCCGCACTGGAGGCGCCCCGCGCCCCGGGCCCGCCGCCCTTCGCGGTGCCGGGTCTTGTCCGGATGTTCACTGGATCAGTTCGATGGTGGGGTGGTGTGGGGACGCAGGGCAGATGTGAGATTTGCATGCTGTAGCCACCGGAACCTCGCGGCCCAGCTCACCTTCCAGGGGCCCACCCCCCACTGACCAGGATTCGCCGGGGGAGGCGCTTCGAACCGCACGCTGCTTGCCGCGTCCCGGGCGACAGTTGCGCCAGCAGCCGTCGTCTGCGGAAGTCGCAGGCCGCGTGTCGCGCCCCCGCATCCCGGCAGGACTGGCGGCGCTTCCGTCTCACGAGGTGACCGTTATGTGCTCCTGGGTGCATTTCTTGAGCGGGATGCGCCCAGGGCGAGGCGCAGGACGTCCGGTTGATCGCAGAGGCGTCGCGGCGGGACAGAAGGCCCCCTCACAGCGCCAGAGGTAAGGAGCCGCGTCGGCGCCGGCAGCGCAGATCCTGGTCGAACGTGTCCTGGCGGGACATCCGGTCGCACGCCGTGATCGAAATAGGCTTGTACGGCCGCAAAGCCCTTCGCGGGGCGAGGGGGCACGACGTGTTGGTGGAGTCCCGCAGTCGCCAGAGCGTCGCCGCCGCCGGGAATCTCGCCGGTGACCGCAACAAAGCGGAGGCTGCGCTCGCCGCCGCGCAGCAGAAGGGGGCCGCGCGGTGGAGGCAGTAGGCAGGTTGCCCGCCGACCACGGCGGGCGGACCTCAGCCTGGTCGTTCCCCCGCGCGCACCAGGCCGGTCTCGTAGGCGATGACAACCAGCTGGGCGCGGTCGCGGGCTCCGAGTTTGGCCATGGCACGGTTGGCGTGGGTCTTGACGGTGATGGGGGTGACGAAGAGGCGTGCGGCGATCTCGTCGTTTGCCAGGCCGGAGCCCACCAGGGTGAGCACCTCTCGTTCCCGGGGAGTCAAAGTGGCAAGTCGTGTGGTGTCGACGAGGTCGCCGGGGGAGGGCTGGGCGAGGACGCGGGAGATGAGGCCTTTGGTGGCCGCAGGGGAGAGCAGCGCCTCGCCGGCGGCCACCAGGCGGATGGCGTCGAGTAGTTGCGCCGGTTCCACCCCCTTGCCCAGGAAGCCGCTCGCTCCGGCCCGCAGGGACTCGATGACCAGGTCGTCCTCCTCGAAGGTGGTCAGGACGAGGACCTTCACTCCGGCCAGGTCCTCGTCCTGGGCGATCAGCCGGGTCGCCGCGATACCGTCGACTTCGGGCATCCGGATGTCCATGACCACCACATCGGCGCGCTCGGTCCGGGTCAGTTGCGCCGCCTCGCGCCCGTTGGAGGCCTCAGCGACGACCTCCATGTCCGGCTGGGCGTCGATGAGCAGCCGGAAGGTGCCGCGGAGCAGGGCCTGGTCGTCGGCGAGAAGGACGCGAATGGGCATGAATGGCCTTTCCTCACGGGGCGTCAGACAGGGTGGGGGCGAGCGAGAAGGGCAGTTCGGCGACGACCTGGAAGCCGCCCTCCGGCCGGGGCCCGGCGGTGACGGTACCGCCGATGGCGACGGCCCGTTCACGCATGCCGATCAGACCGTGACCGGTGCCCGCTCCCTTGCGCGCGCCGGGGCGCCCGTCGTCCTTCACGGTGACGCCGAGCGTGTGCACGCCGTACGCGAGGATGATCTCGGCCCGGGTGGCCGAGGCGTGCTTGTGGGTGTTGGTGAGGGCTTCCTGGATGATCCGGTAGGCGGTCAGCTCGGTGGCTGGCGCCAGCGGCGAAGGATCCCCGGTCCGGGACACGCACACGAGCAGCCCGCTCGCCCGGAACCCGCCCACGAGACCATCGAGATCAGCCAGGCGCGGGATGGGGGCACGCGAGTCGGGCGCGTCGTCGGGCTGGCGCAACAGGCCGACGGTGGCACGCAGTTCGTCGAGCGCGGCGCGGCTGTTGTCCTTGATGTGGGCGAGCGCCTCGTAGGCCTGGTCGGGGTTGGCACGCATGAGATGGTGCGCCACACCGGCCTGGGCGTTGACGAGGGTGATGTGGTGGGCGACGACGTCGTGAAGATCGCGCGCGATGCGCACGCGTTCCTCGGTGACCCGGCGCCGGGCCTCCACTTCCTGCATGCGCTCGGCACGCTCCGCACGCGCACTGGCCGCCGCGAGGTTCTCACGGCGGCTACGGACGGCGCGGCCCAGTGTGGTGGCTCCGATCGCGAAGTCCAACCGCAGCAGACTGGCCCCGGCCACCACGGACTCTCCGTGGGTGGCGGCGTATACACCTGTGATCGCCACGGCCGCGGCCGTCCCGACCGTCCACGCGGTGCGCCGGCTGCCGAGGAGAGCGAGGGTGTACAGGGCGATCAGGCTCGCCGCCGGGGTCGGCGCGATGTGCGAGGCGACGGCCATCAGGGTGAGGTCGCCCGCCACCGTGAACAGGGCGACCATCATCGGCCAGCGGCTCCGGAAGGCCAAGGGCATGCAGGACAGTGCTGTCCATGCGACCTCATGCCACCGAGGCTCGTGCCAGCCGTCCTGACCGACGGCGGTCGCCGCCGCGGCAATCACGACCAGAGGCACGGCGGGAAGAGCGTCTGTGATGCGGTCATGACGGGCCAGCCACTGTCGCCACACCATGGGCAGTTCCATTCCCTCACTCTAAGCAGCGCCGGCCGGTGGAAGGTCAATCTCCTTCCACCGGCCGGTGTGCGATGTCGGTCCGTCGTGCTCACGGTCAGCGGGCCTGGCCGGCGGTCTCCGGCTCCCGCATGGCATGCAGCGAGTGCCCGAACTTCTCGGCGGGGCCCTCCACGGACACGCTGGGCAGCGCGCGGTCCAGGCGGCGGGGCAGCCACCAGTTGGCCCGTCCGCACAGGTGCATGAGCGCCGGCACGACGACCATGCGGATCAGCAGGGCGTCCACGGCGACGGCGACGGCGAGGCTGACGCCGAACTCGGAGATGACGCGCATGCCGCCGAACACGAAGGAACCGAAGACGCACACCATGATCGTCGCGGCGACCACGATCACCTTGCCGGTCTCGGCCTGCCCGACCCGCACGGCCCGGTTGCTGTCACCGGTGTGGGCCCATTCCTCGCGCATCCGGCTGACCAAGAAGACCTGGTAGTCCATGGACAGACCGAACATGATGCCGACCACCAGGATCGGTACGAACGACTCGATCGGTCCCGCGGCACCGAGCCCGAGCAGCCCGGCGCCGAAGCCGTACTGAAAGACCACGACGATCGCGCCGAAGGCGACGCCGATGCTGAGGATGTTCAGCACGGCACCGACGGCAGGGATGAGCAGGCTGCGGAAGGCGATGGTCAGCAGCAGGAAGCCGAGGGCGGCGATCACGAGCACGAAGATCGGAAGCTTGCTCATCAGCACCGACGCGAAGTCGTCGTTGCTCGCGGTGACACCACCCACGTATACCTTCATCGCCGTGCCCCGTACTGCCTCGGGAATCACGTCGTCACGCAGGTGGTGAATGAGGTCGGATGTGGCCTTTGACTGCGGGGAGGTGGTCGGGACGACCTGGATCACACCGACGGTCTGTCCGCCCTTCATGGGCGCGGCGTTGACATGGGCGACACCGCCGACCTGCTGGAGAGCGGTGACCAGCTTCGCTTCGGCGGCCGTGTCAGCGGTGGTGGGGGCCTGGACGGCGAGGACGAGGGGGCCGTTGAAGCCGGGCCCGAAGCCGTCCGCGATCATGTCGTACGCCTGCCGGTTCGTCGAGGTCACGGGCAGGTTGCCATCGTCGGACGCGCCCAGGCGCAGCGACAGCGTCGGCATCGCCAGCGCCGCCAGCACAGCCAGCGCGACGACACCCAGAGTCTTCGGCCTGGCCTGGACACGTCCGGCCCAGCGGACCCACAGCCCGGCATGCCCGCAGGACGACGGGCGGCTCGCCTGCCCGGCCATGCCGTGGCGCTCCTTCTTGCTGAGGACACGCGGGCCGATCATGCCGAGTAGGGCGGGCAGCAGAGTGATGGCGGCCAGCACGGTCAGGACGACGGTGACCGCGGCGCCGATGGCCATGCCGTTGATGAGGCCGATGTTCAGGGTGAGCATGCCGAGCAGTGCGACGACGACGGTCAGTCCGGCAAACACCACTGCCCGGCCGGAGGTGTCAAGGGCCTTGGCGACCGACTCGGCGACGCCCATGCCCGCCATGAGGTTGGCGCGGTGGCGGTTGACGATGAACAGCGCGTAGTCGATGCCCACGCCCAGGCCGATCAGCGAACCCAGAGTCAGCGTGGTGTCGGAGAGCGTGATGACGTGGCTGAGCAGCATCACCGCGACCGCGGAGGTGCCCACTCCGACGATGGCCGTGACGATTGGCAACGCCGCCACCCAGACCGCCCGGAAGACGAACAGCAGCACGATGAAGGCGAGGAAGATGCCCATGGCGTCGGCGGCTGCGTTCGGCTTGGGGTTGACGGTGAACGCCTGGCCGTTGAGGGCGATGTGCAGAGTCCCCGACTCCGGGCCTGCGGCGAGTTCCTTCACATGGTCGACCTGGGCGTCCTCCACGTCCCGGTCGAACGCGACCGAGGCGTAGGCCGTTCGGCCGTCCTTGCTGATCTGCCCCTTGCCGTCCGGCGTGTAGGGGCTGGTCACCGCGGCGACGCCCGGTGCCTCAGCTATCTCCCTCAGAGTCCGCGTCATCGGCTGCTGGGCGGCAGCCTCGGTTACCTTCCCGCCGTTCACCTGCCAGACTACCCGGCCGCTCTTGCCGGCCGCACTGTTGGAGGCCTGCTGGAGCAGTGCCGTCGCCCTGGCCGAGTCGGTGTCCTGTGAGATCGGGCTGGTGCCGAAGGCGCTACCAGCCGCACCGACCCCGGCGCCGAGAGTGAGCAACGTGCCCACCCAGATCAGGAGGACAGCGAGCCGGTGCCGATGGCACCAGCGGGCGAGAGGGGACATCGACGAGCCTTTCGAGGGGACTGCCATGTGCGTTTGGGCCGACGATCTCGGCCCTCGAACACTCGCAGTTCTCCGCTCTCTCGTCGTTGGCCGTACGCAGACTCTTTCGTCTACTGCGATCGCAGCAGACAGGGCCGCGACGGCCCCGATCAGACGTACCTGTATGCGCACAAGTCGGACCCCGGCGCGGTGGCGAGCACGAGCAAGCGGGAGGGCTTCCGACGTACCGGCCGCCGCGACGAATCGAAGGCCACCCCGATGATCCAGATTGCCTGGTCGTTCTGATCACCGACGCCACCGGCACCCCGTTCGCCGTCAAACTGGCCGACGGCAACGGCAACGACGTCACTCAGCTCGTCCCGTACTTAAAGCGGTCCACCAGTGCGGGGCAAGCGTGGACGTCCCCGGCGTCGGCCTGACATCGTCCTCGGCGATCGTGGATACGACCATGACAAGTACCGTCGCCTCGTCTGGGCTCTCGGGGTGAAGCCGGTGTTCGCCCGCATGGCGTCACGCCGGGGCATCGAGCATGGCTCCGGCCTCGGTACCCAACGTTGGGCCGCGGAGCGCGCGTTCGTCCATTTGCACTGGTTGCGACTTGCCTGCCTACGCTGAAAGCATCGGAACCCAGTGATTCATCACCCGGTGCAGACGTCGCCTGCAGCGATCCAGTCGTCCGGTGGGACGAGCGGCACCCGAATGGTGACCATGGACCCCGACTCGTCCTCTACGACCACCTCCGGGCAGCCGCGCTCGCCGGTGAGCTGGATAGAGATGGACGGCCCTCTGTCCCATTCCATCCACACGACGTCCTTGCCGGCGTCGGGCCTGGTCAACGCGGTGGCCCAACTTTCGAGCTTCGAGGTCGACAGCACCGGGTCTATACGGCCGGACACGAACGGCGTCCTGACAATAATCTCAGCGTCGAGCCCAGCGCTCCAGCCGGGATCCCGGCCCAGAACTTTGATGGTGACGCTGTTGCCCTCGTCATCAGCGAGAGAGACGAGCTCCCTCGGAGCGATGGCACCCATAGCTGCCCCCTTCATCGGCAAGTACCGAGAGATCGCTCGGCCGCCGAAGGTGGGTGATCGAGCGAACCATGCCATGGCTGACCGGCTACCGCCGACGCAACCACCGATACGAACGCCAACCCACCAACTACGTGGGCTTTCTCGGCCTCGCCGCAGCCATCTGCTGCTACAGCGCTTCCTCAAACTGACCATGTAGGACACCATCTAAGGAACCTGACCAGGCATGCTGACCGGGGCGCAGAGGAGACCGGAGGCCGCAGAGCTGAGTGGGTCAGGTGCCGGCGGCTGGCTGGCGGGGGCGGCTTGGTCGGAGGGTTGGTCCAGTTGCTGCTGGCGGCGCCGCTGCTCGTTGCGGTGCTCCTCAACCCGCTGGGTGAACCTCTTCAGCGCCTGATTGCTTTCTCTTTCGGCATGGCGGGGGGCAGGTCTGTGATGAGCGAATGGTCGCCGGAGGTGCTTGAGGTGCTGCAGGCCTCGGGATGGGCGCCTGGCAGGCGCGTTGACACGGCCGGCTGGCGGTCCATGTTCGAAGAGGTCGGCATCGTCATGCACGATGCCGCGCAGAGGTTCCTCCAGGAGTTCGGAGGGCTGGCCGTGGCCCACGGTGGCCCGGGAATCAGCCGGGCTGGGAAGGCCTTCGAACTGGATCCGGCGCTGGTCTGGGGAGAGGAGGATCGCTTCGCCGAGTGGAGCGACGACCTGGGGAGAGAGTTGTTCCCTGTCGGTGAGCTCGATCATGGCCGGTTCTTTCTCGGCATCGACGAAAACAGCGAGATCCATCTGGTCGAGACCTGGGTCGCCAGCTTCGGGACCATGCCACACGCCTTGGAGAACCTGATCCTCGGAGTGATGCCCCGCACGATCGACGACGGACACCGGTAGATCGATCAGGCACGACGAGGGGATCACGTGGCGAGCAGGACACACTGCGCAGGGACCCCCACGAACAAATACGTCGCCCGCGCACTGGGCAACCGCGGCTGGACCGTCCACCTCTGCGGCCCGGGCACCTGTCCCCCCGTCCTTCAACAGACCTGCGCCACCCCCGGCCGCTCTGCGCCGCTTTCCCGGCCTGATCGCCGCCCGCGGCACCGATCTCGTCACCGCCGACGCCGAAGACAGCGTGCCCTCCGCCCACACCTGCCGCTGTGCCATCAGCGCCAGGGCCTACTTGGCGGCCTCCTGTTCACCGCAGCCCTCGCCACCACCCCGTATCGTCCGCTTCACCAAGTGCGCCGGAGAGCCGTGGCTACGTTCACTTCCCGGGAAAGTGTTTGTCGGTGAGCGTCTGCGGACATCGAATCCGGCCTAAGTGAGCCGCTGCATCGGCTGGATTGAGGGACAAGGTCGCCGTCCAGCAGGGGATCCGGTTGCGGTCGCTGAGCAACGACAAGATTGGTTGGCAGGGAACGGCGCTCGGCGTAGTTCAGTGACAGCGGACAGTGGGTTTGAACAGCAGTTGTCGTTCCAAGTGCGAGATTTTCGCGAGTTTTGGCAGCACGGGACGTGTCGTTGGGCTTCACGGGCGCCGTCTAGGGTGTGGGAGCTGTGCGACTGATCGAGATGGAGATAGCCAGGCACGACTGGGAGAGCATGTTGTGCGGGTGCGGGGACTCGGCAGAGCACCTGGCCGGGGATTTGCTGCAGCTCGCGGGTAGGGGTCCCCTGCAGAGACCCGCCCATGTCAGCTTTGAGGAGCATGTCTGGTCTCCGGTGATCCTTTGGGAACCGGCTCCAGCTGTGACATCCGTGGCTCTGGCGGCTCTCGCAGACAACAGTGCACCATCGGCTCGTGAGTGGTTCCTCGACCTCCTGCAGCGCATGGTGTCAGGCGAGGGCACGGATTGGGAGTCCGCTCGACGAGGACTCGATCTTCCGGAACTGTGCCGGGGCCTTGCTGTGCAAGGTCTCTGGCTGCTCTACGGAGAGGTGATGTCGAATCGGTCCCTCCAGGCTGGCATTGCCTTCGAGATCCTCTCGGTGGTGGAACCCGACAGGGCTCGCGTGCGACGCGTTCGGGAGGCTGCGGCCGACTGGTTGCCCGTGTGCTGCCGGACCGGCATGTGCGCTGACGACCTCCGCGACCTCGACCGCTGATCTGCCAGGGTTGGTCGCAGTCCCGCCGAGTCGGTCCTAGTCTCCTGAGCTTCCGAAGATTCCCAGGTGCGTCGGCCTGTCGTCGGTGTGGAGGACGACGTAGTAGCCGGTCCACCGCATTTGACACTCGCCGAGCAGGCTTTGCTCATGTTCCTGATGGCTTGCAGCCTCGTTGGCAGCAGAGATGAGCTGCTCGTATTGCTCGACCGATGGGCGGTCTGTGCCGAAGTGGTGCATCACGCGGTTGAGGGCCAGAGGGCGCAGGGTGCCGTAGTCAGCGATACCGGAGTGCGTCGGCGGGGCATCCGTGGCAACGACCCTGCCGATGTCGAGGATCGTATGGGTACCCTCGGCTCCCACGAATTCCTCGTCCTCGTAGAGTTCTTCCAGGCTGCGGTATCGCGCATTGTGGCCGTACTCCTCCTGGAACACCCTGGCCTGCAATGTCGCCAGGGCCGCCTGGACATCGCTGTCGTACCTGGTGACGTAGTCCCATCCGCTGGCACCCATTGAGCCATCCCTCCCTGAAGATCGTGAACGCGCGAACGATAGCGGCGGGGACTGACAACGCCGCGGCTTGGCTACGAGTTCTGCTCGACGTCCGGGATACAGGCGCCCTGGCGGCCGACCGCATCACGGAGATCGCCCAGACGGTCCTAGTCGGGAACGACATTGCACGCGCTCACCGGCAACACACCGGTCGGGAATGTGTTGCGGTGAGGTCGAGGACAGCACGCGGATGTTGGGGGACTGCGCGCTGGTGGCGAGAGGGTGAGCACAGCGGGTACAGGCTTCACGCCCCCCGGGGCCCGGGGCCAGGGGCTCGTTCTTCGGCCGTGTGAGGCTGGCTGGCCGGGGCCCGGTGGACGTGTTGTGCGCACCCGCGCGGACCATGGTCGTGACTGAACGCCGGGCCCCGGCACAGCTCTTGAGGCAGTCGCGCCGCTGGATGGACCTTCAGTGCGGCTTCGTGAGCAGCTGGTCGTAGCACTGGCGGCGAACAGGTCCGCATGAGGTGCCGGCGGGTCCGCGACCGCGGTGCTGGTGGGCAAGGCGGTTCACATCTCTTCGTTACTCCTGGCTCGCTGCACGAGATCCGGGTGTGGTGCCTGGTTGCCACCGCCAGGCATCGTTCTCTGGTCCGCCGGGTGATCCGCTAGCTCAAGTGATGTTGTGCCCACTCAGTGACGCCGCTGAGCCGGGCGGCGGCTTTGACGGGGTCACCTGTTCGGGTGGGCTGGTCCACCTCGAAGTCGTGGCCGGTCAAGCCGCTTTCGTCCTCGACGATGTGAGCGATGTGATACGCCAGCTCCATCACTTCCAACGCCATCGGACCCGAGTGGCGGTAACCAACTTCGATGGTGGCTGTGTCACCGCGGTAGTCGAGCTGTACGCGTCCTGGCGGACCAACGGTTTCCAGGGTGAGGCTGTGCAGATACTCCTCAGACGTGAGGGGATCAACGTCCCGCGAGACTCGTCTCAGGATTCGGTCCCACTCGTTCCGTTGCGCCTGAGTAAGTCGGAGCGGCGGCAGGTCGCCATTCGGATCGAAGTCGGCGTTGAGGCGGTCCAGCGTTTCCTGCAGCGTCAGTCCCGGCCGCACCCGCACGAGCATGATGTCGTAGGTCACCGGTTGAATGTATGCAGCCTTCTGCTGCTCGACTACAGCATTAATCCTGCCCTCCAGGGCTGACTCGCACTTGGCGGTCCAGACGCGGCGGAGTCGATGTTGGGCTGCCGTCTGGTGTCGGCGTAGACCGGGGCGCGGACGCCGGACTCGCCAGGGACGTGTGATGTGTGGGTGGTGCCGGAGGTCGCCTACTGCTGTTGACGCTGTTCCATCATGGCTGGGACGGTTTCCTCGTCGGCGCCTGTGACATCCACGACGAGCAGGCCTGGCCCGGAGATGTGCACCTCATCGATCGGCATGCTCCCAAGGACGGCTCCGTCCGGCTGCGGGGTTGTCTGGCCGGGACAGAGACATCCGTGCGGGGGAACACATCGCGCTGACGTGCCTGGCCCAGTCGCGCGGACTGGGCCGGGGCCGTAGGCAATGGAAGGGGCAGCCGCGTCCGCTGCCAGGCTGGCCCGCTCTGCTCCCTGGGGAGGGAGCCGTGACAGTCCCGAGCGTCACGGCTGCCTACCCAGAGCAAGGGCTCACGGTGCTGTGGCTGCGAAGAGGCAGGCGCGGCCGATACCTCATAGCCAAGTCGCCGCGATGTGCACGCGTCCGATGCAAAGGTGGCGCTGTGCGCTGGGCGCAGGCCGCGACGTACAGACGGATCACCTCGCCACCGCTGTCGCGCAGTGCCTGCGATCGGGTTGGCCTCGCCACGGACCTGGCGCACATATCCTGCTTCGGCGGTGTCGTCCCCCAAGATCGGACCGGTCAGTAGCCCGCTCGTAGGCGTCACCAGCTGTGCGCGTGCGAGCCTCGACGGCCGTCAGGGGCTGATGATCAGCCCCACCGCCGCCAAGGCGCCGCCCGCGAGGGCCCAGAGCGCCATTCGCCGGGCGTTGCGTACGGAGTCCTGGCGGCGCTTGCGCTCCCTGCGGACCGCGACCTTCGTCCCCAGGTGGACCCGCCTGGTGTTGTGGGGGTTGAAGACGAGGGGATAGCTGTGTCCGACGACGTGGGCGTGGCCCGCGTTCACACCCGTTTGGTGTCGGCCGGAGCCTTCCGTGGACTGCCACTCGTAGACAGCGCTCGCGTAGCCGTTGGTGCCGAACGGCACGAGGCTCACCAGCTCCGCTCGCACCTCGACGCCGGATTCGTACAGCTCCGTCATCTTCTTGAGCTCCTCGCCTTCGCCTTGGACCAGCAGCAGGCCGAACACGCACAAGGCCGCGGATGCGAGGACGGCAAGGAGGAGTACGGTCATCACCAGGTTCACAGACGGACGGTACGGCACCACAGGTTCCATCCGAAAGCCCCGCAGCCTCTTCACCGGCAAGGACTTCGCCACCTACGATCAAGCGCATGTCGATCTCTTCGCCCGTTCCCGTCCTCCGTGGGGACAGGGGCATCGAACTCCGCTCCACCGGTGAGGAACTGCTGCTGCGGCGTCCGGACGCCGAGCTGCGTATACCGTTCGCCGCGATCGCCCGGGTCCACGCTGAACGGCGCGGCATCCACCTGGAGCTCACCGCTCCGGCTGGAGTCGATCCGACTGTGTACCGCGTCAGCGACGTCAGTGCGGCCGCCGCGGGCGTCTTCGCTGACGCGGTGAACGCCGCTCTGCCGGAACGGACTGCGGACGAGGAGAGGGCCGACGGCTCCACGCTCGTCGTGATACGAAGCCTGGTCATCGGCGACGAGGGCGAAGACGAAGCGGACGAGAACCTGGTCCAAGTAGGGTTGCCCTCGCACGGCATCCGGCTGATGTACGCCGGCTGTGTGGCCATCGCAGCGCTGGCCGTCGTCGTCGGTGTGCTGGACGGGGACTGGAGCCGGGCCATCGCGACGCTGCTGCTCGGGGCGACGGGCGTGGCCTGTTCCTACCTGGTTGTCATGCTGTTGGCGATGGTGTGGCGGGACTGGTACCTGTCCCGCTACGGCATCACTGTGGAGGGGCGGCAGGTGTTCCGGGAGGACGACGGCAACACCGCCCACGCGTTCTCGGCCACCGACGGCGTGACCCGCTACATCCTCGGCCACAACAAGGGGAAGCCTGTCCGGATTGCCTACAAGCCGGAAAACCCCGCGTACGCCGTCGTCTGCCCTTCCACGGGTGACAGGGTGCTCATGCTCGTCGTTTCCGTGGTTGCCGCCGCCGTCGCGGGGCTGATGAACTACGGGACGTACCAGCTCGCGCTCCCCGCCTTCACAGGCTGACCCCCGTCCTGCGAGGTCTTGCACCCGAGACCCAGGCACTGTTCGAGCACTGTCCGTCGGAGAGCTCCCACCTCGATCTGCCCCTCCCGTCACCCGCTGCCCGGACCCACGGAAGACGGTCATGAACGAACGCGACGTCCTGCTCAACGAGCTCGCGCAGGGGCTGCGCCCGATGTCAGAGGGCATCGAATGGTTCGACGGCCTCGGCCAGGAGGAGCAAACCGCGGTGCTGCTGTTCCTACGCCATCACTGCGTCCAGGCGCGCGCTGTCACCGAGGACGCGCAGGAGGCCATCCGGCGTGCCGGGCTGCGCCCGACGCATACGCCCGCGGTGCTGATCTCACGCGGCCAGATCGACGAGCAACTGGGAAAGATCGCCGCTCTCGCCCCTCTCGACGAACGCCGCAAAGCCTTCCGGCTGCTGATTGCGGTACTCGCGATCGCCGACGCACGACGCCGCGAACGCTTCTGCTCCGGCGGCTGCACTCACTGGTGGCACAGACTGTCCGCCGCCTGAAGCCGGCACCGCAACCTCTGAAAAGTTCCCAGTTGAGATCACGGCATGGGAATTATCTGTGGACACTTTTCTGCTGCCGACGATGACGACGCGGTGCGGGCTGTCGTCCGCGACGACGGCGAACCCACTGCAACGGGTTATGACGGGTTCGACGTCAACGGGATGGATCCCACCACGGACCTGCTGTCGGCGGAAGCGGTCCTCACCGGCCGGTCGGCCGAGACGGTCCAGGGCGACCCGCGGCATGGCTATCTGCTCGCCAGCATCGACGAGGGGGAGCTTCTGTGCCTGACGCTGACCGATTCCCTGCGTGATGCACTCGCCGATGCTGATCAGTCCTTGTTGCGAGAGGTTGCCCGCGAGTGGGCCACCTCGGACGTGTTCTGGACGCCCCCGGATCCGGAGAGGCTGACCGAATTCCTCACACAGCTGGCCGACTTGGCCTGCCGGGCGGTGGCACGAGGACACCGTCTCTACTGCTGGATGTGCGTCTGACGAGCAGGTACGGGGCAGAGATCCCATATCCCCTGTTCAGGCCGAAAGGCCGTAGTTCCGTTGATCAGGGGTCGGGTAGAGGCGTTCGTGTTCCCGGGACGTTCATCCGTACGCAACGGGGGAGCGGAGGCCGTAATCCGACCTGGGGGTGGGCGGTTCGTTCGCGGACGGCGGCGACGCGTTGACTGCGGTGTTCAGAACACCGCAACGGGTGTCTCCGCCAGAACGCCGACGCCGTGCACGCGCATCGACTCGGTCAGGGTGAGCGGACTGATCCCCAGGGCGGTGGGGAGAGCCGAAGTCGGCACACAGGTGCAGGACTTCGTCACTGCTGCCGGCGTGGCACGGTTCGCACTACCGGCCGGTCATCAGCGTCCATCCCTCGATCTCAGGACTCACGTACACGCGGCTCAGTCCATGCGCATCGTCCTCAGCCTCTGTGTGGCCGTCCTCGTCGATTGCAGCCGCGGCCTCGGCGAACATCACGGGGACGAGTCGGGTGAGGCCCACGGACGGAAGGATTCCCGCTTGGTCGGCCGCCGGGTACGGCGATCAAGGAGAGCCAGCACGTCGACAGTGCCCGACAGGTCGTGGGGCAACAGGCCCCACTGGCAGCCGCTGCGGTTCTGGTACAAGATCGCGTTCACGAGCTCCCGCATCGGATTTCTGTCCTGGTGGCCGCTGACCGACAGATGCGGGGCCTTCCAAGCTGTGATCCGGGCTCGACCAGGACCCACTGCTCGTCGGAGACATCACTGGAGTACGGAGTGCGCATGCTCATGCCGGAAATCAAGCGAATCGCGGACGCCTGACCGGCAACGGCTCCCCAATTGGGCGATGGCAAGTAGGACGGAAGATTCCGTACTGCACTCTCACTGATGAGGGATCGTCACTGTATCGTTTTGCGGGCCACGCACACGGTCCAGTAGGCGGTCGATGTCAGGGCGCAGGGGCCTTGGCCTCTCGACGGACGTCCAGTGCGTGACGCCCACATACTTGCCGCCATCGCGCTCAATGCCTTCTGCAAGGTGGTTGAGGTCTTGCTCATGAAGCGTGCCGTTGACGAAGAGGTACGCGGCGCAGTCGAGCTCCCGTGCCCGGCGAATGAAGTCGTCTGACGAGTCCTGTGGGATGTGGCCGGATTCGTTCTCTGAGTACGCCGCGAAGATGCCGATCCTAATGCTCGGCTGCGTCAGGAGGATAGCGATAGGCTCCCCAAGACCTGCTTCAGGGTGGCGCTGCACCTCTTCGGCGTCGATTCGTGCCGCGTCGACAGCCTCAAGAACCCGGTTCTCGAAGCGTGCAGTCTGCAGCGCGAGCTCTGCTTGTCGGACCTCCGCATTCTGGCCCCCAGTCGGGCTCAACCTCTTGAGAACGTCCAAGGTGGCCTGGGCTCGAGCCGTGAGACCAGCCTCAGCCTGCGCTTTCGCTCGCTCAGCCAACTCCCGCTGTTCTTCCATCGTGATCCCCCAGTCTGCGGCTTGAATGCTCTTGATAAACCGGGCGGTGACTCCCATCAGGAGAAACAACCCTCCAGTCACGACAAGGGCGACGCCGCCCGCTTGATTCTCGGAGACGAAGACCGAGGTTGCCCCGGCTCCGCCAAGTGCAGTACCCGCCAGGCTGGCCGCAAACCTCTGCCCACGGCTCATCTGGCCGGTCTGAGCCGCCCCTCCGACCCATCTGCGGAATCTGTCCCATCTGCCGACAGAACTCCCACCCATCTCCGCCATGTCGCGATCATATGAAGACCCGGTACGGTCAGGCATGCGTTTGAGCATGAACTGGCCGAGAATCAGCGAGAGTTCAGAATACGAAACGGGCAATCAGTCCCTTACCGTACTCTGAATATCGCAGCCTGCGCTGACCTGTACTGGGAGCCCAGGAGTACGAGATTTCGAACGAAACAGGCCAACGGATAGTTCAGCAGCGCACCCACCTGTTCAGCCCGCAGGTCAGAGCGCGCTGGTGTAGCCGCCCGAGGATCCGTGTGCTCGACGCGCGACAAGATGGGCGCGTCGACGAAGCCGGCGCGCACCGCGAAGCCACCCGCCTCCACGCCGTGCGCTTCTCCCAGGCTGTCGATAAACTCGGGCTCCGCCTCCCCAGCCGCCCGCCTCGGAGGCGTCCACGCCTTGGATGGCCCGAGGCAGGCGACTCGCAGTGGCTGCTGCTGGTCGGTCGACACGTCGACCTCGACCACTCGCGGCACGCAGAGGCGGAGGCGATCGTCACCCGCCACGGCGGCGACTACGACGGCGGCGAAGCCATGCACCTGGACGGTGAGCGCGTAGCCGATCCGCTCATCACCGATCACACCCCCGCCGCCCGTGTAACGCCCGCAGGGGCGCCGTCTGTAGGGATGACGTGCCCCCGGGACCTTGGTGGACAGGTTCCCGGCGGGCGCCGACCAAGCCCGCATCCCGGGATATCAGCAGTGTTCGTCGGCGGCGTTTCAGCGCATCCAGTCCATCGAGAATTCCACCAGCAGTTAGCTTGTTCTTTATGGTCTGCGACGTCGTTGAGGTCAGCAGCGCACGCGGGCGATGTCACCGTCGATACGGACGATGCACTCTTTGAAGAGCGCCATGGGCTGACCTTCGTCTTCGGGAACCAGGGTTAGTCCGAGGTCCATGATGGGCTTGATGGCCTGTACTGTTCGAGAGCCGTCGGGGTCCGGGCCGTGCAGGGCCGCCCAGCTCTCGAACAGCACACGGACCCCTTCCCATCCGGGACCTGGGATGAAGTGGCAGAGGAATGTTGGTTGATTAATTGCGTACTGCCGTAGCTCGCCGATCCGGGTGTCGCCCTGTGTGAGCCACCATGTCCCGTTCACTACCGCTCCCTTCAGCTCAGCCACGACTTCAAGCAAGTTGCCTGAGTTCCCGAGCTCCGTAGTGTCGAATTGTCCGTCGAACTGGCTTCCTCACGCGCAAGTTCCTCAGACGTGTGGGCGGCCTCCGTCCGATTCTGTGCTCTGACCAGGGGATGCACCGAACCAGATCAGAGCGGGAGCGGATCGCCTCCTCGATCACCGGGGGTATGCATGCCCCCAGGGTTGTACCCAAGGTGGGAGTGAAGGGTCGGCCGAGGCCGTCGCGCGGCGCCGTCGGCACGGTGGCGGAGGCTGGGACGGAAGTCGCCGCCACCCCGGTGCTGCCCTTCCGGCGCCGAGACCCACCAAGGGGTGAGGCGGGAGACTCCCGTCGGATGGAGGTACGTCGAGCGCGATTACACCCACCACCCCGCCGCCGCTCAGCACTTCCCCCGCCCTCCTGGCATCACTGATCACCGAGTGCCTCTTCCGCGCGCCCCAGGGCTGCCCGGCCGCTGGCAACGTACTGGAACGCCTGAGCCGCATACCTGCCACAAGCCTGACCGGCGGCCTGGCCGCGTTGGAACGCCTGCTGCGCCTTGCTCGGGCCCTTCCCTTGCATGCCTGACCGCGGGGCCGGAAGCGTCCGTGTGCGATGGCCTCGGGGCTATCCGGCTCCGTCGAGGGCGGCGTCGCAAGCGACGGTTTGTGGCGGCCCTGGATGACGTGCCGTGGCCTGAGGACCTGGCCCTGCCGGAATGGCTCCAGGCTTGAACGCTTCAGGGACCGCCAGGCTGTTGTCGGGGGTCAGCCCGCCGAGCTTGTCGGGATTGACCTGGAAGCGCAGGTTGTGGATGCGGCCGCCACCGATGTCGAAGCAGAGGGCGCCTACGGTGTGCTCGCCGAGGGTGGCCAGGATGCCGAGTTCGCCGTTGATGACGGCCGGCTCCATGGACAGGCCGGCCAGTTCGGGCTTGGCCAGGAAGCCCAGGAGCCAGCGCGCGACATGGTCGATGCCGTGGAGCGGGCGACGAGCCGCGGTGACCTTGCCGCCGCCGTCGGACCAGGCGGTAACGTCGGGAGCGAGCAGTTCCATCACGGCGTTCAGGTCGCCGCCCGCGCAGGCATCCAGGAACTGGGCGGTGATCTGCCGGCGCCGGTCGGGGTCGGCGTCGAAGCGGGGACGGCGGGCCTGGACATGCGCGCGGGCACGGTGGGCGATCTGGCGGACCGTCGCCTCGGGGCGTTCGAGGGTCTCGGCGATCTCGCTGTGCGAGTAGCCGAAGACCTCGCGGAGCAGGAAGACGGCGCGTTCCACAGGGCTGAGAGTTTCCAGAACGACCAGCATGGCAGTGGAGACGGAGTCGGCCAATTCGGCCTCCGAGGCGATGTCCGGAGACGTCAGCAGGGGTTCGGGGAGCCACGGGCCGACGTAGCTCTCGCGGGTGGCCCGTGCGGAGGTGAGCCGGTTCAGGGAGAGGTTGGTGACCGTCCGCACCAGGTATGCCTTGGGGTGGCTGACCGCGTCACGGTCCGTCGTGCTCCACTTCAGCCACGCGTCCTGCAGGACATCCTCCGCGTCGCTGACACTGCCCAGCATGCGGTAGGCGGTGGCGAACAGCAGCCTGCGGTGTGCGAGGTACGGGTCGTCCTGCCCGGCGCCGGTGTCGATCACCGGCTCATGCTGCCAGCGCCGTGAACCGGACGGCAAGGGGTGGATCACGGTGCCGGGAGCGGGTGCGCCGGTCACGCCGCGGGCCTGTGGGTGGCGCGGCCGCCCTTGGAGATGATCGTGGTGACGTTCATGCGCTTGCTGAGCCGGTACGTCGTGAGGGGGCTGCCGTTGACCATCTCCTTGTACATGACCGCACCGCGGCCGGTGAGGCACTGGCGGCGGGGAGTGAAGTCGGTCCTGGTGAACTGGATGACGGCGTCGCGGCGGCCGAGGCTGACCGGTTGGTGGTAGTAGCCGAAGCGGAATGGTTTGACGGTCTTGCCGCGTATCAGCCGTGCGATGGTGTCGGCGGTGTACTGGGCGGTGGGCAGACCGCTCTGGCAGGAGCCGTGGAGCTGTCCCCAGGCCAGGCGTACGGCGGCGGCGTCACCGATGGCGTGGATCTCCGGGTGGGACATCGAGCGCAGCGTGGCGTCGACCAGGATCAGACCGCGGTCGTCGGTGGCGATCCCCGCATCAGCGGCGAGCGGCGACACTTTGACGCCAGCGGTCCACAGGCAGGCGTCGGATCGGACGATCCGGCCGTCAGCCAGCTCGACGCCTTCGGGCAGCACCTTGGTGACGCGGGCGTGGGTCTCCAGGGTGATGCCGAGGCGGTCCAGCGCGCGGTAGAGGTGGGCGCGGGCCTTGGCGCCCATCATGCCGCCGGGCTCGTCCGGGCTGATCAGCGTGACGCGCGGACCGGGGCGGCTCTCCGCGATCTCGGTGGCCGCCTCGATGCCGGTCAGGCCGGCGCCGCAAACGGTGACCGTGCCGCCGGCGGCAGCGACCTCGGTGAGCCGCGCGGCGAGCCGGTCGGCGATCTCCGGGCTGTTGAGGGTGAACGCATGGTCGTCGGCGCCGGGGACCTTCCCGGTGTCGGTCGAGCTGCCCAGCGCGTAGACGAGCGTGTCGTAACCGAGGGACGTGGCGCCGTCGACGGTGATGCGCCGGGTCTCGGGATCGATAGCGGTGGCGGTGCCCTGGACGAACGTGACGCCGGTACCGGCGAGCAGGTCGGGGATCTGGTGGTCGGCCAGCCGCTGCCCGGCGGCAATCTGGTGCATCCGCAGTCGCTCGACGAACCGGCTCGAAGGGTTGACCAGGGTGATCTTCACGTCGGTCCGGCGGGTGCGGTGGGCCAGCCGGACAGCGCTGAACATACCCGTGTAGCCGGCGCCGAGAACGACGACGTGGTGGCCGTTGGTCATCTCAATCTCCCAGGGTCGGGCACCGGCTTCGGTGCCGGTGACGCCCATGGGACAAGCAACTACCGCCGGACGTGACGGCCCTTTGATGTGACTCACGTCTCACTGGGCGTCGTCGTTGGTGGGCCGGAAAGATGCACCACGTGCCTGGCTGTATCGGGCCTGGGCTGAGGCGGAGCAGGATGCCGAAAACAACGGCTTCTGCCGCGGCCAAAACCCGCGAACCCCTCACCCCTGATGAAGTCGAACTCCGCGTACGACTCCAGTATCAGATCCTCGAGAGCGCAGACTGACAGTCATCCAGACCCAGTTCAACGTGCCGACCCCAATAGCGTTCAATGCTGAAGGTCTACCGGCGCGCGATCCCGGCCCCAAGTGCGGCCGCTGCAGGGCGAACCCGAAGGGCGCACCGTTCCGCCCCTGACCCGCGGACTGCGGGTGGGGATCTCAGAGAGCAGGTCTGTCCCACCCTGAGCATGAGGTGGGTGGATTCAAAGAGCGCCATCATAGAAGGAGGCGCCGGCGGCCAGCGGCGGCGCGAGGGCGCGGCGCCGGCGGGCGTCGGTCTGCCTATCGGTGGAGTGCCGCAGGTAGATCCGGTCAGCCATACGCTCTTCGCCTTCCCCGCGGTGGCCGGTCGGTACCCCGGCGACGTCCGCAGCCCACCTTAGGGGCGGAATGGGGAGGCGGAATCACGGGCTGTATCTGATTGGATCGGCGGGGCATTTCCGCTGGCCCGGGGTCCTGTGGCGTTGGATCGGTTCGGGGGCGGAATCGACCGATTCCGCCCCCACGGATCAATGGACGTACGGCGTCACGGTCGCCGGTTGGCTCGGCATGGCGCTGGGGGACTCGGTGGTGTCCCGGAGGAACCTTTCGAGCGCCTCCAGCAGGATGTCGGGTCGTTCCAGACGGCGAGGCGAACACGTCCCGGCGCCCCGGCGCCCGGTGCAGCTGCTGCAGCACGCACACCGCGTAGGCGTCCCGGTCCACCGCCCCCGGCGGCAGGTCGGAGTTGGAGAACACCGCCTTCTTCCACGCCGGCGGCACCAGCTTCTGGTCCATCTCCCGGGGCAGCAGCGGTTTCCCCTTCACCTTGCGCCGGGCCCCAGCGCGGGCAGGCGCTTCACAGCCTTCAGCACCCGCTCGCCGCCGGAGGCCGCCCCGAGCGCGCTCGACTCGCCGAGCACGGACAGGAACGGGCGTACGGCGCTGGCCACGGTGGTCAGGGGTGGTTCGCGGCTTCGGTGTACGTCTTGATGGTGTCGGTGATGAGTTGGCGGGTGCTGTCGGGGTCGAGGGCCTGGGCCTGGAGGTGGGCGTACATCGCGGTGTAGGCCCGCACGTCGGCTGGTTTCTCCAGGTAGAGGTCGCTGGTGAACTGTTCCAGATACACCACCGGCGCCGCGGAGGTGTCGGCGAACCCCAGGATGGAGAACCGCCCTGACAGGCCCGGGTGAGCCCCGACGGCGTAGGGCAGGACCTGCACGGTGACGTTCGGCTCCGCGCCGAGGGCGTTCAGGTGCTCCAGCTGTTCCCGCATGATGTCGGGAGAGCCGACGACACGGCGCAGGAGGGACTCATCCAGGACAGCCCACAGCCGCAGCCGGCCCGCCGGGTCGTAGACCCGGTGCTGCCGACGCAGCCGCACCTTCAGACGCGTGCCTGCCTCTTCGGCGGTGAGCAGGGGAATCGTTTCCCCGATGACCGCATGGGCGTAGGGCGGGGTCTGCAGCAGGGCGGGGATCATCAGGGGCTCGTAGGTGTGGATCGAGGCGGCGTCCGTCTCCAGGCCGATGTAGGCGCTCTGGGGGATGGCGCCGTAGGCATGCCACCAGCCCGGCCGCCCGGATTCGCTCGCCATCTCCACCAACGTGTCGATGACTTGCTGGTCCTTCACCCCATAGAGCGCGCAAAGGTCGCGCACGTCGCGGGGACTGACCGCGCGGCGGCCGTTCTCCAGGTGGCTGATCTTGGGCTGGGAGACCATCAGCCGCTCGGCCACTTCGGTGCTCTTGAGCCCACTGGCCTGGCGGAGCCGGCGCAGCTCAGCCCCCAGGCGACGTCTCCTGATGGTGGGATTCATGCTCGCCGCCACGGGCGGGGTACCTCCGGCTCCACGTCATCGTCCTGACCCGCAGACTGCCACGGAAGAAGACTTACTGATCACGCGCCATACCGACATGCCCGGCACAAACTGGAGTGGACAGTGACCTTGTCACATGCCGCCTCTACGCTTCACGCCGAACAAGGCATTCAGCAAAGCGCAAGCGCACGTGTTCCGGACGAGCCTGTGCAAAAGGCGGTGCCTGAACAGCACAGGTTCAAAGGGGATGAGCGAGTGACGGAGGTGGACGTATCCTGCGAATCATGACTGCGGTATACGTGCTGGACGGGACACGGATTCGAACGTTGGACACCTTCTGGCAGGTCATCATGGACGCCTTCGACGGTCCCGGGCGCCAGTACTTCGGCAGGAACTTCGATGCCTTTGCTGACTGCCTCAGCGGCGGCCCCGGGCACCCCGACGTCGATGAATACGTCGTTGAATGGCGCGACCACGAGGTGTCGCGTGAGCAGCTCGGATACTCCGAGACGGTGCGCCAGCTGGAACTCCTTCAGGATCGGTGCCACCCGTCCAACCGGGCCATCCTCGCGGCGCGACTGGACGCGGCCCACGACCAGCGCGGACCGACCGTCTTCGACCAACTGGTCGAGATCTTCGAGAACCGCGCCCCCGGCGTGCTGCAGCTGCGCTAGGGCCGCATCTAGCAACCTTTGCCCTGTCGGACAGTGTGTAAGCGCTGGTCGTCGGCACGGAGTTTTTCTCAGATTGGTGAGCGGTGTGGGCGCCGCCCGGTCTTTCTGGCCGGGCGGCGCCTGCATATCCCGGTCGTCGCTAGGAGGTCTCCCTCGTCACCCGGGTAAGGACCGCTTGGCGCAGGCTGGTGGGGTCCACCTCCAGGGATGCCAGTACTTCGAGGCCGTGGCCTTGTCCCGTTGCCAGCAAGCCGAGCAGGATGTGCTCGGTACCGAACTTCTCGTGGCCCAGTGCGCGGGCCTCGTGCAGGGTGTGTTCGAGGGCCGTCTTGGCGTCCGGGGTGTAGGCGGGCCTTGGGTACTGGAAGGCGCCGGGGCCGAAGGTGTCGTCTGCCCGGCGCTGGATCTCCTCGATGTCGATGCCGATGGACGACAGGGCGTCCCTGGCGGGCTGTCCGCCGGCGGCGACGATTCCGGCGGCCTTCAGGATCCGTACGGTCTCTGCCCTCGCCCGCGTCAGCTCGACACCCTGCTCGCGCAACACGTCCCCGGCCGTGCTCTGGTCGGTGCCGATCAGGCCGAGCAGGATGTGCTCGGTACCGATGAAGTCATGTCCCAGGGCGATTGCCTCGTCCTGGGACAGCACCACAGCGCGCCTGGCGCGGTCGGTGAAGAACTCGAACACCTCTACTCCTCCTTGCCTGTGGCCTTGCGCCTGCTTGCATGCTTCTCGTGCACTGTCTGTCTGCTGACGTTCAGCGACGTGGCGATGCTCTGCCATGACCAGCCCTGGTCGCGGGCGTTGTCGACGTGAACCCGCTCGAGTTCTTCCAGGAGACGGCGTAGTGCGACGACGGCCCGCAGTCCCACAGCGGGGTCCTTGTTGGTGACCTGTCCGGCCAGCGAGGCCGGTGTGTCCTCAGCTCCCATGAGTGTCAGGATTCCCTGACGAGAGGCAGATGTCAAGAAAGCCTGACAAGAGCTGGCTGGACCACTCCCTGCCCCATCCGTGGCGAGGACGCCTGGAGCGTCGGAGCGGTCGGTGGTTGCAAACCCTGTGCCGGTGGCAGAACCAGTACGCGTGTGCGGGATCGATGACGACGAGGGCCGGCGGTTGCTGAGGACTATCCGACGAGGTGCGGGGTCGGTGGTGACCTGGCGCCGGGCTCAGACGGTGCTGCTGTCCGCGCAGGGCATGCCGGTGGCGAAGATCGCGGAGGTCACCTTCACCAGCACTGACCGGGTCCGGGACGTGACCCACAGTGTCAACACCTATGGCTTCGACTCGCTCTGCCCGAAGTGCAAGGGCGGACGGCCGCGGACCTTCACGCTGCCCGGGCCCCGTGAGATCAGAAGATCGCCAAGTTCAAGCCGGCCGAGCACAACCTGCCGTTTCGGCCTGGAGCCTGGTCAAGCTGGCCGACTTCCTGGTCGCCGAGGGGGTGGTCGACGACATCAGTCACGAGGGCCTAGGCATCCTGCTCCGCGAGGAAGGCGTCTCCTTTCAACCCAGAAAGACCTGGAAGAGGTCGAAAGACCCGGACTGCGCCGCAAAGGCCCGGGTAGAGCACATCTACGCCATCGCCGCCGACCGCGAGGTCATACCCGAGGCCGGCGAGCCCGAGGTCGTCTTCTGCCTGGACGAGTTCGGCCCGCTCAACCTCCAGCTCCACCCCGGACGCCAGTGGGCCGAACGCGGCGGCAAGGGCAAGGACCCCGACCGGGATCCTAGGGCCAGGCAACGGGCGACCTACACCCGCCCGTACGGCGTCCGCCATCTGTTCGCCGCCTTCGACCTGGGCAAGGACCAGCTCTACGGCCATACCAAGAGAACCAAGAACCGCTCCAATTTTCTGGAGTTCTGCCGCTACTTACGCAGCCTCCACCCGGCGACGGTGCGGATTGCCATCGTCTGTGACAACTACTCCCCGCACCTCACCACGAAACGGTGCCAGCGGGTCGCAGCCCGGGCCGAGGCGAACGACGTCGAGATCGCCTACACCCCTACGAACTCCTCCTGGCTCAACCGTACCGAGGCCCAGTTCACCGCCCTGCGTTATTCGCCCTGGACGGCACCGGCCATGCCAGCCATAAGGAGCAGGGAAGCATGATCCGTCGCTACATCATCTGGCGCAACAGAAACGCCGCCGACGAACGACTACGCGAAGTGGTCAAGAGGGCGAACGTTGCTTGATACGGCACTAGGCACTGTTTCTTGGATCATGTTCGGAGCCAGATGATGAGGGCTGCGAGGGTGACGGTGCCGAGGTAGGTGTAGGCCCGTTTCTCGTAACGGGTGGCGACGGCGCGGAAGCCCTTCAGACGGTTGATCGCGCGTTCGACGGCGTTGCGTTTCTTGTAATGCTCGCGGTCGAAGCCGGTGGGACGGCCGCCTCGGGATCCCCGGTTCCTGCGGTGTTTTTGTTGGTCGAGTCGTTCGGGGATGGTGTGCGGGATCCCGCGTCGCCGCAGGTAACCGCGGTTTTTCCGGGACGTGTAGGCCTTGTCCGCGAGGACTCGGTCGGGCCGGGTCCGGGGGCGTCCGACGCCGGTTCGTGGCACGGAGACCTGGTCCAGGACGGGTTCTAGCTGGGGGCCGTCGCCGTAGTGCCCGGGTGTCAGCAGGAGAGCGAGGGGGCGGCACCGCCCGTCGGCGGCGAGGTGGATTTTGGTGGTGAATCCTCCGCGGGAGCGTCCCAGGCACTCGCGGATCTGAGTACCGCTTCCAGCCGGACGGCCAGTTTCCGCAGCACCGGATCGACCTGTTTCGCCCTCTGGCCGGCCCCCTTTTGAGGGGCGGTGGCCGCCGGTGTCTTCCTCGCGCCGGCGGCGTGCTGGTGAGCCCGCACCGTTGTCGAGTCCACCGACACGTCCCAGTCGATCTGGCCCCCGGCGTCCTCAGCGGCCTGGACCTTCGACAGCAGCATCGCCCACGTTCCATCCGCTGACCAGCGGCGATGGCGTTTAAAGACCGTCTCCCAGGGCCCGAACCGCTCCGGCAGATCCCTCCACTGCACCCCCGTCCGGACCCGGTACAGAACCCCGTTGATCACACGCCGATGATCACTCCACCGGCCCCCACGAGTCCCGCCAGACGGCAAGAACGACTCCAGCCTGTCCCACTCCGCGTTCGTCAGATCCCCACGGCCCATACAGACAGCCTGGCCTCAACACCCCACCTCTGTCAGGAGATCCGAGAAACAGTGCCTAGGGCGGTGAACACCCGCTCCCACGTGCAGTCCACGGCCCACATCCGCAGCCGGTTGTAGACGCCCCGCCAGTTGCCGTACTTCCCCGGCAGGTGCACCCAATGCTACCGGTCTGGAACTTGAAGGCGATCGCGTTGATCACCTCACGATGGCCGCCAGCGGCCACCCCGCTTCGGCGTCCGGTCCGGGAGCAACGGCTCGATCCGCGCCCACTGCGCGTTAGTCAAAGGCACACCCCGCCCAACGACCCGCTGATCCAAACGAAATGGCCTAGATGATCGATTCCAAGGGGTCAGTGATCATAGGCGGTCAGTGAGCGTAGGACCGGCTGTCGGGTGTGGTCGTTGTGCCAGATCGCGGTGGTGAGCGCGAGGATGCGCTGCATGACACGGACGATGACACCGCCGGGTGTGCACCCTCGGTGCTGTTCGAGATCGAGTTGGCCCTTGAAGGTCTCGTTGACCGACTCGATGACCTGCCGCAACGGCCTGAACAGGGGTGCTCCGGGCCGTTCGGGCTCGCCTTTGCGGGCCGCCCGCAGCAGCCGGATGTCCTGCTCGGCCAGTTCGTGTTCGAAGCCCTGGCCGAAGTAGTTCTTGTCGCCGATCAGCGTCTGGCCGGGCCGGGCGGTGACGAGTCCCTGTTCGGTGGCGAGGAGGTCCAGCAGGGTCTCGCGCTCATCGGCCTTGGCCCCGGTCAGGGCGAAGGCGACGGGCAGGCCCTGGAGGGTGCACACCAGGTGCAGCCGCAGGCCCCAGAAGAAGCGGCTGTGGCTGGCGCAGTACCCGTACTCGGCCCATCCGGCCAGGTCGGAGCGTTTGACGGTCTCGCGGGAACGGCCGCATTCCACGGGTGTGGAGTCCACGATCCACACATCGTCGCTCCACACGGAGGTGTCGGTGGCCAGCAGTCGGGTGACGTGCCGCAGCAGCCCGGCGGCCTTGCGCAGCCGTTTGTTGTAGCCGGGCTGTTTGGGCAGGTTCGGGAAGAGATGCCGCAGGTGAGAGCGGGCGTGCCGCAGCCACCTGGCCTCGGAGGTGAAGCCGAGCATGGCCTGCATCATCGCCAGCGTGACCAACTCGGCGTCAGTGAGCCGCGGGGCGATCCCCACGGTCGGCCGCCACGGTGCCAGATGCGGAGGGGACTTCAGCATGTCATCGGTTCTCACATAGAGTGCGGTCGCGAGGGTGTCCAACTCTGTCTTCACACACCGATGTTGGACGCCCTCGCCTCATGCGTGCAGCCAGTCCGTCCGAAGAGATCAGCCGGTGACGACCTTCGTGTTCTGGCAGGCCGTCAGCAGCCAGCGGCCGTCGTCCTGCTTGGTCATCACGTACAGCGGAGCACCCTCGCTCTCGTCATCCGGGGACAGGTAGCGCTGCCGAACCTTGACCGCCGCGACGTCCGGGCGGATGAAGAGCACGTGGATCACCTCGTAGCTGACCTTGCCGTCCCAGCTGGCGGCGGGGAGTACCTTCCGGGTGAATTCCGAGATCGCTTCGAGGCCGATGAGAACCTTGCCGTGGGCCGTCGTCCAGACCGCATCGGGGTGGAAGAGGGCGAGGAATTCATCGGGGTCCTTGTGCTGCTGGGAGTGCTCGACGGTGGCAACGACCTGCTTGACAGCTTCGGTGTCTGCGGCGTGCGCCGTGGAATCCGTGTTCATGCGGACGATGGTGCTACCTCAAGCACGGTTGAGATCAAGAGAGGTGACCGGCCCACACTGCCAACGGCCACTGCCCCCTTGGAATCGATCATCTAGAGGCCGGAGTAAAGCCGCACCTTCGTCCTGTACCACGTCGACGAGGCGTAGGCCCGCGCCACTCCGACCCCCCTGCCGTCTCGCGTGGCAGTTGCGCCGGGCGCTGGCAGGCGCCAGCCGGATTCATACCGCGTACCTGCCCTGGGTGCGGGAGGATGTGTGGATGCGTCGTGGGGTTGAGGACGATGAGTTGCGGGAGTTGGCCGGACGTTTCGTCATGCCGGAGCGGCGCTACCTCAAACTGGGCGGGAGTCTTCTGCAGATGTGCGGGCGCGAGCGTGCTGTCTTCGTGCGGAAGCTTGGCGAGGCCGCCTGTGAGATCACGCCGCGGGAGCTGGAGGTCCTGTTGGAGGGCGGTTGGCGTGAGCGTAAGACCGCGGCCTGGCTCATCGCTGTGGCCGGGCGGACCGGGTTCCGCGAGCGGCTGGGCGAGCTCCTGCTCGCCAGCGAGGGACCGTATGCGGGGCAGGCCTACTGTGTGGCCCTGGCCGTGTTCGGCAGCTCCGCCGACGCCACCGTGCTGGCCGCGTACCTGGACCGTTACCTGCCCCGGGCAGACCTGTTCTACAACCAGCCGCAGGCTCTGGGCGCACTGCTGCAGCTCGATGCCCGGCTCGGCACCGGGCACACGGCACGCTTCCTTGCGTCGGGCGGTCTGTGGCAGCAGTGGACCCAGGGCCCACCCGCGAAATCCGACCCCGATCCGGAAAGCCACCGCACCTTCATCGGTCAGCTTTGCTCCGTTGTCCAGGAGAGCGCTGGGTACTGCATCGCGGCTGGTTGATGACACGCCCGCACCTGCGACCGCCCTCACGCCCTCGGGCAGGGCGGTGGGCCCAGGGGCAGGACGTCAACGGTGCTCGGCAAGTAGGGACCGTGCGGTTTCGTCTGATCGAGGGGCTACGCGCCTGCGGGTGTGCCGGGCGTCGTGGTCGCCGGGGGGGTGCCCCTATGTGTTTGGTCAAGGCCCAAGGCCAGTAGGTTCGTGCGGTCGAGTGCGGGCTGAGCCGTAGGGGTGTGCATGAGTGATAGCCAGGTCACGATCAAGCTCACGAGTGACGAGGCATTGGTGCTGTGGCACTGGCTGGAAAGGCTCCAGATGACGGACCTCAGCCGCGTTGTCGACGATCCGGCGGTCTGGGCGCCGATCCATCGAATCGCCGGAACACTCGACAAGACCCTTCCCGAGCTGTTCGCGCCCGACTATGACCAGAGGCTTGAGGCTGCTCGCCAGCGGCTTCGGCCGGAGGACTGATCGAGCGGTCTGGACTCCTCACCTGGCCGCAGCGGGTTGGGGCTCGTAGAGGGTTCCGTCGCGGAGCATCGCGAACAGGACGTCGGCCCGACGGCGGACAAGACAGAGCAGGGCCTGGGTGTGGTGCTTGCCCTGAGCGATCTTCTTGTCGTAGTAGGCCGGCCCGGGAGGCCGGGGCGCCCAGGGCGGCGAACGCGGAGAGGAAGAAAGCGCGTTTGAGCTGCTTGTTACCTCTCCTGGACGGTTGTTCGCCGCGGATGGAGGAGCCCGAGCTGCGGGTCGCAGGGGCAAGTCCCGCGTATGCGGCGAGGTGGCCGCCGGTCGGGAAGGTGCTGCCGTCGCCGACCTCGATCAGGATGCGGGCTCCGGTCCTGACGCCGACGCCCGGCATAGAGGTCAGGACGTTCGAATGAGGGTGGGCCTCCAGGAGTTCCCCGATCCGCCCGGCCAGCAGCTTGCGCTGGTCAAGGACAACGGTCAGCGATCTGGCCAGGCTCGGGACGATCAGCGCGGCCGCCTCGGTTCCCAGAACGGTCACGGTCTGTTCGTCCAGCGCTGCGAAGATCTCTTCGACCAGCCGTTCGGCCATCCTTGGCGCCTTCGGCCGCAGCAGGGTGACCAGCCGCCGACGTCCGGCCTCGCGTATCTGGTCCGGGGACCCGAACCGTTCCAGCAGTGTCAGGACGGCCTGGTGCTCCAATCGGCCCCAGCACCCGTTCCAGCGAGGGATGGATCTGCGTCAGCAGGCCGTGGAGCCGGTTCGCGACTCGGGTCGCTTCGCCGGCCAGTTCGTCGTCGAATCTCACGATCATCTCGAGCTCGGCGATCGTCTCGTCCTCGCCGTCGATCGCCCGCAGCGTGTGAGGCATCGCCGGGCCGCATCCGCGATGAGAACGCGTCCCTCGCGGCCGCCCGACTTTGGCCCACTCGACACTATCCCCGGCTGGCCCTGTTCTGATTGATCTCCTGCACCGCGCTTGACGCGCGCGGCAGGCCCGCTATTCGCCGGAGACGTGCCTGTTGCCGTCTGTTACCGGAGATAAGGCAGCATCCCGATGAGGGGTGTCCTCATCGGGATGCGGGGCTGTCGATCGGCGCGATGTGCCGTGTCCGTCTATTGCAGGGTGCCGGTGTAGGTCCAGCCGTTGGGGCCGGAGGTGTCGCCGCCGTTGTACAGGTAGGTGTGCACGGCTTCGTTGGGGCCGGTGTAGAGGTAGTCGGCGTGGGTGTCGGCGTTGATGTCGACGAGCTGGACGTGGTCGTGGTCGGTGGTGACGCCGGATGCGGTGCGTGCCGGGTTCTGCCAACCTCCGTGGTGGTCGCCGCCGCGGTTGAGGTAGGTGGTGAGACTGCCGTCGGGGTTGAGGCTGTGGTAGTCAGCCCGTCCGTCGCCGTCGAGGTCTGCGAGCCGGACTCGGTTTCGGTCCGTGGTGGCTCCGGTGGCCACCTGGTTCAGGGCTACCCAGCCGCCGGTCCCGGAGGGGTCGCCGCCGCGGTTGAGGTGGACGGTGACGGCACCATTGTCGGCGATGGTGACGTAGTCGGTGCGGCCGTCGCCGTCGAAGTCGGCGAACCGGACCTGCTGCTGGCGGGTGGTGGTGCCCCAGGCAACTTGGCCGATGTTCTGCCAGCCGTTGGGGCCGGAGGTGTCGCCGCCCTTGTTGAGGTAGACGCTGACTCCTCCGCCGGGCGCGATGAGGAGGTAGTCGGCCTTGCCGTCGCCGTCGAAGTCAGCAAGACGCACCCGGGTACGGTCGGTGGTCACTCCCGTGGCGATGCGTCCGGCGTCTTGCCATCCGGTGGTGCGGTTCAGGCGGGCGCGCACTTCGCCGTTGTTGGCGATGGTGAGCTGGTCGGTGCGGCCGTCGCCGTCGAAGTCGGCCCACCGCACGGGCCCGGTGCCGCCGGCCTCGGTTCCCGCGCGGGGTGCAGGGGTACGGGTGGTCCAGCCGTCGGTGACGGTCTGCTCGATGGCCGTGTTGTAGGCGGCTGCCAGCTTGCGGTAGCCGGCGTCGTTGGGGTGCAGTCCGTCCGGCAGTTCGGCGGCGACGTCCAGCCGGGGCGGGGCGACATACCGGAAGTGCTGCCCTGCTGTTTGCCGGCTCGTCTGCTGTGCCTGGATGACGGAGTTGAAGGCTGCGGTCTGTCGCTCAAGGCCTGGGGTGTCGGTCAGAAGTCCGAGGACGATGACGGTGGTGCCGGGCCGCTGGGTCTGCAGGCGGTCGACGAGTTCGAGGAGCCGGCGGGCGGCGTCCTCGGGGTCGGCGGCGTGCCACTTGAAGTCGTTGATGCCGAGGTGCAGCAGGACGACATCGGGCCGGGCCGCGTCCTGCCACCGGTCGATCTCGGCCCGGACCTGGTCGATCGTCCAGCCGCTGTGTCCCTCGTTGTCCGGATCACCGGCGGCGCCGAAGGATCCGGAGCCGACAAAGTCCGGCATGTAGCGGGTCTGACCGGCCATTAGCTCCCACAGGGGGCCCCGGTAACCGGCACCGGTGGTGCTCTGAACGCCTGCGGTGATGGAGTCGCCCAGCGGCATGATTCTCACAAGCGGCGGTACCGGAACGGGCGCAGCCGCAGCGGGAACAGCCGACGCGGCGAGAGTGATGGCCGTGGCGAGGGTGAGGACGGACAGCGCCATGCGTTTCATCGGTGAAGACCTTCGAGGTAATGGGGGTGAGGCCGCGGGTTGCGGCCTGCGCGCGCCGGCTGGGAGGGCCCGCCCCGGGCGGGCGGGCGGGGTGTGGTGCTGTGCCTCTGGACTTGCCCTGTCCCTGGCTGGCGGGATGCAGTAGGGGTGCCGAGCGGGCCCGGGGCCGCGAGGGCCGCGGGCCTGCTCGTGCGGTGTGCGGTCAGGTGCCGGCGGCGACCTTGCCGATGCCGGTCCAGCCGTTGGGGCCCGACTTGTCGCCGCCGTTCCACAGCCACACGGAGGCGCTTCCGCCGGGGCCGGCGAGGATGTAGTCGGCGTGGGTGTCGGCGTTGAAGTCGACGAACTGGACCTTGGTGTGGTCGGTGGTCATACCGGTGGCGATCTGCCCGACTGTGTTCCAGCCGTTGCCGCCGGCCGGGTCGCCGCCGCGGTTGAGGTAGAGGTCGATCTTGCCGTCGGTCTTGATGTGGATGTAGTCGGCCTTGCCGTCACCGTCGTTGTCGGCCAGGCGGATGCGGGAGCGGTCGCTGGTGACGCCGTTGGCGACCGTGCCGGCCGCGGGCCAGCCGTTGCCGGACTGGTCGCCGCCGCGGTTGAGGTAGACCGAGAGGGCGCCGGAGTCGGTGAAGGCCATGTAGTCGGAGCGGCCGTCGCCGTCCCAGTCGGCGAAGCGGACCTTGGTGGCGTCGTTCGTCGTGCCGTAGGCGACCTTGCCCAGGTGCTTCCAGCCGTTGGCTCCGGCGGTGTCGCCGCCCTGGTTGAGGTAAACCTCGACGGAGCCGTCGGTGTTGATCAGGACGTAGTCGGCTTTGCCGTCACCGTCGAAGTCGGCGAAGCGGACCCGGTTGCGGTCGGTGGTCAGGCCGGTGGCCACGCGGCCCAGAGGCTGCCATCCGTCGGCGCCGGCCGGGGCGCCGCCGCGGTTGAGCCACACCGAGACTTCACCGTTGTCGGCGACGCTGAAGTAGTCCGGCTTGCGGTCGCCGTCGAAGTCGGCCCAGCGGATGCGGTCGTTGCCGCCGGCTTCGTTGACGGCGGCGGAGCGGCGCGAGGTCAGCGAAGTGATCCACTGCCCCAGGTCGTCCACGCGGGTGTCGTAGGCGCCGGTCTTGGTCTCGGTGCTGTCCAGGCAGTCGCCTTGCCAAGAGCGGCTGCCGATGGCGACGATGGCGGGCTTGCCGTTCTCGGTCCGCACGGCCGGCGCGCCGGCGTCGCCCTTGCAGACGGTGGCGTCCGCCGGGGCCTTGGCGGTCAGGTCCATGCCGGTGGTCGCGACAGTGCCGACCGCGAAAGTGGCCGTGTGGATTTTGCTGGGTGCCCACTGAGTCGAGGTGCGGCCGAAGCCCGCGACGGTCAGCTCCTGACCGGCCGTCGGCGCGGTCGCGGACACGACGGCCGGGGTGATACCGAAGGCGGGCTTGTCCAGACGGGCCATCACCAGATCCCGGTCCTCGCGCGGTACGAGTTCGACGATCTGGGTGGTGTGGCCGCCGGAGGAGGCCAGGTCGGTGCGGCCGACGGTGAGGGTCGTCTTCTCCTTCGGCGCCCCGGCTGCCACCGTGTTGTTCTCCGCAGGCTTGTCCGCGAAGCAGCTCTTGGCCGCGAGCACCCAGCGCGGGTCTACCAGCGTCGCCGTGCAGAACCGCTTGTTGTCCCCGATGGTCAGCTTGCCCGCGAAGGCGTAGGTCTGGTCGCCGGAGGGCTGGGCGGGGGCGGTTGCGGAGCCGGTGATCCGCATTTCCAGGAGCGTGGCGCGCTGTGGGTCGCTCGGGCTGGCTTCGCCGAAGCCCTTGGAAGTGTCCTTCGGGACGGACAGGCTGGACGTCTGGCCGTTGATCGTGACCTGAGCGTTCAGGTCGCGGTCAACGGTCTCGATGCGGAAGGCGCGGGGGATGTTGACCGTCAGGTAGCCGGTGTTGGCGGCCTTGAAGCAGACCCGGGAGTCCTCGGTCTTGAGGTACCGCGCCCACACCATGATCTGGTACGGGCTGGAACAGGGGGTGAGGTTGATGTTGCCGTCACCCGAGATCAGGTCGGCTCCGGTGCTGGTGAGCGCGGCGGTTCGATAAGGGTACGCACCATCCTCGACTGCGAAGGCCGCGCCGGCGTTGGCTGGCGTAACCGGCTCGGCGGATGCCAGCGGCGCACCCGAGCTGATGGCGATGGCGGCGGTGAGTGTGGCTGCGGGCAGCCATCTGCGAATACGCACGAGGTGTAAGGGCCTTCCAAGCAACCCTCGACGAGCGAGTCGCGAGGGTGGGATCGACAAAATCGACCGCGCCGCGACGGTGCGGAGGGTCGTGATCGCCTGGGGGCCGAATGAAGGTTAGCCCCTCGAACACAAGATTGGCACCCGTCCCTGTCACGAAATCATCACGTCCGGTGCCGCGAACTGACCGGACGGCGCAGTGGGTCGGCACGTTGCACGAATTGTCGAGGAACCCTGCATGCGTCGCACACCGGACCGCCGGATAGTGGGTTCCAATGGCTCACGGCACCTAGCACCTGCCGAGGACACCGGCGGTTCCCGGCGAACGGTGTCATTCCGCAGTCACCTCAGCGGCCCGCCATCCACGACCGCGTAACCACGGCTTGCTCAAGATGAACTAAAGTCCCGATCAATCACCCGCTGCACCGGATCGTCTGACGATCCGTGGCGCGAACCGCTGTCTTCGGCCTGGGGAAGCCGCATCACGGAAGATGGCGGGTCGCGCCCGTGCGCGAGCAGGACGCAACGACGCCACCGGACCCCCTCCCGCATGGAGAGGGGTCTGGCCTGCCCGCGCGCACGCAGACTTTCAGACCACCACAGGGGGGAACGTCCCGTGCGTCACAACCTCGTGCGGCCCGCCAGAGCCCGGGGGAGGGGATCCGTGACGGCCTTCAAGGCCGTGCGGTGCCTGCTCCCGCTGGCACTGCTGGCCGGACTCGTCTCCGCGGCCCCGGCAGCGGCCGATGATCCGCCCACACCGTCACTGACGCCACGTCAGCAGGTGCTCCAGCAATGGAAGTCCGGCGGCCCGGCGGTCAAGTCGGCTGCTGGCCAGGCCCTTGCGGGCACGGATGAGCAGCTCCGTGCCTACCTGGAGAACGGCCGGAAGATCGCCGAAGAGCTCGACCTGCGCGAGGCTGCTCTCAAGCTCGTCACCGACGCGGGCCCTGGAGTCCGGGAGGCCGCGCAGCGGGCGCTGGACGGCACCCCGGCGGACCTCGCCGCCTTCATGAAGGACGGCTGGAAGGCCCCGCTGGCCGAGGATGAGCGGGTCCAGGCAGCCATGATCACCGAGTCCGGTGGTGCGGGCCTGCGTGAATCCGGTGACGCCGCCATGCGCGGCTCCATCGACGACATCCGCGCCTTCCTCTCGGAAGGGCAGTACAAGCAGCGCGACGACGACGCACGCGTCCGTGTCGCCCAGCTCGAGGCGAACGGAGGGCCGGCCACCAAGCGAGCAGCCGCCGCAGCCCTCAAAGGCACGATTGAAGACGTACGTGACTTCCTGACCTACGGCCAGTACATCGCCGCCGCTCAGGACCAGGAACACGCCACCATCAGCGACCTGGCCAAGCAGACCGAAGAAGCAGGCGCCGCAGCCCAGAAGGCCAAGAAGAGCGCCATCGAACAGGCGGGCAAGGCCAAGGAAGCCGCGCGCCTGGCCAAGGAGGAGTCGGCCAAGGCCGCCGCCGAGACCAAGGCCGCCCAGAGTGACGCGGTCAGGGCTGCGGACGCCTCCCGCCGGGCGGCCGAGTCCGCCCGCCGCGCCGCGTCCGCCGCCCAGGCCGCTATCGCCTCGGCCCGGGCCGCCAACGCAGCAGCGCAGACAGCCGCCATCGCCGCCTACAACGCCTCCAACGCTGCCCTGTACGCCTCCCGGGCGGCGACCCAGGCGTGGAACGCAGCCGCCTCGGGCAAGGTCAACGAGCGAGTCGCCGCCGACGCGGACAAGGCCGCCGCGGCGGCCGAGAAGATCGCCAACCTGACCGACGCCCTCGACGGGGTCCTCAAGGCCACCACGACGGCCCTGCAGGCGTCGCTCGACGCGATCGCCGACATGAACGCCGCAGCGGGCAGCGCGGCAGAATCCGGCGAATGGGCGGCCAAGTCCGGCGGGGACGCGGCCGAAGCAGAAGCTGCCGCGGCTTCGGCCCGCCGCCACGCAGCCGAAGCCAAGCGTTCGGCCGCCGCCGCGCAGACCCATGCCAACGCCGCAGCCGCCCAGGCGCGCGAAGCCGCCGGCGCGGCGCGCTCGGCCGCAGGACATGCCCGTAAGGCGGCGGAAGCCGCCCGGCACGCCGCCGACTACGCCAACGACGCCCAGAAGGCCGCCACCCAGGCCAAGCTCAACGCCGACGAGGCACTGAAGTCCGCGCAGGCCGCCGACACCGCGGTCAAGAAGGCCCAGACCGTCCAGAGCGAAGCCCGGGCGAACGAAGCCGAAGAAGTCGCGGCCCGCACCACGACCCTGGTCAACAAAGCCCGTGACGACAAAGCGCAGTACGACGCGGCCCAGGCCGAGGTCACCCGCCTCGAACAGGAAGCCGTCAAACTCGAAGCCGACGTCGACGCCCTCGCCCAGCAGGCCACCCAGCCCGGCACCGAACCCGCCAAGGTCGCCGCAACCGGCCGCAAAATGGCCCTGACGGTCATGCAGACCCGCGGCCCCTGGAGCCGGACCGCTGCCGAAGCAGCGCTCGCCGGAGATGACGCCGCCGTGGTCGAATACGTCACCGTCGGCTGGAAGAAGGCAGCGGAGCAAGACGAACGCGAACAGGTCAACCAACTCGCCAAGACCTCGCCGCACGAAGATGTGCGTACAGCCGCCACCAACGTGCTCAAGAGCGACGGCGCGCAGATCCACGCCTTCCTAACCACCGGGCAGTACAAGGCAGCAGCCCCCGACAGCCGCATCGAGGTCGCCCGCCTCGCGGAAGCCGGCGGCACCGGCGTCAAGGAAGCAGCCAAAACGGCCCTGGAGTCCACGGACCCCAAGGCCCTCGCGGAATTCCTCCTGGTCGGCCAGCACAAGGCCCGTCTCGAGGACGACCGGGTCGAAGCCGCCCGCCTCGCGGAAGGCGGCACGCCCGAGGTCAAGGCCGCCGCCGAAGCCGCACTCGCCAGCCCCGAGACGCAACTACGCGCCTTCATCGAATTCGGCCAGTACCGGGCCAAGCGCCGCGATCAGCTCAACGCCGCCCACGTCGCACAGGTCCAGGGCATCATCGCCGACGCCAGCGCCGTCGCGTCCAAGGCCTTCCAGGACGCCTACTACGCCGCCCAGGCCGCGGCCACTGCCCAGGGCTACGCCGACGAAGCAGCCCGGCACGCCCAGACCGCCAACACCTACGCGACCAAGGCCGCCGGCTACGCGGAGGACGCCAAGAAGTCCGCGAACAACGCCGCCTCCTCCGCCTCCGCAGCCGCAGCCTCCGCGACCTCGGCTCGCGACGCGGAGGCCCGCGCCGCTGTCAGCGCAGAGCAGGCCACCAACTCCGCAGTCTCGGCCAGAGCCAGTGCCGATGCCGCCGCCGACTACGCGGCCAGCGCGTACCAGGCCGCCCGGGAAGCACGCCAATCCGCGACGAACGCCGGAGCGAGCGCGAAGGACGCTAAGGACAGGTACGACAGCACCGTCGACCGCTACATGACGGAGCAGTTCCTCAAGGCACAGCAGGAACGTCTCCGGGCCGAAAGCGAACAAAAGCGGCGCACACTGTTCAACCTGGGTTACAAGGCCCTCACCCACGCGGGCTGCTTTTTCATGAACGTCTGCGTGGGCGTCTCTGTCAACACCCAGCTCGACTTCCTCCACATCAAGCTCGACATCCTCGGCCTCATTCCGGGTTATGGCGAGATCGCCGATGGCGCGAACTGCCTGATCTACGGGATAGAGGGCACGGTCGATCACTTCACCCCCACCGGCCGGGAAGGGATGTGGTTGGATGCAGGACTTTCCTGCGCCTCAGCCATCCCCATCGGAGGATGGGCTGCCGCTGGCACCAAGTTCGGCAAGTGGGCGGAGAAGTACGGACCGAAGTCGAAAGAAGCTTTCGACCGGTTGGCCGACCTTTTCAAGAAAGCACCCACCTGCGGGAAGAACAGTTTCCCGGCCGGCACCCGGGTCCTGATGGGCGATGGCTCCGCCAAGCCCATCGAGCAGATCCGGATCGGCGATACCGTTCAGGCCACTGACCCGCTGACGGGAGCCTCCAGCACTGAGCCGGTCGAAGACACCATCTACACCCCGGACGACCGGCAGTTCACCGATCTGGAAATGCACGGTGGCACGGCCGTGGGCACCCTCACCTCCACCGACCACCACCCCTACTGGGTGGAGAACCGTAAGCGCTGGGTCGATGCCGCCGACCTCCGGGTCGGCGACGCGCTGCGCACCCCCGTCGGCACCACCGTCGAGATCGACAGGGTGCACCATTGGAAGGGCCTCCAGGCCGCCTACAACCTGACTGTCCGGGAACTGCACACGTACTATGTGCTGGCCGGTTCCACGCCGGTCCTGGTTCACAACGACGTCTGCGGAATCCGCGTTTCCCCCGTACGTCCCGACTGGGCGACCAAGGGTGCACATCTGCATCTCGGCAAGGATGAAGTTCGCATCTTCCCCACGGACGGCGGCGGAATCGGTGCGGAGGGGATCCGTCTCAGCACGGGCATGCCGTCGGAACGTACTGTCCAGCAGGTCCTCGAAACCCTGAAGAACAGCCCAGAGCTCCGGGCAGATCTGATCACCAAGGCACGTTCGGCGATGGACGACATGAACGCTCACAACTGGGGTAATGACAGGAATCGAGCCGTCGAGATGCACTTCCTCATCAAGGCATTGGAGAAAATGGGATGACAGGTTCCCGTGCTCTTGCCGAAGCCGTCATCTCCGGTGCCTTCATGGATGTGTGTCCCGGCGCGAAATTGAGCGACATTGAGGAGCTGTTGCCGTTTGCGTACGTTGACGAACTGTACGGGCGCCGGCGTGGCTCCAGAGTGATGCGCCGGGACTACGGCCTACTGGAGGTGACGTCCGGAAATGAAGCGGACTGGACGTGCCGATCGGTGTCGGTAGAGGTCCACAGGCTGGCGAACTCCCCCATGATGATCGAGGAGATTCACACCCGTGCCGGCCTGGACTTCGCCCCATACACACCATGGTCGGACGTCCGGGAAGCACTCGTTTCTCTCGGACACCGTTCCGTGATCGATTCGTCGGTCGTGGACGGGTACCAGGTGTTCGGCTCGAAGGAGTCGGGCGTCTCCCTGCATGTGGTGCACGACGTCAACTGTGTACGCGGAGAATATCCCGGGCACGGAGACATCTGGAGCATGGAGATCGTCAATCGTCAGGTGAAGGAGTAGCCATCTCTTCTGTTGCCTCGACCTGTGTACGTGCAGGTCCCACTCGAGTACCGCCTTCGGCGAAGCCTCCGCTCGGTGGCACGTGGGGCATGCCTCGGTCTGCGGCCGGAGAGCTGGTGAGGCCGACCGGCACCGCATACGGATGGCTGCCCTGGCGGCCGCGAAGACCGGAGTATCGCCTGCCTGGCTTGCGGTGGCACGAAGGGGCGGGGGTCATGCCCCGGTGGTTGCCCGGCGTAATGGACCTTCACACTCGGGCCGCCATATGACTGTCCGATCGCATGGTCGGCAGGCTCACGGGACTGACCTTCAACCTCGACCCTACGAGTACTACCTGGAGCCCACCACCGACTGATCCGAGCCGCGGTCCGGATCGCCACGGCCCGGTGCCGTCGCGCGCGACGTGCCGGGCCGTGTCACTCTGGTGAGCGCCCGCAGCGCCGGGCGCAGCAGGGCACGTCGGCACCCCCGAAATGCCCGCAGTGTTCGGTTGGACACCGAGTTCGGGAGTCCCCGTTTCCTGTGCCCCGCGCGTGCCGCGCGGGGCACACGCGCTTCCGGAACCAAGGCCGACTCACTTCACCCAACGCCACGCCGTGGGCGCCCACGCGTCGTCCACGCTCCAAGGCCCCGCCGCTGTACGCAAGGAGGCCGCGAACTCGGCGGAACAAACCGTCTATCGGCAGTGATCTTGATCGTGTATCAGTCGCGCGCCGCAGGGTGATGCAGTGGTGATCCGCCGTGTGGAGCTGCACGGCAATCCGGGTGGGGAGTGGCCCCCTGTGGGGGTCCGTTGCGGGCGGGCGCCTGTGGCACGACACCCGGGTATACCGGGTCCGGCGCCTGCCGGGCGGCGCGACACGCTGCTGGTGCGCGTGGTGTTCGTGGTCGGTACTGGACGGCTGGGTACTGGCGCGGCTACTGGTGGGACTCGGCCGCGTTCGAGCTCACCAGTGCGGAGTCCGGGCATGGGTGCGCCCCGGCCGGTGTCTGAGGGGGATGTCGGCCGGGGCTCGGTGTGCTGTCCCTCACTGCTTTACTGGCCCTAACAAAGCCTCTGGACATGCCGATGGGTGATCAGGCAGACGGCGAGGCCCAGGAAGGCTTCATGGATGTCGTCGCGTCTTTCCCAC